>JBBDRD010000037.1:0-87549 GCA_040905665.1 Trueperaceae bacterium
AGTACCCCATGGCCAAGCACCCAGTACCCAAGAAGCGCACCTCTGCCTCGCGGCGCGACAAGAGACGTAGCCATCACGCACTCTTAGCCCCCACACTGGTCGAGTGCCGGCAGTGCCACATCATGAAGCCCTCCCACACGGTATGCCCGGAGTGTGGATACTACAAGGACCGTCAGGTCCTCCCGGAGGCCTAGGCCCGGTATCGGGTCCAGCACCAGTGACCGAACAACCGTGACCGAACAGAAGCTGCGTGCCGGCATCACGGCACTAGGCGCGTACGCGCCAGAAAAGGTTCTGACCAACCAGGACCTCGAAGCGTTCATGGATACCACCGACGAGTGGATCCGCGCGCGCACCGGTATCAGGCGCCGGCACATCTCTGCCGATGACGAGTTCACCAGTGATTTGGCGGTTAGCGCGGTCGAGGATCTCGTCGCACGGCACGGTCCGGATGCGTTGAGCGGTGTCGACATGGTCATAGTCGCAACGAATACGCCCGACGCCCTCTTCCCCGCGACTGCAGCGCTGGTGCAGGATCGCTTCAAGCTGAAGGCCGGGGCGTTCGATCTGCTGGCTGCCTGCACGGGCTGGCTTTATGCGGTTTCCGTCGCCAAGGCCTATGTCGAGTCGGGGCAGTGCCGCAAGGTTCTCACTATCGGGGCCGAAGCGCTCACAAAGCTGGTCGACTGGAACGATCGCTCGACGGCGGTCCTGTTCGGAGACGGTGCGGGCGCGGCAATCATCGAAGAGGTTCCGACGCCGTACGGGATACATTCGATGAAGCTCGGCGCCGACGGATCGGGAGCAGCTCACTTGCACATGGGAGCGGTGGGCAAGTGCCTACCGGGTGGGGAACTGCTGAACGCGAAGCTCAAGATGAACGGGCGCGAGGTGTTCAAGTTCGCCGTGCGAGTGATGAACACGGCCACTATCGAGGCGCTCGAGCTGGCCGGCATGAAAAGCGACGATATCAGCCTGTTCGTGCCACATCAGGCAAACTTGCGGATCATCGAGGCGGCGCGAGAGCGCTTGAACCTAGATGAGGACCGCGTCGTCGTGACGGTGGACGAATACGGCAACAACTCGACCGCCTCGATTCCGTTGGCGCTCAAGCATGCTCTCGATTCCGGCCGAATCGAAGATGGTGACCACCTTCTGCTCGTCTCATTCGGAGGCGGCCTCACCTGGGCGTCCGGAGTCATCACCTGGTTTGGCAACGGGTATGGCAATGGCGCTGCTGGGGCGGTAACAGGGTGAGCACAGGGGCCGGCGACCTTTGGGCCACCCCCCTGGCCGCTCTCTTCCCGGGCCAGAACTCACAAATTCTAGGCATGGGCCGCGAGCTCTACGAGAAGAGCGGGGCGGCCAAGCAGGTTCTGGATCAGGCCGAAGCGGCCCTGCCGGGACTTCTCGAGATCATGTGGGACGGCCCCGAAGAGCGGCTCAAGCTCACTGCCAATCAGCAGCCGGCGCTCGTCGCCGCTGGTGTCGCGGCTTTTGCCGCGTGGCAAGAAGCCGGCGGGGAGATGCCGACCTTTGCCGCCGGCCATAGCTTGGGCGAGTTCACCGCGCTGGTCGCCGCCGGCTCGCTTGCCCTGGGCGACGCCGTACAGATCGTTCGCAAGCGCGGGGAGTACATGCAGGAGGCGGTTCCACAGGGCAAAGGCGCCATGGCGGCAATCCTCAAGCTCGACGCCCAGTTCATCGAGCAGGTGTGCAGTGAGACCGAAGGGGTAGTGGAGATAGCCAACCTCAACGCCCCTGGCCAGACGGTCATCTCGGGCGAGGCGAAGGCTGTAGGGGCGGCTGGCGAACGTCTCGCCCGACAGCGCGCCAGGGTCGTCCCACTCAAGGTCTCCGCGCCCTTCCACTGTTCGCTGATGAAGCCCGCCGCCGATAAGCTGGCGCAGGATCTCGCCAATATCACCATGTCGTTGCCCACGTTTGGCGTCGTGAGCAACGTGACTGCCGACCTGCACGACGACGATCGGGCGATAGCGGGACTGCTCGTGCGGCAAGTGACCTCACCGGTGCGTTGGGTGGAGTCGCTACGCCGACTCCATTCGCTCGGCGCGCGACGTTTCGTTGAGTTCGGCAGCGGCAAGGTGCTTACGGGGCTGGTATCGCGTACCCTCGAGGACGTGAGCGCTCAAGCGGTTGTGGATATGGCTTCGCTCGAGGAGGCACTATGAGCAGCCGTAACGCGCCCGCCGTAAAGCGGACCGTCCTGGTGACCGGTTCGAGTCGTGGCTTGGGCAAGGCGATGGCGCTGGAGTTCGGCTCGCGGGGCCACCGGGTGGCCGTGCACTACGTACGCTCCGAGGGGCCGGCGCAGGAGGTAGCCGAGGCGATCCGCAAGTCCGGGGGTGAAGCCCAGGTATTCGCGGCAGATGTAGCCGACCCGCAAGCTTGTGCCGACCTGAACAAGGCGGTAGCCGAGGGGCTGGGCCCGGTCGAGGTGCTGGTCAACAACGCCGGCATCACCCGCGACACACTGGCCCTGCGGATGAAAGCCGATGACTGGCAGGCGGTAATCGACACGAACCTCGGCAGCGCCTTTCACTTGTCGAAGGCGGCTCTGCGCGCCATGCTCCGCTCGGGGTTCGGCCGAATCGTCAACGTCGCCTCGGTAGTGGGAATTATGGGCAATGTCGGGCAGGCTAACTACGTTTCGGCAAAGGCCGGACTCATCGGTCTGACGAAGGCGCTGGCGCAGGAATACGCCGGCAAGGGGATTACCGTCAACGCGGTGGCGCCCGGCTTCATAGAATCGGACATGACCGCGGAACTCGGCGATTCTCTGCGTGAAACGTACCTTTCCCGGATTCCGGCGGGACGCTTTGGCGCTCCCGAAGAGGTGGCCACTGTGGTCGCATTCCTGGCGTCGGACGACGCATCCTATGTAAATGGCCAAACCCTGCCGGTAGACGGCGGAATGGTCATGCATTGATGGTAGATTGCGAGCGGCCTGACCCCTGCTAGACTGGGGCCGATCGCGGCACACAGTTTGAGTTACGGCGTTGGTCAACTGCGTTAAGGAGGACATCATGGACGAGCAGGCGATCCTGGAGAAGATCAAGGAAGTAGTTGCCGACAAGCTGGATAGCGATCCGGGCGAGGTGAACGAGAAGGCGTCGTTCGTCGACGACCTGGGCGCCGACTCCCTCGACGTAGTCGAGTTGATCATGGGACTCGAGGACGAGTTCGGGATCGAGATCAGCGATGAGGAAGCGGAGAACATCCGGACGGTCGGCGACGCTGTAGCATTCATCAACCAGAAGCAGTAACGGACTCATTTTCTCCGGCAGCGTGAACGCGATCTTCCGGCTTGCCGTCCCTACAGCTTCCGGGCGGTAGTCGAAAGGCTAAGGAAATGCAGCTATGAAGAGAGTTGTCGTCACAGGGGTCGGTCCGGTCACTCCAATAGGAGTGGGCGCCAAGGCCTTCCTAAAGGCCCAGCACGAGGCATGCAACGGCATCGGCCCGATTACCCGGTTCGATGCCGGCGACCTCTCGGTGCAGATTGCCGGGGAGGTGGATGTCGATCTGGGCCCTTACATGGATCGCAAGGAGGCCAAGCGGATCGACCGTTTCGTGCAGCTCGCGATGGTGGGCGCCGCCCTGGCCATGGAGGATGCCGGCCTTTCCGAAGTGGATTTGGCCGGCGAGCAGACGGGCACCTGCATTGGAAGCGGCATCGGTGGGCTCGAGACCTGGGAGCAGGAATCGAAGACCCGATTCCAACGCAACCCGATGCGCATGAGCCCTTTCTTCATCCCTAAGCTCATCGCCAACATGGCCAGCGGGCACATAGCCATGCGTTATGGGCTACTAGGTCCCTCAAGCACGGTCGTGACCGCCTGCGCTACCGGCGCGGGCGCCATTGGAGACGCCTTCCGGGTGATCGAACGAGGAGAGGCCGACTTCATGGTAACTGGAGGCGCCGAGGCTTGCGTTACCCCGATGGGTATTGGCGGTTTCGCGGTCATGAAGGCTCTGTCGACGCGAAACGACAGTCCCGAGACGGCCAGCAGGCCATTCACCGCCTCTCGCGACGGATTCGTAGCCGGAGAGGGCGCCGGCATCATCATCCTCGAGGAGCTCGAACACGCCAAGGCGCGCGGCGCGCGTATCTACGCCGAGATCACCGGTTATGCCACCTCCAGCGATGCCCACCACATCACGGCTCCTGCCCCTGGGGGCGCCGGCGCGGTTCGCTGCATGCGTTGGGCCTTGCGTTCGGCGGGGATCGACAAGGACCAGATCGGCTACATCAACGCCCACGGCACCAGCACGCCGGCCAACGACCTGAACGAGACGCTTGCCTTCAAGACTGTTTGGGGTGACGCGAAGTCGGTCCCGCCGATCTCCTCCACGAAGTCGATGACGGGCCACACGCTGGGTGCGGCCGGAGGCATCGAGGCGATCGCCTCGGTCCAGGCGATCGACAGCGGCGTGCTCCCTCCCACCCGCAACTACACCGATCCCGACCCGGAGCTAGATCTCGACTACATCCCCAATGAGGCACGGGAGAAGCGCGTCGATCACGTGCTCTCGACCAATTTCGCCTTCGGTGGGCAGAACGCGGCATTGGTGTTCAAGCGCATCTGATATCCCGAATCGAAGCGGATCGCCATGACCGCCATCGGCCGGAACGAGATTAGCGTGGACGAGATTAGCGTGGACGTCGTTACCTGGGACGAATTCGCAAAGGTCGAGCTGCGTGTCGGCACGGTGGTGCGCACTGAGGCATTTCCCAAAGCGCGCAAACCGGCGTACAAGATATGGGTCGACTTCGGCGGGCTGGGAGTGAAGCAGACCAGCGCGCAGGTAACGGCCGTTTATGGGGCCGAGGAACTGGTGGGGCGCCAGGTGCTAGGCGTCGTCAACCTACCACCCAAGCGGATCGCCGGCTTCGAATCGCAGTTCCTGCTCACCGGCTTCGCTGGTGAGGATGGCGGCGTGGTTCTCGCGCAACCCGAGAGAAGCGTACCCAACGGCAGCAAGTTGTTCTGAGCGCCTTGCTCATTTCGGCATTGCTCGATGGGCTCATGGCACGTCCAGCTTCATGGGAACCGTAGGGCTCAGGCGCCCGACCTGCGCTGGCGCGTACCAGAGGGACGTGCCCGAACTGCCGCCGGCTGGCGCCTTCTCCTCTGGTTGCTTTCGCGTCCCTTCCTCGCGGCGCGGTAGGTGGCGGCAAGTCCGGCGACGCTCGCGAGAGCGGCCAAGGCCAGTGCTGGTGCGGTCTCCACGGCTTCCACAATTCCTCCTCGACAGAGCCGTCACTGCGTACCCAGGCCTTCACCCGTGGACGACAGCTTCTCTGTCCCTGCATGCTAGGTCGGCACATGCTCCCAGACCTCGCCTTATCCCACGGTCCGTCGACGTGGCACTGATCCTCCACCCACGCGATAGACTCGGGGCATCATGATCGAGTGCCCACGAGCGCGCATGGACCGCGATCGATGACCGACCAGCCCGATGGCGTTCGTCCCTCCAGGCTCGTAACGAGTGCTGTCGAGGATTACCTTAAGGCTCTATTCGAGTTGGGTGAGCAGTCGATAAAAACCCAGGCATTAGCGGCGGCACTCGCGGTTAGCCCGGCATCGGTGACGGGGATGCTCAGGAAACTCTCCGAACTTCACCTGATCGAGTACGAGCCGTACCAGGGTGCCTCGCTCACGCCGGCCGGGCGAAAGATGGCGCTAGAAACGGTCCGTCACCACCGACTTATCGAGACCTATCTCGCCGAAGCCCTCGGTTACGAGTGGCACGAAGTCCATGACGAGGCCGAGAAACTGGAGCACCACATCAGCGAGGAGTTCGAGGACCGGATTGCCGATGTTCTCGGCCACCCCACCCACGACCCCCATGGTGACCCGATCCCTGCTCGGGATGGTCGACTGCCCGACGACACAGGGTCGCCCTTGGTGAACTGGGACGTGGGGACCCGCCTCAGAATCACCCGAATTACCGACCAGCGCAGCGAAGTACTGCGTTACCTCGACACGCACGGCCTGGTGCCGGGGAGCGAGGTCATCATGGTCGACATAGCACCACTCTCGGGCCCGCTCACGCTCGTACGCGACGGTCATACGCTGGCGGTCTCATTCGAACTTGCAGAGAGGATCCACGCCGCCCGGTTACCCTCACCTTCAGTACCTATCGCAAGCGAGCGATAAGCATCGCAACGAGAGCACGCATCTCCTTCACGCCCAAGGACCAGGCTGCCGCTCCGTAGACCGACGCAAAAACCGCAGCCCCAACGGCGAATGTCGCTACCGCACCTAACCAGCCGTCCCCGATCACGATGCCGCTCGACCGGGAATCGAAGGGGGCGGGAGCGGCGAAGAACTCCTGGCCAAACGAACCCAGGACAAGTAGCACAGCGGCCGCCGCCAACAGAGCCGCCAGCCAAACGCGAGCAACGCCGTCAAGCAACTCCCGTAGCGGCAACCGCTCCATCCGCGACACCAACATTACTGTGACGAGCAGCTGCGCCCAGGCCGCTATGACCGCGCCCCAGGACAACCCCGCGATTCCCAACGGCTCCACCAACGCTAAATACAGGGCCCCCTGCAGTACCAGGGTGCCCAAAACCACCAGCACGGGAGTAACGATCTGGCGACGTATGTAGAACGTGCGCACCAGCAGGTTGAACATCCCGATCGGAAACACCGCCAAGCCCAGTGGCGCAGTGGCGGCAATCGAACCGAACAACCGTGCATCGTCCAGCGGGCCCCCCAGCAACTCACGCCAGTTGAAGGCCACCTGCACCGCCGGAGCGGCCAGCACCGACAGCCCCAGGCCCGCTGGAACCGTGAGGAAAGCGATCAGCCGCAATCCTTCGACCAGAGTTGGCGCGAAGGACTCCGGTTCGTCGGCAGCGTGCGCGGAAAGGCGGGAGTAGTAGGCGAGAGCCGGGGAGATCGAGAACAGTCCGAGCATCAGGCTCAGGAAGAGATCGGCATTCACGAACGCGTTCTGGGCACCGGTGAACAGGCCCGTCACCAGGTTCGACGCCAGCACATTGAGCATCTGCCTGCCGCTGGTCGTGAAGGTGAATGGCAGCATCAGCAGTAAAACCCCACCCAATGCCGGATGCCACAGCCCTCGAACGCTTGGCAGAAGTCGGTAGCGGGCAAGCGCGGGAAGCTGAATCAGTAACTGACCCAGTCCGCCGAGCACGTGTGCGAGCGTGAGCATTACGGCTTGACCGGGAAAGAGCGCCATCATCGTGACAGTCACGACGTTGAGCATCACCGGCGCCCAGGCCGGCGCCAGGAAGCGCTCCTCGGCGTTCAGGACACCCATCGCCAAGGCCGAGAAAGATATTGCGGGCAGGAACGGAAACACGATGCGGATGAGCCTGGTCGTGAGTTCCACGTCGACGATGTCCGGGTCGCCGATCAGCAGCCGGGCGAGAAGGGGCGCCGATAGGTATGCGAGGAGCATCAGCAGGCCGTTGACCAGGGCGAGCAGACCCAACAAAGCGCCTGTTAAACGCCGCCTCTCCTCAGGCTGCAATCTTCGGTACACCGGCACGAACGAGTTGGTGAGCGCTCCTTCGGCCAGGAGTTCGCGGAACAGGTTCGGCACCCGGAAGGCGGTGAGGAACGCGTCGGAGACGGCCGCCGGAAAGAACTGCGTGAGGATCGAGTTTCGGAAGAGGCCGGTGACTCTGCTAGCGAGCGTGCCCACCATGAGCGTGAGAGCCCCCCGCGCGCTCGAGCGTCGCGGCTTGCGATCACGGGCATCGGTGGGCGGATCGGGGGCTGCTGGATCCACGGCCCCATCTTCGCACTTGCCGTCAGTGAACGTGTACGCCGCCATGTTTGCACCAGGTAGAACCCCGCTAAGCTCCAGGCACGCCCAACCCAATGAGGGCGGACCGAACGCCTCCGGAAGGAGGAGATATGAGATCGATTTCTAGGCTCTACGAGCGCTTGGAGGACGCCACCGCGGCCGCCGAGGCACTCATCCTGGCCGACTTCGACCAAGCCTCCGTAAGCCTCATTTCACCGCGGTCGTCACAATCGCTTGGATTCGACTCGATGGACGACATGGAGGTGCGGGACGACCCGGACGGGATGGCGGCCGGAGCGGCGATCGGCGCCAGCGTGGGTGCGGCGGTCGGGGGCGCGACTGGATTACTGATGGGGCTCGGACTCCTGGTCATCCCCGGAATCGGGCCGGCCCTGGCGATCGGACCACTCGCCTCGGCAATCGCTGGGCTCAGTGTGGGCGGAGCAACCGGCGGCGTTACCGGGGCGCTCGCGCGCGGCGGCGTTCCTCCGCTCGACTCGAACGAGTACAGCCTGGCGTTACGGCGCGGTGAAACGCTTTTGTTCCTGCAGGTTCCGGCCGAAAGGATGATCGAGGCAGGCACCATTCTCGATCAGCACGACCCGGTCCGGATGGCCAATAGTCGTGCCGAGCTGCTCGAAGGGGGACATGAACGCAGGATGCACGACGGAGGTGCGGAGCTTCGAGCTCGTCGGGCCGGCGAACGTAGACGCGACCGGCTCACCCGGGTGAGGCATGACGATCCGCGCTACCCGCGGGAGGACGCCTACGACGACGCCTGATCTTCGGCATGCGAATCGATCAGGCATCCGACCTAAGCTGTGGCCTCAGCCTTCGTCAACTTCCGCCTCGAGCTCCGCCACCGGGAACCACTGGGCCTCTGGCTCTACCATTTCTTCGGGCGCGGGTCCGGTGTCGGTCCAGCCTTCGCTCTGCTTGGTCATCAGTGGCTTTACTTCCATGCTGTGAGACGTGAGGATCTGACAAGAGAGGCGCGCCGTTCCCAACAGCCCCTTCTCCTTGAGCTTGGCGTACTCGGCCCTGGTCATGCTGTCGGGCTCACCGGAAATGACCTCCACACGGCAGGTGGTGCAGCGCGCCTTGCCACCGCAGCGGTGCCCGATCTCGATCCCCAACTCTTCGATCGCCAGGACCAGCCTGCGATTGAGAGTAGTATCGATGCTTCTTCCGTCGGCCGTCACCTTGGGCATTCGTCCTCCTCGAGTCGTCTTTTGTCCGCATTTTACCGCATCCCTTCGTGGCCTACCCCCAAGAGCCCCTCCACGGCGGCCGCGTACAGTTGTGTTGGCAACTGTGTTGGTGAGGCTGCCGCGTCCGTTGCCGTACGTTTCGGCAGCAAGGAATCGTGGTGGCTCCGAACCGATTCGGGGAAGGGCATTTCATGGATAACCGTTCAAGAGATCGAGGAACCGGAAGTCACGAGCGAAACGACAGCTCGGCAGGAATGATCCGGCGTCGCCCGGTTCGCAGCGCTCTCATTGGCGCCGGCTTGGCCGTGGCTATCGGCTGGCTGCAGGCGAGAAGGCGTTCCCGCTCGGAGCATGACGACCAGTACGGCTGGAGCGGACAGGAAGGCGGAATAGCCTATCAGGGCGGGCAGGGCACCCGCGAAGCGAAGAAGCAGATGCTCATCGCCTGGCTCAACGATGCCTACGCGATGGAGAAATCGCTGGTGCAGACCCTAAGGAACCATGCCCATTCCGCCAAGGACCGCCCTTCGATACAGTCGCGCTTGGAGCGTCACGCCGAGGAGAGCAAGGAGCACGCGCATATGGTCCGTGAGTGCATCGAGCGCTTGGGCGGACACGTCTCCTCCTTCAAGACCGGTATTGGCGCGATGATGGGCACAGTTCAGGGAGTAATCAACACACCCGCTAAGGACGAGCTCGTGAAAAACATCCTCCAAGACTCGGCCGCCGAACGCTTCGAGATCGCTTCGTATCAGGGAATCATCACTGCGGCCGACGAGCTGGGCGACACCGAAACGGCGCAGGTCGCGCGTAGGATCCTCCGCGAGGAGGAGCAGATGTCACAGTGGCTGGAGCAGCAGCTGCCGTCGGCGATTCGTAATCAGATGGCTCACGCCTAAAGGACCTCAACCGGCACGATCAGAGGGGCCGCGGCAACGAACCGCGGCCCCTCTGATGGGGTAGCTTCGTTGCAGGAGGACCGCATGATCCATCACGTCATACAGGGAACGAGCGTTCCAGCCCTCGGCTTCGGCACATACAAGATGGCCGGCGAGGAGTGCCGCCGCTCTGTCGCGGACGCTCTGGCGATCGGCTACCGCCACATCGACACCGCTCAGAGCTACGACAACGAAGAGCACGTGGGCGCGGCGCTGTCGCAATCCGGCGTCTCCCGCGACCAGATCTTCCTGGTCACCAAACTCAAGCCCAGCAACTTCCGTCACCGGGGCGCGATCGATACGAGCCGCGAGAGTCTCCGTAAACTTCAGACCGATTACGTCGACCTGCTACTCCTCCACTGGCCGAGCGAGGAGGTGGAGCTAGCGGAGACCCTGGGCGCCCTGAAGGAGCTGCAGGCCAAGGGCGAGGTGCGCCACATCGGGGTGAGCAACTTCCCTTCGACGTTGGTGAAGGAAGCCAGCCGGCACATCGAACTGTTCGCCAACCAGGTCGAGTACCACCCCTACCTGTCCCAAAGGACCCTGTTGGATCTCGCCGGCCGGCTCGACTCTCTGCTCACTGCCTACAGTCCTATTGCGAGGGGCGCAGTGTCGGATGACGAGACCCTCATGCAGATCGGCCGGGTGTACGGCAAGACGCCGGTTCAGGTGACTCTGCGCTGGCTGATTCAGCAGGAGCGGGTGGCGGCGATCCCCAAGGCGTCCGGCGAACGGCACCGTAAGAGCAACTTCGACATCTTCGACTTCGAGCTCAGTGAGGAGGAGATGCAGAGGATAAACGCCTTATCACACGAGAACGGGCGCCTGGTCGATCCGGATGACGCACCCGACTGGGACAGCCACTAGGACATCGTTCCTCTGATCGCGAGCGCGGCACGACGCATCAGAGGAACCACTGCCCCACCCACAACGTCAGCATCCCGAGGCTCAGCGTGAGGATCACCGAGCCCGTTCGCAAGGCGATCAGAGCGCCCAGCAAGGCGGCGCCGATCCGCGGTAACTCAATCGCGAAAGCCTCCTCGCCGCCGGCGAACACGGCGGGCAACAGGAGCGCAGCCAATACCGCGTAGGGCACGTACCTCAGCGCACGGCGAACGACGGGTGGGAAGCCAAGCCGCTCGTGTAGCAACAGGAATGAAACGCGCAGAGCGTACGACAACAGCGCCATCGCGGCGATCGTGAGCCAAAGCTGCGGCCCGCTCACACACGCCACCGAGACTCGGCCAACACTCCGGCGACGACGCCGGCCAGAGCGCCAACGATGAGCCCCAGGTTGTAGGGCAGAGGTATTCCGGCAAGCGCCACAACTCCGCCTACAACAGCGGCGATTGCCCCCGGCCTGTCCTTTATCGCCGGCATCAGCAGGGCCAGGAAGGTGAGCGGTATGGCGAAGTCGAGCGACCACCCTTCCGGCACCTGGGCGCCCAACGCAGCCCCAACGATCGTTCCGCTGATCCAGGTGAGGAAGAGGGGTGACGCCACGCCCATGAAGTACGCCAGTCGATGCCCCGCCTGCGGCCACTGGGCGTACCGCTGAGTGGCGAAGGCAAAGGTTTGGTCGAAGAGGACGTGCGCCATCACCAGCCGCCAGCGCTTCTTCACGCCCCCTAGATATGGAGCGAGCGCCATGCTGTACATCAGGTAGCGGAGGTTAACGAAGAAGGTAGTGGCCAAGATCACCAGCACCGGCGCCCCTACGCCGATGAGCGCCAACGCGGCGAGCTGTGCCGATCCGGCGTTTATAAGGGCCGACAGTGCAACCGCTTCGGCGAAGTTTAACCCCGATGCCACGGCGGCGAGCCCCGCAACCGCTCCGAAGGGGCCCACGGCGAGCATCATCGGCGCGATGTCTCTCACTCCCGCGAAGAACTCTCCTCGGGCGCTCGATTCCGACACCGTCGCTTCGCTCACCGGGGCATGATAACCGCGCCGGCCGCCCCAACTATCCTCGCCCCGGCCATGGGCCCGCAACCGACCAACGAGAAGTCGCGCCGCCCTGAGCGACGCGAAATCAAATTGCGATATTGAATTGTGGATCGGCTCGTGGCTAGGGCCTAGGCAGCCGTCATCTTCTCGATCTGGCGCTTTAGATCCTCAGCTTCGCGGAGCACCAGCACCTCGAGTTCCTCGCTGGCGTTGCTCTCTGCCAACTCCGCCTGCCACTTGAGCAGGTAGAGCTCGAATTCAAATGTCTGATCGCGTCCCTTGGCGTGCGCTAAAGATGTCACGTCCTGGACGATTTCTCGTATAGCTACACTGCCCCCTTGGTCCGGCATGCCCCCTCCATCTGTTTACAACAACGCTAAAGTCGACGTTGTGGTCGCTTCCACCAGAAGTCTACCCCGCAGACCAGGCTTTGCGTATGAGAAGAGTATGGCAGTATTCTGAAATAGATTAGAGCAGACGTCACGTTCCGGCCCCTCTCCTCCCGTCGGCAGCCATGGAATGACGACCGATTAGCCATGAGCGCTTGATGAAGCGCCGCTCGATGAAGTGCCGCTTTATGAAGGGCCGCCCGGCGAACCGGCGGGTCCATGGCCAGGAAGGACGGAAGATGTCTAGCTTTGCCCCTACGCTTACACGCCCACGATCTAGTCCCTGGACCCTACTGCCGACAGTGCTGCTGGCAATCCTCCTAATCCCGCTCGCCCAAATCCCCGTGCTTGCCCAAACATCAACCTCCACCGAGTCCCAGTCGCAGGCCGCGGCGCTCGACCTGCCGCTTAACGGGCCGCGCGACCCGGCGCTAGAACTCGCCCACCGTGACGTCGAACGCCTCCAGAGCGCCGTTACCCCCTGGGGCCAAGTCGACTACTCGGCCCGCCTGAATCCGGTATTTCGCTACCGCGATTACGCCGGCGACGGCTCGGCCGGCAGTTGGACGGGACGCTTGGGACTGTCAGGCGGAATCGACTTCGTCGATCCTCCTGCTACCCATGCTCGCGCCCTACAGAGCCTGGAGCGAGCGCGGCAGAGGTCCGCGGTCATGGAACTCGACCGAGTCACGGACGCTCTACTGGCGCACGCCAACTTGCTCATCGAGCAGCAGCAGGAGTTGGCGGCGCGGCTCGAGTTACAGGAGGTGGCGGCGCCGGTCGAGTCGCAGGAGGCTCAGGGGGACCTGGAGCTGCGCATGGCAGCTCTCGACTACCGCATCGCCTTACACGACCTCGAGAACGCTCAGGCCGTAGTACTCGCTCACGGCCTCTCCGCTATCGCGCACTACGAACCGCTGCGGTTCCGCCTGCCTCGTGTGGACGCGACTAGCTTCCGCGACACCCACGGCTACCGAATGCTCGAACTCGCGCTGCTGGAGGCGGAAGCCGAGTTGGCGCAAGCACGTCGCGCCCCACTGGATGACCTGCGCTTGCGAACGAGCTACCGGAATCGGAGCATGCAGGTGGACGTCGAAGGCGGCCTCGTCAACGGCACCCCCGGCGCCACTTTTGGGTTCGACTTGCCGGGCGGAGTAGAGCGCTGGGAGGTGCACGTAAGCGCCCAGCTGGTACTAGACGACACCTTGCTGCAGCTACCGCGGTTGGGGCAGGCAGTGGAGGCGGCCCGAACGGAGTTACTCGCATACCCACAACGTTACAGCCAAGAGTCGGACTATGCGCTCACTACAGCTGCAATGGCCAAGGAAGCCTTGGATTTAGCCGAGGAGGAGCTAGTTGCGGAAGGAAAGTGCGTGGCGACCCCCGCGGTTAGAACCCGCGTCTACCGCGCTTGGATCGCCTATGTGCGAGCGGTCGCGGCGGTACTCGAACTCACCGCCGGTGAGTGGGAAGCTTACTTCCAGGCAGACGGCGGCTAGACCGGAACCCGCACGAGGTCCGCCGAGCCCAACTAACCTCAGCATGGAGGGTCAGTCGGATTCGTGGCGGCGAGGCACAGGCTTCAGGAAGGGCGCCGCTGCTCCAACCAGCACCGGCAATGCCGCCCACGCCCAAAGTGTGGCTTCCTGGCGCTCCATCAGGTCGAATCCGAGGGCGAAGAGATAAGGCCCCGCCGCTGTACCACCTACGAAGATCGTGGTCGCGAAGCCTCGCACCGCTCCGGCATGTCGCCGACCGAAGTAGTGGGCATACACGCCAGCTTGAAGCGCAGAGTGCATGCCCTGCATCCCCCCGATGAAAATGCCGTAGACGACAACGAGTCCGGGACTGCCGATCGAACTCGCCGTAAGCAGACAGGTGACCAGCAGGGCCAGATTGAGGCTGAGGAGGTAGCGAGGGGGTACTCGGTCCATTGCCAGCCCGGTGGCGAGGTTCGATGCCGCCATAACCAATCCGAAGGAGACGAACATGGCAGCGGCGGCTGCGCGTTCGACTCCGTTCGCTTCCATGATTGCGTAATGGTGGAAAACGAGACCTGTTCCCAGTGCCGAGACCGAAACTCCGCCGAGCACATACAGCCAGAAAGTGAGTGTGCGTCTTGCTTGACCGAGCGTGAGGCTGGGTTCGTCCGCCTCTCGCCTCACGGCCTCAGCCGGCGCGCCTCCGTCCGGCAGCAAGCCGTAGTGCTCTGGGTGCTCGCGGAAGAATGCCAACCCCAAGGGTAGAACGGTAACTACGATCAGACCGCCCAGAAGAGCGTATGCGGTGCGCCAGCCGTAGGCGCCCATCAGCAGCTCGATCAGAGGTGGAAATACAGCGGTACCGAGGGCGACTCCCAGTCCTGCAACTCCCACCGCTAGGCCGCGCCGGCGGACGAACCAAAGATTGACGGTGTGGATGCTTACCAGAGGCAGCCCTCCCTGCCCGAAAGCGCGAATCAAAGTGAGCCCAAAGAGCAACATGAGCGGTCCGGTGGCAGCACTCATCAGGAAGCAGCCGCCGGCGAACATCACTGCAATCACGGCTACGGCTTTACGGGGGCCAAAGAGATCGATCGCCCTACCGATGAGCGTGAGCGTAAGAGCGCCGCCGAGTGTCCCCAGGAGGTACAGGAGGGACACAGTGGTACGGGGTATCTCGAGGCTGGCGATGATCTGCTCCAGGAACACGGAAATTCCTGCGGTCTGGCCCGGCATCGTGAGAAACAGGCCCACGGTGGCCGAAATGAGAATCATCCAGCCGTAGTAGAACGGAGTCCGCTCGATCATTTTCGACTGATTTGCTCGCTGTGTCATGGCCTCCTACGCCGAAGGCCCGCCGTCAGAGTGAGTCCGGTCACCCGCCGTTCGCCACGGGTGGCGGCGCCATTGCCGCCTCGGTAGCCTGCAGGTCGGCTAACGCGTGGAGCTCGTCGGCCAGCCGCTCGTAGGTGCGCCGATAGATGGGGTAGTACTCGTTGTAACGCTCGTGCCGGTCCCTACTCGGTTCGATCACGCGGTCCCACTGGACCCAGCTCTCTCGAAGCTCTGTGAAGTCGGGGAAGATTCCCACGCCGTAACCGGCAAGGTAGGCGTCGCCGTATGAGGCTCCGACGGTTTGGCGCGGAACTCGCTGCGGCTGGCCCAGACAGTCGCTGATTATCTGCAGCCAGGCTTTGTTGAGCGTACCTCCGCCCACGGCAACCAGTCTCGTGAGGTCGGCGCCCGCCTCGTTCATGGTCTCCATGTTGTGCCTGAGGGCGTAGGCGACTCCTTCGAGGAGAGCCCGGTATACGTCGGCTCGGGTATGGGAGAGTGTGAGCCCGGCGATTACCCCACGGGCCTTGGGATCGTTCACCGGCGTCCGCTCGCCGCTGAAGTAGGGCAGCGCCACAAGCCCGTTGCTGCCTGGAGGTACGGTCTCCACCTGCTGGGCGAGCGCCTGGTAGGCGGTGACTCCGCCGGCGCGCTCCTGCTCGAGTTCGACTTGGCCGAACTGGTCGCGGAACCAGCGGGTGAGCGCAGCACTGGTGGCGAGGCCACCAGTCATTACGTAACGGCCCTCGGTGAGATATGGCGACGACCACATGCGGCGGTGACTCAACCACCCATCGGTTACGTTGATGATGAACAGCGTCGTACCGTACATCAGCATCGTCTCGCCCGGTTCGGTGACGCCGACACTGACCGCCTCGGCTGCGGCGTCGATCGTTCCGGCGATGACCGGCGTTCCAACTGCTAGCCCGGTCTCTTCGGAAGCAGCGCGATGCACCTCTCCCACGACTTCAGTCGGCCGGCGCAACTCGGGAAGCTGGTCGATCGAACAAATCTGTTCCACACGAGCGAGGTCCCAGCCCAGGGTGGGAATGTCGAACATCGGATCGAAGGCGGCGGCTGAGTAGATGTCCAGCGTTTGGGCTCCAGTCAGCTTGAGCACCAGGTAACCGTTCGCCGTGAGTATCTTGTCGGTCTTCTCGAAGAGCTCCGGCTGGTTTCGGCGGAACCAGAGTATCTTTGGTCCGTTCGATTGTGTCGTGAGCGGCTTGCCGGTACTTGCGAATATGGTCTCCGGCCCCATGCTTTCCGAGAGCTCCTCTACCTCACGCCAGCTCCGGGTATCGATTCCGTAGAGGATGGCCGGCCGCAATGGCCGCCCGTCCCGATCGACCGGTAACATGGTCGGCCCGATCGCACTGCAACCGATCGCCGCGACCGACTTCGGATCGATTCGGCTCTCCCGCAATAGGGCCCGAGTGATCTCGCACAGCGAGCGCCACCAGATCTCATCAGCGTCGTGCTCGGCCAAACCCGGGCTCGGGATGCTGAGTTCGTATTCGACCGAGTGCCGGGCGACTATTTCGCCGCCATGGCGAACCAGTACGCCTTTTGCACTGTAGGTACCGACATCCACACCGATCAGGTACGGTTTCTCGCTCACTCAGTCCCCCTTCTTCGATGGTGGCGCGCTCTCGCCCCGTCTATTGACACTTATCAACGGCGGAACATAAAATACGCATTAGTAGCCACATATAATCACATCTTAGCATCACGTCATCAGACAGAGGGAATAACTAATGTTGCCTGAGCAGAGGAAAAGAAGGCTGCTCGAGCTGGTGAGCGAGAACGGTGGGGCTGACGTTGGTTATCTCGCGACACTGCTCGACGTTTCACCGGCCACAATTCGGCGGGACCTGCACCGTCTCGAAGGTCACGGACACCTGAGGCGTACCCACGGGGGCGCGGTGCTGCCCCATGTAAGTACGGCGTTCGAGCCACACCACCGTGAAAAGTCGGGTCAAAACCTGGAACACAAACGAGCAATCGCCCGTACAGCGGCAAAGACCGTGAGCAGTGGTGAGGTTGTCGTCCTGGACTCCGGCTCGACGACACTTGCGCTCGCGCACGAACTGAAGCGCAAGCGCGACCTCACGGTAATTACCAGCGACCTCACTATCGCTATGGAATTGTGTGACACGCCCGGCTTCAATGTCATCGTCCTCGGCGGCAAGGTGCGCCCCTCGCTCTACTCGGTCGTGGGGCCCACGGTCGAGCAGACGCTTACGGGCCTGAACGCCAATCACAGCTTCCTGGGCGCCGACGCAGTAAGCCTCAAGGCCGGTCTCACCAACGCCAGCCTCGAAGAGGTCCCGGTAAAGCGGCTGATGATGTTCTGTGGACAGCGCACCGTGTTGCTCGCCGATAACACCAAGTTCGGCAAGGTCAGCCTTGCCAAAGTCACCGACCTCACCGACTTCGACGAGATCATCACCGATGAAGGTCTCGACGCAAAAATCGGAGAGCAGTATGTAGACGCCGGGGTGCATCTCACCACCGCGTCCGAGGAGTGTAACGAGTGAAGAAGTTCAACAAAGTTTTCGGCCGTAGCAAACCGATCATCGCCATGGCCCACCTCCCACCGCTGCCCGGCAGCCCCCTCTACGACAAAGAGGCCGGCATCGACGGCATCGTCGATGCAGTGGTTCAGGATATCGAGGCGCTCCAGCAGGGCGGCGTCGACGCGATCATGTTCGGCAACGAGGGCGACCGGCCCTACCTCACCAAAGCCACACCAGAAAGCCTGACAGCGATGACAGCGGTCGTAACCAGGTGCCTCCCGCACATCGAAGTCCCCTACGGCGTCAACTACCTTTGGGACCCGGTCGCCTCGGTAGCCCTCGCCCACGCCACCGGCGCTCTTTGGGTGCGCGAGGTCTTCACCGGCGTTTACGACGCCGACATGGGCCTGTGGGCACCGGACGCCGCTAGCGCGGTTCGCCTGAGGCACAACTTGGGCGACGACTGCCTCCTTCTCTACAACATCAACGCCGAATTCGCTTCGCCGATGGGAACCCGCAGCAACTCTGCCAAGGCAAAGAGCGCGGTCTTTGCCAGCCTCGCCGATGCCATCTGCGTCTCGGGCCCGATGACCGGAGAGGCCGTCGAACTCTCGAACATCAGAGAAGTGAAGGACGCTCTACCCGACACCCCCGTCATCGCGAACACTGGCGTACGAGTCGATAACGTAAAAGAGATCCTGGGCAGTGCGGACGCAGCCATCGTTGGAACCAGCTTCAAGAAGGACGGCATCACCTGGAATGGAGTCGACACCGACCGCGTCGCCAGATTCATGGACACCGTCAATACCATCCGTTGACCCGCCGCACAATGAAGGAGGACGAGCATGAGTGACCGAATCAGCGACGAAGCGCTCGCAGACTTCGAGCAACTCACCCAGATACCCGGACTAGCCGGACACGAACAACGAGTAGCCGCATTCATGACCAAACGAATGCAACCCCTAGCCCACCACACCCACACCGACACACTCGGCAACGTCATCGCCACCATAGAAGGCACCGACCCCAACGCACCCACCATCATGCTCTTCGCCCACATGGACTCACTCGGCTTCATCGTCCGCAAAATCGACGACAACGGCTACATCAAAGTCCACCGCCTAGGCGGCATCCCCGAAAAAGTACTCCCCGCCACACCCGTCACCATCACCACCAGCACCGGCCAAGACATCCAAGGCATCATCGGCATCAAAGCCCACCACGTCACCCCACCCGAAGAAAAATACACAGTCACACCACTCCAAGAACTCTTCATCGACATCGGCTCACAAAACAAACAACAAACCCAAAACACCGGCATCCAAACCGGCGACCCCATCACCTACACCGGCCAATTCAAACAACTCACCAACAACAAAATCACCGCCACCTTCATCGACAACCGAAGCGGCTGCCTCACCCTCCTCGAAACCCTAAAAAACCTCCACAAAAACCCACCCAAAGCAACCACCCACATCGTCGCCACCGTCCAAGAAGAATTCAACCTAAGAGGCGCAGCACCAGCAGCCCACAACCTCAAACCAAACATCGCAATCTGCGTCGATGGCACGGTCCCGGGCGACACGCCGGATCTCGAAGGCAGCAACGACGTCACGATGGGCGGCGGGCCGACCATGAATCTCTACTCCTTCCACGGCCGGGGCACCCTTAATGGGCTCGTACCCCATCCGTCACTGGTTCGCGCCATAGCCTGTAGCGCTTCGGAGGACGGCATCACGCTTCAGCGAAGCGTGTTCATGGGCGGCCTCACAGACGCCTCCTATGTCCAGCTCGAGAACGGCGGCACCGCAACCATAGACGTCGGTTACCCGATGCGATATGCGCACTCACCCACCGAGATGTGCCACCTCGGCGACCTGCAAGGCCTCGTAGATCTGCTCTCCTCCTTTATTCCCAAGGTAGACGCCAGTTTCGATTTCGCGAGATAGGCACGCTCATGACGACCCACGTGATCCTCTGTTACGGCGATTCCAACACCTGGGGTTTCGACCCGAGGACTAAGAAGCGCTACGCTCCTCAGACACGCTGGACGGGGATACTGCAGGAGCGGCTCGGAAGCGGCTACCGGATCGTCGAGGAGGGACTCAATAGCCGGACGACGGTGCTTGAAGATCCCTTACTGACCGGCCGCAATGGGAGGGAGTATCTTATTCCCTGCCTGGCCTCGCAGGCGCCCATAGATCTGGTGATCCTGATGCTTGGCACGAACGACTTCAAGCGGAGATTCGGGATGTCGGCCAAGGACGTATCGTTGGGTATCGCCTCACTGATGAGCGTTATCGGCCAGAGCGGCAGCGGCGGGGCCGGCGGCTCGCCCCCGGTTCTCCTACTGAGCCCGCCCACGATTGGGCCCCTTTCGGAGTATGCCGAGTTCTTCGAGGGAGCCGAGTCACGCTCGAAGCTATTGGGCGGGCACTGTCGCCGAGTGGCTGACGAGTTTGGTTGCGCCTATCTCGATCTGGCCGAGTTCGTGTCGGCAAGCGAGATCGACGGAGTTCATCTCGACCCCTCTGCCCATATAACGCTGGCGCAAGCGGTCGCCGCCGAGGTCTCGAGGATCCTGCCGGCGGTCTAGCCGCTCTGCGGCTGCTAGACGTTACGCGGGTCGAGGTAATCTCGCAGGCCGTCTCCCATGAGGATAAGTCCCAGCACGAAAATCGATATCGCGATTCCCGGGAAATAGGTGAGCCACGGCGCCTGGAACATGTAAAGCCTGCTGTCGGCGAGCATGTTCCCCCAACTGGGCGCTGGGGGCGGTACTCCTGCCCCGATGTAGCTGAGCGCCGCTTCCGACAAGATGGTGTAGGCCATGACGAAGGTGCTCTGAACTATCAGCGGAGAAACGCAGTTCGGTAGAACGTGGCGCAGCAGGACACGCGGATCCCGAGCACCCAACGCCAGTGCCCCCTCCACGTACTCTGTCTCCCTGATGCTCAGCACCGACGCCCTAACAACACGAGCAGTTTGCGGCGTGAAGACCAGGGTAAGAGCGATAACCACATTGAACGAGGTGATCCCCATAACCGAGATAAGCGCTATCGCCAGCACCAGCGACGGGAAGGTCATGAGGGCGTCCATGATTCGCATCAGGATGCCATCCACGCGGCGGTAGAAGCCGGCCAGAAGGCCGACGATGGTGCCCAGTACGGTTGTGGCCAACAGCGTCACGCCGCCGATTACGGCCGACAGGCGCGCCCCGTACAGGAGTCGGGAAAACACGTCCCGCCCGAACTCGTCCGTGCCTAGCCAGTGCTCCGCACTCGGAGCCTGCAGTCGGTTGAGGTTGTTGATATCGGTGGGATCGTAAGGAGCGAAAATCGGTCCTACCGCAGCCAGAAGCAGCATAAACAGCGTGAAAATGGTGCCGACGAGGAGGAGCTGATTGGCGGTGACGATGCGCAGGGCTCGCCTTACGCCAGTCGGTCGGCCAGGCCGTTGCTTGGGGCCGGCCTCACGCCTCGTCGGCGCGACGTTGTCAGTCACAGTGATCACTCATATCTGATCCGCGGGTCGAAGATGCTGTAGGAGACGTCTACGAAGAAGTTGACCACGAGCGTCATGGCTGCCAACAGGACCAGCACACCCTGAATGAGCGGGAAGTCGCGCCGGCCGACGGCCTCTACGACCAGTTGGCCGATACCGGGGTAATTGAACACCAGTTCGACGACGATAGCTCCACTCAGTAGAGAAGCGACCGAGAAACCTATCACGGTAATGATCGGATTCATTGCGTTTATGAGTGCATGACGGAACAGAGTAGTTCGCTCCTGCAACCCTTTCGCTCGAGCCGTCCGTACGTAATCGAGTCGCATGACGTCGAGCATCGACGATCGAGTCATCCGCATGATCTGAGCCGCCTGCGCGTAACCCAGGGTGATGGTCGGAAGTATGAGACGACGAATTCCGTTGATGGGATCGTCGAAAGGATCTACGAATCCTTGCGATGGAAGCCAGCGCAGATTGATGCTCACCAGCATCACCAGCAGCATCCCGAACCAGAAGTTCGGAATCGCTACGCCACCCAACGCGAAGAGGGTCACCCCCTTGTCCCACCAGGAGTTCTGCCTGATGGCGGCGATGATGCCGCCCGGGATAGCGACGAGAATGGCGAAAAGCTGAGCGCTTACGGCTAGCCAGATAGTGGGGGTAACACGCTGAGCTATCGTTTCCAGCACCGGCGACCTGCTATGAAACGAGATGCCGAAGTCGCCGGTCACCAGGCTACCGAACCACTCAAAAAACTGGATGGGGAGCGGTCGATTTAGCCCCAGGCGCTCCCGCAGCCGATCGATGTCTTCCGCCGAAGCATCCTGCGGCAAGAGCATAGCTGTCGGGTCGCCTGGGGCCACACGCAAAATAAAGAAAGCGATAACCGCGATGATCGCCAGGACCGGTATGAGCCCTAGGAATCGGCGCGCAATGTATACGGTCAAGATAATCCTCTCAAAATCTTCCGCGCACCCTCAAATAGAGAATAGCCGCGCGGATCTAATCATCCGCGCGGCTAGCAAGCTTTGAACTATTCGTCTAACCACACATTCCAGAGGGTGAGGTAATGGCTGTAGGGCAATCCTTCGACTCCCTCGCGTGCTCCGTGAAGCATCGCCGAGTGACCGAGCCAGATCTGGCCCGAGCGCTCCAGCTCTATCTCGGCGAGGCGCTCGAGCGCCTCCTGGGTACGGCTGGCATCCCGGAACAGTACTTCTTCGTAGTACTGATGCTCGGCATCGGACCAACCCCAGCGCGGGCCGGGGCGGTGGCGTCCATGGAAGCCCATTACACCGAAGCGCCGAATGGGAGTGCTGTAGCTGGTCTTCATTTCCCAGTTGCCGGTGTCGTTCGCGATATCGAGCTGGGCAGCGCGATCGACGGTGATCAGCTCGACGTTGAGCCCGATCTCCTCCATCATCGGAGCGATGCCGATGGCGGGAATGAACCATCCTGCGAGGTCGCGGCTGGCCAGAATACGAATCGGCTCGCCGTCGTAGCCCGACTGCTCGACTAGCGCGCGGCCGAGTTCGACATCCGACGGGTAGTAGTACTCCTCATTGATGTCGAGGTGATATGGGGAAGTGGGGTGGAAGCGCGGGTAGACGTTCAGTTCCCAGGTGCGCGGATCCCCGAAGCCTGCCATGATCTCTTCCGGGTCGATCGAAACGCGTACCGCATCCCGCAGAGTCTCGTTGGCGAAAGGTCCCTCGATGCTGTTGAACTTGAGGTACCAACCGAGAGCGCCCGGAACAATGTTCGTTACGAATCCGGGCTGATTCTCCAGCACCGGCAAATCGTCCGACGAGAGCCCCGCAACCAGATCGTAATCGCCCGCAAGGAGTCCGCTTAGGCGGGTAGCAGGCTCTGCGACGCGAGTAATGCGAATGGTGTCGAGGTAGGAGTTGCGCACGCCTGCCTTGTGGCTCGGCTCGCCCTCGAACTGGCCATGGTAATCCTCGAACCGTTCTAGGTTCCAGGACTGCTGGGGCACGAAGTCAGCGAGGATGTACGGACCGGTGCCTATCACCTGGTCACCGGTGAGCTCGGCGTCGCCCACCTCCTCGGCGATCTCCTTGGGCATGATTCCCCAGCCAGAGGGGGCGGTGGCGAGGCGATCGACCAGACCGGTGAAGGGACGGCTCATGTTGACCTGCACCGTGTACTCGTCCACGGCCTCGAAGCTCTCCATGTCTTCGGTTTCCCAGCTGGTGCCACTCACTGCCTTCATGCGCTGGAGCGAGGCGACGACATCTTCTGCCGTCATATCGGTGCCGTCGTGGAACTTGACTCCTTCGAGTAGGTGGAACGTGTAGGTGAGACCGTCCTCGCTCATTTCCCAGGAGCTGGCGAGGCCCGGGAGGTTTTGACCGCCGAAGTCCTTGAGCACGAGCGGCTCTACTACGTTGATCAGAAGGTCGACGATGCCCGGCGTGATCGCCCGCTGAATGTCTAGCGATGGGATGGGCTCGGCGATGGCAACCTCGAGGTGGCCACCGCGGTTTTGTGCGGTAGAGAAGGAGAAAAGGACAAGCAGCACGGTTATGGCGAGCTTGTCGATCAAACGTGGACGGCGAGCAGAAATTCGCCCTTGCTTCATAAACTACCTCCGAGCAGCGGAAAGGGGTGGAGCGCCAAGTGCGGACGTTTGCTTCATTGTGAGCCTAGAAACCAACCTCCTTGCCCGGGATAAGTGTCGCAGATAAAATACGCGCAGCTAAAATACATTTGTGTTCATATTGTTTCTTTTGTGATTATTGTATGCTTGCTTCCGCGTAGAAGTCAACAAGTTTCGTCATCGCGTCGGCCCCCGCCTGCTGCAAACCGGGCGGCGCCGGAAATCGAGGAAAATCCCGTGCAGCAGCAACCATTGACTAGCGAAGCGCTCGCCGACTTCGAACAACTCACCCAGATACCCGGACTAGCCGGACACGAACAACGAGTAGCCGCATTCATGACCAAACGAATGCAACCCCTAGCCCACCACACCCACACCGACACACTCGGCAACGTCATCGCCACCATAGAAGGCACCGACCCCAACGCACCCACCATCATGCTCTTCGCCCACATGGACTCACTCGGCTTCATCGTCCGCAAAATCGACGACAACGGCTACATCAAAGTCCACCGCCTAGGCGGCATCCCCGAAAAAGTACTCCCCGCCACACCCGTCACCATCACCACCAGCACCGGCCAAGACATCCAAGGCATCATCGGCATCAAAGCCCACCACGTCACCCCACCCGAAGAAAAATACACAGTCACACCACTCCAAGAACTCTTCATCGACATCGGCTCACAAAACAAACAACAAACCCAAAACACCGGCATCCAAACCGGCGACCCCATCACCTACACCGGCCAATTCAAACAACTCACCAACAACAAAATCACCGCCACCTTCATCGACAACCGAAGCGGCTGCCTCACCCTCCTCGAAACCCTAAAAAACCTCCACAAAAACCCACCCAAAGCAACCACCCACATCGTCGCCACCGTCCAAGAAGAATTCAACCTAAGAGGCGCAGCACCAGCAGCCCACAACCTCAAACCAAACATCGCAATCTGTCTCGACGGCTCTGCGGGCGCGGACACCCCGGACCTGCAGGAGATGTCCGACGTCGCCCTTGGCCTTGGGCCCATGATGAACCTCTACTCTTTCCACGGCCGGGGTACCCTGAACGGCCTGATGCCCCATCCGGCCCTCGTGCGCGCCTTTACTCGCGTCGCGAGAGAGAACGATCTCCCCTTACAGCGCAACGTCAGTTTTGGCGGTCTCACCGACGCGTCTTACGTACAGCTCGAGAACGGAGGCACGCCGGCAATCGACTTGGGTATCCCTCGGCGCTACCTTCATAGCCCCACCGAGGTTTGCGACCTGCGTGACATCGCCGGACTCGTGGCGCTTGTCACCACGTTCATTCAGGAGGTTGGAGCCGATTTCGACTTCAGTCGATGATTGGCGAAAACCCTACTCCTTCTCCCTCTGCCCTAACCGCTCCAGCCGATACGCCGTACCCTGGGTAACCGCCTCGCACCACTCGCGGTTCTCGAGGTACCACTCAACGGTCTCGCGCAGCGCCGCCTCGAACGTGCGCCGCGGCGCCCAGCCCAGCTCGTTGCGGATCTTCCCGGCGTCTATCGCGTAGCGCAGATCATGCCCGGGACGGTCCTCTACGAAGGTGATCAGTTCAAAATACGGCTTATCGGAAGGTGCCAGTTCGTCTAGCGCTTCGCAGATAGTCTTCACAACCTGCAGGTTGGTCCGCTCGCTGTCTCCGCCGATGTTGTAGGTCTCCCCCGGCCGGCCGCCCTCCAGCACCTCCAGCAATCCACTCACGTGATCGTCGACGTGAAGCCAGTCGCGCACGTTCTCTCCACGTCCGTACACCGGAATCGGTTCACCCGCCGTGGCACGCAGGGTCGCGAGCGGGATCAACTTCTCGGGAAATTGGTAGGGGCCGTAGTTGTTCGAGCAGTTGGTGACGATTACGGGTAGATCGAAGGTGTGGTGGTAGGCCTTGGCGAAGTGATCGGCCGACGCCTTCGAGGCCGAATAGGGCGAACGCGGATCGTAGCGGGAGTCTTCGCGAAAGCGCCCCTGGGCCCCCAAGGAACCGTAGACCTCATCTGTCGACACATGCAGGAAGCGGAACTCCTCCCACGGCGCGCCCGAGAGACTATCCCAGTAGCGGCGAGCCGCCTCGAGGAGGACGAAGGTGCCTTGCACATTGGTACGCAGGAACTCCGCCGGACCGTCGATCGAACGGTCGACATGGGTCTCGGCTGCGAGGTGGAGTACGGCGTCGGGCTGATACTGGGCGAAAACCTTCTCGATCGCATCGCCGTCGGCGATATCGATCCGTTCCAGGTGGTGACGGGGGCTCTCCAACGCCTCGCCCAGGCTTTCGACGTGCCCGGCGTAGGTGAGCTTGTCGACGTTGACGACTCGATGAGGCGTGTTGGCGATGAGGTGACGCACCAAGGCCGAACCGATAAAGCCGGCGCCCCCGGTGACCAGAAGTGTTCTCGATGTCATGAGCCGAGCATACCGCTGCCATCGCGAACCGGGAACCACGGCGCAACCGACAGTTGACCGCATGAGGAGAGGCGGCTGCTACGCTCTCGAAACAGCTCTCACGACAGGAAGTACTCCGGCTCGTTGCCCGCCTTCCACTTGATGTTGCAACCAACGCTTGGCCGCTGATCGGGCGCTACGGGCCGACCGGCCAGCACCGCGTCGACGGCGGCGATCAGATCCTCGCCGGTTACCGGCACATCGTTACGAGGACGACTGCCGTCGAACTGCCCACGGTAGGCGAGCCTAAGGTCGCCGTCGAACAGAAAGAAATCGGGGGTACAGGCGGCAGAATACGCCTTGGCTACCTGCTGAGTCTCGTCGAGGAGATACGGGAACCGAAACCCCAGCTGCGCCGCCATCTTCCGCAGGTTCTCTGGACCGTCATCAGCGTAGCGTTCGACGTCGTTCGATCCTATCGCCACCACCCCCAGGCCCCGTTCGAGGTATGAATTGGCCACCTCGGCAACTTTCTGCTGCACGTGCTTGACGAACGGGCAGTGTTGTGAAAGGAACATCACCAGCAGGCCTTGCTTGCCTTCGAAATCACTCAGGCTCACTTCCTGGCCCGACGAGACGTCCGGCAGAGCGAAGCCGGGCGCCGCTGTATTCAGGGGGAGCATCGTAGATGCGGTATCGACCATCCTTGGAACCTCCGGCCCTAATCTTAAGGCCCGCGCTCCGCATGGTCGTCGGAAGAAAACCGGCACGAGCTGGGGATTAGCCGCTGGGAACGGAAGTGATACGCTTTCCCAATGTTGAGATACCTCTCCGCAGGCGAATCGCATGGCCCCGTCCTCACATCGCTGCTGGACGGCGTGCCGGCAGGTCTGACGCTCGAACCCGCGAAGCACATCGATCCGTGGCTCTCCCGCCGGCAGGGCGGCTACGGCCGCGGGCGGCGCCAGGTGATCGAGACCGACGCCGCCCGGGTAGTAGGCGGGCTCCGCGCCGGCAGGACAACCGGCGCGCCAGTCGCCATTCACGTCGAGAACAAGGACTGGCGCAACTGGCAGAAGATCATGGCGCCCGAGCCGGGCAACGAGCCGCGATCTCGCAAACTCACCGGCGCCCGACCAGGTCATGCCGACCTTGCCGGCGGCATCAAGTACGGGCACAAGGATCTGCGCGATGTGCTCGAGAGGGCTTCGGCCAGGGAAACGGCGAGCCGGGTGGCGGCGGGGGCGATAGCGCTGCGCATCCTGGAGGAAGCGGGGATCCAGGGCTGCGCCCGAGTGGTGGCCCTGGGCGGCATCGACTGTGACGGCGGAATGGACTGGGACCATGTCGACAGACTAGACGAGAGCCCGGTGCGCTGCTTCGAGCAGTCGGCAGAGGAGCAGATTATCTCGGCTATCGATCAGGCGAAGAAGGATGGCGACACACTGGGCGGTATCGTCGAGGCACGCTTCCGCGGTGTACCCATTGGACTGGGGTCACACACGCAGTGGGACCGCAAGCTCGACGGCCGCTTGGCGCAGGCCGCCATGAGCATTCAGTCGTTCAAGGGAGCCGAGGTGGGTGATGGCTGGAGCGCCGCAGGACTGCGTGGATCGCAGGTTCACGACGCGATCTTCCGCGAAGGCGACGATTTCTACCGCAAGACCAACCGTGCCGGTGGCCTGGAGGGCGGCATTACCAACGGGGACGAGCTGGTGATCCGCGGGGCGGCCAAGCCGATCGCCACGCTCATGAAGCCCCTCCCGTCGGTCGACGTGGAGAGCAAGGAGGCAACCGACGCAGCACGAGAACGTAGCGACACAACCGCCGTGCCGGCCGCCTCGATCGTACTGCTGGCCATGACCGCGCTGGTACTGGCCGACGCCCTGATGGAGAAGTTCGGGGCAGACACGATGCGTGAAATAGTCGAGCGGGTTGCGACGCACAAGGAGTATGTGGCGGGGTACTAGGGCGACCGTCAATCAGATCGGTTTGCTCGCCGGCGTGCGAGCCGCCTTCAATACCCTCGGCGCTTGTCAACGACATTCCGTAGCGGTTCGCCCGCCTGGTAGCGCTCCAGGTTGTCCAACAGGATCTCGAACGCGCGCTCGTCGTAGTGCGGCGTCGAACCGGAGTAATGGCTCGTGACGATGACGTTCTCCATGGCCCACAACCGCGAGTCCACCGGCAAGGGCTCCTCCTCGAACACGTCCAGGCCCGCGCCGGCGATCCAGCCCTCCTGCAAAGCAGCAACGAGCGCAACCTCGTCGACCGTTCCGCCTCTCCCTATGTTGACCAGATAGGCCGACTCTTTCATTGCGTGCAGCTCCGCCTCGCCGATCATCCCCTGCGTCTCGCGGGTGAGCGGCACGGTTAACACTACGAAGTCGGCATGGGGTAGGAGTTTGGGCAGATGGTCCGTGCCGTGCATTTCCGATACGCCCTCGGCTCCCTTGGAGGGATCGTGCCGCACGCCAACTACTCGCATGCCTAGTGCAGAGGCGAGCCGGGCAGTCCTCGCACCAATTTCTCCAACCCCGATAAGGAGCATCGTCTTATCGGCTAATTCGAACACCCCCGATCCATCGGGCGCGTTCCAGTTCTTCTCCACTTGATCCCTCACCGCTCGAGGCAGAGCGCGGGCAAACGCGAACATGAAGGCCAGGATGTGCTCGCTTATCGGAATGGAGTGAACCCCGGAGGCGTTGGTGAGGAGGAAGTCGGCCGTAACAGCCTCCGGATGCTGCAGCAACCAGTCGGACCCGGCGCCCCACTGTTGGAACCAGCGCAAGCGCGGCGCCTTCGGCAGAAGATCGCGTGGAAACTGGCCCGCGACAACCTCTATCTCGCCCAACAGCTCTTCTATCTCCTCGCGCTCCCGGGAGACGACGACGCGGAGGTTCGGCGCGATGGCACGCACCCGCTCGATTTGCGTTTCGGTCAGTGTGTCCGGTTCAAGGGCAAGCAGCAGGACGTTCACGAGAGCATGTTAGAACGCGGCCGGCCTAAGAGAACCTCGTCGCCGGGCCGGAAAGGCGGCACCGACTTCCCGTCGCGCAGGTTCTTGAGGATTTCGCTCTCGGCGTCTGATAGCTTCATGCTTGATTATTGACTTTCGTCACTGCCCAGCACGGGCACTCCAAGCAACACTGTTCTACCGTTTCGCCCATGACCCGGAAAGCCATTCACTCGGGAAGCACACTAGGCAGCTCGGGCAGGAGGGTACGTATGGACATCTACATGCTGGTGCTCGCCATCCTCGGAATCGCATTCCTGGGGGCGGCGTGGATACCCAGACTGGTGTTCCACGCTCCGCTCTCGTTCCCGTTTCTCTATGTGGCGTTCGGCTTCCTGCTGTTTTCGTTGCCGCTCGGCCTACGGTTGCCGAACCCTCTCGAAAACAGCTTCTTTACCGAGCGCTTCACCGAATTGCTGGTGATCATCGCGCTCACCGGCGCGGGGCTCAAGCTCGCCCGGCCGATGACCTTGTCCAACTGGAGTGTGACCGGCCGCCTGTTACTGCTGGCGATGCCCCTCACCATTGGGCTGGCGGCGCTGCTCGGCTGGTGGGTGTTGGGTCTCGCACCGGCCTCCGCCCTGCTGCTTGGCGCTGTCCTGGCGCCAACCGATCCCGTGCTTGCCGCTGACGTTCAGGCGGGGCCGCCCGGCCACGGCGCGGAGGGTGAGACCCGCTTTGCTCTTACCGCCGAGGCCGGGCTCAATGACGGCCTGGCTTTCCCCTTCATCCACCTCGCCATCGCAGCTGCTGCGGCAACCTCATCTGACCTCGGATGGCTGGCGGAGTGGGCCGTCTTCGACCTGCTGCTCAGAGTGGCGGTCGGCACGACAATGGGAATCGTGCTGGGACTGCTGATGTCGAAGATCATCTTCCGTCTGCCCGGTTCAGGAGTTGCTTATTCACGAGATGCGTTCGTGGTGGTGGCGGTTACCCTACTGGCCTACGGCCTCACCGAACTGCTCCACGGCTACGGCTTTCTAGCGGTGTTCCTGGCGGCGCTCACTCTTCGGCAGCAGGAACGCGACCATCCCTATCACGAGCAGCTACACGATTTCTCAGCCGGTCTGGAACTTCTGCTGATGACCCTCATGCTCATCCTGTTCGGCGGCTTGATCGGGCAAGGGCTGCTGGCAGGTCTGGATTGGCGGATGATCGTCGTAGCGGCCTCTATCGTCTTCCTGGTGCGTCCCGTTACCGGACTGCTTTCATTGATCGGATGGCGGTCACCACTCACCCAACGAGGAGCCATCGCCGTCTACGGGATCCGAGGGATCGGCTCGCTCTACTACCTCTCCTTTGCCCTCAACAGGCAGGAGTTTTCGGATGTATCGGTCCTCTGGCAAACCGTGAGCGTCAGCATCCTGCTGTCGATCGTCATCCATGGCGCCACTGCCACCTTCGTGATGGCACGTGTGGACAACGAGATCGATAGTCGTGAGGGAGCAAGCTAACCGAGGGTCAGGATGACTGCGCCCCCAACGGCCGTGGTCAGCGGAGTTGTCCGAATTACTTCAGAGGCTCGCGTCGAGTTCGAGCAGCGCCTCCAGAATTACTTCTGCCCCGGCGGCGACATCTTCGTATGAAGCATCCTCGGCCGGGTTATGACTCACACCGTCACTGCAGGGAATGAAGAGCATCGCGATGGGGGCGATTCGGGCGACCTGCATGGCGTCGTGGCCGGCGCCGCTGGTCATCTGCCGGTAATCGTGGCCCCGTCGTTGGCAGCCCCGTTCGAGCGCGCTCAGCAGCCGGTCGTGGCTGCGCGCAGGAGGGGCAACGCTCAGCGATTCCACCTCCACGTCGAGGTCGGGGGCGAGCGTTCGAGCGAAGTTCCTCGTGCCTTCCAGGAACTCCTCGACGCGCGCCTCATCGAGCGATCGCGCCTCGACGATCATCCGCACCTCGCCCGGTACGACGTTCGCGCCGTTGGGGAGAACGTCGAAGCGTCCGACGGTGGCAACGAAAGACTCCCGCTCCGCTATCTCCCTAGCACGCTGCGAAACGTCCTGCACCAGCCGCGACGCCCCCACCAACGCGTCTCGCCGCAAGTTCATGGGCATGGTGCCGGCGTGCGCCGCCTGTCCACGAACCGTGATAGCCAGCCGGTGGATGGCGACGATTCCCTCGACCAGCCCTATCGTCTTGCCCTCGCGCTCGAGCACTGGACCCTGTTCGATGTGGAGCTCGAGGAACGCGGCAAGCTCGCCGGCTTCAACGAGCGGTGCAGTCAGGGCGCGCGGATCGCCACCAACACGCTCGATAGCCTCGGCCAGGGGCTCGCCGGCCGGGTTGGTCGCCTCCAGCATCTCCGCGGTGAGGGCGCCGACGAGCGCTCGACTACCCACGCAGGAGGCCCCGTAATCGCTCGGCTCCTCGGAGAGAAAGTCGAATACCCAGAGCGGATGGCGCAGCTCCACGCCATTCTCGTGAAGCGTGTGCGCTGCCTCGAGCGCCGCAACGACGCCGGCGATGCCGTCGAACCTGCCGCCGCCAACGACCGTGTCGATGTGTGAGCCGGCGGCTAGCGCCGGCAGGTTCGAATCCGAGCCGGGTCGCCTCCCCACGAGGTTTCCACCGGCGTCGACGCTGGGCTCGAGGCCCGCGCCGCGCAGCTCTTCACCCAGCCAGCCACGTGCCTCTTTGAACAGGTCGGTGAAGGCCCGCCGTGTGTATGGTCGGCCACTCTCGGTGAGGGCGGCAAGCCGCTCGATGCGCTCCCGCACTCGCAAGGTGTTGACTGCCAACAGAGGGGTACCGCCCGGCGACGTCATAGCGTGCGGTAGCCCAGCAGCGCCGCCCCAAGCGCCGTACTGACCGCCGCCTGGGTCGGATCTACAACCGTGACGCCCAACCGGCGCTCGAGGGGTTCGCGGTAGCGCGCCATGCCGGCGCATCCCAGCACCAGCACATCTGCGCCCTCCTGGGCCACCAGCCGTTTGCCAACCGCTAACATTCGTTCACCCATGCTGCTGTCGTCGGCCAGCTCGGCGACGCTAGCTCCCACCGGGATGTCCCCGGCTAGCCGTTCGCTTATCCCCATGGCCCGGTACATCCGCCAATGGCGCGGGATCGAGGCGGCCAGGATCGAGATGACGCCGACCGAGTTGCCCAAGTTGAGGGCCGTTAGCAAGCCGGCGGCAGCGATACCGATTACCGGCTTGGGGGTGACTTCCCGTGCACCGTGCAGGCCGGGGTCCGAGAAGCAGGCGACGACGAAGGCGTCGTAGCTCTCCCTTTGCGCTCGCACCTCGTTTGCGAGGGGGACGGACACGGTGTCGACGTCGAGTTGCGACTCGATTCCGCGAGGCGTACCCTCCAGTCCGACCACATCGATACATCCGCCAGTGGCGCGAAGGGGGTCGAGCGCGGCGTCGATACCGCGCGTCACCTCCTTGTTGCTGTTCGGATTGATTACCAACAGCTTTTTCACTTCACCTCGCATTCACTTCACCTCGCATTCATTTCACCTCGCGTTTAGTGGAGCTCGCACGGTCGCGAGCCCAGGTCATTTCAGCTCGGACGGTCGCGAGCCCAGCTCGAGCCCTACCCGCGCGACTATCCGCTCCAACTCGATTTGGGTGTACTCGTCGAGGTTTGCGCCGGGAGGGCGAATGTGCGTGGTAGCGAAGACGCCCCGCTTCCAGTAGATGTGCTTGCGGAACGCCAGGCCGATGTTCGGCTGGAACTCGTAGCGAATGAGGGGCATGTACTTGTCGAACGTCGCCGCAGCTCCGTCTCGATCCCCGCGCTTGAACTGCTCGTAGATCTTCACGAGCACCTCCGGAAAAGCGAAGCCGGTCATTATTCCGATAGAGCCGCGCTCGAGCTCCTCGAGGAAGTACTCGCCGCCCAGCCCGCCGAACACTCCGAGCTTCCCCTCGGAGTACTCCAAGGCCCGGCTGAGCTTATTGAGCACCGGGGCCTCTTCGAGCTTGACGTAGGGGGTATGGCCGTCGCGGGCCAGTGAGCCGATGAGTTCGGCAGATAGGGTGATCCCGAACGACTGGGGAAAGTCGTGGATTACCACCGGGATGGAGATCGACCGAGCGATCGTACGGTAGTGGGCGTGGAGGGCGGCATCGTTTTGCGGAGGGATCGGCGCGACGAACACCGATTTCGCGCCCAGCGCTTCGGCCTGCCGAGCCTGCTCGACCGCTCCGGCCGTACCCAGGGCGCGCACCCCCACCGAAACCGGAATCTTGCCCCCCGCTTGCTCCACCACCGTTTGGGCGACCTGCTGGCGCTCCGCATCGGAGAGCTTGTGCGCTTCACCCAGGAAACCGAGGATGGCTACGCCCTGCACACCGACTTCGAGCTGGAAGTCGATCAGCCGGCGCAGGCTCTCCAGATCGAGCGCTCCATCCTCGAGGAAGGGCGTGGGGAGGATCGGGTGTACTCCTTCAAAAGACGCGTTTTGAGACGACATGCTGCTCCTTTCGAACTACTTGATGACGACGACTTCCCGCTGCATACGGGAGATGATGCGAACCAGCGGCCACAGCAGAATGAAGTACATCAGGGCGGCGGCCACGAGCGGGGTGGGATTGAAGAGAAGTCCCTGAGCGATCTGAGCCGAGCGCAGCAGCTCCTGAAGCGCAACGACAGATGCGAGTGAGGTCTGCTTGGTGAGTTCCAGGATGTTGGTGACGAGGTCCGGGAGGACGTTCCGGGCGCCTTGCGGAATGATTACATGAATGAGGGCCTGAGGGGCGTTGAGACCGCTGGAGCGAGCGGCTTCCCTCTGGCCCGCCGGCACGGACTCGATCCCGGCGCGGAAGATCTCTCCGAAGAAACTCGAACCGTTGAGGACGAGCGCCAGGACTACCGCTTCGAAATTCCCGAGCCGCAGGCCCAGGAACGGCAGGGCGTTGTAGATGAATATCAGCAGTACCAGCGGTGGGATGGAGCGCAGGAAATCGATGTAGCCCACCAGGACGAAATTTAGGAAGCGGTTGTTGAGGCTCTGCAGGGCCGCGATGAGGAGGCCCGCCAGTGCCGCCAACGGAATGATGACCGCCGTGAGAACCAGGGTCAAACGCAGGCCCTCGAGCAGCAGTGGCATGACCTCTCGCAGGATCTCGAGGTTGAAGAAGGTATCGAGGAAGAGTTCCATCAGACGCTCCGCCAGCTACCGTAGCGGCGTTCCAGCCAGCGAGTGAAGCGCACGAAGGGGAAGAACAAGATGAGGTAGAGGATCGCTCCCATGGTGAGAGGAGACGGGTTGGCCGCGAGAGACTGCGCGCTCGTAGCTACGCTGAGGATCTCCTGCACGGCGATGACCGAACCGAGGGAGGTCCCTTTGGTGATGGCGATGGTGCGGTTAGTAAGCGGCGGGATCGCAATCTGGATCGCCTGGGGCAAAATCACGACGAAGATAGCCTGCGTCCTGTTGAGTCCGGTGGAGCGCGCCGCTTCCCACTGCCCTTTGTCGATAGCGGTGATTCCCGCCCAGAAGATCTCCTCGGCAAAGGCGGCCAGCACCAGGGTGAGTGCGACGACAGTAGCCGTAAAGGAGCTCATGACGATTCCCGCGTAAGGCAGGGCGAAGTAGGTGAGGACGACGATGACCAGCAGCGGGATGGCGCGAAAGAAATCGACAAGGAATACGATCAGCCAGTTGAGCGGCCTGATGCGGTAGGTCCTCACGACCGCCAGGAGCAAGCCGAGAGGCACGCCCAGCAAAATGATCAGCACGGCCATCTCGACCGTGATCAGGAGACCCTTTAGCAGATCCGGAAGATACCGGGCGATGACCTCTAGATTGAAATAGTAGTTGAGAATCTGCTCCATCGGCGGCCTAAGTATGTACTCGGCGGATGAATTCCTTGAGGCGTGGTTCCTTGGGGTTGCCGAACAGGTCCGCTGGGCTCCCGGACTCCAGGATTTGGCCGCCATGAACGAAGACGACATGATCCGCCACGTCCCGCGCGAACTGCATTTCGTGGGTGACCACGATCATCGTCATGCCGCTCTCCTTGAGTTGACGCATGACGCCCAGAACCTCCCCTACCAGCTCGGGATCGAGGGCAGAGGTGGGTTCGTCGAAGAGCACGACCTTGGGTTCCATGGCAACGGCGCGCGCAATACCTACGCGCTGTTGCTGCCCGCCCGACAGCTGGCCCGGGTACTGTTTCCTCTTGTCGCTCAGGCCGACCTGATCGAGGTAGTACTCCGCTCGCTCGAGCGCCTCCTTGCGCTTCATGCCCAACACCCGGCGGAGAGCCAGGGCGACATTTCCGACCGCAGTCATGTGCGGATACAGATTGATCGACTGGAACACCATCCCGATCTCCCTGCGCACCTTGTTGATGTTCACGCCCTTGCGGGTGATTTCGACGTCGTCGAGATAGATCTTCCCGCCGGTGGGCTCCTCCAGCCGGTTGATGCAGCGCAGCAGAGTGCTCTTCCCGGAGCCCGAGGCGCCGATGATCACGACCGCTTCGGTCTCCTTGACTGCCAGGTCGATACCCTTGAGAATCTCCTGATTACCGAACGATTTCCTGAGGCTCACGATTCTGACGAGATCATTACCGGCGGTGTCATTACTGGCGGTGGCATTACTGGCGGTGTCATTGCCGGCCGTTGCTTTGCCGACGACGTCCTTGCTGGCGGCGTCCTTCATCGGTCTCCAAAACTCGGTCCTAAATATTCGATCTCGAAACCACGATTCTGACAGCGCGATCCTGAAAGCACGGTCCTAAGAACGCGGTCCTAAAGAACCAGGCGCCGCCGACACTGGCCGACGCCTGGTAGATCGGACTATTCGCAGTCTGGAACGTGGTAGTCGTAACTGTGGCCGGGGAGGTTGGGGAAACCGAATCCGGCATGCACCACGGCGGCGGCCAAGCCGGCGTCGGGTGCGCTGTTGAACCACTCCCGGTGAATTTCCGCCAGGGTCCCATCGAGTTTGACGCACTCGAGCGCTCGCTCGATCTCGTTCCGGAGTTCGGAGTCGTCAGGCCTAAAGGCGAATGCGAAGCTCTGGTTTGTATCCATGAAGTAGAGCTCAGCAAGGCGAGGGTTCTGGACCGCCGCATAGCGCACTACCGGAACCTCCGCCATTGCTACCAAGGCACGACCGGTCGCGACGGCCTGGAAGGCGTCGGCGACCTTGTTATAGCGCTGCACTTCGAAGCCGTAGCTTTGAGCGTTCTCGGTGGCCCAGGTGTCGGAAACGCTACCGCTGTTTACCGCCAAGGTCTGGCCTTCCAGCTCCTCGAGGCTGCTCAGTCGTTCGGAGTCGGAGCTGCCCAACAGGCTGAGTCCGGTGGGGAGGTACGGCTCGGAGAACATCATCTCCTGGGCTCGTTCCTCGGTCACGGTCACCATGCCCAGGATGAAATCGTACCTGCTGGCGTAGAGACCCGCGAAGATCGAAGCGAAGTTGGTATCGACGATTTCGACGTCGCTGTAGTCGAGGTATTCGATCATGGCGTTGATCAGATCGACGGAGAAGCCGGTGAGTTCGCCTTGCGTGGTCGTCATTGCGAAGGGGGCGAAGCCGACATCGGTAGCGACGGTCAGGGTGCCCTTGTCTTGGTCGTCCTGGGCCTGGGCGAAGCCAATGAAGATGCCCAGTGTGAGTAGTAAGAGCGCAATTCGTCTCATCTTGGTGTTTCCTTTCAGGAATGGCGCGGGTTCAGGAATGGCGTGAGTTAGGAATGGCGCGGGTTTAGGAATGGCGTGGGGTCACGAAGGCGCCGCTACCTTCCGCAGCGGTCACCTCATTTCCGTCGAAGGCCTCTCGGCCCCTTACTAACGTCTTCACCACCTTTCCGGTGAGCTTCATGCCGTCGTACGGACTCCAGCGGGCGACCGATTGACCCTTGCCGGCGTCGAGCGTCCAGCGTTGGGAGGGATCGAGCACGGTGACGTCGGCGTCGGCGCCAACAAGCAGCGCTCCTTTTCGCGGATAGAGACCGTACCTCTTTGCCGGGCCCGCGGAAAGGAGTTCGGCTAGCGCAGGAAGCTCAAGCGCGCGGTCGACGACTGCGGAGCTATACGTGAGGGGTAGCAGATGCTCCACCCCCGGCAAGCCCGATGCGTTATCGAAGATGTTGGGTTTGTCTTTGAAGTCGGCCGACCAGGGGGCGTGATCCGACGTGACGAAGTCGATTCCTCCGGCGAACAACCGGCGCCACAGCTCGCTTTGGATCGCCTCGTCGCGCACGGGAGGATTGCATTTGGCGTAGGCGCCCTTCTCTCGAAGCGCTTCCTCGGTGAGTAGCAGATACTGTATGCAAGTTTCCGCCGTCACATCGACGCCTTGGGCCCGGTACCACTCGACGGCCTCGTACCCCTGCGGCGCGGTGAGGTGAGCGATATGAAGCTTTATCGGGTAGGCCCGCGCAAGCTCGAGCAGCTTGAGCACCGCAATCGACTCCGAGATGGGCGGACGGCTCCAGCAGTGGGCCTCCGGATGCTCTTCACCCAGTGGGCGCAACTCCTCGATGAGGGGGTCGATAATCGTTCCCGACTCTGCATGGAACGTCGCGACCAGGCCCACCTTCTGCAGCTCTCGGAAGATCTTGATGAGCTCAAAGTCGGGAATTTCCGGGAAACGGTCGGGATCGGTCTCGTAGGTCGAAAACTTGAAGGCGCACACCCCAGCCTGGGCGAGCGGCACAATCTGCTTCCAGCCGTCATACTTGGTGGTCGTGCCGAACAGGGCTACGTCCACCACCGCTTCTCGTTCGACGACGTCGATCTTCGCTCGCAGCAACTCCGTAGTGGTAGTGGCTCGGGGCCGGTCGTACGGCATATCGATTACGGTGCTAACGCCTCCGGCAGCCGCGGCCCGAGTAAGGCGGTACACGCCTTCCTGGTCGCTGCTACTGCTGTAGGCGTGAACGTGGGCGTCGATGATCCCGGGAAAAATCAGACAGCCGGAATAATCTTGCTTCTCGGGACTGTCGGGAAGCTCGTCATGCCGATAGATGCCCGAAATCCGGCCATCGGTGATAGCCACAGCGCCGCCCGGTACTACCCCAGAAGGCAAGACCACATCCCCGACTACAAGGACGTCACACGACATCATCCAACTCCCATCCCTCGATGTTCGACATCCTTCTCGCGGCGACCAGAGTCAGCTGGATGAGCTTCTCCTCTGCCCCTCGAATCCGGAAACCTGGCCCGATGACACTCAGAGAAGCTTCGAGCGCGCCATTGAGTTTGAACACCGGTGCGCCGACCGCCCATACGCCCTCATCCACCTCGCCGTAACTCACGGCGTACCCTTGCTCGCGGATAACAGGCATCTCGTTTCGCAGGGCCCCCTTTTCATCTTCGCAGAGGTCACCGCTCGAGTCGATAAGCTGCTCGACCCACTCGGGAGGCAGGAACGGCAGCATGGCTTTGGCAGAGGCGCCCCGCAGCATCGGCTTGGCGACACCCTTCGAGAACGTGTAGCGCAGATGCCGAGCGCTCTCGATAGTGTCGATACAGACGGCTACCTTATCGACCGGCACGAGAAGCGCGACTGTCTCTCCCGTTTGCTGAGCGATGTCGCGCATTATCGGGTGATACGAGCTCCTTTCGAAGCACTTTCGGAAGGCGGTTTCCAGCTGAACGCTGCGCGGGCCGAGGGTGTACTTGGAATCCTGGCGCTCCCAGACCATGCCGCTGCTCTTTAACGAGGAAAGGTAACGGTAGCTGGTGCTGGGCGGCATCTCGAGGTGAGCGGCCACTTCCTTCACCGTCAGGGCAAGGTGCTCCGCAAGCAGGAACAACACCTGCATTGTTCGGTCCACCGTGTGAAGCCTTTGCGATTCCATGCTCCTCCGCCGCATAGGATTGGCAAAACTGCTGCCGTTGCTTGTTTATGCAAAGGGCAGCATAGTTGAGAAAAGTGGAAAAACGCAAGCGTATATTCTCGGAGAGTGAGAACGGGCCGAGAATGGGGCGCCGTAGAGCTCCGCTTCGGAGCGGAGTGGATTAGCTCAGATCGGCTCGTTAGGAGACGGATCGGAGGAAGGTTCGCCGGTCGCGTCGGATACTGTCCCTCTTGGCACGAAGAACAGGTCACTCGTGCGCGCATACCAGCCTTTGCCGTGCATGCGGCCCACAAGACGCATCTCCGGTGTGCTGATTCGCCTGGTTGACTCGTCGTAGAAGCGATCCTGGAGATGCATCGCCACCACGGTCCCAACGACCAGCGTGCGGCCGTCACCGATGCCGATGCTCATCATTTCCCGGCACTCGAAGCTAGCGGGCGAAAGTGCTATCCGTAGCGGCGCCACCTTGGTTGACGCCAACGGCGCCAAACCCGCTTTGTCCAGCTCGTCGACATCGGCGCTGAAATCGGCGGCGCAAGTGGACATCGCCTCGACCATCTCCTCGGACACTAGGTTGATCACGAACTCATGGGTTGAGCGGATATTCGCCGCGGTGTCCTTGAGGGCGCCTGCTGCCCCGCCTGCTTTACGTTCGATGCCCACCACGACTACTGGCGGGTCGTGCCCCATGACGTTAAAGAAACTGAAGGGGGCGGCGTTGAGGGTCCCGTCGTGGTCAACAGAAGTCACGAATGCGATCGGCCGGGGAACAACGCTGTTCACGAGGAGCCGGTAACAATCCTGATGAGACATCGTTTCGAAATCGAAGTGCATCGGTCAACCTTACAATCTGGACTGTTGGGAGCCGGGCGACTGATGCCGGGCACGCTCTACACGCCGGCAACAACTCGCGGCGTCGCCCAGCTGTCCCAGCAACGCAGAAGAGATCCGCCAGGGAACCAGGCACGGCCTCTGGCATGCCCTCGCCGTCGGCGCGGGCGCCATCACTGGCGACGCTGCCGTACTGATCGTCCTCCTCCTGGGAATCGCCCCCATTCTGGAGCGAGTGCAAGCCCTGTCGACTGGCCTATGGCTCGCAGGAGCGCTGGTGCTCGCTTACGTGGCCTGGGGCATCTTCCGGGAAGCGGCGAGCGTCGAAGGCGTGGACCCGACCCGCCACAAAGAAAACTAGGATTCTGAGCCTTCCCCGTCTCGGAAGGTTGGGAAGGCTCCGTTGCTCCCATTAAACCGTATGCCTGGCCTCCACGGTTTTCGGCCGGCCGGTAAGCGCGCCAACGGCGGCGACGACTGCGCCGAGTAGGAGGCCGACGAAAGCCCAGAAAGCCGCCGTGCTCACGGCATCAGTGGCGGTCTGAGCGGCTTCCTCGAGCGTCTGTTGGGCCTCCTCGAGGGCTTGCTGAGCATCCTCATAGGTTTGAACCCAATTATCGACGGTCTGTTCCGCCTCTTCCTGGCTCATGTCGGTGCGTTCAGTCAGAGCGGTAACGAGATCCTCGCGCGTAGCGCTGTCGGCAACGTCCTGCCCCTCGGAAAACAGCTGACCGATCAGGGTGCTGATCTCTCCAGCCGACTGCTGCGGGTCTTGGGCGGCGTCACCTGCCGCTTCCTCCGCGGCCCCTGCTGCCTGATCGGCCTGCTCCTCGCCTTGCGCCCCTTCGCCGTCTTGCGAGACGAGTTGCTGCGCCTCCTCTCGGATGCCTTCGAGGCTCAGATCCACCCCGCCCAGCGCGTCCTCGACCGCCTCCGCAGCATCGGGCGCCACGGCACTAACCCCCTGGCCCACGAGCGATAATCCGGTCCCCACCGCACTCGTCACGCCGCCCACCAGTTGACCAACCGCGCTCGTCAGCAGCCAGAAGCTCAGGAGGCTCACTAGCCCCCAGGTGAGGATCCCATGCAGCACGCCGTCAAAGCCTCGATGTCGATTGGCGGCCCGTCCCGCAACCCAACCTCCGACAAAAAGCGCCAGCAGGTTGGCTATGAGTACGCCGATACCCAGGCCGGTACCAACCCCTTCCAGTGGGCTGCCCTCGCTGGCCGGGTTGATGCTGTCCAGACCGATGCCGAGCACCAGCAAGTTGATGAGCACGATCACCATCAGCGCAACCAGTGTCCCCGCCAGCACCGCACCCCAAGAAACGCGAGCGAAGTGTCCACCACGCGTGGCGTCGATCACCACTTCATCGTTCATTCCGGAGCCCCTGTTTACCGTTGCCATGCCGCCCTCCCCTTCCGTATCACAGCGATTTCTACTCAGCCCTCGAGCCGGTACCTCTTTAACCTTTCACAAATGTTGTGATAAAACAGTTCGCCGCGCCCACATGAAGTTCCCGAACAAAGGACGCACAAGCATCGCCATCATTCACCTCGAACCGAGCGACAGAAGCAACGATGCTCCGAGACTCAGTTTACTCTCTTCACTCGACCCACTGGAGTTCAAGACAGTTACAGTGAGCACACACCGAGGAGGTTGCGTGACGACACAGAGTGAGTCCGGTTCCGGCCGCAAGCCGCAGGGCGACTACGAGCGCTTTAGGGCTTTCGACCCCGCAACGGTCCATGAGGCCGCCGGAAAAGTGGGAATGGTAGATCCGGCGATACGTCCGGGATGGATGGGCGCCAAAGTCGTGGGGTCGGCGTTCACGGTGGAGTGCCACCCCGGAGACAACTTGATGCTGCATGCGGCGGTGACGGCGGCTCGCCCGGGCGACGTGATAGTAGCCACTACCGGCAGCCACACGTTAGCCGGCGCCTGGGGAGAGGTACTCGCCGTCGCCGCGCTGCACCGAGGCATCGCCGGCCTGGTGATCGACGGCGCCGTTCGCGACATCAACGCGATCAGGCAACTCGACTTCCCGGTCTTCAGCCGCGGATTCGCGATCGGAAGCTGTACCAAAACCCACGTGGGCACGATCGATCGACCCATCAACCTTGGCGGCGTCCGGGTCCATTCCGGTGACCTCGTGCTGGGCGACGACGACGGATTGGTAATTATCGGCTCCGACCGGCTGGAGGAGGTCTACCGCAAAGCCAAAGAGCGGCAGGAAACCGAGGGGAAGATCCTCACTCAGTTGCGCGAGGGGCGAACGACGCTGGAACTCTTCGGCCTGACGGAGATACTGGCGCGTGAAGACGTATCCGAGGAGTAAAAAAGAGCCGGCTATATTGCGCAGCGGCGCCTTGTACACTTTCGAGATGAAGCAGACGAGAACCGTAGACCTCAACGTCGACGCCGGCGAATCGTTCGGCAGCTGGCGAATGGGCCATGACGACGAGCTCTTCCCCTACATGAGCTCGGCTAACCTCGCCTGCGGTTTTCATGCCGGGGATCCTCTCACGATCAGGAAGACTATCGAATTGGCGAAGAGGCACGGCGTCCAGGTGGGTGCTCATCCGGCCCTACCCGATCTGGTGGGCTTCGGCCGTCGGCAGATCGAGGCAAGCCCAGACGAGGTCCATGCCGACGTCCTCTACCAACTCGGCGCCATGGGCGGGATGCTGCGTGCCCAGCAGATGCAGCTGCGGCACGTCTCACCACATGGAGCCCTTGGATGGATGACCTGGAATCACGAGCCCACTGCCAGGGCCTTCCTTCGGGCGATGCGTGACTTCGATCCCGGACTTTCCCTGGTAGTACTCGGCGGCACCGTGATCGAGGATATTGCCCGCAAGGACGGCGTTCGGGTCGTGCTTCTCGGTTTTCCCGAAAGGGGCTACCTCTCCAACGGTCGACTCGCGCCGCGAACATCCGAAGGTGCGGTCATCACCGATGCGGACCAGGCAGCAGAGCGGGCGGTCAAGATGGTGACGCAAGGGCTGGTGCAGACGGTCGAGGGGGAATCGATCGAGGTAGAGGTAGACAGCCTACTGATTCACGGCGATAACCCGGCAGCCCCTTTGATAGCGCGGAAGGTTCATGAAGCGGTAACGGCTGCCGGCGTCGAGGTGCGAGCCTTTTAGCACTGATCGAACTAGTAGAGATCGACTGACCGGTAGAGCGGCTCGCGGAGGCGCTTGAGCTCGAATCGGATGCGCGTGCCGGGACGAAGCTGACCCGCCAGGGGAAGATCCGGCGGATAGAGCATGGCCGGCTTGGCGTATCCGCCGGTAGTTCCCCGATCATTGAGCAGCAGGATGGGAGCGCCACCGGGAGGTACCTGGATAGAGCCCACGGGAACCGCCTCCGAGATTATCTCGCCGCCCAAAACGGGAGGACCGCCCAAGCGCACTCCCACTCGGTCGGCCGACCTCACGGTGAAACAACCGGCTGTTAGTTGAGCCAGGCTCTCGCTAGATGCCTGCGGGCCGGGAATGATGTGGAGGGTGACTGAACCTGATGGGACCGTTATTGGGTTAAAGCCAAAGCCGGCCCGTGCTACTCGCCGGCTGCCGACTCCCAGTACGTCACCCGTCCTCAAGGGCCTGCCGACGCGACCCCGGTGGCTCACCGTCGCGCTATCCAGGAAGGTCTCGCTCTCAATGCCTCCGGGGACGGCCAGGTAGCCGCGGATGCCGCTGGCGGCGGGTCGAAAAGAGAGCACGTCTCCCTTGCGCACTCCAAAGCTCTTGAACGCTTCGACCTCCACGCCATTGAGCAGCGGAACCATTCCCCAACCGGCGAACACCATTACTCCTGCCGCGAGTGCTTCCAGCACCGGACCGGTAACACTCATTTCGAGCAGAGGGGCTCCCGGCGGGCTGCCGACGATCTTGTTTGCCAGCGAGGCGCAGCGTGGATCGATAGCTCCGCCCTTTGAGAGCCCGAAATGCTCACCCAGGGGACGGCCCAAGTCGACCACGAGATCGAGCAAGCCATGCTCGACAACCTTCAGCAGTGGGAAACGGGGCTGGCCGGGCAACAGTTCGAGATGTCCCGGTTCGGGAGGCATGCTGTCGCGGCTGGGTACGAAGCGTACCCGGTCTCCCGCCTTCAAGAGTGCCGGCTCGGAACGGTGAGGGTCGTAGAGCCATTCCAATGCTTGGCCCAGGACGTTCCAGCCTGTTGGCTGGGCAAAGGGTCCGATCGTCGTGAGGGTGTTCGCGATGACCAGCGATGACGGTGGAACCAGCGGCAGAGGACTCGGCCGGCGAGGAACCCTCAGCCTCGGATCCACATCGCCCAGGTACGGTTGACCCGGACTGAAGCCTACGAGGTAAACGGTGTAGGTGGGAGCCGCATGGCGCGAAATCACCTCTTCGCTGGTCAAACCGGTTTGCCGGGCCACCTCTGCAAGGTCTTCGCCGTCATAACGAACCGGGATCTCCGTTCGGCGAGCAGCTTCGCCCTCAGCGGGCTTGATTTCGTCCGCCTGGCATTGCAGAAGAGCAGGCAGCTTCTGGGCGGATACCCGTCTGGGGTCGAACTCGACGTAGAGAGAAATGATTCCCGGGATTACCCCGGTTACTCCGCCTATCGGGTTATCGCGCAGGTGTTGCGCAAGGGCGTGAACTCGAGCGTTTGCATCGGGGCGGATTTCGGAGGCAAATCGCAGATAGAGTCCGCTACGCATGAAGCCGCAACCCCCTACATCAGCCTTGGAAGGTAGAGCACGAGGTCCGGGAAGGCGGTGATCACCGCGGTGATAAGAATCAAGATCAGGAAGAACGGGATGGCGGCCACCGCTATGTACCCCACCGATTTGCCACTGATGCCGGAGAGCACGAACAGGTTGAGCCCCACCGGCGGAGTGATCTGCGCGGCCTCGACCATGAGCACCAGGAAGACGCCGAACCACAACGGATCGAATCCCACGGCCGTCACGATCGGAAGCGTGATCGGCAGGGTAACCACGATCATCGAGATACCGTCCAGGAAGAGGCCCAACATCAGATAGAAGACGGCAAGCACGAGTATGAGCACGTAAGCGCCCAGATCCAGGCTTACGACCCAGCTCGCCAGCGTGCGAGGGATCCCCAGGTACCCCATCGCGGTGGACAGCACCGCAGCACCGACGATGATCATACCGATCATGCAAGTCGTACGGACGCTGCCCAGGACAGCTTCCATGAAGTTCTTCGGGGTAAGGGTGCGGTAGGCGAGGGCCAGCAGAAAGGCACCCAGGACGCCGATGGCGGCCGATTCGGTGGGCGTGGCGATGCCCGCGTAGATGCTGCCCAGTACCGCCACGATCAGGAGGGCAACCGGCAGGATATCCACGAGGCCGCGGAGTCGGTTCCGCCAGGAGTAGCTGGGAGGAGGTGGCGCCAAGTCGGGGCGCAGTGCTCCGACCACTCCCAGGAACAACATGAAGCCGAGGGCCAGGAGGGCACCCGGCACTATTCCACCGATGAACAGCTGGCCGATCGAAACTTCGGCCAGCACCCCGTAGATGATCAGCATGATCGACGGAGGGATGAGGAAGCCCAGCGTGCCGGCCCCGGCAAGCGAGCCGAGCGTGAGCCGCTCGGAGTAGTTGCGCCTCTTGAGTTCCGGGACATTTATCTTGCCTATGGTGGCTGCGGTCGCTACCGACGACCCCGAAATGGCTGCGAAAAGGCTGCTCGCCACGACGTTTGTGTGGAGCAGGCCGCCAGGCAGTCTCCCTATCCAGGGGGAGATACCTTCGAAGAGCCGCTCGGAAATGCGGGAGCGAAAGAGAAGCTCGCCCATGAATATGAACAGCGGCAGGGCCGCCAGCGACCACGAGTCGACACTGTTCCAGGCAATCTGGCCGAGTACCCCCAGTACCGGCGCGGTCGTGAAGACATGGACGCCCACGACCGCAACCACCAGGAGCGATACGAACACCCAGACGCCAAGGCCCAGCAGCGCGAATAGGAGCGCCAGCAGAATGACGGTGATTACCCCTACGTCCATCCCGAAAGACTCCTCATGGCTCGCCTAGCTCCCCTAGCTGCTCTACCGACTCGTCCGGCTTGAACCAGGAAGCCAGGAGTAACGCGATGAACTGCAGGCAGAGCAGGACGGCCCCCACCAGGACCGTGCCGTGCGGTATCGCCATGGGCGTCCGCGAGTGATGGAGGCTGCGCACCCCGTATGTCACGGAGTCGAGGAAGAGCAGCCACAGGGCCCAGGAGAGTAACCCCGTCACCCCGATACCCACCAGGAGCGCCAGTCGGTCGAGCCATCTCCTGCCACGAGTTCCCAATCGCTCACGAAGGATGGAGACTCGAATGTGCTCGCCTTCCCTCAGGCTATAGGCTGCGCCGAGCAGGATTATGGCGGCGAGGAAGTAACCCGAGTACTCCTCGGCCAACCGGGTGCTCCTTCCCAGGAAGGTCCTGGTGCCTATCTCCGTGAGTATCAGCGCACTAGTGGCCAACAGGAGAACGCCGGCGAACCAGCCTCCGACGTTCGCCAGCGCATCCACTACGCGATTAAACAGCCTTACAGGCCGAGGCACTACTATTCGCGGAACTCTCCAAGGATGGCTTCGCCGGCTTCACCGACGCTCTCCACCCAGTCGTTGATGAGGTCCTCGGCTGGGGCCTGGAAGTGTTCGACGACCGAAGGCGGAACGTCCGTGACGATGGTCATTCCTTCCGCTTCGAGGCGCTGCTGGTCCTCGGTGCGTTGCTCGCGCGCAGTCTCCCACAGGAATTGCTCGACTTCATTCGCCGTATCCAACACGATCTGCTGGTCCTCCTCGGAGAGCCGATTGAAAGCGCCGCGGTTGAGTGTCGCGAAGTTCAGCGGAATGTTCGGAATGAACGTCGGATAGAAGTAGTTGGTGACCTCCCACAGACTCGCATCCACGCCGGTAGTGGGGGACGTCGCGACTGAGTTGACCACGCCGGTGGCCAGTGCTGTGTAAAGCTCACCGAAGGGGATGGTGAGCGCCCGGGCGCCCAAGGCGTCCACGAAGCGGGTCAGGTTCTCGCCCGAGGTTCGCACGGTCAAACCCTCGAGGTCGCTCGGCTCCTCGACCCGCTCCTGCACGTAGAGTCCCTGGGGCGCCCAAGGTGACGTCCAAAGCATGATCTGGTTGTGTCCCTCGAGCGCCTCGTCGAAGTGCGGCCTGGCGATCTGATACAGATTCCACGCTTCGTCGTAGTCGGTGGTGAGGGGAAGCGCGAACAGGCCGAAGATCGGTTCATCGCCAACGACATTCTCCATGAAGACTTCGGCTATAGGCACGACGCCGTTGCGAACAACGCGCAAGACCTCGGGGCCCCGGTATCCGAGCGATCCGCCGGAGTGGACGGTAACGCTTAGCGCGCCGTCGGTGCGTTCACTGACCAGCTCCGCGAACCGTATCGCGCCTTCCGTGTGGTAGTTACTCTCGGGCCACGCGATATGCATGTCCCAGGCATTCTGCTGGGCGCTCACGAGGCCGGTCAGCAGCAAGCTAAGGAGTATAACGAGGGATCGTCTCACGTATCATCCACCTCCGTTGGGATTAGTTTCTTGTCGGGCATGCTACCACTTGCGTTTCTCAGCCTTTGCAACCGTCACAGGAACGGAAATCCTCACTCCGACATCGATCTCCTGGTAAAGCCTCTGGACCAGGGGCGATACTGGGAGTTCCGGCGTGAACTCGAGAAAGTACCGGGGTGCAAGCTGGCGTTCACTCCCGATCCCGCAAGATCGAAAGGTATGCGCTCCACGGCCCGACCTCACCTCTGTACGCCCTCGCCATCACCCGAACTATCTGACCCACGTGATTCAGGTCGTGCACCACCCATGCCGCCAGCAACTGATCTAGCCTCACCTCCCCAAAATCGGGATGCTGCCCGGTAAGGCTCAGATCCGCACTCGCCAGATTCATACCCACCAACGCAGCGGCATTTACACGCCGAAGCTCGGCAAACGTCGCCAGCAGTTCAGCCAGGCTCTTGCCCTGACTCTCGGCGAACTGGGCGGACCGGTCGAACGGATCGAACGGGCGCCCCTCGCCCGCCAGAATGTACCGCGCCCGCGGGATCCAGTTCGTCCGTTCGACATGGATGAGGTGAACGATGACCTCAAACGGCGACCAGGTGCCTTCGCCTTCCGTTGCCCTGAGCCACCTGTCGGGCAAGCCTGCGAGCAATGCGCTAAGGCTCGAGGGCGTTCGCTCGAGAATCGCCACGGCGTCGTTCAGATCGAAATCGTTCAGATCGAATCTGTCAGATTGCACTGCAGTCATCCTCCTCATATACGATCCCGAAGCGCGGGTACGGGAGTGACTTCTCTACGCGTCGATCTTCCCGTTCGCAAGCAGGGCCTCGAAGTGCTCGATCGTCTCGCGCACCCCGTCCTCAAGTGGTGTTTCCCTAGGCGATGGCAGGTAGCGTTTGAGGTCACCAGCGTCGAAACCCTCAGGGAACGGTAGCGGTTCCTCGACGTGCGAGATCTCGCTGCCCGGGCGCAGCCGGCGAATGATTTCGACCACTTCGGACACCGCAACAGGAGACGTGCCCAAATTGAATACCGGAGCACCATCGACAGGGGTGGCAGCAGCCGCGATGAACTGCCGGGCGACGTCGGAGGCGAAGTGAAACTGCATCCGCCCACCGAACCCTACCTGATACGGCTCCCCCGCCGCCGCGGCCAACATCGCCTTCGTCGGCTCACTAGTTAGCCCTTGGTCACGTCCGACACCGTACACGGTGTAAGGCCGAAGACCGATGCTGCTGAGCGCGTGGTCGTGCCAATACACCCTCGCGGTGCCCTCGTTTGCCCGCTTGTAAACACCGTAGAGAGTGTCGGGCTCGGACCCGCCGCCCTCCCCGGCGTCCTCTGCACCATAGACCGCGATCGAGGAGGCGTAACTCAAATGTGTAAGACCCGTCTGCCGGGCGGCTTCGAATATGTTGACGGTACCCACCACGTTGACATGCGCGCCCGCGACAGGGTCCGCCTTGCAGAAGGGGATTTGCAGAGCCGCCAAATGAATGATCCGGTTCACCCCCTGACCGCGGACGGTCGCCAGAACCTTGTCGAAGTCGGTGATCTCCCCTTGCACGAAGGTGACCCGCTCCTGCTCCTCACGGCTCAGCAACAGATCGAGGCGCCGCCTGTTATCACTCAGGTCGAAACTGACAACGCGCGCTCCCGTAACAACCAGATGGCGGAGAGTCCACGCTCCTATACAACCCAGGGAGCCGGTGACGAGATACACCGGCTCCTTCTCGCTACCGGTCACTCCCCCACGACCATTCGGTTGCGGAGCCTACCCAGGTCTCCCACTTCGATTACGATCTCGTCGCCGGGCCTCATCCAGGTCTTCTCGCTCATGCCCAGGATCACCCCTTCAGGGGTTCCGGTCGAGATGATGTCCCCCGGTTCAAGAGTCATGAAGCGGCTAACGTAGCTGATCACGTGTGCGACCGAGAAGATCATGTCGGATGTGTTGGAGTCCTGACGCAGCTCCCCGTTCAGCCAGGAGCGCACGCTCATGTCCTGTGGGTCGCCGGCTTCGTCTGCGGTGACCAGGTAGGGGCCAAGCGGCATGAATTTGTCTAGCGTCTTGCCCAGGAGCCACTGGCTGCTGAGCCCCTGCAGGTCTCTCGCACTCAGATCGTTGCCGTTGCAGTAGCCCAGCACGTGCTCGAGCGCCTGCGATTCGGTCACGCTCTTCGCCCGCTTGCCGATTACCGCGACGAGCTCCGCCTCGTAGTCGTACTCGACGCCATGCCTGGACAGTGGAACGTCCTCATCAGGTGCGGCGACGGTATTGGAGAACTTGGAGAAGAGCACCGGCGTCTCGGGCGTTGGTAGGTTCGACTCCTGTGCATGCCGAAGGTAGTTCAGGCCGACGCAGAGGATCTTGCCGGGACTGGGGACGCAGGGCAGAATCTCCAGTCCTGTCTCGTCCAAAAAGCAGGAGGCGAGCGACCCATTGTCGACCGCACGCGCCACGAACTCGCGCAACGCCGGTAGTGCCCGGAGGCCGAAACTAAAGAAGGTGCGAGGATCTAGTACGACCCCGTCGGTCGACTCCGTGCCAATCCCGCTCAACCCCAGTTCGGCGGCCGCGGCTGCTACATCCAGCACGCCCTGGGACGTAACGACTCCCAAGCGCGGTGACTCGTATGAACCGAATACCAATAACTTCATAGAAATCTCCTCCAGGTACGATACCCATGCAGGGTGCCTCAGGCCATTCGGCAACGCTCCGGTACGTCCAACCCAGGTCGATCCAGTCCTGGGGCCCGACTGGTGAAACCAGCCGGAACGGTAAATCCACGTTGTCTTGGACAGCTCCTTGTTTCGGTCAAGTTCCGCTGAACGGTCTGCGGACTACTTTTCTCTGTGCCACTCGCGGAGACCTAGACGTACTGAACCGGTTTCCGACTATTGAGATCCCTGTCCAAGGCTTCGAGCGCGCGGATGATTTCACCCTTCAGTCCAGCCGTAACCCTGCTTTTTGGCAAGGAAACACTCATGGCTGCGACCGGGTCACCTCCCCGGAAGAGCGGCGTCGCGAAGCAGATAACCCCACTTGCGTTCTCCTCATCGTCGACTGCCCAGCCGTTGTCCCGCGTCTCTTTGAGGATTTGCCTCAACTGCCGGGTGTCCTGCGGTGTTCTTTCCGTTCGCTGTTCTAGCTTGCTCCGCGCCAACAGACTGTCCTGTGCTTCCTGTGGCAGGAAAGCAACTATCGCTCTCCCCAGCGCAGTGCAGTAGTACGCATCCTGTGCTCCTGGGCGAACTATCCAACGAAGCGGCTTCGTCGTCTCCAGTACGTGTAGGTACTGGACGTTCGCGCCTATGAGTACACCGAGATTTACGGTCTCGTTGAAGGAGTTATACAACCCCTCCATAAGGGGCAGAGCTCCGGCCTTCAGGTTTGCGTACCGTCGGCTATTACCCACCTCCGCCAACTTTGGACTGATTGCGTAGTTTCCCTGAGCTCCGTCCTGCGATACATAGCCGGTATTAAGCAGAGTTTGCAAAATGCGGTAAAGCGTAGGCTTGGGGACCTTGGTCTTCTGACAGAGCAATTTGAGTGAAACAGGAAACTCGAACTCTGCCAGTGATTCGAGGACCAAAAGTCCTTTCTCGATAGTGTTCATGGCCTCCTAGTATCAAACAGGCATGTTTCCAAGGACAACGGGGCGTTCGATCATGTCGTCAACACTCCCGGTTTGGTACTTCATCCCGCCATACTCGTTCATGCATGAACTCGGTTTCTGCAACTATCTTGACCAGTTCAGCCAGCCTCGCGGCTGCGGTCTCGAATAATTGGCGGCCCTTATCCGCTGATCCGCTCCGGGCATCGCCCAGTACCCCTGTTGAGTCCCGCGTAAAAACAGGTGGAAATACGGCACCCGCCTCGCTCACGGGATCTCGCAAAAGCTTCGGGTTCCACGGCGGCCTGCTTTCATCGACCGCCGAGCCTCGATCCACGCTGTCGGGTCGCAAGTGCATTAACAGGGAGGTTTCGAATTCGCAGGCGTGTCCCACACTTCGGCGTGAACCCTCGAGGATGCTTTCGATTTCGGCCTTTATCAGGTCCCAGTAGGAGCAATAAACCATCGGAAGACCCTCTGTCGCCAACTGATGCGCGATCGAATACAGAGGGGCGGCATTGCCGCCATGACCGTTGACAAAGATAATCTTTTCGAAACCGTGCGTCCGCACGCTCTGTACTACATCGCGAACCACCGCGCAGAACGTCTCAAGCCGTAGGCTGAGCGTCCCAGGATGCAGCATGTGGTGAGGCGAGAATCCCACGTCCAATACACGAGCCACAAGTATAAGCGGTTCTTCGCTTAGCTCCGCTGCCCGCACACAAACACTCGTTGCCGAGAGAATATCGGTATCGAGCGGAAGATGTGAGCCATGCTGTTCGGTCGCACCAAGCGGAACGACTACCACGGCGCCGGCGTCCCTCGCCCCAGCGATCTCGGGGCTTCGTAGTTCATTCCATATGTTCGTTCGTAGCTTCATGCAGGGCACCTATACGGTTGGGAGCGCGCCGCGGACGCCATAGACGGTCCGCGACGCGACAAGAGTTACTCTTCTTCGAGAATTCGGGTGTCCTCGGTCAGTGCATAGAAGTCGGTCATGGTAGCTACGGGATCGTAGCCAAGGTCGACATACGGCTGCCGAGCAAGAACCTTCAGCACGGTGACCGTAGGGTAAACGGCGAGATCCTCGAGGAGCCTTCTCTGCACCTCCCCGAGAATTTCCTCGATTTCGTCGACATCGGCGGTTGCGGCCGCTTGATCGAGGAGATCGGTAACGCCGGTGTAGTGGGAGAAGTTGAGGGCACCGTCCTCGTGGAAGAACTGAGTGAGTACAGAGAGTCCGTCAAAGCCACCTCCACCAAACAGAGGGAGCGCGTTCTGGTCGTCACCCTGCATTTGATGGAACGTCGCGTGGTCGACCACGGTTAGATCCAGTTCTATATTCGCCTCTGCCAGCATCGCCTGCACGGCCTCGAGCTGGGGACGGTAGTAGCTCGACTCACTCGTTACCTGCGCGCCCAACGAAACACCGTCGGGATAGCCGGCTTCCGTCAGCAGCTCTTGCGAGCGCTCCAGATCGTACTCGTAGACGGGAACCCCCTCAGTGGTGGCGAACAGCCAACCATCTTCGGGAAGTGGCGAGATCTGTGGGGGGCCGGCCATGAGTGCCGACAACGCCTCACGGTTAATCGCGTGTGCAACTGCCTCCCTTACCAGCTTGTTGTCTAGAGGCTCTCGCTCCAGGTTGAACATCAACAAGCCCGCGAAGCCAGGGCCCAACAGATCAACGATGATGCCCGCATCTCTCATATCCTCGATCCATAACGGGTCCGACTCGCCGAACGACATGTGCAATTCACCCTGCTGCAGGGCGAGATTGCGAGCAGACAGACTCGGAACGTACTTGAACTCAATTCGCTCCAGCACCGGAGCGCCGTCGTGGTAGTCGGGATTGGCTGCGAGGACGACCTCGTCTTGAGAGCTGTAGCTTTCGAAGGTGAAGGGACCGCTACCGACTGGGTTGGCGGCGAACGCATCGTCGCCCAGCTCCTCAACTGCAGCCATCGGAACTATCACTTGGCCGTCGCGTTGGCTGGCGAGCTTTATGTCGTAAAGGGGATCAGGGGTACTGAGGGTGACCTCCACGGTCATATCGTCGACGGCCTCTACCGACTCGATGCGGGCCCAAACCGGTGCGGCGAGCACGGAGGACCTGTCGGGGTCCAAAGCACGGTCGAAGGAGTAGACGACGTCTGCGGCCGTTACTTCGCCGTAGCCGTCGTGCCACTGCACTCCAGGCTTGAGGTGGAACGTCCAGACCTTGCCTTCTTCCGCTGATTCCCAGCGCTCGGCCAAGAGAGGTGCGACGCCCGAAGACACGTCTCCCGGCTCGTTGTACTCCAGGAGCCCTTCGAATATTGCGTACTTGATGGGCGAATCGGGAAGAAGCAGTGTTGAATGCGGATCGAGCGTGCCGATATCAGAGGCATTCAACCCGACGCGCAACACTTGTTCGCTGGCCAGATTGTTCTGAGCCGCCGCGTTGAAAGAAAGTAGGAGTAGGCTCGCTAGGAGCAGTACGTAAGTGACTGGTATGCGGAATCGCTTCATGTGCTACCTCTCTTTAGATACTTGGTCGGCCGACCGACCGCTTCATACATGCGTTGTAGCAACGCCGACCTAAGAGTATTCGACCAGAGGCTCGTTAACCAGGAAGACATGGACAACGAGCCGCTGAATTTGCGTCTCGTTTGCGCCTAGTCGGGAAAGTCCTCCTGCATGGTGCGGTCCGGAGTGTACCGTGCCGGTTGCTGGAAGTCCCAATCGCTCTCGTACGTGAACTCTAGGTAGGGGGTTTCTACCCACTCACTATCCTCGAGGTTGAGCGAGATCAGGGATGCATCGACGGCGCCACTTACTAGCAGGGTGCGCTCGATCGGGTACCCGGGCTCACCCGTGATGAACATCTGCATCGCGTTCTGTACCAAGTTGCCGTGGTGCGTGTAGGGACGGGCGTACTGAAGGTCAGCAAGTGCCGATTGGATAGGCTTGTTCTCTTCGTCGGTACGCCATGCTGCGACATAGTTCGAGCTGACACCTGGCAGACTGAACAGGCTCACCTTCATGCCGTCGTCGTACTCGAGAAGGAACACCGTGGGGTTCTCAACTGTTTCACGGAGCCACTCGAGATCGTCTTCCGTGTAGTATCCGGGGTTGGCCGCGTTGAGTCGGCTAAGGGCGGCAAGGAGAACCTCCGTCGAGTAGCCGCCGTTTTCCCCGGCCTCCCAGACCTCGTCTCCGGAGAGCCCACGAACTCGCGAAATACCCGTCACTCCGCCGGCACGATCTTCCACGAGGCTCTGAATGAACTCGAGCACGTGGAAAGAATGCCCGTCGAGGCCACCCTGGAATATCCCGACTACCTCCTCCACGTTGGTGCCGTCCGAGATCTCAATGTTCGGCATGCGCCGGCCAACCGGTAGCGAGGAACCGCCCATCATCGGAATGCCCATCTCCTGAGCGGTGTCGTAGATCCACTTTGCGTCTTCCCAGTTATCGGCAAGGTGCTTATCCATGAAGACCGGCACGACACGGCCGCTCTCACGGAAGACCTCGACGACCTCCTCGAACGCCTGCCTCTTGGGGTACATTTTGTTGCCAGACTCCGACATCGGATAGTCTCCATGCTCATAGGCGATATAGACCGCATCCACGGCAAGCTCACCTGTTCCGAGGGTCAGGGCCCCGCGAATCGTTTCGTAGATTGGGAAACCGTACTCCTCTGAGTACTGACGGCTGAGATCTCTATCGGGTACCTGGTCGGTGTACATGGAAACAAGCTCGAGTTGGTCGAGTTGATCCCCGGTGTCATTCAGATTGAACCCGCGGATCAGTCGGCCGATTTGCACCTCGGAATGTGAGTTTGGGCGGAACTCGGTTGTCAGAGCTGCCACCTTTACGACCTCCTGGGCGGAGCTCTGCTCCTGCGCTTGCACTGCACCAAAGAGGACGATGGTTACCAGACCGAAATAAGCCAGCATGCGATGGAATCTGTTCATGCACCTACTCCACTCTTTTCGAGAGACGTTGTGGAGCCCGTTACGCTCTGCGTTCGGGATCAGACTCGGAGTCGTGGATGGACCACACTTCCACCTCTACCTCTTGAAAGTTTTACCCCTTCGGCGTTCATCGAACTGAGAGCACTCAATCGAAAGGGGAGGCTACTAACAGTGGCCCCCGGCATGGGAAGTCCAGGGGAGTTACATCTAAACCCTCCTCCGCGGAGCCCGGTGAGATCGTGCCGCCCGCACCGGCAATGCATAAATTTGCGACACGTGGACGATAGCATGGAATCTGTATTTTGACAAGTGAAACGATATTTCTGGCGGAGTGCCGGGAAAGGGGTGCGCCACTCGTCGATAAGCTGAACCTTACAACGCCACTAGGTCGCCTCTGGACGAGAACATGGACCTTGTCGCGCAGCCGAGGAGGTGATCTCTGTTGAGAATCGGCGGTACGAGACTCCGGAAAACAGAACGCCTCGTCTCACTTATTTGGTATAGTAATGACATGCAACAGCCTAGCGCGAAGGAGTACCCGCAATCGAAACTCATGTACGAACGGGCCAAGCGCACTTTGGCGGGTGGGGTAAGCAGCCAATTCCGCGCGCTAAATGCTCCACATCCGATGTTTTACGAGCGGGCCGCGGGGTCGCGAATATGGGATGTAGACGGCAACTCGCTACTGGACTTCACGCTCTCGCAGGGGCCCTGCATTTTAGGCCATTCACATCCTGAACTGATCTCCAGAGTAAGTGAAGCTATTTCGCGTGGTCAGCTCTACGCCGGGCAGTTCGAAGATGAACTCAGATTGGCGGAGGAACTCCAGCGACTCATTCCCTCGGCTGAGCGCATCAGGTTCAGTTCCAGCGGTTCGGAAGCAAATCACGCTGCGCTGCGCCTCGCTCGTCATGTGACGGGAAAGCCCAAGTTCATCAAGTTCGAGGGTCACTATCACGGCTGGTTCGACAACGTGGCAATAGGTGTCAACCCCAAAAGGGAGCAGTTGGGAGCACGGGAGGCACCGTCCGGAGTGCCTTGGGGAAGCGGCATCCCGAAGGAGACCGAAGAAAACGCGATCGTTCTCCCCTGGAACGATCTCTCCCTCGTCGAGGAAACTTTGAGTGTCCATGGAGACGAAGTGGGCGCCCTGGTAACGGAACCGCTCATGAGTAATCAGGGATGCATTGAACCGAAGCCCGGCTACCTGCAAGGGCTTCGTGAACTCTGTGACAAGTTCCAGGTGGCTCTGATATTCGACGAGATAATCACCGGATTCCGTTTAGATCTGGGCGGGGCACAGAGCCACTACGGTGTGACTCCCGACCTGTCTGTATTCGGTAAGGCACTCGCTTCCGGCTTTCCTTTGAGCGTCATCGGGGGGATCGAGGAGTTCATGGCTCCACTCGAGCGCAACGAGGTTTATCACGGAGGGACGCTCAACGCCAACAACGCTTCGGTGGCGGCCGCGTTAGCTACTGTCGATATCCTCGAACGCGACGACGCCAAAGCCCACAGGCACATAGTCGAGCTCGGTAAGGAACTGAGGGATAGGCTCACTGGGCTGGGCCAGCGACTGGGCCTCCCGCTTAAAGTGCAGGGTCCGGGTCCTATGTTCCACGTAGGCTTCACAGAGCGAGACGAAGTAACTGAGTACCGCGACACGCTGGAGTACGACACGGCTAGGTACGGAGAGTTCACACGGAGAATGCTAGACCAGAACATCCGGCTAATTGGACGCGGCCTCTGGTATATCTCGACGGCGCACAGTCAGGCAGACCTCGACGAGTGCATAGCGGCGGCCGAACAGGTGCTCTCGGATATGGCCGGCGTGGCCGCAGCGAGGTGATGGGTTGACGCACCGAATTCTGCTCGCCGGCTTTTACCATGAGACACATACGTTCGTTGACGAGACCTCGGGGCTCGAGGCTTTCGACCGCCGCGTGGACGAGGAAGTCCTTAGCTCCAAGGGCGACGGCTCCCCCATGAGCGGCGTGATCGAGTGCGCCGAGGAATACAACTGGTCGCTCGTTCCCGCAGTTGACTATCGGGGAGGAGCAAGCGGAATCGTCGAGGACGAGGTCCTCGAAGCATATTGGCAGTTACTGCAGCCGAGACTCGTAAGTGCTCTCGAGACGGGGATCGACGCTATCTTTCTGGTGCTCCACGGCGCCATGACAACTAAGTCACACTTCGATGGTGAAGGAGAGTTGCTGGAGCGAATTAGGCTTACGCCCGGTGCAGAGGACATACCAATCTTCGGCGTCTACGACCTCCATGCAAACTTCACGAAACGGATGGCGAAGTACGCCAACTGTCTCGTCGCCTATCGAGAGAATCCTCATGTAGATGCCCGCGCTTCGGCAGTAAGAGCAGCCGGCCTCTTGCAACAGATGCTGCAAGGCGGCAAGGTGCCGCGTATGGAAATGATTCACCCCCCAATCGTTTGGCCACCTACCGGCGTAGGCACCGCGGACGAACCGATGCGAACGCTCGAAGAGATGGCGCGCAATTTCGAGGTCGAGCACGAAGGCATTTGGGCACTGAACGTGAACGCCGGCTTCGCCTTTGCAGACGTACCGGAAGCGGGCGTTAGTTTCAGTGCCGTGAGTACGGACGGCGAAGTCGCTGGTAAAGCACTGCAGAAGCTGGTTAGCAAGGCTGTTGATCTCAAGGAGCTTGGGAACGTAGTGGATGAGCCGGTAGACAGTGTATTGGCTGGCCTAAAGCCTGATCCAGCAGGACCGATACTGCTCGTAGAACCCTCGGACAACATTGGCGGAGGTGCCCCGGGCGACGGAACTGGCGTGCTGCGCGCGCTCCTTAGGCACAAGATCGAAAATGCGGGAGTGATCATCGCTGACGCGGAGGCGGTTCAACGATTACAGGGAGCCGCGCTGGGAAGCAGTGCCGAATTGAGCCTCGGTGGGAAAGGAAGTCGACTGGACCCCGGCCCCGTACACTTGCAGGTTCGCTTGGAATCGTTAAGTGACGGCCGTTTCGAACTTGAGGACCTGAACAGCCATCTAGCGGCAATGCGTGGCAGGCACATCGATATGGGTCCAACTGCCGTGGTGAGCCACCAGGGAGTCATAATTTTACTTACTTCGAAGAAGACTCCGCCTTTCGATCTTGGTCAGTGGCGTAGCCAAGGAGTGGAACCGGAGAACTTCCGCTTCATCGGGGTGAAGGCGGCCGTTGCACATAGAAGGGCATATGATCGCATCGCGGCACAAAGCTACACAGTCGGCACGGATGGGCCGTGCGCCAGCGACCTGAGGAAACTTCCCTTTAGAAACATATCGCGCCCGATATATCCCTTAGATAACTCGACTGAAGAGTTTTACGACAAGACGGCAGCAGACGCGTGAGAGACGAGAGCACCCTGAGGACATTTACGCCTCCTCCGACACGGACCATCGTTTAGGCTTCATCCACTTCAAGATCGGGTCGGTACCTATTTAAATGTCGATCTTCAGTTACATAGCGAGACGGACCCTGCTTGCAATCCCCACGGTGCTGGTGATCGTGACACTGCTATTCTTGCTGGTTCGTGTGATCCCTGGGGACGCGGCAATAGCCGCATTGGGTGAAAACGCTACCGAGGAAGCCCTTGCGGCGCTGCGGAATCAATTCGGTTTGGACCGGCCGCTATGGGAGCAGTACTTCGAGTACATGGGAAATCTTCTGCAGGGAGATCTTGGTGTTTCACTCGCCACTCGCCGGCCCGTCGGTAGCCTTTTAGCAGCAAACTATCAGTACACGCTAGACCTGATGCTGGGCAGCCTGGTCGTCGCCATCGTCATGGGCATTCCGACAGGGATCTACTCCGCGGTGAACAGGGGCCGCGCGGCCGACGGTGCCCTCAGGATAGTTTCCCTGCTCGGTATCTCAACGCCCCCGTTCTACCTGGGCGTCTTGCTCCTGCTACTCTTCTCAGTGCAGTTGAGTTGGTTTCCGGTGCTTGGCGCAGGTGACCTCTCGGATCCCGTGGAGCGTCTCAAATACCTCGTATTGCCCGCAATCACCGGCGGTATCGGGATCGCCTCCTACCTCACCCGCGTTACCCGCTCGGCAATGCTCAATGTTCTTGGTGAGGATTATCTGCGTACGGCCGTCTCAAAGGGTGTGCGCCCTCACATGGTGACGTACAAACACGCCCTCAGAAACGCGTTGATTCCGGTCGTTACCGTAATCGGCATTTATGTAACTGTCCTCATCGGGAACGCAGTCCTGATCGAGATCGTATTCTCTAGACCGGGCTTCGGGCGACTGTTGGTCGGTTCGGTGTTGCAACGCGACTACTACACAATTCAGTCGGTCATGGCAGTGTTCGCGATGGTAGTGGTCGTAACCAACTTGATCATCGACATCGTGTACGTCGCGATCGATCCGCGAGTGAACTATGGGTGAATGGCTGGCGACTCAACAGATGAAAGGACGGAGGCTTTGACTACCTCGACCGTTCCTACAAAGAAGGCGGGGCGGAAGCAACGTTCCAAACTCTTCCAGAATCAACTGGCCCGCATCGGTTTGATCGGCATTGGGCTAATGCTGCTAATTGCATTCTTCGGCCCCGCGCTCACGCCACACGATCCGTTCAAGCAGGATCTCTTCAATAGGCTGCAAGCGCCATCTCAGGATTTCCTTCTCGGTACCGATCAGTACGGCCGTGACGTCCTGAGCAGAACCTTGATGGGTACTCGATACTCGCTACTCATTGGCTTCTCCTCGGCGCTCGCTGCCTTCTTGATCGGTACAGCACTTGGCGTTCTTAGCGGATACGTGGGCGGCAGACTCGATCAGGTAATGGTCGAGGTCGTCAACGTCATGATGATCTTTCCGGGAATCTTGTTGGGCATCCTCATCGTTGCGGTTCTGGGATCGAGCTTTACGAACCTGATTTTTACGATCACGCTTATTCTCATCCCCCGTTTCGTGCGAGTGAGCCGAGGCATAGCGATCACTTTGAAAGAGCGGGACTTCATTTTGGCGGCAGAAGCTCTGGGACAAAAGAGGACTCGTGTAATGGCGCAACACGTGCTGCCCAACTTGGTATCCGAGGTTCTCGTGATGGCTACGCTATGGACCTCGACTGCGATATTGGCCGAGGCAGGTCTCAGCTTCCTGGGGCTGGGGATACAGCCGCCGCTACCGAGTTGGGGCGGAATGATACGCGACGGGATCGATATCATCCAACGTGCGCCCTGGCTTTCGGTCTATCCAGGCCTGGCGATCCTCATCACAGTACTGAGCCTCAACCTCATCGGCGACGGAGTGAGAGATGCAATCGACCCACGCCTCTCCAACTAGCGGCTTGAGGCGCTGCTGCCCGTCTGCCTGGCCGCCTGTCATGGTCAGGAAACCGCAGGTGGGTCAGTCGTCGCAGAACAAAAGGTCAGGCTAGTTCGAAGATGAACTCGATTTCGACAGGAATATTGAAGGGAAGAATGCTGGTACCGATCGCTGATCGAGCATGCCGGCCGCGATCACCGAAGACATCGACCATGAAGTCCGACGCACCATTGATGACGAACGGCTGGCGATAGAACTGTGGAGCGCTCGCAACGAATCCAAGGAGCTTCACGACTCGCGATATCTTGTCTAGGTCTCCCAAGGCGGCTTGCAGCGCCCCCAATGCATTGATAGCGCAAACGCGAGCTGCGTCATAGGCCTCGGCCTCGCTCACCTCGCGTCCAACCACGCCCTGGTAGAGCGGTTTCCCATTCTCCAATGGACCCTGGCCCGAAACGAAGACCAGACTGCCGGAAACGACAAGGCTCTCGAAATTGGCAACGGGCTTCGAAGGCATCGGAAGCCGCACTCCCATATCCTTGAGCCGCTGCTCTACCCTCATTGAATGGCTCTGAGCTGAACCCAGCCTAATGAATAGATCATTCTTTCTCCTCCACCATGGTAATTCGAGAGGCCGTTGACGTCACCATCTTCTAATGGCACTGATGCGTTCTCCCTTCTCCTTGCTCGTCAGAGACTTGCGAACCGAATACCACCATCTTCATGAACAGCTCCTCCCGGTCAGCGATGCAAGTGCTCGTTTATCCTCACGCAACCCGGTACCTCTGCAACACATCCCAGTCCAGGTCGATGCCCAACCCCGGCCGGTCAGGGGGCGAGATGACGCCATCCTCGAACTTCAGGTTGTCCTGCGCAAGCTCCTTGCGCAGTGTCTCGAGACAGAGCTGTGGCGGCAGGTACTCGATGAACGGGCAGTGGGGTGTATTGAAGGCCAGATGGGCGGTAGCAGCGACCGACACGCCGGTCTTCCAGCAGTGCGGAACCACCTGCAGCCCCCGCTCGGCCGCCATGTCGCATACGCGCTTCGCCTCAGTGAAGCCGCCCACCCGCCCCACATCAGGCTGGACTACTTGAACCTTGCCACGGTCCATAAGCTCCTCGAACTCCCAGTGGGTAGCGAGCCATTCGCCGGCGGCTATCCGCATGGGAGTCGCCTCGGCAAGCTTGGCGTACTCGTCCAGGCGATCGGTCCAAATAGGCGTCTCCAGAAAGAAGACGTCGAACTCCTGCCAATCCCGCACCGTCTCCAGTGCGGTGGCAGCGTCCTCCCACAGGTACTGCACGTCCACCATCAGGGTCATTGCCGGCCCGACCGCCTGGCGTACGGCGGCGACGATTTCGGTATGGCGCTCGAATGGCTCACGAAGGCCGCTGTGGGCGTAGGGCCCGCTCATCGTCACCTCGGTCTTCACCGCCTTGAAACCGAGCTCCTTGGCCCGATGCGCCCAGTCGACCAGCGAGTCGCGGTACTCCTCGAAGCTGTCGCCCCCGGGCTGCAGGGAGGCGTAGGGAATCACGCCCTGCTGCCGCAGGCCACCCAGCATTTCGAAGACCGGCTTGCCCGCCGCTTTGCCGCGAATGTCCCAGAGAGCCATATCGATCGCGCTCATCGCATGGATGACCGCACCACGACGGCCGTTCATGCAGCTGCCCACGTACATCTTTCGCCACAGGCCTTCGCTGTCGAGCGGATCCTCGCCGATCAGCATGTCGCGAATGCACAAGCCCATGGTGTGAGTACCGGGCGCCTCGATACAGGCTTTGGCGATCCAGGGGTTCACGTCCGCCTCGCCGATCCCGGTGATCCCTTCGTCTGTCGTAACCGTGACGATGAAGCTGTCCTGGGCCGACGAAGTGAGCCGGGGGTCGTAGTTGGGGGCCAGCAGCACGTGGCAGGATACGTCTTTGATCTTCACTCGCTTACCTCATCCCGTCATCTGGGGCAGTTTCTCGCCGCGCGTGAACTGCAGCAGCGCTTCAAAGTCCAGGTCGAATCCCAGGCCGGGGCCGTCGGGGATCGCCAGCATGCCGTCCTCATCGAGCCGCCAGCGATCCGCGGAGATGTCGTCGATGTAGTGCGAGCCGGTCAAGTACTCCACGAAGTCGGTGTCATGGAACGCCGACGCGAGCTGCAGGTCGGCCGCCAGGCCCAGGGCCGTATTCCAGCCGTGCGGAATCATCCGCACACCGTTGTCCTGCGCCATCCAGGCGATGCGCCTCTCCTCGCTGATCCCGCCCACCTTCGTGACGTCCGGCTGAATGATGTCGACCGCCCGGCCCTGGAGCCAGGGGATGAACGATTGCCGTCGGGTGAGTACCTCGCCGCCGGCAATGGGAATGAGGGCATGCTCGCGCAGCAGGGCATAATCCTCGATCGCATCCGGCTTGAGCGGCTCCTCGAACCAAGCGACGCCGTGGTGAGAGAGCATCTCGGCTGTGTGCAGAGCCCACTTGTAACCGTGTGGCCAGAAGGCGGCGCTGCCGCCGGCGTCGACCATGATGTGCGCCGATTCGCCCACCGTCTCCCTTGCCCGCCTGATTATCTGCTCGTCGAGCTGCGTGCTCTGCCGGCCAAACGGGCCCCAGCCCAGCTTGAATGCCCTAAAACCGAGTGGCAGGAGTGACTGGAGGTGCTCGGCCAGCGCCTCAGGCTCGCGCATCAGGATAGAGGCGTAGGGTCGGACGCGGTCACGATAGCGCCCGCCCAGCAGCCTCCCAATGGACTGCCCCGTAGCCTTGCCCAAGATGTCCCACAGGGCGATGTCAATTGCAGAGATGGCATGGGTGATCGTCCCCCCACGGCCCAGCCAGAAGGTGTTCTGGTGAAGCTTCTCGCTCACTCGTTCCGGCTCGAGTGCCACCTCGCCAAGGAGCAGCGGCTCCAGCACCTTCAGGGCAGCACGAACCTGCTCGACGCCGGTGAAGGCACTGCCGTAGCCGATCATGCCTTCGTCGGTCACGACCGCGACGATAGTGTGCACGCAGTCGTCCGGTCTGAGCTCGTAATCCCAGCCGCCCTCTGGAGTTGCGCCGTGCAGCCCTACCGCCTGAACCTCTCGGATCTTCACGGGCTCACCTTTTCGGTCGCACCAGGCCCGGATCGTGACCGCCGGAATATCCGTGCCTGCGGCTCGAACCTGGCCCCTGGCTCGAGCGGGAACATCGGCCGCCGGCAGCGCTCGTGGCCCAGGCTGGGCAGGTTGGCGCTTGTGGAACCGGGTGCGTCAACGTTTATCACCCGCTGCGCCCACGCGGCGAAGAAGTGTGGCTGGCAGTGCGGCGACTTGACGACCACCGCGTCGAAGCTGCGCGGGTCCTGGTCGTGGGCGAGGAAAAGCGAGCGATCGTAGAGGCTAACCGGGCGGCTCGTCACGATCAGGGTGACGTTCCCCCACTCGAGCACCGCCGTGGGCCCGGCTTGCCAGGTGCCACCATGCGACTCGCTCTCGAACTCACCGTCGGAAAACGAGCGCACCCGAGCCACGATCGGCAGGGGCCTGAACCGAGCCGGATCGAGTGCCCCTCCCACGCTCACCTTTACCTCGGCGTCAACTCCGGCAGTGAAAGCTGCTTCAGCAGCGGCCGGGTCGACGATCGGGGCGAGCAACCTGCCGCCGTAGCCCGCCTCATGGAGCGCCCGCAGGACCGCGTTGCTGTCGCCCGAGGCGCCGGAGCTGGTCGCGTCGGCAGCGTCGGTTAGGATCACCGTTCCAGTGGCGCTCTTCGTCATTTCGACCATCTCGGCGAGACTCACCAGCGGCGCCTGCAGCCGCTTGCGCACCTCCCAGAAGCCTGTGGCGAGCGCCAACGCTTCGCTTTGAGCGAGCTTCTCATCGCCATCCGTGACGACCACGCTGCTGCTGCCCAGTTCGGGGACGTCGGTGAAGGGGTTTCCGATGAACATGCCGGCGGATAGGCCCCGCTCGTCGCGCTCTATCCGCTGCGCATCGTGGATGAAGTGACCGAGCAAACCGGTCTCTGTGATGAGCTCGTCACCCCGCACCAGGGCCGGAACCGGCACCCGGGCGGTGACGGGGTGGGCCTCGCCGCGTACGACGGCGAGTAGTAGAGCGGCGGCCCGCTCGCCCGTTTCGAAGAAATCGACGTGGGGATAGGTGTGGTACGGCACCACGGCGTCTGCTTGTTCCAGCATCCGGTCGGTAAGCACGCCGTGTAGGTCGAGCGACACGACTATCGGAATTCGCTCGCCCAGGATTCGCCTCGACTCGGTCAGCAGGTAGCCCTCCGGATCCTCCTCGTTTTGCGCCGCCATCGCCCCGTGCAGGCAGAAGAGCACTCCGTCCAGACCATCGTCCCGGTGCCGCTCAATCTCGGCCAGGAACATGCTCGCCAGCCGCTCGAAATCGGAAGCGGCCAGCACCCCTCCGGAGGTTATGGCGCGGGCGCTTAACGCGGGCACGACCTCGACCACGCCGGAACCGTCAGCGGAGCGGCAGAAGGTCTCGAGCGCTCCGGCGACCTCGCTCCTTACCCCCTCGTGGGCGGCGAGCAGCGCGGCGCCGGCGGCCAGCTGGAAATCTTCCAGGTGGCTGAGGACCGGGTTGAAGGTCGATACCTCCTGTTTGCATTCGGCTATTAGGATCTTGGGCATGCGTTGCGCCTCGATTCGTTCCGACTCGTATTCATGTCCACCGAACTCATGCCCGCCGCCTCATGCCGCGAACGCGAAGCGCTCGAGCTGATCGATGTCGAGCTCGATGCCCAGGCCGGGTTCCTGCGGCACCCTGGCAATGCCGTTCTCCACCGACACTGGATTCCTGACAAGGCTGGTGTTTAGCGGGTTGGGCCTAATGCAGTACTCGAGATAGCGGACGTTGGGCATAGTTGCCAGCAAGTGCAGCGAGGCGGCGGACACTATTCCGGTGCTCCAGGCGTGCGGCACGCAGTCTCTGCCCCTGCTCCCGGCAAGTGCGACGATGCGGCGCGCCTCGGTGAGACCACCGCAACGCGAAATGTCGGGCTGGATCACGTCCACTCCGCCGCGCTCCAACAGCTCCTCGAACTCCCAGCGAGTCGTGTTCTCCTCGCCGGCGGCGATGGGCACTTCAACCGCGTCGGCGAGCTCGCGATAGCCGATCAGGTCGTCGGGCCACAGCGGCTCCTCGATCCAGGCGAGACGGTACTCCGCCACCCGCCGCGTCATCTCGATGGCGTGCCGGGCGTCGCGCCAACCGAAGCCCACGTCGATCATGATCTCCACGCCATCACCCACCTCGCTTCGAATCGCGCTCACCAGCTCGACGTCGAGCTGCTCGTCGCGGCCCAACGGCCCCCAACCGAACTTGATGGCGGTGAACCCCTGGTCGGCAACCTCTCGGGCGTGCGCCGCTGCTGCCTGTGGGGTGTTGGGCATGAGGGTGCTGGCATAGGCCGGAATCCGATCGCGGAATGCGCCGCCCATCACCCGGTAGCACGGTTCCCCCACCGACTTGCCCAGGATGTCCCACAACGCGATGTCGAGCCCGCTCATCGCCATTACGGCGACTCCGCGACGGCCATAGAAGATCGAGCCGCGGTACATCTGATCCCACAAGCTCTCGATGTCCCGAGGATCCTTGCCCACCAGAATCTCCCGGAGACCAGTTGAGATCGCGTGAGAGCGTGGCGCTTCGATGACCGCCTTGACGATAGTGGGAGACGCGTCCACCTCGCCGATGCCGGTGATGCCCGCGTCGGTGTGGATGCGCACGATGAAGGCGTCCTGAGTGCTGTCCGCGGCGTTCGGGTCGATCTCCGGCATGCGGAGCATTATGGCGTCTACGTCGGTGATTTTCATGCGGTGGCGTCTCCTTGCTAATGGCAGTGACGAGTGAGGACATCGGTTTGCGATTCGTTCATTTGCGAGATCAGGTCGCGGGTTATCTTCACAGCGACGAACTCAGCGCCCACTGTCGCGGGGGTCGAGAACGTCCCGCAGGCCGTCTCCGAATAGGTTGATGCCCAGGACGGAGAACAGTATGAATAGTCCGGGGAATACCGATATCCAGGGGGCGAGACGCATGAAGTCGCGTCCCTCACTCAGGATATTTCCCCATGACGGGGTAGGGGGCGGAGCGCCGAGGCCTAGGAAGCTGAGCGCCGCCTCGGCCAGAATCATTTCAGAAAAATAGACGCTTGCCTGGATTATCAGGGGAGAGACGATATTGGGACCAACGTGCCTCAGCGCTACACGAGAGGACCTCGCTCCCATCGAGCGGGCCGCCTGGACGTAGTCGAGGCCCTTCACCTGAAGCACGGCCGCCCGGCACAGGCGGGCGAAGCGCGGCAGGTAGACGATCCACAAAGCCAGGATGATGCTCGTTTCGCCGGTTCCCAACGCCGCCGAGATGCCGATCGCCAGCAGCAAACCGGGGAATGCCAAGAGGACGTCGGCGAACCGCATGAGCAAGTTGTCGACGCGGCCACCGGCCATCCCCGACACCAGCCCCAGCAGGCCACCGCTGAAGAACGCCAGCAGACTGCCTATCACCGCAACTCGCACGCTGATGCGCGAGCCGTACAGCACGCGACTGTAGATGTCACGACCGTAGACGTCGGTTCCAAGGAAGTGCTCTGTCGATGGAGGCTGCAGCCTCTCGGCGATCGAGAGTTCCATGGGATCGTGAGTGGCCAAGAGGGGCGCGGCCACGGTCATAACCACGAAGGCGACGATGAAAAGCGCTCCGATCACCGACAGCGGACTTCTTGCCAGGCGTTTGATCATGCCGACTACTGGTAGCGCACTCGAGGATCGAGCAGCGCGTAGGAGAGGTCAGTTAGCAGGTTGAGGATGGTGTAGAGCGCGGCTACGTAGAGAACGGCCGCCTGTACCACCGGGAAGTCTCGTTGAGTGATGGCGAGGACGATGAGGCGCCCCACGCCGGGGAGGTTGAAGACGGTTTCGATGACCACGGCCCCGCCCAGCAAGCGGCCGAAGTTGAGTCCCACTACCGTAACCAGCGGCAGCAGCGCCGTCGCCAGTGCGTGGCCCAGCACCACCCGGCGCTCACGCAGACCTTTGCTTCGTGCGGTGCGGACGTAGTCCTGGCCGAGGGTCTCGAGCATCGAGGAACGGGTGAGCCGGGTAATGAATCCTGCGAGAGTGAGCCCCAGCGCGAAGCTGGGCAGAACGTAGTACTGCAGGCTGCGCAGGAGATCCACGTTCAATGCCACGTAGCCGGTGAGCGGGAAGATCTGCCAGTGCACGCTAAAAAGCAGGATGAGCAGCAGTCCCAGCCAGAACTCTGGCATGGACAAGCCCACCAGGCTCAGCACGCGTACGGCGTGATCGGTGGGCCGATTGCGTTTGAGGGCCGAGAGGATTCCGGCGGCGCCACCTAAGACCACGCTAATGACCGTAGCGAAAACGCAGATGGTGAGCGTCACAGGAAGGCGGTTGAAAATCATCTCGACGACCGGACGCTGATGGTAGAGCGAGTTGCCAAGATCGCCGCGCACCGCGTTCCACAGCCACCAGCCGAAACGCTCAAGGAAGGGCCGGTCCAGCCCCAGTTGCGACCGCAGCCGGTCGAGCGAGGCGGGCGGGGCGTCGGCGCCCAACATCACCACCGCCGGATCGCCGGGGATGATCGCCATGAGCAAGAAGGTAATGAACGAGATGGCGATGAGGACCGGAATCAGGCCCAAGAGTCGTAGGATGACGATCTGCAACATTGATCCGGTCCTTCGCCGCTACTGATCGAGGGGCTTATGCCTCCGTTGCCGCGGCGCCCGAGTTGGGCGCCGCTCGGCAGTGGAGGAGTTTAGGGGAGGGCTTGGTTTCGGGGAAGGCTTAGGGGACGGAGACGTTCCACACCGGCAGGTAGCCGGCCGACCAGGGAACGTAGCCTTCGATGTCATTGCGGTAGCCCTGGCTCTCGGTGATGTGGATGAGCGGGTACCACGGTACGTCTTCGCGGCGCAGTGTCTCGATCTGGTTGTAGAGCTCCTTGCGCGCGTCTATGTCGGTCTCGGCCAGTGCCTCTTCGTTGAGTCGGTCGTACTCGGCGTTGCTGTAGCCGGTGGTGGTGCTCTCGCTATGCCAGAACGGCATGTAGTAGTTCATGGGGTCGGGCCGCAGCGAGAGGCCGGTGACGAAGATGTCGAACGCTCCGGTCTGCCACTTCTGAAGCGAACTGCCGGGCTCGAGGCTGTCGATTCGCGAGTCGATGCCGATCTCGGCGAGCTGCGCCTGCATGATGACGCCCATCTCTCGCCAGATACCAGGGGTGTAGGAGATGAGGATCTCTTCGCCCTCATAGTCGGACTCTTCGACGAGTTCACGGGCCCGTTCGACGTCGTACTCCTCGGGCACTTCATGGACTTCGGTGTAGAAGGGGCTAAAGAAGGGAACGCCGGCATGGGCTACCCGGCCCAGGCCCCAGGTGAGCGCGTCGACCATTTCCTCTTTGTTGGTCGCCATGACCACGGCTCGACGCAGAAGTACGTCATCGGCGAAGGGGCCTTGCTTGAAGCCGAAGCGCACGTCGCCGAAGGTCGCCGAGGGGATCATCTCGACGGTTACGTCCGGGTTGTCCTGGAAGCGCAGATAATCGGGATAGGAGATCGCGTCGGCGATGTGGACTTCGCCGTTCTCGAGCGCGGCGGCGCGAACGGTGGCTTCGGTGATGGGCTGGTACTCGACGGCATCGACCAGAGCTTCACGGCGGCCGGTGAAGCCGCTGGCCCGGCCGTCTTGCGGCACGTAGTCCTCGAACTTTTCGACGCGCAGATATTGCGCCGGGAGCCACTCGACGAAGCGGAAGGGGCCGGTGCCAACCGGTTGGGTAATCTGTCCGCCCTGGCGCTCAGCTTCACCCTCGGGCACGATCACGGCCGGAGCGATGGGGTTCGCGAGCGAGCCCAGCAGCGCTGCGGTGGGTTCGGACAGATGGATTTCGATCGTGTATGGGTCGACCGCAACTATATCGGTGACCTGCGAGAACTCCGAGGAGCGAGGGCCCTCATTGCGCACCCGGTCGAGCGAGTACTTCACGTCGGCGCTGGTCATCTCGTTACCGTTGTGAAACAACACGCCTTCGCGCAAGTTGACGATGAGGGTGAGACCGTCCTCGGACCACTCCCAATTCTCTGCCAGCACCGGCGCGGGTGCGCCGTTTTCATCGATGCCGATGAGGAACTCGTAGACGCTCAACAGCGGCGCCCGATCGTCATAGTTGGTGGTGAGGTGCAGGTCGGGGTTGGCGATATCGAGTTTCGTGGCGACTTCGAGCACGTCGTCCTGGGCGAACACGAGCGCGCTCGCGAGGGCGGCGAGGAGGACGAGTGCAATACGTCCGAGCCGGGGTGTCCGGCGGGCCTTGATAAGGGAGTTCATTGTCGGCATCTCCTAGTCTGCTGGTGCATGAAGGGTTGCGGTGGAAACTCTCTACGGCTGCTCAGAAACCTCCTCTCGCGCGCGGCGTCGCCATCAGGCGTCGAGCTTCGCGTCTCCCGTGCCGTGCGCGTGGTAGTCGACGCGGTCTTTCAGCGGAATTCCGCGAAACTCTTCGGCCATCTCGATCATGTTGGCGATGGTCTCCTCCCAGAGGATCTCCCCTTTCTCCTTGGTGGCTACGGTGGGGTCGCCCACCACGCCACTGACGTTCCAGCGGGTCCACCAGTCCATGAACAGCACCGGGGAGCCCTTCTCGAGGTCGAGATAGAAGTACTTGGAGGTCGCCCACGACTCGGGGATCTCTTTGACCGCCTTGTCCATCTGCACCCGCGACTCGTCGAGGTGCAAATAGAGGGAGGTCTCGATCTCGTCGGCGTGGCCGCTACCCGGCCGTTGCGTCTCACGCATCTTGCCGAACGCCTCCATGCATAGGTTGGTCCAGATGGTCGCCGCGCAGTGCGCGCCCGTTTCCAGCACTACCTTGCGTGCGACGATGTCCAAGTTCGGCATGTTGGAGCCGTGGCCGTTCATGATCAGGATCTTCTTGAAGCCGTGGTGCGCGAAGCTCTTGCACACATCGAGGCAGTACGCAATGAACGTCTCCGAAGCGACGTGAACGGTGCCGGGCCAGTCGAGGTGGTGCAGATTGAAGCCGTAGGGAATGAGCGGCGCAATCAGAAACAGATCCGGCCGCCGCCGGCCGGCCTCCAAGCAGATCTTCTCCACCTGGTGATCCATGTCGAGCGGCAGGTGGTAGCCGTGATCCTCGACCGAACCCACCGGCAGCACTACCACCTTGTTCAGCGCGGCGGCCTCGCCGATTTCGGGCCAGGTGTGATCCACATAGCGGTGGAGATTGGTGATGTCGCGCGTGATTCGGCTTTTTGGATCGGTCATGCTTGCTCCTTGGGAATCGAGTGGGGCATTGGAATGCGGTCGGGGATTTTCGCAGCGACGTGCCCGCCATCGTCCGCCGTCGCGGCCTCGGTGGTTTCCGCACCGTCGTTGCTAAACTTGAGTTCCATTTCCTCGATGTGTTCCCGGAGTAACTCCTCCGCCCCTTGTCGGTCACCGCGGCCTATCACCTCGAGCAGGCGCACATGGCCGTCCACCGTCTCGTAGAGCGTTGCGGCGGTTGTACCCACGAAGAAGGCACGGTAGATGACGGGAGTAATGCCAGACCACACTCTGATCGGATGGCTGTACTTGAGCGATTGCACTAGAACTCGATGGAACTCCAGGTCGTGCTCAACGACGGTCGCTCGATCGGACGCTTCGGCCGCTGCCTTCATCAGTTCGACGATGGCTTCCAGTGAGGCCAAGAGCTCGGAATTTTTCGAGTCCAGCAACTGCCGCAGCGCGAAGGTTTCGACCACCGTTCGAATCGGTACCAGCACCTCCTTGAGCTCGGTGAGCGTGACGACCGAGACGCGGGTCTCTCGGTAGGGAAGGATGTCGACGAAACCCTCCTTCTCGAGCTGCCGCAAGGCTTCACGCACTGGCGCCCGACTAGTGCCGAGCTGGTTGGCTATATCCACTTCGGTGAGGCGGTGTCCTGGCCGAAGCTCTCCGGCGAGAATCGCCGTGCGCAACGCTTCCGTAATGTGCTCCCGCATCGACCGATGAGGGCCTTTGGGTAGTTGGAGAACCACGTTGACCTCAGTTCGTCGATTGTCGACAATCTACTGTTTGAGCAAGTGTAGTCGTTGCCTGCACGCTCGTCAAGGTGCGGAACCTCGCGCGAGACTCCAATACGACGGTTTCGGCTGCGAAACTTTCAGTGCCCTATCGGCAGATGGCGAGTCGGTGTGGACGCACGTTGGAACGCCGATCTTCATGTTGACTCGTCCTGGGCCGCAGTCTATACTCACGCCACACCGTATGCAACGTGCTTTTCAAAACACCCCCGGCAACACCGATTTCCTAACAGCCTTGAGCCAAACGCGGGTAGTCGCCATCGTGCGCGGTTCATACTCGGTGAGCGAGTACGGCGACATCGCCGGCGCCCTCTTGGAGGGGGGACTGGGGACGATCGAGTTCACGATCGAGCAGCCACACGCCCTCGGAGCCATTCGCGAGCTCGGGCGGAGTGGACATGAGGGGCTGTGGCTGGGGGCCGGAACGGTGCGAACCGGAGAGGACGCCCAGCGGGCACTCGAGGCAGGCGCACGCTATCTCGTGTCGCCGGGCTTCGTTTCAGGGGTCGCCAGGGTGGCCAGAGAGGCCGGTGTCGTCTATCTACCCGGCGTACTAACACCCAGCGAGGTCGAGACGGCCAAGGAAGCGGGCTGCGAAGCCGTCAAGCTCTTTCCCGCGAGGCCGCTGGGACCCGCCTACCTCAAGGCGATCGCCGCTCCGCTAACCGGCATGAAATTCATTCCTACCGGAGGGATCGGCGTCGACGATGCTCACGAGTTCCTGAGTGCCGGTGCCACTGCTGTCGGTTTGGGCAGTTCGCTCGCTGGAAGGGGTGACTCGCCGCGGGTGATTAGAGAGCGAACCCGGCGACTGTTGGCGCACCTGCGGGAGGCTTCGCTTGGTGGTTAAGAGACCAGTGCCTAAGGGACCAGTGGCTGAGCCGGTAACGTCGTCTGCGCCAAAATTCGAAGTTACGAGCCTCGGCGAGTCCCTCATCCGCTTGTCCGTAGGCGTGGGCCAGAGGTTATCGAACGCCCGTACTCTGGACGTTCACGTTGCCGGAGCGGAGAGCAACGTTTGCGCAGCACTCGCCGGAATCGGCAGGCGCAGCGGCTGGGTAAGTCGTGTGCCCGACAACCCACTGGGCCGGCTCGTTCTCCGGAGGGCCAAAGAGTGCGGGATCGACGTCGAACACGTCGTGCTGTCGCCGCACGGCCGAATGGGCACCTACTTCATCGAGCTGGCGACGCCACCGGTTCCCACCCGGGTGACCTACGACAGGGCCGGCAGCGCCTTCACCCAGTTCCAGACCAGCGAAGTCGATTGGGAGTCGCTGCTCGACACGCGGATACTCCATCTGACCGGGATAACCCCTGCCTTGAGCCCTTCCTGTCGCAACCTCGTCGCGCAAGCGATCGAGCGCGCCAAAGAGCGCGGGGTCCTAGTGAGCTTCGACGTGAACTACCGTGTTCGCTTGTGGTCCTCGGCCCAGGATGCGGCCCGCGTGCTGCGTCCGCTGATTGAAGACGTGGACCTGCTGCTGTGCGGGAAGAAGGATGCGGTGCAGCTGTTCGGACTACCGCAGGACGACAAGGAGGAGGCCCAGCTGCTCGACGGCTTGCAGGCACTGACGAAGGCTAAGCACGTAGTCGTGAGCTTGGGCAAGGACGGCGCAATTGCTCGCAGTGGCGGAAGCACACTCAGACAACCGGCGATATCCGTCTCGGTGATGGACCGCATCGGCGCAGGCGACGCCTTCGCAGCCGGAGTTATCGACGGCCTCCTCGATGGATCCCTGGAGCAGGGCCTGATCACCGGCACGGCCTTGGCCGCACTCGCTTTGTCACAGCACGGCGACATTGTCACCGCCAACCGTGAGGACGTCACCGAACTTGTTAACGGCGTTGGGCAGGAAGTTGTGAGGTAGAGGAACTTGCGAAGCCGGTGGCTAAAGCGGCGGCTCCCAACTCTACCGGTCGCAGCGACAGACTGGCCGCGGCGTGGTGCCTAAAACATGGTTGACTGACGGTGTTCGCCTTGCCGTGATGGAACAGGAACGAGTCGGAGTCCCTCAGTTTCGAAAGGCTGCTTCGAGAGGCAAGGCGCTGGCACTCATCCTAAATCAGGAGCAGCAGAGCCGTGTATCCCGCCGCTCCGACCGCGAACGCCCAGAATCGGCTCCGTCGCTCCTCAGGCAACTCCTCCTTGAGGACGTTGAGCACTATCCCGCCCGCCAGCAGAGCAAAGAGCACCGCGAGAAAGCTCTCGTCGATCCTCGTCACCACCGCCAGTGCCCAGCCGGCCAGCACGACGGCGGCAAGTAACCAGCGAGCGAAACGGTGGTACGCCTGGCGGTGCTCCTGCCGCAGCCCATGATCGTTCACGACGAAGTGGAGCGAAAGGGCAGCAACGAAGAGGAAGAGGCCGCGCACGCCTTCCGTCTCCCGATGCACCAGCAGGTAGCCGATCAGACCGTTGTAAAGGGCGAAGGAGGTCACGTGCAACCAGAAGACGCCCGCTCTGTGCACGCCCCCTTTGCTTCCCCGCGGACGTTCCTCTCGCACCATGCGCTCCAGGCCGTAGAAGAGAACCAGTCCCACAAGGGCAGCTATGTACACGTGATGTTCGAGGAAGCCCAGGGAGAGGCTCCGCTCGAGCGTCTCCTGGTGCTCGCCAAGCTCGGGAAGCAGATGCACGAACACGTAGCCCACGGACACTCCGCCAGCCGCCGAAAGCCAGCGGCTCCGCGGGATCGCCCGCAGGAACGTGAGACGTTCGCCGAAGAGGTGGACCGAGGAGAGAAGCAACGCTCCAAGCAGGGTAGCCATAATCATCCGAGTGCCACCCTAGCGGTTGCTGGTAGACGTCGACAGGGGCGCACGCACTACTTCACCAAGGATGCAACGACTGCTACTGCCCTAGCACGTACCGTAGTTTCGTCATGACTTCTCGCAATGTTTCTGGCGTTAGCGAGCCGATCGGGTTGGCATGCTCGCTTTCGATGGTCGCAATCTTAGACGTCCTGACGACGGAGGGAGCAGGGAGGCCTGCTGCTGCGTATCGTTCTCCGAACGAGACGTCGCCGGGCCAAGTGCGATTCTCTGCGCTAGTGATCATGAGGACCCAAAGGAGCCTCCCGCCTTCGCCGATGCGACCTGTTGAGACGACTACCGCTGGGCGGTGCTGTCGTACGGGGCGGTCCGTATAGGGGAACGGTACGCGGACGACATGTCCTTGTTCAAAGGTCGGCATAAGCGCGCCGGTCGGCTTCTGAGTCCCATTCATCGAAGGCCACGAACGGGTCCTCGAGCGAGGTAGCATTCCCTTTCTTCAAGATCACGTGGTCGTCCACGATCTCGTACTGGAGCGTGTCGCCCTCATGGAGCCGCAAGACGGTTCGAACGCTGCGTGGAATAGTCGTCTGCGCTTTGCTTGACAGGCGGCTGGTTATCACAGTTCACCTCCGATTCTCAACTCATAGTAAGGATACTCCTTACCGAGGTCAAGTCCCAACCAACGCTCGCTCTACTACCTCTCGTTCGCGCTGAATCGACAGGAGTTCGGGGATGTGACCGTGCTATGGCAGACCGTGAGCCTGAGCATCCTGCTGTCGATCGTCGTCCATGGCGCTACCGCCTCCTTCGTGATGGCACCCTCCGGCCACTACTTCGTCCTCCGCCTTACGGCAGGGCGAGTACCACGCGTGATTCCTCGTCGTGCTCGATGCGGTCGAGCCGATCGAGCGTGCCTCCCCGGGCCGCCCGGCAGGTCGACGAGCGAGGTCGAGTTGCCCCCTGAGCCAAAAAGCACGGTAACAGGCGTGTCGCCGGTGATCTCGACGACGAAGGAGCCGTGGTTATCGAGTCCGCTCGAGTCCTCGTCGACACCCAGTCGATTCACGAGCGCGTCATGCGGTGGGGGCCTTTTCTCTGGAACCTTTTCAAGAACAGTGCATGAGCACCAACGCCGACTTGGGACGAGCCGAGGGAACTTCGATCCTTCCCTGCCGTACCTCGAAGCCGTGAGGCTCGATGGAGTCTCCCGCTTGGCGGAGCATATCGGCGAGCACGGTACCGTCGGGGAGAGTGACGGGGATGCTCAGGGTACGTGCCACCCCGCTGTTGTTCAGGACAACCAGCGCCTTGTCATCAGCTAACTCCCGCTGAAAGGCGAACACCCGATCATTCGCTAAGATCGGCTCGAACGCTCCCCGCCGCAGAACCTCATGCTTCCGCCGCAACTCGAGGAGGCGTGTCGTCGCCCCGCGCAGCGGCAGCCGCCAGCGGCTCGCCTCCCAAATCATCGGCCGCCTGCAGTCGGGATCGTTTTCGCCCTCCATGCCGTTCTCATCGCCGTAGTAGATCATCGGCGCGCCGGGCATGCACATCAGGAAGGTGTAAAGGAGGATTGCGCTGTCCAGGTCACCGCCACACTCGGTGAGAACACGGGTCGTGTCGTGACCCCCCAACAGGGTGAGCATGCCGTACTCCGAACCTTCCGGTAACTGCCCCCGCAGCATCTCCAGGGCGCGGCCGAACGCCTCGCCGGTCAACGCGTTCTTGACGATGAAATCGAATGCCAGGCCGCGCAGGAGGTAGTGAGTCGCACCGTCGAAGGTGTCGCCCCGAAGGAAGGCCGAGGGGTCACGCCACTCCTCCGCCACCAGATAGGCGTTGGGGTAACCGGCCTTCACGACCCTCCGGAAGCGCCGCCAGAAGTCGGTTTCGACCTCGTAGGGAACGTCCAGCCGCCAGCCGTCGATACCGCGCTCCAGCCAGTGTAGGGCGACCCGGTGGATGAAGGCTTCGACTTCCGGGTTTCGAGTGTTGAGACGCGGCAGGTAATGAGCGCCGCCGCAGGTGGCGTAGTTGGGGGTTGGCAGGGGCTTCACCGGGAAGCCATAGAGGTTGAACCAGTCACGGTAGCTCGATGCCTGCCCGCGAGCGAGCACGTCCCCAAACCTCTCGAAGTCCAGCCCGCAGTGGTTGAAAACGCCGTCCAACACTATTCGCACGCCCCGGGCATGGGCTTCGGAGAGGAGGCGGTCGAAGGTAACATCGTCTCCAAAGGCGGGATCGATGGTGAAGTAGTCGTGGGTGTCGTACTTGTGGTTGCTTCCGGCGGTGAAGATGGGATTGAGGTAGATGGCGTTGAAGCCCATGCCCGCGATGTAGTCGAGCTTGTCGATGATGCCGGCGAGATCGCCGCCGAACCGGTTCTCGCGCGTTGGCCGGCCGCCCCATGGTTCCACTCCGGGCGGATCGTTGGAGGTGTCGCCATTGCGGAAGCGATCCGGGAATATCTGGTAGAAGATCGCGTCGGAAATCCAATCGGGTGTATGCATGCTCATCCTTTGAGCCCACTGGAGGTAATGCCTTCGATGAAACGGCGCTGAGCGAACAGGAAGGCGAGAATGGCGGGTACCGTCACCAGCACCGTGGCTGCCATCAGCAGTGTCCAGAACACCCCGTACTGCCCCTGGAACACAGCCAGGCCCAACTGCACGGTACGCATCTCTGTCGAGGTCGTGACGATCAGCGGCCACAGGAAGTCGTTCCAGGCGAAGAGGAATGAGAATGTGGCACTGGCGGCCAGCACCGGGGTGGAGAGCGGCAGGATTATCCGCAGGAAGATCACGAACCGGTTGGCGCCGTCGATGAGCGCGGCCTCCTCCAGCTCTCTGGGGATGGCGAGGAAGAACTGTCGGAAGAGGAAGATCGCGAAAGCGCTCACCACCCTCGGCACGATGAGGGCCTGATAGGTGTCGAGCCAGCCCAGGTTCGCGACTATCAGGAAGCTGGGAATGAGGGTCACGGGGAAGGGGATCATCATGGTGCCCAGCACCAGGAAGAAGAGAGCATCCCTGCCCGGAAAACGGAGTCGCGCGAAGGCGTAACCGGCCATGGCCGAGAGGAGCGTCTGGCCCGCGGTTATGCCCAGCGTCATGATCGCGCTGTTGAGGAAGAACCTGGGGAAGGGAGCGGCCCGCCACGCCTCGGCGTAGTTCTGCCAGTCGAAGTGCACGGGGAAGAGCAGCGGTGGCTGGTAGAGGGCACCGTCCGGTTTTAGCGAGGTGGTGATCATCCACAGGAACGGCATGGCCGAAAGGAAGGCGCCGCCCAGCAGCAGCAGGTGGATGAACAGCCGTTGAGGGGCTCTCGGTCTCATCCGCCGGCTCCCTCGCCAGTGCCGCTTCGCATCAACCGGAACTGGATGAGAGTCACGATGAAGATCAACACGAACATCGCATAGGCAATGGCCGATGCGAAGCCGAGCTCATAGTAGCGAAAGCCGTAACGGTAGAGGTAGTAGCCGACGACGTCGGTTCCCCTGAGGGGACCACCGGCTGTCATTACGTAAACGAGGTCGAACACCTGGAACGCTTCTATGAGGGCGGTGACGGTGAGGAAGAAGGTACTGGGGGCGAGGAGGGGCAGGGTTATGTGTCGAAAAGTCTGCAGATGGCTCGCACCATCCAACTGCGCCGCTTCGTAGTAGGTGCGCGGAATACCCTGTAGAGCCGCTAAATAGATCACCATGTTGAAACCCACGCGCTTCCAAATTCCCACGATTACGACGGCCAGAAGGGCCCAACCGGGGCTCACCAACCACGCCGGGCCAGCTAGTCCGACCAACTCCAGGGAACGGTTCACCACTCCCTGGCTAGGGTCGAAGAGATGTTTCCAAACCACGCCGGCAGCAACGGTGGGCGTGATGACGGGAAGAAAATAAAGCACTCGGTAGAAGGCGCGTCCTTCGATATTCAGATTCAGCAGTACCGCCACCAGCAGCCCCAGCGCCAGCGCGCCCAGAGTCATCCCGGCGGCGTAGAGTGCGGTCACGCGCAGCGAGTTCCAAAACTCGGTCGACCTCAACAGACGCTCGTAGTTGCCGAGCCCGACCGGTTCCCTCACCGAACTCACCCCGTTCCACTCGAAGAAGCTGAGGTAGAGGGAGTAGAGGGCCGGATAGAAGTTGAAGACTCCCAGGATCACGGCGGCCGGAAGGAGGAAGAGGAGCGCGACGGGAAGTTCGCCCAGACGGCGGGAGACAGGGCGTCCTGCCCTGCCTCCTCTGCCGCCTGGCACCCGTCGGGCGATAATCCCCACCTACGGCAGGAGGGGCGCGATCTCGCGAGCGGCGGCGTCCAGTGCCTCCTGCGCACCTGTGCGACCGTGTACCGCCTCGAGGATGTGATTGGCGAGAGTATCCGATATCTGCGGATAGTTCTCGACGGGCGGACGCGGCCGTGCATGCTGCATCGAGTCGACGAAGGGCAGAAGCAGCGGCCGGGCGTTCCGCACCCAGGCGAGGTATGCCGAATCCTCTCCAACCGAGCGTCTGATGGGCATGAAGCCGGTACCGCGGTTCCACTCGACCTGAACATCGGTGCCGCTGAACCACTCGATGAACTTCCAGGCGGCAGCCTCCGTGTCCTCGTCACCCTGGAAGATGAAGATCTGCTCGCCGCCCATGTTGGTGGCCGGTTGTCCCTCCTCGGGGTGCGGGAACGCCGCGCTACCCAACTCGAAGTCGACCTGCATGGGGAAGAATTGAGTCATCCAGGAGCCGTCCATGACCATGCCTGCCTCTCCGCGACCGAAGAGGCCCCAGGGAGCGATTGCGCTTCCTCCCTCCTCCACCAGGTCCACCCAGAACTGCAGGGCACGGACGCCGGCGTCGCTGTTGAAGGCTGGCTCGCTCAGATCCTCGCTCAGTACGTCGCCGCCGGCTCCCCACAAGTAGACCTGCCACTGCCAGCTCGTGCCCTCGCCGCCGTCGGTGAACAGCTCGAACCCGACCTTGCCGGTACGTTCGTTGATGACCGCGGCGAACTCCCTCAGCTCTTCCCAAGTGGCCGGAGGCGTTTCGGGATCGAGACCGGCCTCCTCGAACAGCTCCTTGTTCCAGAACAGCCCCAGGTTGGAAGCGCTAATGGGCAGGCTGTACCTGGCGCCCTCATGTAGGCCGTAGACCAGCGGTCCTTCGTAGTAGTCGTCCAGGTCGACTTCTGAGCCTGCCAGGAAGTCGTCCAGGGGAACGAGCATTCCACTGCTGTTGAGAAGCGGCATCGCGACCAAGTCGGAGATCGCCATCGATGGCGTCTGCCGTCCGGCTATCGCCGTCTGCAAACGGGTGACCAGCTCCGAGCCGGGCACGAACACGGCCTCGATGGTCACTCCTGGATTCTCCTCCTCGTAGCGATCGATGAGGCCCTGCAGTACCTGGCCGTTGGCGCCGTCCCAATAGTGCCAGAAGGTGAGGTTCTGGCCGGCTGCCAAGGTGCCCAGTGCCAAGCACAGGCTCAGGAGCGGGAAAATGCGGAACAGTCTCATACCTTTCCTCCGTTTGGTCTTCGTACGCGGCATACCCCGCGTGCTACTAGTTGCCCTCTTCCTGTTGCCTTCCCGCGAAAACCCTCCCTCAACCTCCTCCACTGGACCCACGAACGACGAGTGTCGGCTCGATCTCCTGATGGCGAGCCTCGAGAGCGGAGTCGGTCAAACGTTCCAGCAGCATCTTTATGGCGAGCCTGCCCATTCGCTCGACAGGCTGGTGCACCGAGCTGAGGCCGAGGCCCTTCGCCCAAGGCTGATCGTCGAACCCCACGACCCTCACGTCTTCACCCAGCTGCAAGTCCAGGCGAGAGGCCTCGTCGAGAACGCTTCGCGCCAAGAGGTCGCAGCTGGAAAAGATGTTGAGGGGAGGCCGCGCACGCTCCAGGATCTGACGGAAGGCGGTCCGTCCGCCGTCCGCGCCGAACTCGACATTCAGCACCCGGTCCTCGCCAGGCTCCAGACCATGTTCGCGCAGCGCGCGCTCGAAACCCTTGCGGCGCTCGAGGAATACGCCGCTCGAAAATGGGGTGTCGAAGCGCTCTTCGACGAGGATTGCGAAGGTGGGCGCCGGTCTTTCCAACAGGTGAGCAGTAGCCGCGTAGGCGCCGCCCGCGTTGTCCACGCTGATTGTGTCGTAACTCTCGTGATAGGCGTCGACCAGCACTGCGGGAAGGCCTACCGGCAATCTGGCATCGGTGAAGAGCCAGTCGGGATTGAGCGAGGCGAAGATGAGACCGTCGGCGTGATAAGGCAGGGCATCCGGCGCCTTGTACCGTTCGAGCCGGCGCGGATTCAGCAGCGGAAACAGGGCCGCGTCGAAGTCGTGCGCCGCCAGTTCCTCGTCCATCGCCGTCACCAGCCGGTCGTAGAAGTCGGTACCGATCATCGGCATGAAGATCGAGACGGTATTGGTCTTGCCGGTACGAAAGCTACGCGCAGCCCGGTTAGGGGTATAGCTCAGTTCCTCGACCGACCTGAGCACCCGCTCCCGCGTCTCGGGTGCGATGTCCTGATAGTTGTTCAGCACCTTCGAGACCGTACTGATCCCGACCGAGGCATGCCTCGCTACATCGTGGAGAGTGGCACTGACTTTCGGCATGTTGGACAAGACTCTCGCTCTCGTCGGGTACCTATGGAATGAACCCGAAATCGTTTTCCGAAATCGTTTTCGTAATAGTAGCGAGCGAGGGTCGCGAATGTCAAGCGCCCGGTCGAAGAACTACTTCGAAGACCGCAGCCAGATCGTAGGCAATGCAGGCAGTGATCGAATCGGATACAAGGATCGCCGTCAATTCCGGGCCCCGCCGTCGCTCTCGGGGACCGATGCTAGACTCATTTCAAATGAAGTTCGATAAGGTCAGGGCAAAGTGGGAGCGGGAGCGATCAATGCGCGCCGCCGAAGCGGAACAGCGGCGGCTAGCGGTAAAGGATAAAGGGCCGGCCGTGTTCGAGCGGTTCGGCGTAAGAAGGGCTGTGATCTTCGGTTCAACCGCCATTGGTGCCAGCCACTCGCGCTCCGATATCGACCTCCTGGTAATGCCCCTGGAACAAAGACGGTACTGGGAGTTCCGGCATGCTCTCGAAAGTGCGTTAGGTTACCCGCTCGACCTATACACGCAAGCGGACGATCCCCTGTTGGTTAACAAGATCGTCGAGCGCGGGGACGTCGTTTACGATGTGGATTGCAGGGACCTAAGGCAAGACCTCTAAGTATTCGGAATCAGGTTCGCTCAGGTAGAGCTTCAACAAAGCGGAGGTGTCCCAGTACTCGGAGACGCGCCTCACGGTCCTCACGCAGAATATCCTCCGAGTTCAACTCATTCCGACCCGTGCCATAAAGCGCTTGAAGCCTACTCAGCTCCTCGGCCCACGTCTCCATCTGAACATCGTCACCCACTGGCGCCGCCCTTACGAGCCGAGCTTTCACTTTGCCCCCAACGGTGAGTGCTCTCGAACATTTAAGCGTCCTCATCGGTCTGGTCTGGCCGCTGTAGTTCGATGGTCCGGTAAAAGTCCTCTTGGACATGCAAGCCTCCCTCGAGGACCCCTTCTGCGAAGTCGTGGTTTTCCCAAAATTCCATCTCCTCCTCCTCATTCAGCTCGGAGAAGTCTGGGATTTGATCCGCGGAGGTGAGAAGCAAGCGTTCACCTACCGGCTGCCTTGACCTTGACAAACCACTCACCTTCCCCGGTACCGCTTCTTATCGGCCTCGCTTGCGTCAAAAGCCGTGATTACCACGAATTCATCATAGACCTTTTCAAGCACTATTCGGAGAAACCTACTACCAATCGTCTTTCCAATAACGACGTATCGAACTTGCTTGTTCCTCCTACGGCGGTGCCTACGTATGTCGAGACTTGCATCCTCGATGGCTTCACGTACCTCGTCTTCAGTGACGACATGCTTCTCGGCCAGCTTTTCGAGAGTATGAGGCTTGAAGACGAGTTTCAAATGCGGTACCCATCTCCGGACCTGCGGCGTTAGCGTCCGTCAGAGGATTAACGAATACACCCAGACGATACAGCCTCCCAATTCTGCTGAGAGATATTGATTTATTCGTGCCTAAAGTAGATAGGCGACGGGCTGTATCAGGCATTAGTTTTGATGGGCTCGAATCCTCTCCTCTCCAAGGTTCGGTGCTTTGGAGGGGATTGCCTAGATACAACGCCCAACCGAAAACGACGGCAGGCCGCGCAGGAGCGGCGCGACAACGTGCTTGGCTCAAACCCGGCGACCTTCACTTTCAATCCGGCTCCTGGTGCCAAACACTTCGAGCAGCAGGGCGCCGATGCCCTGCGGGTCCTTCAATGAGGCGAAATCAACGTTGGGCTCGCGACCACTCCTTGCGTCCACGTCGATCACGGTACGTCCGACCGTCAGTTCTCCCTGGGTTTCGACGTCCACGAATACCCGCCTGGTCTCGAGCAGCGAGGGCAGGACAAGGGCCGCGACGGCGAACGGATCGTGTACCGGGGCCGCCTGGGCATTCGCCATGTCGCTGCGATCCCGGTAGGCTTCGATCCGCTGCTCCACCAGCGCGGCGGTGACTCTGCCTGCCGGCGACGAGAGTGTACGAAGGGACCGGCAAAAGGCCAGATCGAGTGGCGCCTTGTGGGTTGTGTCGAGTGTGATGAACGTCGTCTTCTGTGTACTGGAGGCGAAGACGAGTTTGGCGGCTTCGGGATCTGCCCACATGTTGAACTCCGCCGAAGGCGTGACGTTGCCCACGGCGTGGCTCCCGCCCAGCACGACGAGGCGCCGGAGCCCTTCGAGCAGGCGTGGCTCCCGGATGAGTGCGGCTCCCAGGTTGGAGAGGGGCGCGGTGGTGACGAGGGTCAGTTCCCCAGGTGCAGCCGCCACGGCCTCGATCAGGAAGTCGACCGCGTGCTGTGCTTGCACCTCGCGGCTAGCGGGCGGCAGGTCGAGTGGTTTCGCGTGAACGGCTCGCTCCGGCTTCTGTGCCCGGGGAACAGGGAAGTCGGAACGAAGCAACGGCTTGGCCATGCCGCGGTAGACGGGTATGTCGATGCCAATGATGCCGACTACCCGAAGGGTGTTGTCCGTTGCGACATCGACCGGGGCGTTGCCGTTGACCGTCGTTACAGCGATGAGTTCGAGGTCAGGGTGGAGCGCAGCGAGCATGATGGCTATGGCGTCGTCGGTGCCGGTATCAACGTCGAGAATCAGCTTCTGAGCCATCTTCCTCCTAACGCTCCCCGCCCGTGGCGCGAACGTTTTGTGAGCTCGGGGGATAGTGCCGCGCTTCGTGGCTCACGAAGGGCAGACGAAGATCGTGCCTCGTGGCAAATCGGCGTCCGTCGGAGTACTCCAACGGCCTCACGTGAGATAAGCGGCGATGCGGGCCGCGCCCTTGCGTACCTCTTCGTGAAAGCCCGCCTCTTTTTTTTCATCGAGCCGGACGAGGTCACCCACGATCGAGACGGCTGCGACTGCCTCGCGGTTCGTCCCTAGGACCGGCGCCGCTATCGAATAGATTCCCTCCACGTAGCTTCCCTTCGAGGCGTAGGAGCCGTTCTGGCGAACCGAGCGCATCGCCTCCCGCAACTGCTCCTCGCTCGAGACAGTGGTGGAGGTGAACTCGGTAAGGCCCTCAGCGACTACCTGCGCAACGATTCCCTGGTGTGCGTAACTGAGCAGGCAAATGCCCAGCGCACCGGAGTGGAGCGGCAACCTCGCATCATGGGGCCAGGCCGCTTGCGGACCAAAGCGGGAGTCGCGGGAGTCGACGATGAGCCTCTCTGCACCAAAGCGAACTGCCAGTAGGGCGGTCTCACCCGTCGTCTCGCTCAAGTGGTCGAGCACCGGCGCCGCCGCGCGCAATAGTTGGTTGCCCCTGCTGGCACGGTGGCCGAGGTAGAGCAGCTTGGGCCCAAGCTCATACGCCTTGCCGGAAGTGCGTGAGAGGTAGCCTTTGCCCTCGAGCGCAGCCAGCAACCGATGAGTCTTGGTGGTGGTGGCGCCCAACAGGCGGGCGACTTCGGATAACGTCACGCCCTTGTAGTTGGCTATGAGATCGAGGAGCTCCAGGGCAGAGTCCACGGTTTGAGCGCCGGCGCGTCTTGACATAGCGTTGACATCTCCTTGCTAAGGTCTCTATAGTGAATAGTACAACACATTCACGCTATTCGGGAAAGGTACAAGCGAAATCCACTCGAGGAACTTTTTGGAGGTGGTCTACATGCCGAGGCTGTACGCACTTCTCACGCTGACCGTCACACTGCTGTTGGGGTACGGACTCGCCCAACAGACAACGGTCGAGTACTGGCACATCAACTCCGCGACGTTCGGTGCTCAAGCCGTGGACGAAGCGATCGAAGCGTTCCACGCTGAGCATCCCGACATCCAGGTGGTCGAGCGCTTCCAGGAAGGCTCCTACGGTGGACTCCTCACCAACCTACAGGCGGCCATCGCCGGGGGCAACCCGCCAGCTATAGCGCAGATCGGCTATAACTTCCGTAACTTCGCGATCGAGGAGCTTCCGCACGCCCCCATCGACCAGTTCTCCGGCCAGGAGGGCTATCAGGAGTACATCGACGGCTTCGTCGACGGAGTCCTGGGGCTGGGGCAGGACAGCGACGGCGCGCAACACGCGATACCGCTGGCGATCTCGATCCCGATGCTCTTCTATAACGCGGACGTCTTCGAGCAGGCCGGGCTCGACCCCAACGACCCACCCAGCACCTGGGCAGAGGTCAGGGAAGCCGCGAAGCAGATCACGGAGGCAACCGGGATCTATGGCATAGGCATTCAGATCTCCAACTCGAACAACTGGGTTCCGCAGAGCCTGATCGAGTCCAACGGGGGCGCCATTCAGGCCGAGAACGGCGAAATTGCCGTGGACAGCCCCGAGTCGATCGAAGCCTTCCAGTACTGGCAGGACCTCGCTCAGGTCGACCGGACCCTCCCCGTGGTCACCGACGCCGAGCAGGAGCAGGCGTTCCTCGCCGGGCAGTTGGCCATGTACGTGCGAACCTCCGCCTCGCTCGCGAACTACACCGAGCAGTCGAACTTCGACATGCGCACCGCGCCCTTCCCGACATGGGGCGACAAACCGCGCCGGGTTGCCTCTGGCGGCAACGCCCTCTTCATCTTCGCGGATGATCCCGAGGTGCAGCGGGCCGCCTTCGAGTTCGTCAGGTTCCTCACGGGGGCCCAGGGCCAGACGATCTGGGTCCGAGACACCGGCTATCTTCCCGTTGCAGACGGAATCTCGGACGATCCCGAATATCTGGCGGACTTCTTCGCCGACAACCCGCTCATCCAGCCGGCGCTCGACCAGTTGACGGACTCCGTCGCCTGGCAACCGCTTCCCGGTGACCGCGGCTTCGAAGCCGAGCAGGTGCTGATCAACGCCCGCCAGTCGATCCTCAACGGCGCACCGGTCGAGGAGACGCTCAGCAACGCCGCCTCGGAGATGACGCGGATCCTCGACCAGTAGACGGATAGAGCAGAAAGCAGGCGTTAGGTCAGATGTCGCAACAGGCTCAAACGGCGCGAAGCGTTAGCTCCACGCAAAAGCCCGCGCTCACCCTCAAGACTCGGGAGGCCCTCACCGGCCTCCTCCTTATTGCGCCCGCGCTCCTGGGCCTGGGTATCTTCGTCTACCGCCCGCTCGCCGACACGATCGGGCTCTCCTTCACGAACTGGAACATGGTTCGAGCCGAAGCGGAGTTCCTGGGCGGCGCCAACTACCGGGAGATGGCCTCGAGCGACACCATCAGGACAGCTATAGGCAACACCGGGATCTACATCCTGTGGCTGTTCGGCCTCATCATCATCTTCCCCCTGTTCGTTGGTGCCGGCTTCACCTATGTGAACAAGCACAGCCGCCGCTTCTTCACCGCCGTCATCTTTTCGCCCATGGTGATCTCGCTGGGCATCGCGTCGGTGCTTTGGCTGTGGATCTACAATCCCATCAGCGGACTGCTGGGCTACGCTTGGCGCGAACTGGGCATGCAACCGGTGAGCTGGCTCTCCAACCCCGGCACGGCGCTCGGCGCAATCGCGGTGATCGTCGCCTGGAAGGCGTTCGGCTACAACATGATGCTCTTCATCGCCGGCATGGGCACGATCCCACGCGAACTCATCGACGCCGCCCGAGTCGACGGCGCCGAGGGGCTTACCCTGTGGCGCCGCATCATCCTCCCCCTGCTGGCCCCCACGATCGTCTTCGTTCTCTTCGCCACCCTCACGATGGCGACCGAATACGTTTTCACCCCCATCCACGTCCTCACCGGCGGTGGCCCGGCAGACGCCAGCACGAACATCGTGTTCGAGGTATGGCGTCAGGCGTTCCGCTGGTTCCGCGTGGGATACTCATCGGCGATCGCCGTGACCGTGTTCCTGGCGTTCCTGTTCATCACCGTCGTGCAGATGCTCGGTTCCGAAAGGATCATCTCCTATGAAGAGCGGTGAGCGATCTGGCGCCGTGTGGCGAGCTCCCGAAAGAACCGGCGTAGCCGGGAGGTTACGCCGATGAGACGGGGACGGCCCACCAACCGGCCGGGCCAAACCGATTTCGCCGACTGGGGAATCAAGTCCTCGCTGCCTGTGCGAGTGAGCTGGCACGTACTGTTCATCGTGCTCACGGTAGTAGCGGTGCTCCCCGTCATCTGGATGCTCACGACGGCACTCAAGCCGTCCGCAGAGATCTTCAGCAGTGGCCTACGCCTCATCCCCGCGAACCCCACACTGGATCACTTCGTCCGTTTGTGGAACGAGTTCCCCATTCAGCGAATCCTGCTCAATACACTCATCGTCGCTGTGGGAATCACCTCTGCCCAACTCCTCACGAGCCTGCTTGCCGCCTACGGCTTCGCCCGCTTCCGCTTCCCGTTCCGCGAGGTGCTCTTCTACATCTGCCTAGGGACGATGTTCATACCCATCCAGGTGATCATGGTCTCGAATTACCTCCTGGTCTCCGACTGGGGTCTCCTCAACACCCATCTGGGCGTAATCCTGCCGCAGGTGGCAAACGGCTTCGGGATCTTCCTGCTGCGCCAACATTTGCGCGTCTTCCCCCAGGCGCTTCTCGATGCGGCCCGCATCGACGGGGCCAATGAGTTGACGACATTGTTCCGAGTGGTGCTGCCGGTAGTTCGCCCGGTCCTGGCCGCCCTCGCCGTCCTCTTTTTCATCAACAGCTGGAATCAGTACGTGTGGCCGACGATCGTACTCTCCGACCCCGAGGCGATGACGCTGCCCATCTGGCTACGCCAGTTCATGAGCGCAGAGGCCGGCTCGAGCTGGGGCCTGCTCATGTCCGCCGCCTCCCTGGGGGTGCTCCCCACCCTGATCATCTACTTCTTCGCTCAGCGGCTGGTACTGGGATCCCTGGCTGGGGCGGGGCTCAAGGGCTGACTGATCTAGGTGGCCCGTTCTGCCGGCCGCGGTAGCTGTGGGCCGACACCACTGGGTCAACCGAAATCCGTTAGCCGAGGATCGACAT
>JBBDRD010000038.1:0-20485 GCA_040905665.1 Trueperaceae bacterium
GTAGCCATCCTCTGGGCGGCGCGGCGGCTCGATGTGGTGGTTGTCCTCCGTCAGCTCTGGATGGAACTGGTCGGTCTCGCCCTGAAGGAAGCCGTAGTACCGGTCGAAGCCCTTCTGCAGGGGCCAGTTCGTGTGAGGCCCGGCGGCGGAACAGTCCTGCATCGGGGCCAGGTGCCACTTGCCCGCGCAATAGGTGGCGTAGCCGTACTCACGCAAAACCTCAGGCAGGGTGGCGGCGGCAGGTGGGATAGCACCCCGCATGTGCGGGAAGCCGCTGTCCCAGTTCGAGACGCCACGCATGCCCACCGCGTGGTGGTTCCGGCCGGTCAGCAAACAGGCGCGAGAAGGCGAGCAGAGCGAGTATCGAACAGGCACGCCAGCCGCCACGCTCAAGGGAGCGAGCAGAGCGAGTATCGACCAAGGACGTCAGGCACGGCACCAATTGGAAAGCCGAGCGAAGCGAGTAGAGATCAAAGGAAACCGAGTGAGGGATACAAAAGAGAAATCACAAACCAGAGGCAGAGGTCAGCGGGTGTCCGCTGATACCGGTCTCGCGAAAGTAGGTAGAGATGCAGACTGACCCTGTTGCCGACATGCTCAATAGGATTCGTACCGGCGGAGCTATCGGCTCCGAGGTAGTCGACGTTCCGGCCAGCAAATTCAAGCGTGCGCTGGCGGAACTGTTGGCGCGTGAAGGTTACCTCAAGTCGGTAGAGATGGTCGAGAAAGATGGCCACGCGGTCATTCGAATCGGCCTCAAGTATGGCCCCAAGCGCAAGCCACTGATCAACTCGCTCAGCCGCGTGTCACGACCTGGCCGACGCGCCTACGCCAACGCCAAGCACGTGCCGGTCGTACGCGGTGGCCTCGGCTTCGCCGTGATAAGCACTTCGCAGGGGCTACTGGTCGACCACGAGGCTCGCCGTAAGAACGTGGGCGGCGAAGTCATTTGTGAGGTCTGGTAATGTCGCGGATCGGTAACGCCCCAATCGAAGTGCCTAAGGGCGTCGATGTCGCCATCAGCAAAGGACTGGTATCGGTCAAGGGACCGAAGGGCCAGCTCCGGGTACCGGTTAGCGAACGCCTCACCATCAAGCAGGAGGATGGCAACGTAACGGTGGCGCGTCCCAGCGATCACCGTAACGATCGCGCCCATCATGGCCTGGTTCGCAGCTTGGTGGCGAACGCCGTGACCGGTGTTACCCAGGGTTTCGAACGTCACCTGGAGATACGCGGTGTCGGCTTCCGTTGCCAGATGAAAGGCAATCAGCTCGAGCTAAACGTCGGCTACTCGCATGTCGTGACTATCGACCCTCCAGAGGGTGTCACGCTCGCGGCTCCAGAGCCGACCAGGGTCATCGTTAGCGGAATCGACAAGCAACTCGTCGGCCAGGTCGCCGCCAACATCCGCGCCGTCCGGCCGCCCGATAGCTACCACGGCAAAGGCGTGCGCTATCAGGGCGAAGAAGTTCGTCTCAAGCCCGGCAAGGCCGCCGCGCGGTAATCGAGGAGTATCGCATGAAGACACTCACTACCAAAGAGCGCCGCGCCTACCGTACTCGAGGTCGCCTGGTGCGTCCGGTCGCCACCGACCGCCTGCGCCTCAGTGTGTTTCGTAGCGCCAAGTTCATCTACGCTCAACTCATCGACGATGAGCAGGGCATAACCGTCGCCGAGGCGAACTCTAAGAGCCTCAAGACAAATGGCACCAAGCTCGAGCAGGCTAGGGCCGTTGGCACGGCCTTAGCCGAGCGGGCCCAGGAAAAGGGCGTCAAGCGGGTCGTTTTCGACCGTGGCGCCTATCGATATCACGGCCGCGTCCAGGCACTGGCCGAGGGCGCACGCGAGGGAGGCCTGGAGTTCTGATGGCTGATACCGATTTCGAAGACAAGGTAATCTTCATCCGCCGTACCGCCAAGACCTATAAGGGTGGCCGCCGTTTCCGCTTTGGCGCAATGGTAGTTATCGGCGACCGTAACGGACGCGTGGGCATCGGCTTGGGCAAGGCGAAGGAAGTTCCGCTTGCGGTCCAAAAGGGCCAGTACGTCGCCAGGCGCAACCTCATCGAGGTTCCCATCGAGGGCGCCGGTACTATTCCCCATGAAGTATTGGGTGCTCACGGCACCTCGCGTGTGATGCTCAAGCCTGCGGGCCCGGGCACCGGTGTCATCGCCGGCACCGTTCCGCGCGCCATCGTGGAACTGGCCGGCTTTAGCAACCTGCTCACCAAGGAGTTGGGTTCGCGCAACCAGACCAATGTTGCGTACGCCGTAATCGACGGGCTCAAGCAACTCAAGACGTTCGATGAGTCGAAGCGGGAGCGGGAGATGGCCAAGTGAAAGTCACCCTCGCCCGCTCACAGATCGGCGTGCCAAAGGACCAGCGGGCCACCCTGAGGGCTTTGGGACTTCGCAAGACCGGCGACAGCCGTGAAGTGCTCGAAACCCGCGACGTTCAGGGAATGGTAAATAAGGTCGCCTACCTCCTCACTATCGAAGGGCAGAGCAAATGAAACTCAACGACCTCAAACCGGCGCCCGGTTCTAAGAAGAACCGGCGGCGGGTGGGCCGCGGTCTGGGCAGCGGTCGGGGCAAGACCGCCGGGCGTGGCCAGAAGGGCCAGTCGAGCCGGAGCGGTTTTAGCCAGGGTGCCGGCTGGGAAGGCGGTCGTTCACGCCTCGTCATGCGGCTCCCCAAGCGGGGCTTTTCGCGAGAGAAGCAGCTCTTTCAGCTCATCAATCTCGAGGACCTCAACGTGTTCGAAGCGGGCGCCTCTGTTACCGGTGAGTCCCTCTGGGAACGCGGCCTTGTCCGCTACGCCGATCGACCAGTGAAGTTGCTGGGCCGAGGCGAGTTGGAAGTGAAGAATCTGGAAGTGGACGTTGACGGCTGCAGTCGTAGCGCCGCTCATGCGGTGATCGCGGCCGGCGGCAAGGTGCGCGGGGCCGAGGCCGTTTCACCCGAGCCCGATTCAGAGGAGCAAGGCTGATGCTTGCCGCCTTTCGCAACGCCCTGGTCATCCCCGACCTGCGTGCGAAGCTGCTGGTCACGATCGGTATCCTGGCTGTCTACCGGCTGATGGTGTTCATCCCGACGCCCGGGATCGATATCCAAGCGCTGCAATCCGGGAACTTCGGACAAGGGGATGTCTTCACCCTGCTGAACTTCATTTCGGGCGGTAACTTCGAGGTCTTCTCGATCGCCGCCCTTGGAGTGATTCCCTACATCACCGCCAGTATCATTATCCAGCTCCTCACCTCCACGTATAAACCGCTGGAGGATCTCGCCAAGCAGGGCGAGGAGGGGCGCAAGAAGATAACGCAGTACACCCGATACGGCGCTACCGCGCTAGGCGCGGTCCAGGCGTTGTTCCTCGCCATCGCGCTACTTGGCCCCTCGGGCGCTCTCAAGATCGGCTGGTCCAACGGCCCGTTCTTCTGGTTCGTCGTGCTCGTGACTCAGATCGCCGGCGTCACTGTCGTGATGTGGCTGGGCGAGAAGATCAGCGAATACGGAATCGGGAACGGCATATCCTTGATCATCTACGCGGGGATCGTCGCTGCCTATCCGAATGCGCTCAGCCAGCAGTTCGCCCTCATCCAGCGAGGTGAAGGGAATATCTTCGGCTTGGTGTTCTTTTTCCTGCTGCTGATAATCGCCATCGCCGGAATGGTCTTGGTGCAGCAAGCTGAGCGGCGCATCCCTGTGCAGTATGCGCGTAAGGTCGTTGGGCGCAAGGTCATGGGTGGTCAGAGCACCTATATACCGCTGCGCCTCAACGCCGCCGGGGTGATTCCCATCATCTTCGCCGTGTCGATTCTCATCTTGCCCACCACCATCATCGGAGCGTTCCCTACGGTCGGCTGGCTGCAGGCCATCGGCGTGTGGTTCAACACATCTCAGTGGCAGGGCCTGCTCACCAGCACCCTGCTCATCATGGCCTTTACCTACTTCTATACGCAGATCTCCTTCGATCCCAGGCGGATTTCGGAGAACCTGCGTGAATACGGCGGCTTCGTGCCGGGCGTTCGTCCGGGGCAGCCGACGACCGACCATCTGACGCGCATAACCAGTCGCATCACGCTCTGGGGCGCGCTCTTCCTTGGCGCGGTGAACGCTCTGCCGCAAACTTTGGCGTGGATTACCGGGACGGGCCAGCTTTCCTTCGTCTTCTCCGGTATCGGCCTGCTGATCGTGGTTGGCGTGGCGCTCGATACCCTCCGTCAGCTCGAATCGCAATTGATGATGCGGCATTACGAGGGCTTCGTGAACAAGGGTCGCATCCGTGGACGCGGGAGGCGCTTCTAGTGGAATCGGGGCCGGCTTCCGAAGTTCTGCTGCTCATGGGTCCTCCCGGAGCCGGTAAGGGTACGCAGTCGAATCGCCTGGCTCAGAGCCGCGGTCTCACGAAACTGTCCACGGGTGACATGCTTCGCGAGCACGTAAAGCGTGGCACCGAGCTGGGCACGCGAGCCAAGGGCATAATGGAGGCCGGTGACTTGGTTCCCGACGACCTGATCATCGCCATGGTGAGCCGTGAGTTGGAGGGGCAGCAGAGTGTCCGCGTCCTGCTCGACGGCTTTCCCCGTACCCCCGGTCAAGCGGCCGCGCTCGACGCTCTGCTGGCCGAGCACGACACCGCGGTCACGTCAGCTGTTGCGCTCGAGGTCGACTCCGAGGAACTCGTGAGGCGGCTTCTGCAACGCTCACGCGACGAGGGCCGCTTCGACGACAATGAGGCCACCATCAGGAAGCGGATGGAAGTCTTCCGCAACGAGACCAAGCCGCTGCTCGACTACTACCGGGGGCAGGGCAAGCTCGTCACCGTCGACGGGATGGGCGAGATGGACGACGTTACCGAACGGATCGTCGGGGTTCTTCCTTGATCCTCAAGCGTCCAGCCGAACTCGACAGCATGGCGGAGGCCGCAGTCATCAACCGCGAGGCTCTCGAAGCGGTCGAGGGGCTTATCGCTCCCGGAGTGTCAACCGCGGAGTTGAACGCGGTTGCCGAAGATGCTATTCTTTCGCGTGGCGGAAAGCCCGCCTTCAAAGGCTACCGTGGCTTTCCGGCTACGCTCTGCACTTCGGTAAATGATGTGGTGGTCCATGGTTTTCCGGACCGGCGTCCGCTTGCCGAAGGCGATATCGTGTCCATCGATATAGGCACGTTCTACGGAGGTTTCGCCGCCGACATGGCTAAGACCTATGCGGTGGGGAAGATTTCGGTAGAGGCACAGAGGCTGCTCGACGTCACAGAACGCTCGCTTTATGCGGGCATCGCGGCGTCACTGGCAGGAAACCGGCTTGGCGACATCTCCGCGGCTATACAGAGTGTTGTCGAAGACGAAGGCTTTTGGGTAGTTCGCGAGTTCGTAGGTCACGGCATCGGGCGTGAATTCCACGAAGGACCGGAGCTCCCCAACTATGGTCGCGCAGGCACCGGACCCGTTTTGCGTCCCGGCCTCGTCCTGGCTATGGAACCGATGGTGACGGAAGGTCGCACCAGGGTTCGAATATTGGACGACGGCTGGACCGCACCCACCGCGGACGGGAGTCTTGCCGCGCACTTCGAGCACACCGTAGCGGTCACTGAGGATGGACCGCGGGTGTTGACAGCAAGCGATACGCGGTCATCCGCCGGGGATTCAGCAACGCCCGCGGGTACCGCCAGAGGAGGCATGCATGGCGCGTAGGAGATCATCGGGTCCGCCAAGGCCGCGAACTCGCGCCGAGGAAACCACGCAGGACACCATCCGTACCGAGGGGGTTGTCCTCGAGGCCCGGCCGAATACCACGTTCCTGGTCCAGCTAGACGCGGGTCCGGAGATCCTCGCCCATGTGGGCGGCAAGATGCGGCGCCATTACATTCGGATCCTTCCGGGTGACCGCGTCGTCGTCGAAATCAGCACTTACGACCCCGAAAAGGGTCGGATCGTGTACCGAAAGTAGGGAACTGAGGATGAAAGTACGGGCATCCGTCAAACCGATGTGTGACAAGTGCAAAGTCGTCCGGCGACACGGCAAGGTGTACGTGATCTGCTCGGTTAACCCGAAGCACAAGCAAAGGCAGGGCTGATATGGCGCGAATAGCAGGGGTCGACCTTCCCAGAGAGAAGCGCGTGGAGCACGCGCTGCCGTACATTTACGGCATCGGCGTGAGCCGCTCACGAGTGATCTTGACCAAGGCAGAGGTCGATCCGGATACCAGGGTCAAGGATCTGGCCGAGAATGAGATCGCGCGGCTTCGCGGGATCGTCGAGACCGATTTCAAGGTGGAGGGTGACCTTCGCCGTGAGATTCAGCTCAATATCAAGCGGCTGATGGATATCGGATGCTACCGGGGGCTTCGCCATCGGCGCGGCCTGCCGGTTCATGGCCAATCGACCAAGACCAACGCTCGGACTCGCAAGGGGCCGCGGCGCACAGTAGCCGGCAAGAAGAAGGCAGCGAAGAAGTAGGCCCCAAGATGGAAGAAAGAGGGTAGATTGTGGCCAAACCGAGTCCTAAAACCAAGAAGCGGGTCAAGCGCAGCCTCGTCGAAGGCAAAGCGTTCATTCACGCCTCGTACAACAACACCATCGTTACCATCACCGATCCCGACGGCAACACTGTCGCTTGGTCGAGCTCCGGCTCCATCGGCTACAAGGGTTCCAAGAAGGGCACGCCTTACGCGGCCCAGCTCGCCGCCGCCGACGCTACCCGCAAGGCTCAGAACATGGGCCTGAGTCAACTCGACATCGTCATCCGCGGTACCGGTTCGGGCCGGGAGCAGGCGATTCGTTCCATCCAGGCGACCGGAGTAAACGTCCGCACCATCATCGACGACACCCCCACGCCGCACAACGGCTGCCGCCTTCGGAAGCGGAAGCGTCAGTAGATCTAGGTGGTGAGGGCCGGCCGGAGGCCGGACCTCAGGCATCTTGGATGCTAACCTCCCGACCGCCAGTAGGTTAAAGCGAGATTTTAGGAGAGATATGGGCCGATACAGAGGACCGATAGTCAAGATATGCCGGCGCGAAGGGGTGAATCTCGTCGAGACCCCCAAGGTGCAGAGGTACATGGAGAGGCACCCCTACCCTCCGGGTCAGCACGGCCAGCGCCGTCGTCGCCGGATCAGCGACTACGGTGTGCGTCTGCGTGAGAAGCAGAAGCTGCGCTTCTTCTACAACATGAGCGAGAAGCAGTTCGCCAACCTGTTCGACGAGGCGACCAAGGCCGAAGGCGCAACCGGTGCGGTATTCCTTCAGCTCCTCGAGTCGCGTCTCGACAACGTGGTATACCGGCTGGGCATCGCAACCACCAGGCGGCAGGCTCGACAGTTCGTCGCACATAGTCACATCTTCGTCAACGGCAAGAGTGTCGACGTCCCGTCCTACCGTGTTCACCCGGGCGACGAGATCTCGGTTGCTCCCAAGGCGCGGTCGAACGAGATCATCAAGGGAAACATCGAGGAACGCAAGCGCGGCAAGACCTTGCCGTGGCTGGAGTTCGACGCCGAGAACCTCAAGGGACGGTTCAGGAACCGGCCGGCGAGGGAAGACATCGTCGTTCCGGTGAACGAACTTCAGGTCATCGAGTACTACTCGAGGTAATCCGTGTGCGTGCGGTCCCTTGCCGCATGCGACATGGAGCCCAGCTGGCATGGAGCGAGTGACATACATGAACGAAGCGAATAGCGGATAGGCGGTGGAGCTGACGATGCAGATAATTCCCGAATTCAAGGCCAAGACCACGGACAAATACGGCGAGTTCGTCGTCGAGCCGTTGGCCAGAGGCTACGGCGTTACGTTGGGCAATCCGCTGCGGCGGATCCTGCTCTCCTCGGTACCGGGGACGGCAGTAACCAGCGTTTACATAGAGGACGTTCTTCACGAGTTTTCCACCATCGACGGGGTGAAGGAGGATGTCATGCAGATAATCCTCAACCTCAAGGAGCTGGTGGTCAAACTCCACGACGACGACCCGATCACACTCACCTTGCGCTCCGAGAAGGAGGGCCCGGTAACGGCCGCTGACTTCGACGTGCCGGCCAACGTTGACGTCGTCAACCCGGAGCTGCCGATAGCGACCCTCACGAAGGGCGGACGTCTGGTAATGGAAGTTCGAGTGGAGCCGGGTGTTGGTTATGTGCCCGCCGAAATACACGGCACCAAGGACCGAATCAACTCGATCCCCGTCGATGCCGTCTTTACCCCCATCCGGCGGGTTGCCTACCGGGTCGAAGATACCCGCGTCGGCCAGAAGACCGACCTCGACCGACTCGTGTTGCGGGTATGGACCGACGGCTCCGTCGAGCCTCGCGTTGCTCTCGATCACGCGGTCGAGATTCTTCGCGGGCAGTTGGCCGTCTTCTCCGGGGAGTTGCCGGCCGACATCGAGGAAAAGGTTCCGGTCATGACCATTCCCAGCCGTGAGCCCGAGGACACCGGTGCAGGCGCCGACCAGGTGCAGCAGATGGGCCTCGAGAGCCTGGAGCTCTCCTCACGCGTCCTCCACTCACTGCAGGAGGAGGGGATCGACTCCGTCAATGCCTTGCTGGCGCTCTCCGAGCGTGACCTCAAAAAGGTCGGCGGGGTGGGGGAGAAGTCCCTGGAAGAGATCAAGGAACGGCTGGCCGCGAGCGGCCTGGCCCTCAAGGAGTAAGCGATGAGGCACATGTCACGGGGCCGCAAACTGAACCGGAACAGCAGTCACAGGACCGCCTTGGCTCGTAACCAGGCGACTGCGCTGTTGCGCCACGGGCGTATCAAAACCACTCTCACGAAGGCGAAGAACCTCCAACCCTTCGTCGAAAAGCTCATCACTACGGCTCGCGGTGGTGACCTGCACGCCCGGCGTTTGGTGGCCCGCGATATCCAGGACCGTGAAGTCGTGAGCAAGTTGATGGAGGAGATCGCTCCGGCCTTTAGTGATCGTCCCGGCGGTTACACCCGCATCTATCAGCTGGGCACTCGGCGCGGCGACGCTACGAAGGAAGCGCTCATAGAACTGGTGACTTACCAGGAGGCTTGAGCCTCGGCAATCAATCGGCCCATCTTTCAGCGTCCCGGCTTTCTAGTCGGGACGCTTTGCTGGATATCCGGATTAGGCTGCCTACCGCCGGCAAGGCGACGATCGCCAGCAGCACAGGCAGGCTAATCAGAGCGGATCACCTCGTGTACCAGACATTGTGGCCGCGAAGAAGGGTGGCAAAGCTTTCACCGATACCCGTCCACTCCACGTCCAGGAGGTCGGCAACCGTAGCCCCTACATCGGCGAACGAGTTGCGTGTGCCCAGCGGCGCCGGCGCTACTTTGGGCCCGCACCCCAGTAGCAAGCCGTATTCGCGGGTGTGATCGGTGCCGCGCCAGGTGGGATCATTGCCATGATCGCTCACCAGCATGAGCACGTCTTCGTCCTGGAGGGCGGCGGTCAGCCGGGGAAGTAGCTCGTCGAAGTCACGTAGAGCTTGTGAATAGCCCTCCGGATCTCGCCTATGGCCGAAGAGCGAATCGAACTCCACGAGGTTGCAGAAGACCAAACCGTGGGGATGCTCGCTCATCACCGAGATGGTCTGCTCCACACCGTCATTGTTGTCTTTGGCCTTTATCTCGCGGCTGATGCCAACTCCGTTGTAGATGTCTCCGATTTTGCCCACGGCTACCACCTCGCGGCCGGCGTTTGCCAGCTCTTCGAGTACGGTGCGGTGCGGGGGAGAGACGGAGAAGTCGCGGCGCTTGGACCCCAGCCGTTCGAATGCTCCTGGGTGCCCGATAAAAGGCCGGGCGATTACCCGGGCCACCGAATACTCGCCCACGAGCAGCTCACGTGCTCCCTGGCACCAGCGGTAGAGCGTCTCGAGCGGGACGACGTCCACGTGAGCCGCAACCTGGAAGACGCTGTCGGCGCTGGTGTAGACGATCGGCTCACCTCGGGTGAGGTGCTTCTCGCCGAGCTGGGTGATGATCTCTGTCCCCGACGCTGGGCGGTTGCCTAGATGGCCACGTCCGGTGAGGTGATCGAAGGCCCCCATTACTTCATCCGGAAAGCGTTCGAAAGTGCGAAAGGGCTGCTCCAAAGCGACACCCACGAACTCCCAGTGCCCGGTGGTGGTGTCCTTGCCCGGGGACCGTTCCAACATCCTGCCGTACGCTCCCGAAGGGCGGGTTGCCGGGGACAGCGACTGGATGCCCTCGATATTTCCCAGCCCTAAATGCTGGAGGTTCGGAAGCGATACCGGAGCGTGCGCAAGAGTGTGATCGAGGGTGTGAGCGCCGGCGTCGCCGAAGCGCCCGGCGTCGGGCAGCGCACCCACGCCTACGGAATCCAGGACGACGACGGTAACGGTCATGCGCGAGTATAGCCGCGGTGCGGCCCGGGTGGAACTCCCGCGCTGGTTCTTCGTGCCGTCATAATGGCTCCATGGACGTACCGGCGCATCTAGGCACCAGGCTCGAGCTGCTCGCGCCGCGAGCGGCTCGAGTGCTGGCCGCCGTATCGGGTGGCGCCGATTCGGTAGCGCTGCTGCGCGGGCTGGTGGCAGGCGGGTATGACGTCGTGGTCGGGCACCTGGACCACGGGCTTCGCCCGGTGTCTGCCGAAGATGCGCGATTCGTTCTGGAACTGGCCGAGGAGTTGGGTCTGGAGGCGCGCGTGCAGCGTGTGGACGTCACCAGCCTGGCGCAGGAGCGCGGCTGGAACCTGGAGGACGCCGCCAGACGCGTGCGCTACGAGTTCCTCACTCGCAACGCCCATGAGGTCGATGCCAGTGCCGTGATAACCGGGCATACCCTCGATGACCAGGCCGAGACGGTGCTCATGCAACTTCTTCGCGGCGCGGCATACCTTCGCGGAATGCCTGAGGTAAGCCGCCAAGTCGTCCGTCCGCTGCTCGACGTCCCGCGTGAGTCGCTCGTGGCCTATCTCGTCGAGATCGGGCAGACATGGCGTGAGGACTCGACCAATCAGGACGTCCGTTGGCTGCGCGCTTGGCTGCGCCAGGAGGTGACGCCCCTACTACGGCGCCGCTTCCCCACTTCAAGGCTGCAGCTGGCGCGCCATGCTTTCCTGCAGCGTGACGTCGCCGATTACATTCGCGAGGCGGCCGAGAGGCTTCGGCATGAGGAGGGTTTTGATCAAGCCGAGCTGTCACGGGCTCACCCGGCGGTCCAGCGCGAGGCCGTGCGCTTTCTGTTCGACGAAGCGGGAGCAGCGCCGGCCATGGAGCGAATCGAGGAGGTACGAGGGCATCTGGGGGAGAAACGCCCCTACCGGCAGACGCTGAGACCCGGCGTTGGTCTTAGGCTGGCTTACGGGCGATTGGAACTGGCGCGGACGGCGCCGCTCCTCGAGTCACGAGCCGTCACCGCTGCCCATCAGCTTCCCGGCGGCCTGCCTGAGCGCGTGCTCACCTTCCCCGGCCTGACGTTACGCGGTCGCCGGCCCGGTGACCGAATGAGGCTAGCGGGCGGCAGCAAGAGCCTGGCGAGGCTGCTCATCGACCGCAAGATCCCACGCGAGGAGCGTGACGGCCTCACGGTGCTGGCCAGTGGAAGCCGCATCCTTTGGGCCGAGGGAATCGGAGCCGCCTTCGAAGTGGCTGCGAACCTTTCCGCGGACGCCGCTTCTGAGGACCTTCGTTTCATGGAGCGCGCTCTCGAGCTGGCCCGTCACGCCGCTAGCGCAGAGGAGCTGCCGGTGGGAGCAGTGCTGACTCGCGCCGGCGAGATCATCGGTGAAGGCCACAATGAAACCGAGGGACTCGGTGACCCGACGGCTCACGCCGAACTGCTCGCCCTGCGCCGGGCGGCCGAGCGCCTGGGAGATTGGCGCCTTAGCGGCTGCACGCTCTATGTGACGCTCGAGCCGTGCCCCATGTGCGCCGGTGCGATGCTCATGTCGCACCTGAAGCGGGTGGTGTACGGCGCCGCCAACCGGCGCGATGGCGCGCTGGGAAGCGTCGCCGATCTCCGGGAAGCCCCGTGGAAGCGGCGCCTTGAGGTGCTGGGCGGGGTTCGGGCGGACGAAGCCGGCGGGCTGCTCAGCCGCTTCTTTGCAGGACGCCGTCACTGAGAAAAGACCCGAGCTCGCGAACGAGTTCGCCGTGCCCCGGCTTACCCGGCCAAATCAGAACATGTCCCCCTGGCGCCTCTCGAAGCTGCGCTCTGGCACCCAACCGGCCGGCAAAGCGACGAGTACGAGTAGCCGAAACGACCTTGTCCTGCACCCCCTGGAACACCAGAGTCCTGGCCCTCACTCGGGGTGCCGCACGCCAAGCCGCACTCCCCAGGCGCTGGACCTGCGTGATCGCTCGAACCGGCAGCCTGACCTCGTTGCGCAACCGTTCTTGCGAGGTGAGATCGTCGACATCGAGGTCGGGAAGGACGCGCCCCACCACTTCCCGGGTCCAAGGATCCTCGAAGTTTGCGCTTCGAAAGGGACGATAGCTTGGCACCAACGGCGCTAGAACCGGCAGAAGCATCTTCACCGGGAGACTCAGGCCGCTGAACGGGTTGATCAGTACGAGCTCATCGACCTCCTCATGGGCTGCCAGCCTCACCGCCAGCGCCGCGCCCATCGAGTAGCCCACCACCAGCAGCTTCGCTGCTCCCGATCGGACCCGGCCGAAGGCGGAGTGGACGCTCTCCTCCCAGTCTTGCCAGCTACGGTCGCCCAGGCTGTCGATCTGTGGGCCGAAGCCGGGCAGGAGTGGGCAGTGAGCCTCGTACCCCTGCTCGGCCAGTAACTTTGCCAGGCTGCGAAGTTCCCAGGGAGTGCCGGGGAAGCCATGAATGAGGAGTGCGCGGTTCCGAGAGCTTCCAATAGCAAAGGGCCGGTGTTGCGGCGACGGGTAGGGACGGATCATGCTCCTTACCGTGCAACGTCGCGCTTGCGAAGACAGCAACCAGGATTGCTCGCCTACTGCTTGCCCGATTGCTTTACCGATTGCTTTACCGATTGCTTTACCGATTGCTTTACCGATTGCTTCCTGCGCCCCCGAGACCCGGGAGACGCCGCCGGCAAAGGTAGAATGTCCCAGTGAAGATCCGCAATTTCTCGATCATCGCCCACGTCGATCACGGCAAGTCCACATTGGCCGACCGCATCCTCGAACTCACGCAGAGTGTGTCGGAGCGGAACCGCCGGACCCAGATGCTCGACACCCTGGAGTTGGAGCGCGAGCGCGGAATCACCATCAAGGCCTCGCCGGTACGCCTCTTCTATCAGGCCGAGGATGGCGAGAAGTACATGTTCAACCTCATCGACACGCCGGGGCACGTCGACTTCAACTATGAGGTGTCTCGGGCCCTGCGAGCGTGCGAAGGTGTGCTGCTGGTCGTCGATGCCTCCCAAGGTGTAGAGGCGCAGACCATCCAAAACGCGTATCTTGCTTCCGACAACGGTTTGGAGATCCTGCCGGTGGTCAACAAGATCGACCTGCCCAACGCCGATGCAAAGGGCGCGCTGGCCGAGTTGGAAGAGGTCGTGGGCGTCTCGGGTGATAACGCCGTGGCCGTCTCGGCCAAGACCGGTGAGAATGTGGCTGCCGTGCTGGAAGCGATCGTGCGTCACCTGCCGCCCCCGCAGGGGGAGGACGCCGCACCGCTGCGTTGCCTGATCTTCGATGCGGTCTACGACTCCTACCAGGGGGTAATCCCCTTCATCCGCGTATTCGACGGCAGTGTCAAGTCGGGCGACCGAATCCGGGTCGCCTCCACCGGCAAGGAGTTCGAGATCGACAAGGTTGGCTTCTTCGACCCGGCGCCCGCCGTGAGCGAGGTCCTCGGCTCTGGCGAGGTGGGCTGGTTGACCGCGGGGATCAAGGACATAAGCGATACCCAGATAGGTGACACCATTACCGCGGCGGGCAAGCCCGCCGACCGCCCGATCCCCGGCTTCAAACCGGCTCAGCCGGTCGTCTTTAGCGGCCTCTATCCCACCGACGGCGAGGACTACCCCAAGTTGCGCGAGGCCCTGGAAAAGCTATCGCTCAACGACGCTGCCTTCACCTTCGAACCGGAGACGTCCGAGGCGCTGGGTTTCGGTTTCCGCTGCGGCTTCCTTGGACTGCTGCATGCCGACATCGTCCAGGCCCGCCTGGAGCGGGAGTTCGACCTCGGTCTCATCGCCACGGCGCCTGCGGTCGTCTACGAGTTGACGACGACCGACGGTGTGACCAGGAGGATTCAGAACCCCTCTGAGTTGCCGAGTCCCGACAAGATCGAGGAGGTACTCGAACCGTACGTGCGCTTGAGCGTCTATCTGCCCGAAGAGTACGTGGGAAGCGCAATGGGCCTGCTGCAGGAAAAGCGTGGCGAGATGAAGGACATGGTCTACCACGGCCGCAGAGTCGAGTTGCGCTACGAGGTGCCGTTCGGCGAGATCCTCTACGACTTTCACGACCGGCTAAAGAGCCTAACGCGCGGTTATGCGTCGATGGACTACGACCCGATCGACTACCGTGAGGGCGAGTTGGTGAAGATCGATATCCTCGTCAACGACGAGCGCGTCGACGCCCTCTCGATCATCGCTCACACCGACAAGGCCTACGAGATGGGGCGCAAGATCGTCGACAAGATGGCCGAAGTCATACCGCGACAGATGTTCGCGGTGCCGATCCAGGCGGCCATTGGCGGCAAGATCCTGGCGCGGGCGACGGTACGGGCCTTTCGTAAGGATGTCACCGCCAAGTGCTACGGTGGCGACATTACCCGCAAGAAGAAGCTGCTGGAGAAGCAGAAGAAAGGCAAGGCTCGGATGAAGCAGCTAGGCACCGTCGAGGTGCCGCAGGAGGCCTTCCTGGCGGTGCTATCCGGGGACAAATGACGGCGATAGCGCCGTGAGTCGGGCGGGCACGCTTGGTCGGGCAGATGGTTCGAGGTTCAGCCTCAGGACCCGGATCGCGCTGGCCATCGCGGCTCTCGCGATCGTCCCCAACGCACTACTGGCGGTAGGAGCGCTTCTTCCAAGTTTGCGGGGTGCGGGAGTGGCGCGTGAGCTGTGGCTGGCTGCGGCCATTTGGGCATTGGCCGTGGTGGCGCTTTCGGCGCTGGTAGGCTACGTCGCCTCCCGCGAGCTGCTCGCCCCGCTCACACGCCTATCGCGTGACGTAGGAGCTTTGCCGGCGACGGCCGAGCGACTGGCGACGGCAAGACTGTCGGCAGGAGATAGCGAACCGGGTGAGGTACGAGCGGTGCGGGTCGCCTTCAACCGGCTGCTGGCTCGGATCGAGCTCGAGCACGGCCGTCGCGCAGCCTTCATCGCTACGCTGATGCACGACCTGAAGACTCCGTTGGTCGCCACCTCGCACCTGTTGGAGGTCATCCGCGACAGGGACGACCTGGGACGCGATGAGCGCGTCGATCTGGCCGACAGACTCCTGCGTGAGAATCGGGCCCTGTTGGAGCTCATGCAAAAACTGGTCGACGCCCACAAGTTCGATCGCGAGGATGTGGCGCTCACGCGAGAGAGTGTGAGGGTCGAGGAGATCGCCCGGGTGGTAGCCGGACGCCTTGCGCCGCTTTCCGCCGAGCGTGGGGTAGTCCTACAGGTCGAAGGATCGGCCTTGGCCACGGCCGATCGCGCCGAGCTCGAGCGGGCGCTATACAACCTCGTCTCCAACGCTGTTCGCTACGCACGGGAACGGATCACCGTCGAAGTGTTTTCGGGGCTCGTGCGAATAGCCGACGACGGGCCGGGATTGCCTGCACCTCTGGAACGCCTCGCGCAACCCTTCAACGAGCAACCGGTGGAGATCTCCGGGAACCGCTATAGCGCCGGTAGCGCGGGACTCGGCCTGTTTATCGCTCGGCGAATTCTCGAGGCTCATGGGGGCCGTTTGGTCACCGAAACGACCGGTCCGCGTGGCACGGTGTTGCTCGCTTACCTCGGCTCGGAGCATAGGTGAGCGGCCTGCGAGTGCTGGTGGTGGATGATCACCCGCTGTTTAGGGTCGGTTTGGGTTACGCACTGGGAGCGCAGGGGTTCGAGATGGCTGCCGAAGCGGAGGATGGCCGTCAGGCGGTAGCGGCCTGCCGCCGCGAGCGATTCGACGTCGTGCTCATGGACGTGCGGATGCCGGAGCTGAACGGCATAGAGGCGTGCCGCGAGATCCGTTCGCTCGATGATCCGCCGCTTGTGGTCATGCTCACCACCTTCGATGAACCCGGCATAGTGCGGGCGGCTCGTGATGCCGGGGCCACCATGTACCTCTCGAAGGAGACCAGCCCCGCGGAGCTGGCTCGCCTGCTCAAGGCCATCGTGGAGGACCCCAGGCGCAGCTGGCTGCCGGCCGTGCAGCTGCCCGAGTTGACCCCGCGCGAGCGCGACGTGCTGGCTCTGCTGGTGAAGGGTTTGAGCAACAAGCAGATGGCCCGCGAGCTGAGAATCAGCCCGGAGACGATCAAGGACTACCTCAATGGGGTGTACCGGAAGCTCGAGGTGCGGGACCGGCTATCCGCCGCTCAGCGGGCTCAGGAGTTGGGTCTCACCTAACGCCGAGCTATCCACGGCATCTGCCCACCGCCGGACGATCAGCCTCCGGCTCTCCGCTAATCTCAGGCGTGGGACTCTCTATAATTCGGTCCGATACTCGCAGTCGGCAACTCGGATACACGCTCCTCGAGCTTCTTCTGGTCCTCGGTCTGCTCGGGCTGTTCGCGAGCTGGACGTTTCAGATGCGCCCGAGCAACGTTGGCCAAGCCATCGTGGCGCTCCGCTCTCAGATCGTTCAGGCGCGCTTCGAGGCGATCGAGAGGAACTCGCCGGTTGCCGTCGTCTATAGGTCCGAGGACCTGGTGTTCCTGACCCTGGCTGTCGGACATCTGGACATTGGAGAGGGTTGCCTGGCCGGGGAGGAGCTCGGGCGGCTGCGGCTCGAGGAGTTTCGCCGGGTGCGAGTAAAGAACGATCCCTTGAGCGGTCTCGTCTGGCTTCCGAGCGGAACGGGTCGTACCTGCTCGGGTAGCGGCGCCTTCAACCAGACCATCGCACTCGTCGACCACAAAAGGGAGGCGCGGGTGATCGTTTCGCGAGCAGGCCGGGTTCGCTCCGAGGTTCAAAGGTGAGGTCGCTGCACGGCTTCACCCTGCTTGAGGTGGTGGTAGCAGGCGGTTTGCTGGCCTCGGGGATCCTGGCGCTGTTGACACTGCAGGTGCAAGCCTTGGAGGTTCAGCGGCGGGTGCGTGTCGTCCGCGAACTGGTGGGAGTGGCCGAAGGGGAGCTCGCTCGCCGCTTCGTGTTGTTCGAAGACGGCGAGGTGGAGTGCTCCTCCCAGGCTGCCGCTTCTCCCTCCCTGCTCAGCTGCCAAATCATCGTGGAGTCGTGTGGAGCTTCGTCGTACGCCCTCTGTAGCGGGCCGGGATCGGGTGGAGCAACGCATGTGTCGATCAGTGTCGAGGGCGTAGGAGGACAGAGGTTCGACCTCGGCGCGGTACACGCCCGCTTCCCGTCGCTTCCCGCGTCGACACCGGGGAGCTGGTAATGAGACCGACCAGCCGCAGCCTCGGCATGACGCTCCTCGAGATGCTACTCGCCTGCACGCTCCTGGGCGTACTGCTTCTTACGGCAACCGGGGTGCAGGTCCAGGCGCGAAAGGCGAGCACAGTGAGTGAAGAGGTGGCCTTTCACGCTCAGATCGTCGAACTGGCATCAGAGCTACTTCGTTACCATCTGGGGCTAGCGGGTCACCGAGGGCTCGGCGCTCCGGGCAACCTGCAAGGGCCTGGCCTGGCCCTAGCCCGTGGCTCGGGTGGGTCGGACGCCTTTGCTGTGCGCTATCTCGAAGAGAGGTGGTATGCCCAGCCAGAGCTGAGAGCGCTGCGATTCGACGTACGGCGCGATAGTACCGGACGATGGAACCTCTATCAGCAGGAGGAGGGCGCAACGCGGCAACCGGCCGTGCAGCACGTAAACGGCTTGGAGTTGACTGGCATCATCGCCCTAGACGGCGCGGAGTTGAGTGCTGACGCGTCCCTTCCCGTCGACGCCGTGGCCATCGAGCTGAACCTGAGATTCTCGTGGGGCGAGAGCCGTACTTTGATGGTGTCGTTTCCCACGCCGGTGAGGGTAGTGGAGGAGACACCGTGAGAGGTGGCCCGCGGCGATGTGGGATCGCCCTGGTCGCCGCGCTACTTACCCTGGCCTCGCTCGCCACATTGGCACTCGGTACGACACTCCTGGTGCGGCTCGACCTAAAGCTGGTAGAGAACCGCCAGGAGCTGGCGCTGGCCCGGGCCCAGGCGCACAGCCTGCTAACTCTCGCGCTGCTCGAGTTGGAAACACACGCCACTACCGGCGAGCTGCCCGAAGAACCGCCTTCGTTACGGGGGCTGCTCCACTACAGTCGCGAGACGCCGTCGACTGCGACTGTGTCGGTCCAGGGAGCCGCCGGCAGTGGGCGCTACCGAACGGGCGCTCGAATCGAACTGGTGGAGGTCGAGGGTGGCTGGAGGATCCACATCGTCGAACGTCGCTGAGTCACATGTCGTAACCGATCGCCACACTCCACATCGCCGACCGTCGCCCAGCGGGTAAACTGTTTGTCGTGCTTACCGACGCCCTACTCTGCGCGGCCCTGCTTGCCGCCGGCCGACCCCTGACCGAGACTGAGGTATCGAAAGTATTGGGAGTGGGCCCCGAAGGTGTGCGCGAGGCGCTCCATTCTCTTCGTAACTCTCTCGGCGAAGCCGACTTGGGCCTCGTCGTCGAGGAGGTGGCGGGCGGTTACCGGCTCGTGGTCGCACCTGGTCTGGTCCCGTCACTGGCCGAGCTGCTGTCGCCACCGCCGTTGCCGAGGCTGTCAAATGCGGCGCTGGAAACCCTGGCGATAATTGCTTACAGGCAGCCGGTGACACGCGGTGAGATCGAGGTTGCCCGAGGCGCATCGTGCTCCTCGACCATCGAAACGCTGCAAGAACGTGAGCTCATCAAGAGCGTGGGGCGCAAGGATGTCATCGGCAAACCGCTGCTCTATGGCACTACCGAACGCTTCCTTATCGATTTTGGGTTGCGTTCGCTGGAAGACTTGCCCACCTTGGGCGAGCATCCCGCCGAGTTCCTGCGCGGTTGAAGGAGGGTGGGCCCGCCTTCGTTCGGTAAGTCGGCGTTCGCTTATCGAGGTGCGTCCAATAGGAGCTCAGACAGCGCCGTCAGTGCCGCCTTGTAGGAGAACTGACCCAGGCCGGTTATCGTCCCCCGGCACACCGGCGACAACAGGTTGACCTGGCGGAACGGCTCGCGCGCCGACACATTGGAGAGATGAACCTCAATTACCGGAAGGTCTAGGGCGGAGATGGTGTCCCGTAAAGCCACCGAGGAGTGGGTGTAGCCGGCGGCATTCAGTATCACCCCACGGGCGCCTTCGGATTTTGCCTTCTGCAACCAATCGATCAACTCGCCCTCGCTATTGCTCTGGCGGCATTCGACGCGCAAGCCAAGCTCCTGTCCCCAACTGCGACATTTCACGTCGATTTCGGCTAGCGAAAGGGATCCGTAGACTTCGGGCTCACGCGTGCCGAGCAGGTTGAGATTGGGACCGTTGAGAACGAGAATCACGAGACGACCTCCAGTAGCTGCCCCCAAGCCCGGCGCTGCTCGTCGTCGTCGACGTCATCAACGAGGACTGGCGTGGCTTCATGGCGCAATAGCACGAAACGCATTCGCGCGGCCAGGTTCTTCTTGTCGCGCAGCATATAGGGCAGGAGCTCGTCGAACGACCTGCAGGGAAGCGGCGCGGGCTCGAGCCAACTCAGCAGGCGCTGGGCAGCTCCGGTGAAGTCGAACCAACCTCTGCCCAGGCCCAACAAGGCCGCGTACTGCAGCCCGTAGGCGACTGCCTCGCCGTGCGAGATGCTGTGTTCGCTCGCGGCTTCGATGGCGTGAGCGAGTGTGTGGCCGAGGTTCAGATGAGCGCGGCTTCCCGCCTCGCGCTCGTCCGCTGCCACCACCTTGGCTTTGACCGCGACCGAGCGCGCCACATACTCCTCCAGCGTCGACGAGTCACCGTTCGGGGCGAACCGAGTATCCTCCGGTGCCCCCAGTAGGAACTCGTCGTCGAGCAGCCCGTGTTTGAATAGCTCCACCGCCCCCTCGCGGAACTGACGCGGTGGAAGCGAGACCAGCGTGGCGACGTCGGCTACCACCGCCCGGGGTTGCCAGAAGGCGCCCACCAGATTCTTGCCCTCGGGGAGATTCACGCCCGTCTTGCCGCCCACGCCGGCATCGACCATCGCCAGTAAGCTTGTCGGACATGCGTAGAACGCTACACCACGCAGATAGCTGGCCGCCGCAAAGCCGGCCAGGTCGGTGACGACACCGCCGCCAATGGCGAGAACCGCGCTGTCTCGACCGAACCGGACGCTTGCCAGTTTTCGCAAAACCCCCTCGAGCACGGTCAAACTCTTGCTGTCCTCACCGGCCGCCACCTCGATGAGCTCAACTTGCTTGCCGGCGGCAGCGAGTCGTTCGCACGTCGACCGGGCGTGGAGTGGCGCGACGTGCGTATCA
>JBBDRD010000039.1:0-87023 GCA_040905665.1 Trueperaceae bacterium
CGAGCGGCCGAAGTGGCCGCTCGATTCTCGTTTATCACCGGTATGCGTCTTTTTTATCACCGGTGTGCGTCTTTGCGATGGCTCACCTTGATGAGTGTTACCACCAGTTCCCCGTCGTTGATTTCGTAGAGGATCCGATACACGCCTTGACGAACGCGGTACCTCTCCTGATTGGCGAGCTTCTCACTTCCGCATGGCCTCGGCTCGTCGGCCAAGCCCGCGATTCGCACGAGGATTTTGTCTGCCGGTTCTCTGGGAATGCGTTGGAAGTCCTTCACGACGGATTTCTTGAAGACCAAACTATATCTTGCCAAAAGACTTCAGTTCATCGAGGAACTGTTGGTAGCTCAGGTTTGGCTCGGCCGCGCGTTGCACGAATGCGGCCAGATCCTCCTGATCCTCCAAAAGAGCCTGGGAAACCGCCTCGTTGACGATTTCAGACAGCGAGCGGTCGGCTGAAGCCGCCTTTAGACGTAACGCCCTGTGAAGGTCGGGGTCGAAATAGATCGTGGCGCGCTTTGCAGCCTTGGACATTATGATTCATTTTAACGTTCAAGCGGCTTGACGTCAAGACGTCACTTGCCCGGACGGAGACGGACGCCGGGCGCCGCCGGCTTCCACCCACGACCGTTTCGGGTAGTGGCCACCCTACCCCCCTTTTCCCGCATGAGCGCCCCTGACACATTCCTGCGCGATCGATCGGGACGATTGTCCCCCTTGCCGCTGCTAGTCCTTGTGATACATTAGTTGCGTTCTAGAGGCGGCGGACCCGGTCGTCATGTGGAAAATCAGCTGTCCCTCACTTGGCATCGAGGAGGTCTCTCTGTTCGCTCTACCTGTTTCTTCACGCCGTGGCGGCGGAATGATCCTGGCCCGCCGGGAGTCGCGAAGGCGCCGTTTTTCCAGCCGCCGGGATCGGGTCATATAGATGCCCCAGCTTTTCCCTCCAAACGCGAACTCTTTCTTACGGTGGACCGTCATCGCCGGCGGCATCTTCGCGGTGTTGCTGATCACCGCCCTAACAGTGTTCGCCAGAACCAGCAATAACCAAGTGGGCGTGCCGATTCCTCAGCCTGTCGACTTCTCGCACAGTCTGCACACCGGAAGCTTGGGACTCGACTGCCGCTACTGCCACTCCACCGTCGAAACAAGCAGCTTCGCAACGATACCGAGCACCGAGACCTGCATGACCTGCCATTCTCAGGTTCGCGTGGGAGCGCCGCAATTGGCGGCGGTGCAGGAGAGCTGGGACAGTGGCTTGCCTATCGGATGGAACCGAGTACACGACATGCCCGAGTTCGTCTATTTTGATCACAGTATCCACGTGGACAAGGGTGTGGGCTGCAGCAGCTGTCATGGCCAGGTGGACCAGATGGCAGGAATGTGGAAGAACGAGCCCATGACGATGGGTTGGTGCCTGGAGTGCCACAAGTCACCGGAACAATTCCTGCGGCCGCGCAGCGAGGTGCTCAACATGGCTTATGAACGCCCTGAAAACCAGATCGAGCTCGGCCACGAGCTAGTCGAGACTTACCACATCAACACCGAGAAGCTACCCATGTGTTCCACCTGCCACAGATGAGCGATTCCTTGAATATTTCCGAGATCCGCGAACGGTTGAACGGCGCCAGCGGCAAAGCATACTGGCGTAGCCTCGATGAACTGGCCGATACCGAGGAGTTCCGAGAGTTTCTGCATCAGGAGTTTCCCCGTCAGGCTGCTCCCCTCGAAGGTTCCTTCCAACGGCGTGACTTCCTCAAACTGCTCGGGGCGTCACTAGCACTGGCCGGTCTCACCGCCTGCGCTCGTCCCGTGACGCCGCACGAAAAGATCGTTCCCTACGTCCAGCAACCCGAGGAGATCATCCCCGGTCGGCCCCTCTTCTATGCCACAGCCTTGCCGCACGGTGGTTACGGCGAAGGGTTGCTGGTCGAAAGCCACCAAGGGCGCCCGACGAAGGTCGAAGGTAACCCCGACCATCCGGCCAGTCTGGGAGCGACCGGGCCTATTGCGCAAGCCAGCGTGCTCACCCTCTACGATCCTGAGCGCTCGCAGCTCGTTATGAACGGCGATCAGGAGAGCTCATGGGAGGAGTTCACCGCCGCCCTGCAGGAGGGGCTCGCTAATGCAGGAAGCGGCGCCGGGCTCAGGCTGCTTACCGAGTCGGTCACTTCGCCCACGCTCGCGGGCCAGATAGCCGGCCTCTTGGAGCAGTATCCCGACGCCGTCTGGCACCAGTACGACGCCTCGCGCAGCGACGAGCTTTTGGAGGGAACTCGCTTGGCATATGGCCGGCCGCTCATGCCGGTCTTCGACTTCAGCGCCGGCGATGTAGTCGTTTCCTTCGACGCCGACTTCGCCGACGATTTCCCGGGGCGGCTGCATTATGCACGGGAGTTCGCCAATCGACGACGAATCCATGACGCTGCCGCAGATCCCGGCCGCTTCTACGCCTTCGAAAGCTCTCCAACGCCCACCGGATCGATCGCCGACCACCGTTTGCCGCTCTCGCCGGTAGAGATTGGCGACCTGATCGCCGTGCTCGCGACTCGGCTAAGTGTACAGGCGCCCGAACGTCCCCTTCCGCCGAGTGTCGGCGAACCGTTGCTCGAAGCGCTCCTGGATGATCTCAACGGCGCCGCCGGGCGCAGCCTCCTCGTCGCCGGGCAGTATCTGCCGGCACAGGAACAGGCGCTGGTACACGCCATCAACGAAGCTCTGGGCAACAACGGGTCGACCGTGCGCTTCATCGAACCGGCCGACACCCAACCCGTAGCCGGCGCGGCCTCACTCCTGCAGCTAACCGAGGCCATGAACGCGGGTGAAGTGAGCGTACTTGCGATGGTTGGCACCAATCCGGTTTACAACGCTCCGGGGGCGGTCGATTTTGGTGCGGCGCTCGAACAGGTCCCGTTCTCGGTACACCTCGGGCTCTACCACGACGAGACGGCGGCGGGGTCGACCTGGCATGTACCCGGCTCGCACTATCTCGAACACTGGAGTGACGTTCGCGCCTTCGATGGGACGGTCACGATCATCCAACCGTTGATCTCAACCTTCTACGGGGGTCGCTCCGAACACGAGCTGATCGCCACCCTCCTCGGCGAGACGGACGTGAGCAGTTACGACCTGGTGCGAGCCTACTGGGGCGCCCGAGTCGATGGTCCGTTCGAACCGTTCTGGCGTCAGGCGGTCTACCGCGGCGTAGTGCCGGGCAGCGGTTCGGCAGCGGCGACGCCTACACTGCAGGCCTTCGACGTAGAGCTACCCGATTCTGACGAGGGCTTGATCCTCACGTTTCGTCCGGATCCCAGCATCGGCGACGGGCGCTGGGCCAACAACGGTTGGCTGCAGGAGCTGCCCAAGCCGTTCACCAAGCTCACCTGGGACAACGCCGCACTCCTCGCACCGGCCACGGCCGAGGAACTGGGGGTGCGCAACGGCGACCTGATCACCCTGACGGTCGAGGACCGCTCGGTAGTAGCTCCCGTTTGGATGCTGCCGGGCCAGGCTCAAAGGACGATCACCGTACATCTGGGTTATGGGCGTGATCGGGCCGGCCGCGTCGGTAGCGGAGTCGGCTTCGACGCCAACGTGCTTCGGCCGGCAAGCGGAGCCTGGCGGGTGCCGGTCGAAGTAGCCAGGACCGAAGGAAACTATCCGCTGGTATCCACTCAGCCCCATCACAACCTCGAGGGGACGGGCGAGGAGCGGCACATAATTCGTGCGGGCACACTTGCGGAGTTGCGCGAGCATCCGGAGCACCCGCACTTCGTTCATCCGGTAGTGCACCACGAATCGGACCTTTACCCCGACTTCCTATACGAGTCGTACGCCTGGGGCATGGTCATCGACATGAATGTCTGCACCGGCTGTAATGCCTGCGTCGTCGCCTGTCAGTCGGAGAATAATGTACCGATCGTGGGCAAGGACCAGGTGGCGGTAGGCCGGGAGATGCACTGGCTGCGAATCGACAACTATCATGCCGGCCCCATCGACGATCCCGAATACTTTCATCAGCCGATGCTCTGCCAACACTGCGAAAAGGCGCCCTGCGAGCCGGTATGCCCGGTGGGCGCGACCGTGCACGACGAAGAGGGCCTGAATGTGATGGTCTACAACCGCTGCGTGGGCACCCGCTACTGCTCGAACAACTGCCCCTACAAGGTGCGCCGCTTTAACTTCCTGCAGTACGCCGAGCTCACCAATAGCGCCACCGAGCTCTCGCTGCAGTACAACCCCGACGTAACGGTCCGAAGCCGCGGCGTCATGGAGAAGTGCACCTTCTGCGTTCAACGTATCGCCACGGCCCGCATCGATGCCGAAACCGAGGACCGCCGGATTGCGGACGGCGAGGTCGTGACCGCCTGCCAGGCCGCTTGCCCAACCGAAGCGATAGTGTTTGGCGACCTCAACAACCCGGACAGCGCCGTCAACCGACTCAAACGCTCGCCCCTCAACTACAAGTTGCTCGAGGAACTCAATACCGAGCCACGAAACACCTACCTCGCACGAGTCAAAAACCCTCACCCGACCCTCGTCTCCGAGGAAGTCGGAGTCAGCTGATGACCGTTCGGAAGGGCAATAGACGCGTCCTGGAAACGAACCGCGTGATCGGTCGCGGACAGAGCTACGGGGGCGTTGACGACGTGGTCGACGCACCGGTTCTGGATCACCCGCGGGCAACGCCGGCCTGGTGGTACGTCGGCATGATGGTGGCACTGGCCCTCCTGGGCATCTATTTGGCAACTGTCGTCTACCTGATCACTACCGGTATCGGTATCTTCGGCAACAACATTCCCGTTGCCTGGGGATTTCCTATTATCAATTTCGTCTGGTGGATTGGTATCGGCCACGCCGGAACACTCATCTCGGCGGCACTGCTGCTGTTCCGCCAGCCCTGGCGTACCTCGATCAACCGCTTCGCCGAGGCGATGACCATCTTCGCGGTGGTGTGCGCCGGCCTCTACCCCATTCTCCACCTGGGTAGGCCGTGGGTTTTCTATTGGCTGCTGCCTTACCCCAACACCATGGGACTATGGCCGCAGTTCCGGTCGCCGTTGGACTGGGACCTGTTCGCCATCTCCACCTATGCCAGCGTGTCGATCCTGTTCTGGTACATCGGCCTGATTCCCGACTTGGCAACACTGCGCGACCGCTCGGGCAACAGAGGACTCAAACTGCTCTACGCGGTCTTGTCGTTGGGCTGGAACAACTCCACCAAGGCCTGGCAGCGTTACATGCGTGCCTACCTGCTGCTGGCGGCGATCTCCTTTCCGCTGGTGCTCTCGGTACACTCGACGATCGCAATGGACTTCGCTTTCGCCCAGGTGCCAGGCTGGAACAACACCGTCATGCCGCCCTACTTCGTGGCCGGCGCCGTGTTCGCCGGCTTCGCCATGGTCCTCATCCTGGCGATACCTCTTCGTAAGGCATTTGGTCTCGAGAAGCTGATCACGATGCGGCATCTGGACAACTCGGCGAAGCTGATGTTGGCGACGGGGTTGATCGTCGTCTACGGATACGTGATCGAGCTGTTCATTGCTTGGTACTCAGGAGTCGAGTTCGAACGCTTCATGGCGCTAAACCGGGTCTTGAGTGCAGACCATGGCGTGTACTTTTGGCTGCTTATCGCCTGCAACTTCGTTGCAATTCAACCACTCTGGCTGCTTCGGGTCCGGCAGAGTCCGGTCGCGCTGTTCATAATCTCCGTGATCGTTTCGATCGGCATGTGGCTCGAGCGCTTCGTAATCATCTCGGTCACCCTCACCAAGGACTTCCTGCTGTCGTCATGGGGTGATTACGACGCAACGGTCTTCGACTGGACGCTCTACATCGGGTCGTTCGGTCTGTTCGCCACGCTGTTCTTCCTCTTCATCAGGCTGCTCCCTTCGATCGCCACGACCGAGATGAAGGAGCTGGTGCATCACGACGCGCACCACGGTAGCGACTACTACGAAACGATACGGGCCAAGGAAACGGGTTTGGAGGTCGAAGGATGAGTGACGCAGCCGCCACCGCCCACGTCCACAGCCGCGGCATCTACGGTCTGGTCGCCGAGTTCGATAGCGCCGAGGAGATCATGGTGGCCGCCGACGCTACCCGCTCCGCCGGCTACACCCACACCGATGCCTACACCCCCTTCGCCGTGGAGGGCTTGGACGAGAAGCTGGGCATGAGACCGACGCGCCTGGGTTGGATAATGCTCTTGGCCGGAGCGGTTGGTGGTTTCCTGGGCTTCTTCATGCAGTGGTACGCGAATGTCGTTCATTACCCGCTCAACATTGGCGGCCGCCCGTTCAACTCCTGGCCGAACTTCATCGTCATCACCTTCGAGGTAACCGTGCTCGTCGCCGCCTTCACGGTGGGCTTGGTAATGCTCATACGCAACGGCCTTCCCAGGCCATATCACCCAATCTTCAATACCCCGAACTTCGAGAACGCAACTCGTGACAAGTTCTTCCTCTGCATTGAGGGCCGCGACCCCAACTTCGATCTTCTCGCCACCCGCCAGTTTCTCGAACGCCTTTCGCCAACACGCATTTCCGAAGTGGAGCAATAAGTTGCGGCGTCTCAGCCCGTTACGACTACCCGGCATCCTGGCGCTATTGGTGCTTCTCCTGTTGATTACCGCTTGCGGCCGCAACATGGTCGAACAGCCAAAGTTCCGCAACTATGAGGCCAACCCGTTTTTCGAGAACAACACCACCGCCCAGGTCCCCCCGATAGGAACGGTGTCTCGGGAACGCGGCGCCGTGGACCCGGCCTTCTACACCGGTCAGGGTGAGGACGGGCTGCTTACCGAGCTGCCCATCGAAACCACTCCAGCACTTCTCCAACGGGGCATGGAGCGGTACAACATCTACTGCGCCCCCTGTCATAACTACAATGGTGACGGGCGCGGAGTTGTCGTACAGCGCGGGTTTCCAGGCCCTACCTCGCTCCATGAGCAGCGGTTGCGTGACCAGTCGGTGGGCTACTTCTTTAACGCCATGACCAACGGGTTCGGGCGCATGTACCCCTACTCATCTCGTATTCCTCCAGAGGATCGCTGGGCTATAGCCGGCTACATTCGGGCGTTACAGCTTAGCCGCTTCGCGACTGCCGAGGATCTGCCGGCCGAAGCCCAACTCGAACGCGGCACGCAAGGGGAGGTCCGCTAATGGCTGCTTCGGCTTCCGACCGTAGCTCCTCGCTTCCCAGTCTCGGACAGCTCCAGGGGATTTCTCTGGTAGTGGGCGCCATCGCCGTGGCGGCGGCGCTGCTCTTGGCGCTGTTGATGGGTTCCGAGGGCTTCTTTCAGTCCTACCTCCTCGCCTTCCTGTTCTGGCTCGGCCTCTCCCTGGGTTGCCTGGTAATGCTCTTCGTCCAGCACTTGGCCGGCGGTTCGTGGGGCGCCCTCATCCGCCGCCCGCTGGAGGCAGCGGTGGCCGTTTTGCCCGTGCTGGCGATCCTGTTCATACCTCTCTTGTTCGGCCTCGGCTCGCTCTACGAGTGGACCCACGCCGAGTACATCGAGACGCATCCGTTGGTGGGGGCCAAGAGCAGTTACCTGAACGTACCGTTCTTCATCGTCCGGGCAGTCCTCTACTTCGCCATCTGGATTGGTGGAGCGCTGTACTTCCTGCGCATGTCGAATCGGCAGGATCGTGAGCTGAACAACAGCGGGTCGATCGCCTACCGAATGAAGTCGCTGAGTGCGGCGTGGATCATTATCTATGTAATGACGATGACTTTCGCCGGGATCGACTGGGGAATGTCTCTCACGCCTACCTGGTTCAGCGGTATCTACTCCGTCATCCTGATGATCGGCCAGGCGATCAACGCCACCGCGTTCATCATCGTGGTCTTGATCCTGCTGGCTAGAGCGGTTCCGGCCGTGAATGAGTTGCTCACGGCGAAGCGACTCCAGGATCTCGGTAACTTCCTCATGGCTTTCATCATGTTCTGGGCGTACGTGAGCTTCTCCCAGCTCATCATCCTCTGGTCGAACAACACGGTCGAAACCAGCCCCTGGTACGTGGTGCGATTGAACACTGATTGGGCGTATCTAAGCGCCTTCCTGTTAGTCTTCGGCTTTTTCGCTCCTTTCGCAATCCTCTTCTCCCGTTGGGTGAAGCGCAAACGGGCAGCGCTGATGACGGTAGCCATCTGGGCGATAATCGTTCGGTTGGTGGATCTTTTCTGGATCATCGTGCCTTCCTTTGATCGTAGCGGCTCGCAACTATTGCTGCTCGACGTATTGCTGGTCGTCGGCCTAGGCGGACTATGGCTGGCGGCATTCACCCGCTCACTCGCGTCGCGGCCCATCTTGCCGCTGCACGATCCCCGGCTGACGCCCGATTCGCACGCACTCCACACGGTTCCCTCCCTGCACGGTAAGCCGCTGCCGAAGGGGACAGATCATGCCTGAGCCCACCCGTCAGTACCTCTTCACCGATCGCCAGATCAAGGGCTTCTTCGCGGCGGTTACGGTAGGGATGGTCCTAGCGCTCATCGCCCTGCTGCTGCTCATAAGCGCACTGCCGAACGGCACCTTCGCGGCGGCGGACACGCGCCAATTCGATGAAACATTGGAGCGTACCTCGAGGGAGTTGAGTGGTTATCGTGAACTGGCGGACGGAACCGTCCAGATAGACATCCACCGCGCCATCGAGCTGGTAGCGGAACGAGGCGTGGAAAATCCATTCGGCGAGGCCGTCGCACAGCCACAGGACGAGGGACCTCCGGTTGCCGATCCTCCCGAGGATCAGCCGGTCGTTGGGGGACTTCCCGACGGCGCTCAGGTCTATGGATCTTGCTCCGGTTGCCATCAGGCGAGCGGGGAGGGTGTCCCCGGCGTCTTCCCTCCCCTTGCCGGTCACGTCGCCGATCTCTACGCCGCCGACCCCGATTACCTGGCTCAGGTCGTCCTGTTTGGGCTGCAGGGACCAATCACCGTACAGGGCGCACAGTACAACGGCCTCATGCCCGACTGGCAGAGCCTCTCGGACGGCCAGATCGCGGCTGTGCTCAACTTCGTCCTCTCCTCATGGACTAACGAGGAGGAGCTGCCGGACGACGAGCCTTACAACGCCGAATACATCGCCGAACAGCGGGAGTTGGACCTGAGCCCGCAGGAAGTACACGCCCGGCGCTCGGAACTCGATCTGCCTTAACCAATTGGTGTGAACGCGAGTGGGGCGAGTCGCTTTGACTCGCCCCACTGTGCTTCACCCCACTTCGTCGGGTCGAACGCTAGAGCCGGGCCGCCTCGCGCCTGAAGCGCGCCTCCCTTTCCCCGCGCTCAGTCTCTTACGTAAACGCGCAGTTCGGTGATTCCTCCCCCGATGTAGGAGCGGCCGTCATGGCCCTCCCACGGCACGAACGAGACAGGCACGCTGCCGTAGTTGACGTCGTCGTCTGCCAGTCCCAGCCTCAGAGGCTGGCTACGGCCATCGGGCAGAGTTACGGTGGCGGTCATACGATAGCTGCCCAGCGGAATGTCGAAGAGCGACTCGCTGTGATACTGCCAGTTGCTATCCAGCTTCAGCCGCCCGCCGCCCCCACCGGGGTATCCAGGAACAATGCCCTCTTCGTAAGGGTACTCAAGGTCCTGCTCCATCATCAGGAACCTGAAGGTTTGCTCCTCACCTTGCGACCCATCGATCAGGGAACCCGTGGGCTCGAGGGTAACGGTCACGGTCGATCCGCCCGGAGCTATCGGGGTGGTGGGAACGCCGTCGTCATCCATGGTGCAGTAGGCGGTTGCCGGTAGGCCGCAATATGAAAAATCGATGGCGGCGCCGTAGAAATCGCTAGCGCTGGTTCCCGGCGGCGTGCTGTTGGCAGAGAGCCCCGAAAGCCGCCACTGAAAGTCGAGGTTCCCGCCGATCAAAGAGTCGACCTCCGTGCCGGGATTACCGCTCACCGGGTGGAGAACGCGCGAGAAGAATCTGCCCGCCATCTCCCGGTCTATCCACGCCTTCGCCTGATAGCGACCGTCGGGCACCCTTACCGAAAATGTACCGTTGGGCCCGCTCACGGTTTCGAACTCCGTGCGCTGGCCCTGCGTGTAGGTGGTTCCGTAAATCAGTACACCGGCTCCTGCAAGCGGTCTTCCCTGAGGATCGAAGGTCGTGCCCGAGATGTAGCCGGCCTGTGGCGCAATCTGGGACTGCAGTGAAACCGTGTTGGTCCTGTCGCTCATCGCGCCGGGCGTGGGCGCCTCGAGGTCGGGCAGGTCGAAGCCGCGCTCGTCCGCCTCGGCTCCGACATCTGCAGCCTTGCTGGCGGCGTTCTTGTCGCCGACAGCGGCAGCGAGAGGGTTCAACTGCTCCACCCGAAGCACGAGCGTGTAGGCGCCGGTCTCCCCTGGAAACGCCGACGTGACGACAGCCGTGTAAGTGCCGGCAGTTCCGATCTCCAAGCTCTCCTTGACCTGTAGCCCTTCCCCTTCGCTGTCGTCTACCTCCAACAGGTTGGTGCCCTCGGGATCGAGGATTATCAGATAGGGATCGAATTCGTCCGATGCCAGCTCGACAATAAGCCTAACGCCCGCCCCTGTCACCTCTAGCTCGTGCAGGTCAGCATATTCACCCGAGTCGAGCTGAAGGTCACCCTCCTGTAACACGCCCTGCTGTGCAAAGGCAGCAGCAAACAAAACGAAGATGAAGCACAGGGGTAGAAATCGGATCACTCTTTAGCCTCCGCGGACACGCGCCGCCGGACAAGTGGTGTGGCCTCGCGCGGGCCCACCTGGTCACGACCCCCCAACGGGAGGATCTTTAGATATCGAGTTGCGCCAGGTGCGCGTTGTCCTCTATGAACTCACGGCGGGGCGGCACTTCACTTCCCATAAGCATCTCGAACACCTCGCTGGCCTCGAGCACATCCTCAATGCCTACCCTCTTGAGCACCCTGGTCTCGGGGTTCATTGTCGTCTCCCAAAGCTGCTCGGGATTCATCTCACCGAGGCCCTTGAAGCGCTGAATCTCATGCTTGCGGCCGGAGTTTGCCTTGAGCAGCCGATGCAGATCCTGTTCGCTAAAGACGTACTCCATCTCTTTGGAACGGCCGAAGGTCACGCCGAAGAGCGGCGGCTGAGCGATGTAGACATAGCCGGCGTCGATCAGGGGACGCATGTAGCGGTAGAAGAAGGTGAGGAGCAGAGTGCGGATGTGCGAGCCGTCGTGGTCGGCGTCGGTCATGATGATGATCCGGTGGTAACGCACGTCCTCGAGGTTGAAGTGCTGCTCGTCACCGGTACCTTCGAGTCCCGCCCCGATGGCGGCGATCATCGCCCTGATCTCGGCATTCTTGAGTATCTTGCCCACATTCGCCTTCTCGACGTTGAGGATCTTTCCTCGTAGCGGCAGGATCGCCTGGAAGCGGCGCTCACGGCCCTGCTTCGCCGACCCACCTGCCGAGTCACCCTCGACGATGTAGATCTCACTCACGCTCGGGTCGGTCGCCTGGCAATCGGCCAGCTTGCCGGGTAGCTCGTCATTCTCGAGCGGATTGGCACGGCGTACCAGGTCGCGAGCCTTGCGCGCTGCCTCACGAGCCTTGGCGGCATGGGCCGCCTTCTCGATGATCGCTTTGCCGATCTTGGGGTTTTCCTCGAGAACCTCGGCGAACTTCTCGTAGACGACGCTTTGCACTGCGGTCTGCGCCTCGGGATTGAGAAGCTTCACCTTGGCTTGCGACTCGAACTGCGGATCGCCCAGCTTTACCGACAATACACAGGAGATACCTTCCAGGAAGTCGTCGCCGGTAGGGCTTGGATCGCCCTTCTTGATCATGCTCTTCGACTTGGCGTAGTTGTTGAGGACTCGTGTGTAAGCGGTCTTGAAGCCGGTGAGGTGGGTTCCACCGTCCCGGTTGGTGATCATGTTGGCGTAGGTGAGGACCGTTTGACCGTACGAGTTGGTATGGACCAATCCCACCTCGACCTCGATCTCCTCGCTTTGGCCCTGGACATCCACCTTTGCGGTGTCTCGGATCAAGATGGGCTTCTCGTAGATCGTGGTTTCGTCCTTCGCCAGGCTGGCGGCGAAGGCGGCAACGCCGCCTTTCTCCTGGAACTCCTCACGGCGCGGCTCCATGGAGTTGCGGCGGTCTTCGATAATGATCTTGACGCCTCCGGTGAGGTAGGCGAGTTCCTTGAGGCGCCGCTTGATGCGCAGGTAGTCGAAGCTTCCGACGTCGCGAAAGATTTCCGGATCGGGCTTAAAGGTGACCCGCGAGCCGGATTCGCCCTTTTGCGCCTTGCCCACGACCTGCACCGGCACAGCCACATCGCCGTTCTCGAAGCGGATGCGGTGGAGTTGACCGTCCTTCTTCACCTCGGCCTCGAGGAACGTCGACAATGCATTCACGACCGATGATCCCACCCCGTGGAGGCCACCCGAGACCTTGTAGGCGTTCGAGTCGAACTTGCCGCCAGCGTGCAACTCGGTGAATATCACCTCGATGGCCGGACGACCCTCCTTCATCATCATTTCGACGGGAATGCCCCGCCCGTTGTCCGTTACCGAGGCGGAGCCGTCGGCGTTGAGCACGACTTCGACGGTGTCGGCGTGACCGGCAAGCGCCTCGTCGATGGCGTTGTCGATGATCTCGGTTAGAAGCTGATGGTAGCCGTCGATTCCGGTGCCGCCCTGCACGTACATGGCTGGGCGCTTCCGAACCCCTTCGAGGCCCTTCAGAACCTTGATGCTTTCAGCAGTATAGGCATTCGCAAGGGTCAATTTTGTCTCCGTTTCGCAAGTTCCAATCAAACTGAATGGAGCCAGTCGCCGCTCACCTGCCCGCTGCGACCGAAGCCTCCCAAACACTCAATTGTACCATCTTCGGGGGGCACGCGACAAACCACGAGCGACGTGCTAGACGCTGTTTTTCCTGCGCTTGATCGGGCGAAAAGGCAGGTGAGTGAAGGAGCGCTGGCTATGGTACTCGGACGAGGCGGGCTACGTCGTCCCCCAGTCGAGAGTAATGCCAGCTTGTAGCACCACCAGCGCTTCCATTGCACCTTCGGGCTCGATCCTGGGGCGGATAGGCAGGTTAGTTAGAATCGAATACGCCTCGGCTAGACCATGAGTTGACCAGTATCCGAGACGGCTCCGTTTAGTGCTTCATCCAATAGGGGAAACGCCTTGGCGTGAGCTTCGTGATCCTGAACGAGCGCTGCCACGATGACATTGGTATCAAACAGCAACTTCAATCGTTGCTCATATCGCTTTCCAACTGTCCATATTGCCAATTCTATAGCAGGGTTGGCAATATGGTTGTCATCGGCTCGGCAGTTCCCGCTTCAGCTCCATAGGTCTAGGATCGCGCCGGCGACGACAAGGAACGCCAACAAGAATCGTGCTTCTGTTCAATTCTAGCCAAGAAGCCGGGAAGTATCCAGCTACTCCCGTATCTGCCCCTCACCATCGACGAGATACTTATAGGTAACGATCTCGGCAAGACCCATCGGACCTCGGGCGTGCAATTTTTGGGTGGAGATCCCGATCTCGGCCCCAAAACCGAATTCGAAGCCATCGGTAAAGCGGGTAGAGGCGTTGACCACTACGGCGGCGGCGTCGACCTCCGCCTGGAAGCGGCGAGCGGCGAAACGGTCCTCTGTAACTATCGCGTCGCTGTGCTGCGTGCCGTAACGGTCGATGTGCTCGAGCGCCGCGTCGAGATCATCGACCACCCTAATCGCCAGCTTGAGGTCCAGGTACTCCTCGGCCCAATCCGCCTCGGTCGCCGGTTCCATCGCCACGCCGTAGCCGCGCGCCCTTGGGCAGCCCACTAGCACAACCCCGGCGCCCTCGAGCTCCCTCAGCATTTCGGGCAGGAAATCGTCGGCAACCGCGGCATGAACCAGGAGCGTTTCGGCGGCGTTGCAAACGCCCGGACGCTGCACCTTGGCGTTGAAGGCGATCCGATGCGCCTTGCCCAAGTCAGCCGCCCCGTCGACATACACGTGACAATTTCCCACCCCGGTCTCGATCGTGGGCACCTTGGCGTTTTCGACCACGTGGGAAATTAGCGAGGCTCCGCCGCGGGGGATCACCAGGTCCACCTTGCCTCTGGCCGAGAGCAACTCGGTAACGTATTCGCGGTCGGGCGAGTCGATAAGCTGTATGGCGTCCTTTGGCAAGCCCCCTGTCTCCAGCGCCCCACGCATGACCTGCACCAGAACTCTGTTCGAAGCGAGCGCGTTGGCCGAGCCGCGCAACACCGCGGAGCTCCCCGCCATGAGCGCCAGGGAAGCGGCGTCCACCGTCACGTTTGGGCGCGATTCGTAGATCATGCCGATAACGCCGAATGGCACCGTCACCTTGCGAACCTCGAGCCCGTTCTCCAGTCGCCAGCCGTCGAGCACGCGTCCAAGGGGATCGGGAAGCTCGGCGATCTGCCGCACCGCCCCTGCGATTCCAGACAACCTGGCTTCGTCGACGGCAAGCCGGTCGATGCGGGAGGCGGGCGTGCCGCGGCGCCTCTCGGCGTCGACATCGTTGCGGTTCGCCTCGATGATCGCCCCGGCGTTAGCCTCGAGAGCGTCGGCCATCAGCAACAGACCGGCCCGGCGGTCCGATCGGGCAAGAGTTCGCGCTGCAGCCCGTGATCGAGCCAGCAGGCCGTTCAGATCTATAGCCGAGGTAACCGTCATGAGCGAGTATATCCGGCTGAAACCAGGCCGGCCGGATCGTAGGTGGGCTGCCCTCCCTTGATCGTGGCGAGCACGTTCAGCTCGTCGAGCGACTCGAGCGGGTTGTGTGAGAGAAGCACCAGATCGGCATCGAAACCGGATACGAGGCGGCCGCTTCGCCCGTCGCGGCCGATAGCGTAGGCGGCGCCGCCGGTATAGGCGTGCAACGCCTGTTGAACGGAGATCGCCTGTTGAGGGCAGAGAACGTTACCCTCTACCCCAATACGCCGGCAGGCCGCGCGCAGCCCTTCGAACACATCCGGCGGGGCCACCGGCGTGTCGGAGCCGAACGCGAGAGGAACGCCCGCATCGAGCAGGGAGCGGATCCGATAGGCGCGGTCCTTCCGATCTCCCAGCAGCGCTTCGACCGACGGAACGTCGAAGGTCAGGTGTATTGGCTGCATCGAGGCGATCACACCCAGGCGGGCCAGGCGCGCGACGTCGTCCGCCGCCAGGTGCTGAGCATGTTCCAGCCGTGGCCGCATTCCCTTTCCCCGCCACTGCGGGGCGGTCGCCTCGAGGGCATCGAGAACGGCGCGGGCGGCCGCGTCGCCAATCGCATGAGTAACCGGCGTGAGCCCGGCTTCGATGGCGAGCGGGTAACGCTCGGCGAGGACCTCTGGTCCGTGTACCGCGACACCCCGTTCGCTGCCGCCCAGGTAGGGCTCGAGCATCCAGGCTGTGCGGCTCCCCAAAGCACCGTCGGCAAAGAATTTCGCGCCTCCGATGGCGAAGTTGCCTCCCCCCTGTCCGCTAGCGATACCGACGGCGGACGCGTGCTCGATATCCTCCTGGTTCACGCAGGCCCACACTCGCAGCGGGAACTCGTCGCGCGAGGCAGCTTGGGCCACCTCGCGCCAGTAGGCTGCCGGCTCGTAAGCCATGTGATGAACGGTGGCGATCCCACGAGAAGCCAAGTCATCACCCGCCCTCGCCACCGCTTGCGCAATCTCACTCGAATGGGGCGCGGGAATCTTGTCCCAAACAAGGTGCAGCGCTCGCTCCAAGAGCAAACCGGTCGCTTCGCCGCGCCGGTCTCGAACCACGGTGCCGTCGGGCGGGCTGGGTGTAGCGGAGGACACTCCGGCTCGCTGCAGGGCCAAGCTGTTTACCCAGGCGCTGTGATGATCCTGGGAGCGAAGCAGCACCGGATGATCCGGCACCACGCGGTCGAGCATTCCTCGGTCGACCTTCTGGAGCCCCCAACGTTGCAGGCCGAAACCGGCTCCCAGGATCCAGCTTCCCGCCGGCACGTTGACCGCATGGGCAGCGACGCGCCGCAACCCTTCATCCAAGTTGGCGGCGCTGTGCAGGTTCAGCTGACTCAGCTCGAAACCGTGCTGGGTGAGGTGGACATGACAGTCGTGGAATGCCGGTAACAGACAGCCGCCCTGTCCGTCAACGATCTGCGCTCCGGGCGCGAGCCGCGGTCTAAGCTCCTCCTCGTTTCCTACCGCCAGTACTCTGTCGCCTCTCAGCGCGACGGCGCTCGCCGATCGTACGTGCGGCTGCATGGTGACCGGTTGCATGGTGATAACGCTGCAGTTGACGAATAGGACGTCTCGAGGACCGGTGGGGCCTTTCGTGGGGAGCGGATTGACAAGGGCGGTCATGGGGGCCTCCGTTCAGCGCCACCGTTCGGCGCCTCCGTTCGGCGCCACCGTTTAGCGCTTCGGTTCAGAACAACCGTTCAGCGCCTCCGTTTAGTGGCCAGGCAACGGCCGGCCGGAGAGCTGCAACAGAATTTCGAAATCATCAGGACTGGCCGGATCATCGAGCGCAGCCCGGTTGCGCCGCAACTTCCCGCAACTCTGACAGCGGTACACTATGACATACCCCTTCTTCGCATCGGTCACCACGCCGATCGGTTCGAGTACGCCGCCACAATCACTTGCCCTGTCACCCGGCATTACGTCTACATGCCGAGAGTAGAGGCAGTAGGGGCAATGGTTGCGGCAGCCTCCGGCAGAGAGCGGCGGCACCTCGTTACCGCAGTTGTTGCAGGTGAAGCCGGTGTTGCGGCCCACGGCGGTAAATCGCTTCATGAGTCAGTTTACCGGCCTGCGGGCGTACCCCAGGTAGCCACGGCAGAGCGGATGACTGGACACGTTGCATCGGCCTAGCGGCTAAAGAGGCCGGTGTCCGGCGTCGAGGATGCGAAGCACTCGCTTGCGCCCCGGGCCAACGGGCCGTAGCATGACGCCCGAAGTCATGGAACTCATCACCGCCCGAAACATCACCATCGAACGCAACGGCGGGACGCTATTGCAGGACGCCCAGTTGACGGTACGGGCCGGAAGCCGATTGGGACTCGTGGGCGCCAACGGCAGTGGCAAGAGCACGCTTTTGCAGGTGTTGGCCGGCGTTTGGCCGCTCGCCAACGGCCGATTACGGCACGCCCCCGGAAGTCGGGTGGGTTACCTCCCCCAGGAACAGCCGTGGGAGGAAGGGCAGAACGCCTGGAAAGCGGCCCTACTCGGCTTGGCTAGAACGACCGAACTCGAGCGCGAGCTGCGGGCCGAGGAGGTACTTCTCTCCCGTGGCGATGGGAGGCTCGACCGTTACGCCAACCTACAGGAAATGTTCGAGCGGACTGGAGGTTACGCGGCCGAGGCCGGTCTGCGCGAGTCGCTGGCGGCATTGGGCTTGCCCAACGATAAATTGGAACTCACCGTGGAGGGCCTCTCGGGTGGGGAACGCGCCCGACTCGCTCTCGCCCGCGTCCTCTCTTCGGAACCGGACGTGCTCCTGCTCGACGAACCAACGAATCACCTGGACCTGCCCGCCCTTTCATGGCTGGGAGAGCGGCTACACAAGTGGCGCGGCGCTGTCGTGCTGGTCTCACACGACCGAGCGCTGCTCGACGAGATCTGTACGGAGACGGCCGAATTGCGCGGTCGCTCCCTCTCGCTAACCCGTGGCGGCATAACGTTGTTGCGCGAGCAGCAGGGTGTTTTAAGGCGAGCTTCAGAGCGTCAGCTGCATGAACGACGCAAGGCGGCCGAGCGTATCGAGCGTGTGGCCTCGGAGTTGCGCTCCTGGGGCACGGCCAAGGCGCAGCGTCGGCGGCGACGGTTTGAGCGTGAGCTGGAAGACTTGGGGAGGGAGTCGGGCGGTGTCGCGCAGGACGGCATCACGGGCGTTACCTTGGGCTTCGACGCTGCCGGCCGACTGTTACTGGATGCGCGCGAAGCCAGCGGAATCCTTCTCGACGCCCGCCACCTGAGAAGCGTTCACGGCAGGCGCATCGTCCTGGGCGGTGCTCATGTGCGCCTGCAGGCCGGCGAAAAGGTAGCGTTACTGGGCCCCAATGGCAGCGGCAAGAGCACTTTGCTGCGACTTTTGGCGGGGCTTATCCCATCGGATGACCCCAAGGCGGAGTTCTGGTGGCACCGCGACGCAAAGCTCTACTATGCCGACCAAGTAGGTCGTGGGCTTGCCGACGACGCTCCCGTCTTCGACCAGCTCACCGAGTTGGCAAGCGTACAGCGGGCCCATTTGCTGCTCGCCCTCTCCGGTTTGGAGGAGTCGAAGAGGCACGTTCTGCCTGCGTCGCTCTCGGGTGGTGAACGGGCTCGAGCCGGACTTGCCCGCTTGCTGGCAGCCCAGGCCAATCTGCTGCTGCTCGACGAGCCGACCAACGACCTGGACATGAATGCGATCGAAACGCTGCACCACGCAATCGAAGCCAGCTCGGCGGCAATGGTGATAGCAACCCACGATAGGGCTTTAGCACGGCTAGCGACTCGTGTATGGGTAATTGAGGAGGGTCAGCTGGTCGAATACCGTGGTGGATTGGAGGGTTACCTAGCAGGCCGGAGACGGCTCGAGCCAAAACTGTTGGAACCGGGGGAGCTGAACCAGGGGCAGTTGGAGCAGGGGCAGATGGAGCAGGAGCAGATGGAGCAGGAGCGGTTGGCGCAAGGGCAGTTGGAGCAGGGGCAGATGGAGCAGGAGCGGTTGGCGCGGGAGGGGGTCGAGCTTGAACATCTGGAACTGGAACGGCTGGGGGTCGAGACGCGCCTGGACGATCCACTCTTGCTGGCCGAACGGGAACGGCAACGACTGGAGCGCCGACATAAGGAGTTGATCGACGAGCTTTCACTGCGCTACGACCGCGCCCTGCCAGCACCCAGGGCCACCTACTCGGTCCGAGAAGCGGGTATCGCGGTGGCGGCGAACCTGTCCGCCGAGGGTCTGTGCTTTGAGAGTGAAGCCGCGGTGGAGCTGCGCCTGTTGGTGCGTGAGGGAATCGGTCACCTCGTCATGCGAGAGGAGCAGGGCCGCTCGTTGCTCCCCTGGGCACGCAGCGCACTACTCGACGCTGCCGTGCGGCTGGCCTTCTACGCCCTTGCCCCCTCAGCCGTGCAACACCACTCCCCGGTTCCGCCCGACACCAGGCTACTGGAGCGCGGCGAGGACGACTGGTGGTGGCTAAGTCGGGAACGCTTCGAACAGCTCGAGGGCTGGCGCCGACCGGGGCCGGCGCCGCCGGCCGGCAACCGAAGGCGTGCGAAAGGACGCGGACGCCGCCCTTCGAAACGCCGCCCTTCCAAGCGCCGCCCTTCGAAACAGAGCGCGACAATCCGTTCCCGCTCCGGATGAGGCTCCCGACGAGTCCCCAGACGAGGCTCCACGCGAAGCTCCAGTCAAGAGGATCACAGGAAAGATTCCGCTTCGCTCTTGCGCTAAGTAGCGCTCTCGCCTTGCTTGCAGCGTCGCTCTGGCTACTGCCCCAGGCGGCGTTCGCGCAATTCTACGGCCGTCTCCTCTACCCTGGCCTGAGCGGAATCCTCACCACACTTACTTCCTGGACCTCCTTTCCGCTGGGCCTGGCCGTGGTTCCTTTACTAAGCGGGCTCCTTCTATGGCGCTCACTTGCGCCCGGCCAACCGACACCGCTGGTCGCCCGTCTGCTGCGTCCGCTACCGTTGGTGGTGGCCCTGTGGGCGCTCTACATGATCCTCTGGGGGGTCAACTACCGTCGCCCTCCGCTGCTCGAACTGCTGGGCGTCCCGAATGAGACCGTGAGTAGCACCGAGATGAGTGCATTGGCCGAGGATCTCCTGCGTTGGATCACCTCGAGCACAGCGGCCGATGGCGATCTAGAACGAAACCCCGCCCAAGCTCTGGCTGAGATCTCCGAGGAGATCGAGGGCCTGGCGCTGGAGATCAATTGGCCGGCACATCTGCCACAAGGCGTAAAGAATCTGCCGTCAGGCACCCTACTCAGCTCCGGTTACGCCGGAATGCTCTTCCCCTTCACCCTGGAACCCCAGGTGGATGCCGGACTCTCGAACTCGTCGCGCGTCGCCGTTGGCGCTCACGAGCTGGCCCACGTCGCCGGTTTCGCTGCCGAGGCGGATGCCGATCTCGCCGCCCTCATTGCCGGACTTCGCTCCCATCACCCCTTTGCCCGCTATTCCACTGCCCTCTCGCTACTGTCCCGGATGCTCGGATCGATGCCTGAGGGGGAGCTCGCGTCGATATTGGAACGGCTGCCGGAACGAGCACGTATCGACCTGGCCGACGCCCGCGCCCGCTCGGCCCGCTACCTGCAACGCTCTCTGGCGGAGCGAGTAACTGCCGTCTACCACCGGCTGCTACAGGGGCAAGGGGTGGAGTCCGGTGTCGGAGACTACGGCCGTGCACCCCAACTCACTGCCCAACTTCACCGCTACGGTCTGCTTCCGCAGCCGCCGTAATTCGTCAGTTCGAGCCCGGCGTACGATAGCTGCTTCCGATGTTCCGCCTCAGGAGCGCTTCGGGATCGGGATCGCGGCCCATGAACTCACGGAACTGCTCGGCCTGATCCCGACTATCTCCTTTCGACAAGATAGCGTCGATGAAAGCCCTTCCCGTTTCGCGGTCAAAGATGCCGTTCTTCTCGAAGCGTGTAAAGGCGTCGGCCTCCAACATTTCACTCCATTTATAGGAGTAGTAGCCCGCCGCATAGCCGCCGGCGAAAATATGGCCGAAGGCGCACAAAAAGGCGTCACGAGCGAACTCGGGCCGCATTACGTACTGCTCGCGAACCCTGTTCCCGAACTCCACCGGATCTTCTCCCGAGTTCGGGTCGAACTCCATGTGCAGGGCAAGGTCGACACTCCCGAAGGAGAGCTGGCGCATCTGAGTGTTCGCTTCCATGAAGGTACGGCTGGCCTCGAGCCTCCGGAACAGCTCCTGCGGGATAGGTTCGCCGGTATCGAAATGGTGCGCGAAAAGATCGAGCGCCTGGCGCTGCCAGGTCCAATTTTCCATAATGTGGCTCGGCAACTCCACCCAGTCGCGCGGTACTTGCGTTCCGGCCAGCGCCGGAACGGCGACACGCGAAAGGAGGTGGTGGAGCAGGTGACCGAACTCGTGGAAGATCGTCTCTACTTCACGGTGAGTGAGCAGCGCGGGCTTACCGTCCTGCGGCAGCGTGAAGTTTGCGACCATCAACCCAAGGTGCGGGCTCAGCACCCCGTCTGGGCCCGGCTGCCCATGTATCACGCCGTTCATCCAGGCCCCCGAGCGCTTGGATTCGCGAGGGAACCAGTCGGCGTAGAAGGAGCCCAGGTGCCGACCCTCTTCGTCGCGCATCTCGTAGTAGCTCACATCGGGGTGCCATACCGCCTCGTTGGATACCTCCTGCACTGTCACACCGAACAGCCGTCGGGCAATGTCGAATAGGCCCTTCAACACTCCGTCAAGCGGAAGGTAGGGTCGCAGCTCCTCCGAATCGATCTCGAACCGGGTGCGCCGCAATTTCTCGATCGCGTGCGCCTGATCCCACGGTTCCAGTTGCTCCAGACCCAGGTCTCGGGAGGCGAACTCCTGCAGCGCAGCCAGCTCTTCTCGCCAGTACGGCAGCGTCTTGGCATGTAGCTCCCGTTCGAACTCTACGGCAGCGGCGGCGCTCTTGACCATGTTGATCTCCAACCGATAATCGGCGAAGTGGTCGTAGCCGAGGATCTGGGCCATCTCCCGGCGCCGCGCGAGAATCTCACGGATAAGCGGACGGTTGTCCTGTTCGCCGCTGGTCGCGCGATTGGCGTAGGCCTCGTACATCTGCTTGCGCAGCTCCCGTCGATCGGAGTACTGGATGAACGCGAGATAGGAGGGGGCGTGCAGCGTGAAGCGCCAGCCCTCGATTCCCTTCTGTTCCGCCGAGGAGCGGGCCTGCCGCCGGGCGGAATCGGGCAGGCCGGCTAGTTCGGACTCATCTGTAAGTACCAGTTCGAAGGCGTTGGTTGCATCGAGGACGTTGTTGCCGAAGTCGGTAGTGAGCTTCGCGAGTTCGGTACGGATCTGTTCGACCCGAGAGCGCTTTGCGGCGTCGAGATCGGCTCCTGCCCGGCGGAACTCGTCCACCAGTTTTTCCAGCCGCCTGGCGCGTATGGGGTCGAGCGAAGAGGCATCGCCGCTAGCGGAGTAGCTGCGAATCGCCTGCCATAGCTCCTGCCGTGTGGGCAATTTGGAGTAGAACTCCGAAAAGGAGGGTAACGCATCATTGAACGCCTTGCGGAGCTCTGGCTCATTGGACACGGACATCAGATGGTAAACGATCCCTACCGCACGATCGATCCGGTCGACCAGGCTATCGAGTGCGGCTACCGTGTTCTCGTACGTCCTCGGCTCCTCGAGTTCCACGATCCTGCCGAGCTCCCGCTCGGCGTGGTCAATCGCTTCGCCGATCCCTGGGACGACATGCTCCGCCTCGATGGAATCGAACGGAATCTGGAACTCTCGTGAAAGCAGTGGGTTCATTTATGTCCTCCGCACGCCGGTTGCGCGCAATAGTGTACCAACGGAAGGCTTCTTGGCCCTGTCGGACCCGCTCCGCTAGCTACAGTGTGGATACGGACGAATTGTGACCTGAGCCGGCGGTCGTTTGCTCCTGCTCCGCTACCATCCATTCACGCCGGCTGAATTGTGAACCGTACTCGAAGCAGGCCGGGACCATGCCCTCGTGAACAGGGTGCCCTCGTGAACAGGGTCTCGTGACGGACCAGTTGATTGGGGGTGTGCATGCGGAGAGTTGACGACCGAATCGGATTGAGTGCCTTAACGACCGTTCCCACATTGCGACAGGCTCCGGCCGAGCGCAGCGGGCCGCTCGCCCGTGTTCCTCTGCTGGAGGTACTCGTCGTTGCGCTGCTGGTGCTGCTTGTGGCGTCCACCGTCATTCTAGCCGGCAGGCAACAGGTAAACGCCGAGCAGGCCCAAGTGCTCCTCTCGATTAGCAGCGATCCCGACGGCGCGTCGGTGATTGTCGATGACCTGTGGGTGGGCAGAACTCCAATGGAGGTCGATCTGACCCGTGGCGAGGCGGTTTCTCTGCGGGTGGAGGCTCGCGAGCCGTATCTGGCGTACGACCTCTACAAGCCCTACCGCAGCGAGATTACGCTCGATGGAGATAGGAGTCTGCAGGTGTGGATACCCAGAACGACCGCTCAGGAGCAGGCGGAACAGTTAGCCGGCGGGAACTGAAGGCATACCCCCAATGGGTATTCCAGGAGAGTGGCGGTTGGGGCAGTAGGTGCTAGCATATGCCTACGAGGAGGCCCCATGGCGAAAGAACAGCTAGAGAGCGACGTAATAATCATAGGTGGAGGTCCGGCTGGCCTAACTGCCGGGATCTACACCGGACGCGCTCAGCTTGGGACCATCATCCTCGAGAAGGGTCTGCCAGGCGGTCAGATCGCCCAGACCGAAGAGGTCGAGAACTACCCCGGATTCGACGAGGCGGTAAGTGGACCCGAACTCTCGCAACGCATGGTGCGTCAGGCCGAAAAGTTCGGTGCACGAATCGCTATGGAGGAAGTGACCTCTATCCGCAAGCGGCCCGACGGGCGGTTCCAGGTCGAGGGGTACGACAGCGACTACCTCGCTCCGGCGCTAATTCTGGCCACCGGCGCGAATCCGCGGCGGCTTGGCGTGCCCGGCGAGGACGAGTTCTACGGACGAGGCGTCTCCACCTGCGCCACTTGCGACGGCTTTTTCTACCGTGGCAAGCGAGTGGTGGTCGTGGGAGGCGGTGACGCTGCGGTGGAAGAAGGACTCTTCCTCACCAAGTACGCCGACTCGGTCACGGTGATCCACCGACGCGAAGAGCTCCGCGCGAACAAGGCGGCACAGGAACGCGCTTTTGCGAACGGCAAAATGCACTGGGTGTGGAACTCCGTCGTTGAGGAGGTCTTGGGCGACGACGGGATGGTAACCGGCGTTCGCGTCTGCAACCTGGAAACACACGAGGAGAGGGTACTCGAGGCCGACGGCGTGTTCGTCTACATCGGACACGAGCCTAATACCGGCTACCTGCGTGGTGTGGTCGAACTTACCCGCAGCGGCTACGTCGAGGTGCGCGACGAGATCTATACCAATGTCGAGGGGATTTTCGCGGCCGGTGACATTGCCGACGAAGTCTACCGTCAGCTTTCAACCAGCGTTGGAGCGGGAACGCGGGCCGCAATGGCCGTCGAGCGCTGGCTCGCCGAGCAGGAGAGACCGGCGGCCGAGGTGGTAGGGACCTTAGCCTGAGGAGTTGCGCCCCGACTCGAATCAACGCGGAACGAAGTCGTAAAACAAGATCATCTCCTCTGCTCGGGTGAGCAGGTAGTGAGCGTCGCTCCACAACGGAACGCCCACACCTGCCCGCCAGCCACGGCCGCTTTCATCGAAGCTCAGCAGGAAGAAGTCGCCCGCCGGCTCTACACTCCACTCCTCACCATTGAACTCCTCGTCCTCGGGCCGGCTCTCGGCCGAAGCCCGGTAAAGCGGCTCCGGCGCTTGCGGTAGTAAGCCTGTACCGACCGCCAGCATCCCAGGGCCCTCTCCGCTTTCGCCCGGCTGCGCTACTCCCAACGTAGCCAATTCACTCTCCCCGCCCGATGCGACCAGCTCGAGAATCACCAGGAAAGGCGGGCCGTAGACGGGTCTGCCCTGTAGCGGTTCGATATCTGCCGAACTGAGTCCCAAACGCGACGCTACCGACTCGAGCAGGGCGAGCCGGTACGCCTCGCGCGCCTCCGGTGCGTCATCCTCCCAGGTCGAGGGCCATAAGGCCATGCTCCTGAGCCTCAATACACCGCCTTCCACCGGGGCGGCGCTCCAGGCTTCGAACACCCACGGCTCTTCGTCGCCCAAGATCCGGTAAGTTGCCGGCGAAGCGGCATTTTCCTGATTGCGCAAGGCGACCCGGTCGCCCCACGGCAGGACGTCCAGCTCCCCTCCACTAAACTGCACCAGCACCCGTGGTTCTAACGGCATCACACCAGCGGGGATGCCTTCGGCCAATGCAGGCAGCGGGGGTCCACCCGCGACGATCGACATCGCTTGCGCGAACACCAGCGCCGCCGCTCGGTTACCGAAGGCGCCGACCCTCACCCTATAGATATCTCCCTGTACCGTCGTCGCCCGCACCACGTATGCAGGAAACGCGTCGTTGAGCAGGGTTCGCTGCACCGAGAGCGCCGACTCCTGATCGGAAACCGCCACGATCTGCACGGTGTACGAGATAGCCTGTGCGCTCACCAGCGCCCATAGTGCCAACAGCGCGACTGGCAGCCTCCGCGGAAGCTGAGCGAGGCCCGGCATTCAGAAGTCCTTTCGCTCGAAGAGCACCACCGCGGCAACCGCGAAGGCGGTGCAATAGACGAAAATGAGAAGCACCACCCAGCCCATGCCCGCCACCGGAGCCACGTAGCTCGAGAGCTGGGAGGTGAGGAGATACGGCTCAATCGCGGGGAACACCACCAACAGTTTCATGGCGATGAGCGTGCCGAGCGTGGCGAGAGCACCGCCGGCCGCGCTCATGAACATCACCGTGAAGAGGACCGCTAGAAGACTGATGGGAATCAGGCTGATCGCGGCAACCGCGTATGCCCAAACGATTTCGGCCAACGCCGGGGCGGGCTGCATGAGCCCCTCGCCAAGAATGCCACCGGCGCCCAGGCCGGTGCCACCAACGAAGGAGCCGTAGCCGTAGAAGGCGCCTGTGATCAACGACACCAACAGCAGGAAGAGCAAGAGCAGGAACGGGTAGAGCGACGAAACGATCAGCTTCGCCAGCAACCACCGTGAGCGGCTGACGGGGCGCAGGAGGATGGTGGGCAGCGTCCCGTAGCTCATCTCGATGCCCAGCAACTCGGCCGAGGTTATCGCCACCAGCAGCGGCAACAAGAACTCCATGCTGGATAGCAGTCCGAGTGCCGGCACTTGATAGCCCGATACCAGGTAGAAACCGTAAACGTCGAAGATTCCCGGTGCATACGACCAGAGGAGTGGGAAGATCACCAGCAGCAACAGGCTAAAGCGCAGGCTGCCCAGCCGCACCAGCTTGCCGAACTCCATACGCAGCAGGGCGCTCATGCTTGACCCCGGCCAACGGCGTCCTCATCCTCGGACGCTTCAGTTACTCGGCCCTCAAAGCTGCTTTCGGACGCCTCACCGTCTGGTGCCTCATCGGCATTCGACGCACGCCGCTCTCCCAGGCGGTCCTGATAGTAGGCACGCAAATTGAAGGTGTCGCGCGAGAGCGCCAGCAGGTCGATGCGAGCCTTCGTGAGGACTGGCGCCACGCGAGGCAGCTCCGCGGGATCGGTGAGTTGAAAAAGTACTTCATGTCCGCGGATTCCTGCCTGGGTAACGAACGACTGGGTGTCGAGGAGCACGCGAGCCGCATGAACATCGGAAACGCTCGCCCTAAAGCGCGCTTGCCGGTCACGCAGGTCCACCTCGTCGATGAGTGTGCCCTCCTCGAGGATCGCCACGCGCGAACAGTAGGTGGCGACCTCGTCGAGGTGGTGGGTAGAGAGCAGCACGGCGGTGCCCTGGGCTGCGGCGTCGCGCAGCACACGGTGGACCAGATGCAGGCTCAGTGGATCCATACCGCTGGCCGGCTCATCGAGGATCAGAACATCGGGTTCGGAAAGCAGCGCCGCCGCCACCCCCAGCCGCTGGCGCATTCCCAGGCTATAGACCCCCACCCGTCGATCGGCCGAGGGCCCCAACTCCATCATGTCGAGAACTTGGCCAATTCGTGCCGCCGGAACTCCACCCACCAGGCGCGCGTGAAGCTCCAGGTTCGCACGTCCACTCAGATAAGGGTAGAAGGCAGCCGGCGCCTCGACGACCGCACCCAGGCGGCGACGCACATCGGGTCGTTGGTGCGGATCGAAGCCCAGAAGTCGCACGCTTCCCGAGCTGGGGAAGGCGAGCCCGGAAACCAGTCTGATCACGGTTGTCTTTCCGGCGCCGTTTGGACCAACGAGGGCGTACACCTCTCCCGGATCGACATGGAAGGTAAGGTCGCGGACGATGGGCCTGGGTCCGTACGCCTTGGTGAGCCTCTCAGTTGCGATTGCTGCGATGGGCATGGTCATCCTCGTGGTTTCAGTCTACGAATGCTGCTGCCCGGCTGCGATGTGATTCTTCATCGCTCCCGCCTCCTGGCGACGCGCTCAACGACCGCCGGCGGCAGGCGCGTCCTCTCCGCCATCAGCAAGACCCCGCACCAGCAACGACGCAAGGATATGCTCCATCGCCTTGTCGATCGCTTGGTCGAAGTCGCTGGCATCGACGACGGGAACGCGCTCGGCCCGAGCCCGGTCGAGCAGGTACTCCTGCAGCATCCGTATTTCACGGAAGTGATCTAGATACGCGTCCTGGTCGCGACGATCGTTCGTCTGCCGCTCCCGCAGCCCAAAATGGTCGCGGTGGCTCTTCTCGTCTTCGACTATCAGCATCAACTCCACGACCAGCGCACCCTCGAACTCCCTGCGTGGTGAGAGTCCGGGCACCAGGTGAATTCCTTCCATCACCAGCGACATGTTCTCGAGCAAACTCCGTTCGATGATCGCGGTAACCGCCGTGGCTAACTGCTGTATTTGGGCGCGAAAGCCGCGGATGACCCTCACCGGCTCCGGTTTCGCGCCGATCCGCTCCGGAGGTAACAGCTCGGCCCGCCAGGCGGTATAGCTCGACTCGTGCAGTAGCGGGCTAAGCTCCGCCGAGATGAGCGACCGCAGCGCCTGCCGTACCGCATCGGTCGAGACCATCCGGGGTATCCCCAGCCGGTAACCGAGTTCAGAGGCCACGGTGCTCTTCCCCACCCCCGGCGCTCCTCCGATGAGAACGACCACCGGCCGTTCCGACTGACGCAGTTGGTGCAACAGTTGATAGCGCCTGGCGAAATCGACGCCAGCCTCCTCCACCAGCAGGCGCTCCACCTCGCGACGAACCCGGACCCGTGTGACGTTGCGCTCGCCCGAGCGCCACAAGATATCCTCGATCCGCTTGGCCAGGTTATAGGCAAGTTCGGGACCCAGACCGACCGACATCAAGGCACGCGCCAGAATGCCGCGCGAGTAAGGCAGCCGGCTACCGTCGGACTCGAGCACATAGAGGTCCACGGGATCGTTGAGGCTGGACTCATAGGTGAGGCGCGCCTCGCGACCATAGCGAGACTCGAGTGCCAGGGCAACGATGTGCGCCAGCATGTCCTCTTCGATCGACAGGTAACCCTGCGCCCGCAGGCTCTGCTCCACCTGCTTTGCGATCGCGTATGCCTCCTTGAAAGGGAGGCCGTACTTCTCCAGCGAATGGCTCAGGGTACGTCTGGAAAAGGTCTCTGAGTCACTCTCCTTGGTCACCTTCATCGAGACGAAGGGCGGTGTTTGGGTGCGAAAGCGCTGCGCAGCTTCGGGCGAAACCCGCTCACGCACTACCTGCTCCAGCCGGACCATGAGGTCGTTGAGCTCCACATCCCTCACATCGCGGGAGCGGAGTTGCTTCTCCATGTCGCGGGCGATGCGAATTGCATCGTCGGTGAGCACTCCGGCCCCCTGCAGCGCCTCCACCACCTCGCCGGCGGAGTAGGCGTAGCGCTCGTCGCCGCGGCTTACACGCACGTCATGACGCTTCACCGGTTCCCCTCCGCCGAACGCTCCCCTTTTGCCGGACTCCTCCGTTTAGGCGTTTTCATCGTGCTGAGGCTATCACGAGGAACTTACAAAACGGGCTCCGCCGCCCGGCAAGAGATCGAGCAATTCCTTCACCACGTTCCCGGTGAAGCCCCAGATCAAGCGCTCCCCCCAAACGTAGTAATGAATGCGCCGCCGCATTCCCTCCAACACCCGCTCCTCCCAACGCGGCACGATCCCACCAAGCTCGGAGAGCGGAACCGAGAACACCTCGGCCACCTCGCTCGGGTTGGGTTCGAGTGGCTGGGGCCAGAGGAGGACGGCGACCACCGGTGTGGCGATGAACCGAGCCGGGGAGGGGTGATCGCTCAGCCTGCCGATGATCGACCGGACGGGCACCTCCAAGCCGATCTCCTCGCGAGTCTCGCGCACCGCACCCTCCTCGGGGGTCTCATCCGCTTCCAGGCCACCGCCCGGAAAAGCGATCTGGCCGGCATGGTGTGTGAGCATCTCCCCCCGCACCGTAAAGAGCAGTTCCAGTCCCTCAGGCCCCTGGAGGATGGGCACCAGCACCGCCGCCTGCCGAAAGCCGGGAATCTCCAGGCGCTTCGGCTCGCGCCGGCGAAGGGCGCCGCGCAGTTCCTCAACGGTGAGGTGAGAAGGGTTCATTTGCCGTCACCTTCCGCCAGCGCCGCATCGATCGCCTCGCGAAGGGCCAACTCGGGATCTACGCCATGATGGCGCGCCATTTGCGCGACGGCCAGCAGATGACGACCAATTCCTTCGTGCGTCTGCTCGAGGTGGGGAAGGGACTCGGGGACGCCCCAGCCCACCGCCTTGCCCACCTCGGCAGCGCGCATCAGCCCAGGTAGGCTGCGTGGAACCTTGGCGGCCGCCGACTGTGGCTCCGCCTCCCCTTTCGCCCGCCGCTCGTCCGCCTTGATCGCCTGCCAGTTGGCGACTACCTCATCGGCGTCGACCACGTCGGTATCGCCGAAGATATGCGGGTGCCGCCGGATGAGCTTGGCTACGATGGCCTCCTCGATATCGCCATAGGCGAAGGCGCCCTCCTCCTCACCGATCACTGCGTGAAAGGCGACCTGCAGCAGCACGTCACCAAGCTCGTCGGTGACCGCTTCCAAGTCGCCAGAAGAGATTGCGTCCACCGCCTCGGCCGCCTCCTCGAGCAGGTACCGCCGCAACGTCAGATGTGTCTGCTTCCTGTCCCAGGGGCAGCCCTCGGGCGCTCGCAGCTGCCTCATGATCTCGAGGAGTTTCTGCATGTCGTTACCCCTTCCCCGCTACCGAAACCGCCCGCACCGCGGCCCAGTGGCGCCCGGTAACCCCACGATCCCGCCGATGAGAGAAGAAGCGCTCGGGCTCGCACGAGGTACACGCCGGCACAGCGGAGCGGTCCTCATGCGGTCCCTGAACCCGTCCGGCGAGGTCAATCGAAGCTCGGGGCACGCCGGCCTCGCAGAGTGCATGAAGGTTCGCCCCTGCCAGGTCGAGTCGCCAGCTTCCCTCAACACCTCTACTGGCGATCTCGTGCGGAAAGCCGGCCCCTTCGAAGCGCGCCACGAGGTCGCTGCTTACCTCGTAGCAGCCTTGGCAGATCCCAGGGCCCAGCGCCACTCTCAGATCTTCCGGCTTGCTGCCGAACTGGGTAGCCAGCGCCTCGACCGTCTTCGCCGCCAGGCGCTCCAACGTCCCGCGCCAGCCGCAATGCGCCGCTCCCACGGCGCCGTGCACCGAGTCGAAGAAGAGAAGCGGTAGGCAATCGGCGCTAGCTATGACCAACAGTTTCATGGGGTCGTCGCTTATCTGGGCGTCGGCCTCCACGATCGCACTGCTTTGCGCCACAGCTACCCGGTCGCCATGCACCTGGTCCAGGAGGCAGAGTTGCGCTTCGTCCGCAGCAAACCAGTCGCGAAAAATCGCTCTGTTTCGTTCTATCCGCTCCGGGTCATCGCCCGTGTTCGCGCCCAAATTAAGGCTGGCATAGGGGCCGCCGCTAACGCCGCCCGATCTACTCGAGAAACCGTGGGGAGCTCCAAAGCCGGCTATCGACAAAACCGGTGCGTCGTACCGCACCTGCGATCGAGTTGCTATAAGTTCGAGCTTACCGTGACGCGAAAGTTTCTTGATCTGCAACTCTCGCTTTAGAGCCGCCGACCGATCCGCCGCCGGCTCCACGTAGGCAAGCCTCGCTGGTAGCCGCGAGCGCGTGTAGGCCGCGCCTTCGCCACTGTTGTGAGCCGATTCACGCTGGGCCGGATCTCGAGTGATGCCGGTGTAAAGCGAGCCGTCAGAGCAGGAGAGCAAGTAGACGTACCAACTCACCCAATAGCTCCCGGCATCGCTTGCCGGCGAGCTCTTCCTACGGCTCCCTTAGCGTCTCTCCCCACAGCTCCCCGGTGTTCCGTCAACATCAGTAGTTGCGCTCCAGTAACCGCACTCCGGGCTGCTCGAGCAGCCACTCGGTCACGCCGTGAACCGCTCCTCGGGCCGTATCGGTAATGACAGGGTCACCGAACGGCTCGAGCCGAACGATCAGTTCGCTCCCCTCACGCTGCTGCACCGCCACCAGTAGTTGCTGCTTGAGGTCGGTCTCATCGACTGTGACCCGCACCAGCAGACGCTCGCGCTCCTCGCTCGAGAGGCTACGTGCCACTTCATGCAGGATCACATGCCCCTCTGCAAATTCGAGGACGCGCTTGGCGAATTGGGGACTCTCCGGAAGACTTCCCGTCAACAGGGCGTGTGGCATCTCATCGGGCCTCTCCAAAATAGGGAACTCTGGCGCACCGCGACTTAGGTTCACGAAGGCCTGGTAGTGGAGCTCTTTCCCCTGCTCCCGCCACTTGAGTGCGTACTTCGTCTCGAATACCTCGCGGGGCGGCTCACGCTCCTCGAGCTCGAAGAGCCGCGAGAGCAAGGCTTCCCGCCTGGCGAACTCGAGGTACTCGGGGTGGTCGGTGGCGAGCAAGATCGCCCCTTTCGGGCTAAGGCGACTAGCGGCCAGCTCGAAGAAGGGGCGCCTGAGTAGGCGGTTCTTTTCGTGACGCTCCTTTGGCCATGGGTCGGGGAAGTTGACCGTGATGCTGCTCAAGCTGGCCGGAGCGAAGAGGTGCCGGACCGCAAATTGGGCGCCCACCTTGAGCAGTCGCACATTGGTGGTCCGCTCCCGACGTATCCGCCGCACGGCTCGCATCACGCTCGCCGTGGAGATCTCCAGGCCAACGAAGCGTTCGTTAGGGCGTTGCAGCGCCCGGCGAACCGTATAACGCCCGTCGCCAAAGCCCACCTCGAGGTGGAGGGGACCGTGCCCCTCGAATATTGCATTCCAAGGTGCCGGAAAGGGAAGCCTGCGCCAGGGCAGCAACGTCGCCGGCAGGTCGAGAACCTCCTGCCGGCCGGCTTCGGCCGTCTTCGACATCAGCTATCGCTCTGTGGAATCGGCCTCACGAGCAGCGGTTGATTGACGGCCAGATCGGCATGCACCAAGGTCTCGCGGTTGATCATCAGGAAGGGCCCGGCCCTCTCGAAAGGGATGGCGCCCAGCAGGCAGACTCGACCGTCCTCGAGACGGCACGCCACGCTCTGGGTTTCATAGCCTAAGGATCTCTCCCACGAACTCATGATTGAGGGGTCGACCCCAACGATTCCGTGCGGTAACTTCACCGAGGTGAGTTGTGTTACCAGCCGAGCAGTGCGCGGCTTGCGAGGAGCCAGGCGCAAAATGCCCACGTCGAGCAGCCGAGCGACCGCGCTCTCGGCCTCTTGTGGCGATACGTTAGCCTCGTTGGCTATCGCAGCCAGACTGCGCTTGCCGTCGACGCAGCGCAGGAGGCTCACCTCGGCCTTGCTCAGACTCATATCGCCCACGGAGCTGCCAGTTTCCCCGAAAGCCGGAACTGCAGTCAGAGTCACCCTCCGTGGTGTCTCGCTTGGGCCACTCTCAAGACGGCCACTCTCATGACGACCACTTTCATCACGACCACTCTCAAGTCGGCCACTCTCAAGACGGCCACTCTCAAGACGGCCACTCTCAAGACGGCCACTCTCATCACGGCCACTTTGAAGGCGGCCACTCTCAAAACGGTCGCCCTCATGACGGCCGCCCTCGTTAGATCGGGCCTCATGTCGCCCGGTCTCGCGGGGTCCGACCTCGCGGGGTCCGACCCCCTGGCGCCCAGTCTGGCGGGGATCCTGAGGCTGCGGACCGCTGCCCGACATGCCTGCGTCGTCGCTCTGCCGCAGCTCACCGGTACGAGGCGCCGGCGGTGCGTTATGGCCCGGCCGGACCTGACCCATTCTCGTTACATCGTTGCCGGCAGGTGTTTCGGGCAGAGCACTACTCGGCTGTCCCTCGCTGCTGCGCTGCATCTCGGCCCGGGGCGGGGAGTCGCCACGCCTTGACTCGTCGAGCCTCCGCGTAGCCTCCAACACGAGATTCTCTGTGCCGGCCTCGATGGTGTTGCGGGGAGCCGGTACTCCCAACATAAACTCGAAGCTCCCCTGCTCGTTGGAGAACAGTTCGTACACCGCCTCCTCGCCCGTGAAGCCGGCGAACTCGGCGTGTACCGCCAGGCCCTCCTCGAAGTACACTCGCGCCGGTCCCGCCGGATGGTCCACCGTAAGCCTCCCGCTTCGCGAAGAGGCAGCGAGCAACTGGAACAGATCGACGAGTGAGAATAGCCCGAGGGTTCCGGTCACGACTACATTCTATCGTGACCCTCGCGTCGCCCCCAAGAGAAGCGATGGAAAGGGCCTGGGAACCGCCAAGGAGGCCGGTAGACGTGCGTGCTAGCGGTTTTTAGGGTCTCGGAAGGATTCGGTATACTCCCCGGGTGCCCAGCCGTCTAGCTCGTTACGTGTTGCGCGAGACCGCTGCAATGTACGTGCTGGGAGTAGCGGCGTTCTGCCTGCTGCTGTCGATAGACTTCCTTGCCCTTTGGGCCGAATACCTCATCGAACAGGAGGCGACGTTGGCGACCGTCGTCCGCCTGATGGCATTCAAGCTCCCCTGGTTTCTGCACCTTTCACTACCCGTGGCAGTGGTAGTCGCCGTACTGTTGGCCACCGGCCGGCTGGCGCGCGACTCCGAACTCAAGGCCGCCTACGGCCTAGGCATAAAGCCCCTTACCCTCCTCGCGCCCGTAATGCTCTTCGGGCTGCTGGTAAGCGGCGTTTCGCTACTCAACAATGGCTACCTCGAGCCCGAGGGAGAACGCCGCTATAACCGGCTCGTGGACAGTTTTTTCTATACCCGGCCCCCAAACGAGGTGCAGAGCAACGCCGCCTACGCCCTGCCCGCCGGCGGCATCTACTACGCGTCGCGGATTCGCGCTCGGCCAGATAGTTCCTCGACGGCGGAACTCAGCGGAGTCCTCGTGATACTGCCCGACGGCACCGTGCTCAGCGCGCCCGCCGGCGTTTGGAACAGTCAGGAACGGCAGTGGCTGCTGCAGGAGGTAGAGCGCAGCCGACCGAATGGGGAACCACAGTTGCTGGGTGAGCTGGAGCTACCCTTCGAGTTGGACAGCGCCGCCGGCGAAACGCTCACACGCCGAGAAGCCTTGTCCTTGCCGGCGCTCAGCCAACAGATTCGTGCGGTCCAGGGCGCCGGTGGAAACACCAGAGAACTCCGCTTCTCGCTTCACCGCCGCATCGCCGACGCCTTCTCGGCACTCGTGTTCGCCCTCTTTGCCGGCACGCTGGGACTGGGCTTGCGAAATCGCTCGGCGGGCTTTACCTGGTCGATCGTGCTGCTGGTAGCATTTTGGGCAACCTGGACACTTGCCGGTAACCTCTTCGAGACCGGGGTACTGGGAGCGGCCGTAGCCGCCTGGCTAACTACTGCGGTAGTGGGATTGTGCGGATCCCTGGTCGCTCTATGGCGGCTTCGCTCGTGACGCGCTTCAGCCGCTACTTGTATGCCGAAATCCTGCCGCTCTACCTCGCCGGCCTGGCGCTGCTACTGCTGCTCCTCACCGGCGTCTTCCTTCTCGAGGTTGTCGCCGATGTGCTTGCCCGAGGGGTGCCCGTCACCCTGCTGGCGCAGTATCTGCTGTTCATGTTGCCCACCGCCGCGAGTGCCGGCATACCGTTGGCGCTCCTGTTCGCCGGACTATTGGGTTTGGCTCGTATCTCCCAAGACAGCGAGATAAAGGCCGCCAGGTTGCTGGGGTTGGGTCCACGGCAGTTCCTAAGCCCCATGCTGCTGCTGGGCCTGTCGGTCACCGGGCTCGCGGTTGTCAATAACGAGTTGGTGGTTCCGGCAAGCCAGAGGCGGGCTCTCGAAGTCGAGAAGGACATGCTGTTGCGCAGTCCCGAGACCTTCCTCCAGGAGCGCACTTTCTTCACCGACGCTCTGGGCCGTGCCATCTTCATCGAGCAGCTGCAGCCGAGCGGACGTTTCGAAGGCGTTACCGTAATCCAACCCGGCGGGCCGCAAGGGCCCAGCGAAGTGATTACTGCCGCTACCGGCCGCTACGCCGAAAGCGATGGGGTGTGGGATCTCGAGGGGCTCGAGCTCAAGGTGTTCCGAGCGAGCCGACTTGTACTCGATTTCGCGGCGGAATCGGCCACCCTCCCTGTACGCGATCTCGCCGCCGGCGTGACCGGTACGCCCGACCCGGTATATCTGCCACTGGGTACCTTGCTGCAACGCCTTCGCGAGAACCCGGAGCGCGCCAATCCCGCCGAATGGACCGCGCTGCACCGCAAGGCTGCAGAGCCTCTCGCTGCGACGGCCTTCGCCCTTTTCGCTCTGGCGGTCACGATGTTCAGCGTTCGGCGGGGAACATCGTTGGGATTGGTTACGGTCCTCATCCTCACATTCGTTTATTACGCGACCTGGAGCGTGACCAAACTCCTGGGGGCACAGGGCACGATCCCAGCCTGGGCAGCAGGTTGGACTCCGGTAATGCTCTACGCCGGAGCGGCGGCTCTACTACTGGCTCGCGCCTGGCGACGCTGATGCGCGCCATTCTGCCGCTCATTGCACTGCTTGCTCTTGGCGCGGCCTTGGCGGAAACGATCGAGATCGACACCTTCGGCGATCCACAGAGTCGTCTGGAAATACGAAATCTGGTGCTTCCCGGTGGCGAGGAGGTTCAAATCTACGTCGTCCAGGGAAGCCAGGTGCGGGTGACGATAGACGATCAGCAGCTGATCGCCCAGCACATAGAGGTTGACCTCACTCACCGTCTGGTTCGCATCATCGGCTTTGGGACCTTCATTACCCCCGAGCAGACGGTGCAGGGCACCGATCTCGTGATCGAGCTGGAGCAGGAGAGCCTTACCGGGCGCGATGTGTTGATCGTGACCGAGGCGATCGACGTAGTTGGGGCCCAAGCCAGCCGAACGCCGGGCCAGATAAACGTCTCCAGCGGATCCTTTAGTCCCTGCCGCCGCTGCGGACAAGAGGTCGAGGATTACGGCTTTCGCGCCGAGCGGATCGAACTCTACCCAGGCGATCGCCTGGTGGCGTTCGACGTAACGGTGCTCATCCGCGATCGACCGCTTCTCATGCTGCCATTACTGGTGGTCCCGCTGGCGAGGCCTGACCGGCAGCCGCGGCTGAGCCTGACCCAGGGCAGCGCCAGTGAGCGAGCCGAGGTCGCCCTCGACTGGCCCTACGTTGCCGGCGCGAACGCCTTTGGCACCTTCTCGGTTCGCTACTATGCCGATGTGATCCCGCGGGCCGGCGGGTTCCAACCACTGGGCGGGCGAGTAGGCGAGAGCTACCTGGGGGGCGGCGTGGACCACCTCTTCTATACCGACAGAGGGGAGGGAAATTTCCGCTTCTTCTACCGGCCGGGGTTCTTGAGCAGGACCGGTGGTGAGCGGGAAGAATCGCAGTTCACCTTGAGATTCGCGTACCGGACACTCGACGAACCGCTTTCACGGGAAGATGGAGGACTTCCGGTCGTGGACCTCGAGGTGGTGCGCGACGATGCGCGCCGCGACCGGCTGCTCGAGTACCGTGTCGAGTTGGAAGGTGTTAGTTCGGGAGTGCGAGGACGCTACTTTAGTCAGGGGTTCGTCGACAGCGATCCGGACGACGAGGTGACCACACCGAGCTACGACGATCGGGCCACTCCGCGCCAAACACCTGTGCAGCTCGTGCTCGAGCCGGAGGAGGAGGTATTCAGCATCGGCCCGCTTCTGTTGCGCCGCGTCGCCATCGACCTGGGGGTGTTCGAGGATGCCAGCAACCCGTCGAATCGCAGCGCTGCGGCGCAAACGTTCGTGGACGCTGGGCGGCTGTTGGAGAGACACTCGATCGAGCTCACTCCGGTTCGTCTGTGGGCAGGAATGGAGTTGCGTGGACAAACCAACTTCGCGGGCCACTACTACACGACCGGGGAGCGGCAGATCGACTGGGACAGCCGGATCTCGGCGAATCAGCGCTTTGGAGGCGTGGGCAGTTTTGGCCTGGTCTTCACCCGCGACGTGAACGAGGGCGAGACCCCATTTCGCTTCGATCAGATCGCTTTGCGCACACGGACCGACTTGAGGGCGGCGCTCGATCTCGAACCACTGCCCTGGCTGGCCCTCGAAGCGAGGAGCAGCTACGTGTTTCGCGACACTCGCCGGCCAGAACTCCAAGGATTCCAACCGTTGGAGAGTCAGCTGCGGCTGTTCGACAACCTGAACTGGATAGAGGCGAGCGTGTCGAACAGCTATGATCTTTCGGCAGATGATCCCGGAAACCTCGAGTTCGAACTACTGTTGCGATCGCCCGAATCCACTCCCCAGGCTCAACTCGAGATCTCCCACCTCGAGGACCTGGCCGTTAAGCCCGACCGGCTCACCGGCGAACTCACCGACGAGAGCAGCACCCGCTTCGAGATGAGTTATGGCTTGCCCGCACTTCGCGTCGACGCCTCCGGCGGCTACCGCTACTTCCCTCCGCCAGCCGACCAGCCGGGAGAACAACTCGACTTCTGGCTCCCCTTCGAGGCCGGCGTCACTGTAGGTACGCTCCGGCAGGAGGACGCGCTGCCGGGCCTGCGTGTCGCCTACGAGCGCAACCTGAATCTGCACGAGGTGAGCGCCCTCTCCTACGATGCCAGCGCCCGCATCGGCCCTGTCGAGCTGGCGGCAAGCCAGCGCTACTCGCTGCCCGAGGGTGGAACGGCCGGCAGTACCTTGACGGCCGAGTATCCTGGACTTGTCCAGTTTGAGGCGACCGGCTTCGACATCGTCCGACCCGAGTGGATCGGACTGCCCACCGGCGTCCCGCGCATTACTCGTTACTCGGTGACGTTGCGCGATTCGCCGCTGAGCGGGCAGGAAGCGTGGCAGCTTCGTTATCTCACCCGTTACGATCCCGAACTGGCGACAGGCGCCCAACCGGGCGGGCTTAGGGATTCCACCCTCGAGGCGCGCGTGGAGCTGGAGGACGAACAGGTGGGAAACTCGCGCTTTAGCGTCGAGTTCTTTGCCGACCTACAACTTAGGGACGACCTACTGGATCAGAGCTATCTGCGCCGCGCCAGCCTGCTGCTTGCTGCCGACATCGAAGGGGTCGTAGGCGTGCAGGGGGCGCTGGGTTACCGCGCCACCCTCAACGCCACAACCGGTGAACTGAGCCGCTCCGAGCTTAGAATCGACGAGTTGGCCATCACGGTGCGGGCGCGCGACGACCTCTACCTGGGGGCGCTGTTCGATGACGTGTGGGAGTTCAGCGGGAACGTCCCGTCCCAGCCGGCCTTCGACCTTCGGCCCGAACTGTTCGTGGTGTGGGACCGCTGCTGCTGGGCGCTCAGAGGGGGCTGGGACACCGAGAGTGGCCAGATCAGAGTCTCGGTTACCTCGCCTGGAGCGAGTGAGGGACTGACCCAGGAGTTCGACACACCGTTGATGCTTCCGGGGAGAGGGGATGGGTAGCTCGTGAAGCACTTTCCAACTGTCTTAGCTCTTCTGACCCTATTAATCCTGGGCGGCTGCACCGGAACGCAGGAAGCCGCGCTGCCTACCCTTCTGATAGTTGGATCGGTGCAACCCGGCGGGGCGCAACTCCAGCTCTTGGAGGATGTCCGCGATCCGTTGGCTACACCACCTCGTTCTCTGGTGCCGGTAACGGGAAGCAGCCGCCCCCTCCCCGCGCCGCCCGTGTCGCTCGACGTGGTGGAACGTAATGGTTCGCGGAGCGAGCTGGTGGTGCTGGTGCGTGACGATTCCCTGGACATTACGGAGCTCCATTTCTTCGACCTCTCGGACCTCGATACCGGTGATCCGAACTTTTTCGCTCAGAGCCGTACGCCCATTGACGTTGCATCGATTCTCCCCGTTGAGGTGACGGAGGGCTTGCCGGTTTGCCTCACGCAGGTCCAAGTGGGCCCAGGAACAGCGACCGGCCCGGGGCGCTACGCGGCGCTGCTCGACAGTTGCACGGGTGCGGGGATCGCGGAGGTTCACGTTATCGATCTGCAGGAGGAGGAACACCTCTTCTCTTTGGCTAATGAGTTCACCGGTGTACGGCCGCTTCCTGCCGGTATCCATGTCGATCAGGAGCGCGACCTGCTCTTCTTCGCGAGCGCCGACTTTGGTGAAACGGCTGTATGGTCGACTCCCCTGACCGGCGACACAGTGCCGCAACTGGTGGGAAATGCAGACTTAGACCTGGAGACAGCCGATAGGGCCGATTTGGCCCCGGCGAGCAACGGAATCGCGCTCCTCGCCGACGATCTGCTGGCGCTGGTGCCCTTTGACGCTGGCGGCGACACGCCGCCGGGACCGGCAACGACGCTAACTGCGGGTGAGTCGATTCTTCCCGATCCGTTGGGGAACCTGGAGACATTGGTGGTCCTCTCCCGCTCCGCAGTCGCTATCCATGATGGTCCGTTGAACGGCGACCCCGAGGAGTTTTCCCTCACCGCACCCCTCGCCGGCGCCACACTCGAACCTGTTGAGCGCTTCGCCTACCTGCTGGAGGAGGGAGGTATCGAGATCCTCGACCTCTTCCCCTACGCCGAACCCCCCGCTGATAGGCTGCTCTTCAGAGAAGTGGCTGGGCTCGACGATCCTAGAGTTATCAGTTGGGCATTCGCTTCACAAGGCGCGGCTACTACCCCTTAAGCATCCCCGCCGGTCTCGCGCCGGGCGACCGAGGACACTCGGGCGCTCGGGCCCGCGGTCCAATCTAAACGCCCTGCCCCTCGGCCGAAGCCCGCTCCATGCCTTCGCCGATCCGCTCGGACAGATTCTCCTCTGCTGCCTGTTTTGCGGTTCGCAAGGCGTTGGCTACCGCCCGAGCGTCCGACGATCCGTGCCCGATGAAGGCGTTTCCTCGCACTCCCAGTAGTGGTTGGGCGCCGTACTCCGCCGGATCGAGACGGTCGGCGACCTTACGTAGCGCTGGGCGCACCAGCGCCGCGCCCAGCCGGACCAGCGGAGTGCCGCCCTTGAGCGCACTTCTGATCCACGAGAAAAGCTCCCTGGCCTCCCCCTCGGCCAGCTTGAGCATCACGTTGCCTGTGAAGCCGTCGGTAACCGCTACATCGGTAGTGCCTTTGAGCAGGTCCCGCCCCTCGATATTTCCGTAAAACTCGATGCCGGACGTGGTCGCCAGCAACTCGTGAGCCCGGCGGGTAAGTTCATTTCCTTTCTCCGGCTCTTCCCCTATCGATACCAGGCCCACGGTCGGCTTGCTCCGCCCGAGCATAAAGCGGGCGTAGGCCGTTCCCATCACAGCGAACTGCTGCAGCTGGGAGGGGCGACAGTCGGCATTTGCGCCGGCATCCAGCAGAGCGCACACTCCCCTGCTGGTGGGAATGCCGGCTACGATAGCGGGACGTTCCACCCCAGGGAGCCGGCCCAAGACCAGGAGCGCGGCAGCCATGGTCGCACCCGAGTGGCCCATCGACACGCAGGCCGAGGCCTCGCCTTCCTTCACCAGCGCCATCGCCCGCATCACGCTGCTGTCGCGCCGTCGGCGCACGTCCGTGGCGTGCTCTTCCATTCCGATCGCGTCGGCTGCGTGTACGATCTCGAGGCTCCCACCGAGGCGCTTGAGCTCGTTACGCAGCCTCTGCTCGTCACCCACCAGCACGACCTCCACTCCAGTGGCCATGGCGGCGAGCGCTCCCTCGACGGCTGCTGCCGGCATGTTATCCCCACCCATTGCGTCGAGAGCGATCGGCTTCATGAGGGCCCAGTATATGGCGGCTATTGCCGGGGGACGCGTGCCACTCCCGCAGTTCGATAGACTGGCGGCAGTGGAGTACAGGACATTCGAGGCACCTAGCGGCGAGCGGCTAGACGTGGCGATCGCCATGGCGCTCGAGTTGTCCCGAACTTATGCCAAGGAGCTCGTGAGCGAGGGCTACGTCCAGATCGACGGCCGGCCCATCGGTAAGGCGGCGACCAAGCTGTCGGGTAGCGAGATCGTATCGGTGACGTTGCCGCCACCCCGGCCGGTAATGGTGGAGGCCGAGGACATTCCGCTCGATATCATTTACCAGGACGAGGACCTTGCCGCCATCAACAAACCGCCTCGCCTGACCGCTCATCCGACCGCTACGGTTAGAACCGGGACAGTCGTCAACGCCCTGCTGGGACGGATGCAGCTTTCCAAGGATCGGCTGTTCGATCCCAACGAGGAGGATTACCGGCCCGGGATCGTACACCGCTTGGACCGGGACACCTCGGGCGTGATGATCGTGGCGAAGCACGACGAGGCGCACCGGCACCTGTCGTCGTCGTTCAAGAAGCGCCTCACCGAGAAGGAGTATGTGGCCATCGCAGTGGGCGATCTCGAGGAGGAGGTGCTGGTAGACGCGGCCATCGGACGCCATTCGGTAAAGCGCCAGAGCATGACCGTGGGTGGGAGCAACTCGAAGAGCGCCTCAACTCGTTTCTTGGCGATCGCCCGAACCCATGGGCACATCCTGGTCAAGGCCAAGCCACACTCGGGCCGCACCCACCAGATCCGCGTTCATCTGGCGCACCTGGGAACCCCCGTGCTGGGCGACGCGGTATATGGCCGGGCATCCGAGTTCATCGACCGGCAGGCGCTTCACGCCCATCGGCTCACGATCCCGCATCCGCACGACAACCATGCGATCACATTCTTGGCTCAAGTGCCCGTGGACATGGTGGACGCCTGGCTAAAGTTGGGCGGCGAGTGGCCGCCGGCCGGGGCGGAGGATCTCTAGCCGGACGATATACTCGGCCGATGGAATTGCTGTGGCTCGCTGCCGCCCTACCCGCGTTGCTGGCGGTGGTGTTTCTGATCATGGCCTTTACCGCCTTCATGCGTGGCCGCACGGCGGGAGGAATCCTCCAGATAGTGGTGTCGGTGATGCTGCTGGTGCTAGCCGCCCTCTTTGGCATGGTGGCGGTAGGCATGAACGGCTACCATGCGCTTATCGCCGAGCGAACGGCCGCCACCGTGCTGATCGAACGAGAGGGAGAGCAGCGCTTTACTGCTCACTTCATCTACCCCGGTGGTGAGGAGGCAACCTACGGGCTCTCCGGCGACGAACTCTATGTCGACGCGCGAATTCTGAAGTGGCACCCACGGGCGAACTTACTGGGCCTGGAGACGGCGTATCAACTCGACCGGGTGGCAGGGCGCTTCGTCTCGTTGGACGACGAGCAGACCGCGCCGCGAACCGTTTACAGCCTCTCTGATGAGCAACGAGTCGATATCTTCGCCATGGCGCGGCGCTACGATTTCCTCTCGAGGCTGGTCGATGCCGAGTACGGCTCGGCGACCTTCCTGAGTGTCCAGGACGGCGGCGCATACGAAGTGAGGGTCTCGAACAGCGGCTTGCTGATTCGCGAGACCGAGCAGCCTTGAGTCGACTTTTTCGTTGATAGACTGGTTCGCCCCTTTACCCGTGCTGAACCGGGAACGACAAGGAGATACATGGCCGAGACTGCTGAACTCCCCCGCTGGCGCCTAGATACCGTCTTCACCGAAATCGATGCGCCAGACTTTTCTGCGGCAGCGACCGAAGTAGTCGAGGGCACGAAGTCGCTGACAGCGTTTTTCGACGAGCATGAGGTGGGTGCCGGAGGCACGCCGGGGAAGGACGCGGCCGCGGTGACCGAAGAAGTACTTCGCCGGGTGGAGCAGATTCTGGTTCGGCATCGGGATCTGACTGCGTACCTCCACGCGCGGATCGATACGGATTCTGCCGACGACGGCGCACGTGCCGAGCGATCGAAACTCAAGCCTATCGGGAGTCGCCTGACGGTCCTGCTCAAGAGATTCAGCGCCTGGTTGGGTCGTGCGGACCTCGACAAGGCCATAGCCGGCTCGAAGCCGGCCCAGGAGCACCGTTACGCGCTCGAGCGATACCAGCAGCTAGCCGCCCACCTCATGGGGACCGAGGCCGAGGAGCTGGCGGCCGAGCTGGACAACAGCGGCGGTAGCGCTTGGGCTCAGCTCCACGGAGAGCTCATCAGCCGCGGTACCGTGACTGCGCATATTCCAGGATCGGGCGAGGCCGAGTACAACGTGGCCGAACTCAAGCAACTGCAATACGATCAGGATAGAGCCGTGCGGCGGGCAGCTTATGACGCCGAGCTCAAGCTCCTGGAGCAAAACGAGGTGGCCTACGCCGCCTCCATGAATTCGATCAAGGGCCAGGTCGCCGAACTAGCCAGGCGGAGGCGTTGGGAGAGTCCGCTTACCGAATCGCTGTTCGGGAATGCGATGACGCGCGCGAGCCTCGACGCGTTGCAGCAGGCGCGACGGGAAAGCTTCCCTATCTTCCGGCGCTACATGAAGGCGAAAGCACGCTACTTGGGGCTGGAGCGCCTCTCCTGGTTCGACCTCTTCGCGCCGGTCGCCGTCGAGGAGCCCAGTCCGTTCGGCTGGGAGGAAGCCCGTTCCTTCGTGGTGGACAACTTCGCCCGTTACTCCGCCGAACTCGCTGCATTTGCCGATCGCGCGTTCATCGAAGGCTGGATGGACGCGCCATCACGAAAAGGGAAGGTGAACGGGGCGTACTGTATTTCGGTACCGGGCAAGAAGGAGTCGCGTATTCTGCTCAACTTCGGCGGTAGGCTCGACGACGTTTTCACCCTTGCCCATGAGCTGGGGCACGCGTACCACAACGACTGCATGTACCGCTTTGGCCGCAGCAACCTCCAGCGCAGCACGCCAATGACTTTGGCCGAGACGGCCTCGATCTTCTGCGAAACGATCGTCATGAACGCGATGCTCGAGAACGCCGACGATAGGGCCCGCCTTGCGATCCTGGAGCAGGACTTGGTGGGGACGAACCAGATCGTCGTGGATATCGACTCGCGCTTCCGCTTCGAGCAGGGCGTGTTCGAGCGCCGGGCGGAGCGCGAGCTGTCGGTAACCGAGTTGAAAAAGATCATGCTCGAGGCTCAGGATGCGACCTATGGCGACGGATTGGCTCCAGATGTTCGTCACCCGCTGATGTGGGCGCACAAAGGGCACTATTACAGCTCGTCACGCTCCTACTACAACTACCCGTATACCTTCGGATTGCTTTTCGGGCTGGGCCTCTACAGGGTGTTTCGCGACGAGCCCGACGGCTTTCAGGAGCGCTACGAGCGCCTCTTGGCGTCGACTGGCATGGCCGATGCAGCTGTTTTGGGCAGGGAGTTTGGGATCGAAATCGAAGACGTGGCGTTTTGGCGCAGCTCACTGTCGATATTCGAAGAGCGTGTAGTGGAGTTCGAGCGGCTCGTGGAGATGTTTTCGGGCTAGGGAAGCAACCGGTCTCGCTCAGCAAGCCGTACTGGTTCCTAAAACGCCAGTGCCGTAGTTTCGGATGAGCTCAATGCCCCGGTTTTTATGGTTCGAGCGCAGGCAATCGCCTCCTGTAGGCGCTGTCTCTGCCCATGGCATTCAGCTAGCCAGGAGCTATCTCGGTCAGAGAAGAAACGGCTCCTGAAGCCGCTTTTGCGTCGTATTGGGGCGCAAGGGCCGGCTGGTTGCGTTGCGACTGCGCAACCCTATTACAACCAGTACCAGCCAAGCATGTCTCCACAACAATCCATTAGAAGGAGGAACACCGATGACCGCTTTTCCGGCTGCCGTCCAATTGCACGCGTCGCACGTCTCGTTTAGGTCCTTGGTCGAGGGAGTACTGACTAGATCCGGCATTCCCGTTTCCGACAAGTTTCGGCACGGTGTCGCAAAGATAGTGCTCGACTTCCCGCTCACCTGGGCATTCGAGCAGCTGGAACCGCTCACCTCCTTCGAACGATCGCATACGGTCGTTTGCACCCAGGCGCATCATCGAGCGTATCTCGACTGCCTGGCCTCCTATCACCTGAGCGCCGTCGTCAACTGTACCGACGAAAACTCCCTGCTCGCCGGCGTTTATGCGGCGGCCACGGCTCAACGGATCTATCAGTACAACTCGGGGCTCACCTACATGGAGCTCCGCGTTACGCGACTGCTGCTGATGGGGCACGACACGCGGGCGCTCGCGCGACAGCTCCGCATTAGTCACAAGACGGTCAACGCGCACGTGTCGAATATCCTTTGCAAACTGGGTTACGAGAGCCGCGCGCAGTATGTGGCGATCCTGATGGGCGCTCAGATGCCCATGCCGAGCAGCGCGGATTGATCGCCGGTCGAGTGTGAACGGGCGTGGGCGGGCCGGCGCTACAAGAGAGTCGGGCCCCGGATCTAGGCTTCAGAAGAACGCGAGGTCTTCTGCGACGTTTGCCCTGCTCGTACTTTTAATGCTCCCCACGCTATTTGGTACGGTCCTCAGCGGCACTCTATCGAGGGACCCGGTTCTCGAACTGGGTTGGTTCGGAGTGGTTCGCCAGACAGCAGTCAACACCTGCGGACCCGCTGTTATAGCGACCTTGCTTTCCTGGCGGGGTATCGAGACAACGGATTCGGAGGTTGCTGCGGAGGTCGAGCTTCGGCCGCAAGGTGTCTCACTCGCCGATTTTGCGCGACTTGCGACCGAGTTCGGTGTCCCGGGTCGCTGGTTTAAAGCAACGCACCTAGACGAGCTGGAAGGTCTGCCGCTCCCGGTCGTGGTGCATCTTCGGGGCTCCTTCGGCCACTTCGCGATTCTCCGGGCAGACGCGGGTAGCCATGTGCATTTAGCTGATCCAGCTCGTGGCAACGTGTTGGTTCCCAAGGCTCGGTTCCTGCGCGAGTGGACGGGCCGGAGTTTTATCCTCAGTTCCGTACCGGAATGATTTCATCGGCTAGGAAACGTTGACCGTGGCAAGGGCCGCCCTCTCTGGTCTCCTGGTTGGGCTGAGCGTTCGCGGCTGGCTACCGGGACTTGTCACTTGCTTTGCGTTGATACCGTTGTTGATCGCACTGCACGGCGAGCAGAGGCCCTTTCGCGCCGGAGTCCTCACGTTGATTGCCAGCTTAGGACTGCTCATGGCGGCGTTCGAGGGCGCGATTCCCGCTCTGCCCTGGACTTTCCCTCTGGTGCTCCTGCTCGCTGCACCCGGGACGATGTTTCCCGGTGCCGTCACTGCAGTTCTCGCGAAGCAGGACCGCGTCCCCTTTGCGCTCTGGACCCTGCCGGTCTCCTGGACGGCTGCAGAGTTCCTGGCCGGTCGGCGTTGGCTCTGGGGATCGTTCGCGTCGCCCGTAGCGCTTGGCTACACGCAGATCGATAGCCCGCTGCTGCACCTTGCCGCGATCTTTGGGGTTTCCGGGGTGACTTTCGTCGTCTTGGGAGTCAACGTGGCGCTCACGAAGGTGATACTCACGCGAAGCGCTTGGCCGTTGGCGGTGCCGCTTGCCGTTCTTCTGCTCGCCATGTCGCCGTTGGCACGGCCGAACGAGGTTGATGAGCCTCAGCAGAGCCTACCGAGCCGGCCCACGGTGGCGCTGGTTCAGCCGGCCTTAGCCGGTGACTGGTACGACGTTTCTGCGTTGGTTCCAGAGGCGTATACCGTCATCATTGATCGTCTCGTCGAGTTGACCATTCCTGTCGCCATGGCCGATCTCATCATTTGGCCCGAGGGTGCGTTGCCTCGGGGGCTCGGATTGGAGTCGGTCCCGAATGCACTCTCGCAGCTACCCTTCGATTCTGGTGATCTATTGGCGGGCGCCGTTACGGTTCGCGAAGGTGAGCGCTTTAACTCTGCTGTCCTTGTCGAAGCCGGCGTGGCCGAGGTGGTGTTCGACAAGCTGGCGCCGGTACCGTTGGGTGAGGCTGGCATCACTGCCGGTGAGTGGTTGGTTGTGGGTCGATGGGCCGGGCTCTGGGTGGCACCGGTCATCTGCCTCGATTCCCTCTACCCTGCTTTTACTTCTCGGCTGGCAAGACTCGGCGCGGATCTTTTGGTAGTCATGAGCGACGACTCTTTTGCCGGGCGAATGGTGACGCCTTGGTTGCATCTCAGAGCCAGCATTTTTCGGGCGGTCGAGACTGGAGTTCCTCTGGTTTTTGCTTCGGCTGCTGGTCCAGGTGCGATCGTCGCCCCCGACGGCAGACTGCTCGGCATTACTCCTTTTGGTGAGCCGGCTTCTCTGATGGCAAGTATTCCGCCACGTCGAGCGCCAACACTGTACCTACGTCTTGGGGAAGTTGTTGGGACGGCGTCTGTTGGGCTGACTGTATTGATCTTGTCGTGGCTTCTTAGAGTCAAGGCCGCAAGTGGGAGTCGAGAGTCGCAGTGAAGCGCGTTCGAGCAGCGCTTCCGATACTGCCCCTTTTCAGCCGCCCCAGGACCTCTGGATTCGCTTTACATGAGCTTTTGCTAACGGTAGTAGCGGGTCATTCTGCGACAGCTTCTGACTGGTCGCTTCCCACAATTCCAGATCGTCACCCAGCTTGCGCGCTAGTGACAGCAACACTTCGACGTCACCCGACGTCAAGGCCGCCTGCCTGAGTGTCTCTTCGAGGTAGTCGCGTAGTTCCACTACGAACGGGGCATTTGATTCGGGCAGTAACGGCCCGTGGTAGAGCTCCAGCGCCTCTCTCACGCGCCCTTCGCGAAGCGCACGGTCTAACTCCACGAAATCCGCGGTGTGAGGAAGTTGAATCTGATAGGGCCGCGAAGATACCGGAACATCTTGGCGCATTCGTGAAACGTTTGACTTTAGCGTGCTCATGTTCCCATCGTCTCCGTGCAGCAGAAACGACAACCGTTCACCATTCAATCCCTCGGGGTGAAACGCCAGAACGGCCAAGATCTCGCACCACCTCATCGGGTAATCCCTGGTGCGGTGTTGTACCCGAATCTTCCTGCCACCGAGGAACCGCAATTCCAGAGGGGTGGAGTCTTCGTTCCAGAGGTCCCAAACTGCTTGTATCTCATCCTCTGGGCCGCCAAGTAACAACCACCCCGGCTTTGCCAACTCACGCAATCCAGGTGCTGCCCGAGATAGAGCAGCACGCGCTGCACTGTTGTCCCCTTGCTTCACATAGGCCTTCGCGAGATGGATGCCGGACTGGGCTAACGCAGGAGCGTTCAGAGCGTGTTCGTAGTGGCCGAGGACGGCCTCGAGAATTGGTAGGGCATTATCGGACTGAATTGCTGACGTCGCCGTACCCAGTGCTAGTAAAGCTCGCTGTTTCTCATAGTCGTTGGATCCTGACGACAATGCCACGGCCTCGCTCGCCAAATGGACTGCCCGGTCATTCTCATCTAGATAGAGCAAGGCTCGCACCATGTCATTAACGGCGTAGGGGCCCAGTCGTCGACCGAACTGTTCAAACACCAACTCATAGAATCCGAGTGCCACCTCAGCGTTGCCACAGACTAAGGCGTAGTCGCCCATTGTAGAAATGACGGCCTCCATTGACGGAATTCCATATATTTCCTCTGCAAGCTGTATTGGCTCAAGCAATGAACTTCCGGTCTCGAGTTCGCCTAGTAGCAGTTTCACATATGCCAGAAGCGCAGTTGCGTGATACCGCAGAAGTTCCTCTCGCAGGTCGCGAGTGGCAAACTCCTTGAGGGCCCACGCTGCCCAAGAAGCAGCCTTCGAGTAGTTGCCGAGATTAATGTACGCGTCGCATATGCTTATGGCCGTACTCACTACTCGATGGTGATTGCCCCTCTTTTCAAACAGGTCAAGAGCCTCTTCTAGAAACGGAATGGCCGCCACTGGATCAGAATGGGTAGCAAGAACGAAACCATAGAAGTTAGCGGTAAGTCCGCTTCGCTTCGTCCTGTATGCTCTTTCCGCCTCTGTAAGGGGATTGAGGGCTAACCCGGAGGCAGCATAAAGGGCGCGAAGCTCGCCAGCTTCTTGGTCCCTCAAAAAGTCCTCAACCTCGGCAATTATTTCCTTCTGTTTCCCAACAGCAATAGCCGCGGAAAACGACCAATAGAGAACCTTTTCAGAACGCTTATATGGCTGCGGGACCCGAGAAAGCAATCGCCAAAGACCATCGAACAAACCGCGGTCGAAGAAGAGGTCACCGGCCTTTTCAACTATCCCCTGAACTCTTTCCGGACAGCTATGAACCGCGAGCTCTAAGGCTTCCATCCACTTGCCGCGATGAACAAGTATTTCCAAAACTTCTTCATTTGTGAGGGAGTCAGTAAGTACGGCATCACTAGACGCTTTAAGACTTGGACCACGGTACCTTGGAAGGCCTTGCCATGCATACAATTCAAATAAGAACTGCACCAGCGCCCCACGGCTCGATTCCAAGAGTTGATCGAGTACGCTGCTTGAGACGCTTGGACCTGAAAACTCACGGGCCTCTTCCAGCGTCAGCCGGAGGTCATTAGCGGTTATCAGAATTGGACTTATTCCGCTCGGGGCCTCACTTTGAGCGGTGTCTCCCGGTTCCACGAGTACAAGTCTCACTGAACCGCTCGTCAACGTCCAAAGCTTCTCAATGAGTTCGGGAACAGCACTGGCTCCCGAAACTGCAACAATAAACGGCCCTAGAAGTGCGGAATGCCGCTGTAGCAAAGCTAATCCGTGGTCTACCGGAATCCCATACCCGAAGAGCGGTGATCCGAATGTCTTTCGTATCGCGTCCGACAACCGGATACCCTGTTCAATCGAATCAAAACCCTCGCCTCCGGGAAAATCAAGCCATAACAGTGGGCACGCGGCCGAGCCAAGTTCACTTAACAACTCGAATGTCCCGAACTCTGGACCAGCTTGAATAATCACCGACTCGTGCGGGTGATTGATCATTTTCAGGTGCTTGTCGAGCCACGTCATAAAAGAAGCCTCATCAAATGATAATGCATTCATTGAACGAGTTGCCCAAGAAGCTTGATAATAATGCAGATGCCTAGCCCGAATTCACTAAGACGCCGACTTAAACGGCGCGTACTCAAGGCTTCACACAGTTACTTCGCTTCATGTAGCCCCGGCTTCGAAGGCGTGCTGCCACAAGAGGTGTCCCAGATTCCCGGCGTCTCCGATACAGCTATGGTTCATGGTGGAGTTTCGTTTCTTGCTCCCCTTGATGCCATTTACTGGGCAAACCTAGGTTTGAATACCGCGCATCGCGTCTTGTTGAGATTAAGGGAGTTCCCCGCACATACCTTTTCAATGCTTTTTGATCAGGTAAACCGAGTGGACTGGGAGCTTTGGCTACCAGATGGAGGCTCTTTTAGCGTACGCGTGAGCGCTAAGGAATCAAGGCTAAACATGAAAAAGCGGCTCGAAGAAACTTGTGGCCTGGCAATTCAGCAACGTTTGTCCGCTTGTGGTGCGAACGCTACTTATGATCACGACTCAATGGTTGAAATCACAGTTCGAATCGTCAACAACAGGGCGGTGCTGAGCCTCAATACTAGCGGCCCCAACCTTTACAAGCGAGGATACAAGCCATATTCAGTGGTTGCTCCGATCCGTGAAACTCTTGCGGCTGGGATTCTGCTCGCGATAGGACACCATCATTTCGATGTAATCGTCGACCCATTCTGCGGCTCTGGCACATTTGTGCTGGAAGCTGCGCGTATAACCTCCGGGAAACCTGCTGGCGGCGACCGTCAATTTACGTTTATGCAACTACCATTCTTTAACGAAAGCAAGTTCAAACGAATTCGGAGTTCGTTCACAAAACGCCTGCCTGTCGGCAAATACTTCGGTTTTGATATATCGGGCCGGTCAATACAAGCAGCAAGGATGAATGCGGAAAAGGCACAGCTTACTGGGGTGGTCGTCTTCGAAGAAAGCGATGTGCGGACGGTTGACTTCAACCAACTAGGAGCTAGAGAGCAGCGTAGGCTAGTGGTTACGAATCCACCATATGGAAGACGTGTCGCGACCAGTGGGCTAAGCGAGAAGCAAGCGCTCAATACCCTGGTAGACAAACTTTCCGGGTGGACGCTTGCCTTTGTGAGTCCGGACCGCTCTCTCTACAACAAATCATTAAACACGAAGCTTGCTGGCGTTGCCATGAAAAGCAGGGCACTGGCTTTTAGCAACGGCGGCATCCAAACATATCTCTATGTTGCGGAAATACCATAGCTTCGCTTAAGCCAAATTATTTGTTTGTGATGCTGTGAGAAAATTGCGAGGCCGATGGTACTACCAAACGTAGGTCCGGGCGTCGCCAATACAATACCCGGACCTACCGCCTGCAAATGGGCCTAGCGCGTTGAAGCTGGAGCAATTGCGCTAACGAGCGCGGGCATGCTCATAAGGGCAACAAAAACGGCCGTGTAAAAGATCCGCTTTCCTGTATTCTTCATTATTACCCATCCTCTTCTGGCTCAGTGAGCTTTGAACTCGCTTGTCAGGATATGACAAGCGCCGCAACAGCCTCCCAACCGTTGCGGAATCTTCAGGCGCGCTGCCTGAATGTTGATGGGAGCCTGCCTAAACCAGACGGTTCTAACAGAACTCTCTATCCGCCAACTACCGCTGAACGCAATCCTTCGACAAGCGCTCAGGTTGCAAATGGGCGCTACCGCACCTTTGCTAATGTGAAATATAACATGTTCCCTTATATATGGTCAAGCTCGGCACGGCTGCGTGGCTAAGGCTAGCCTTCTTCGACCCAAGCTTGTAGGGGCGTGTAAAATGCCGCATAAAGGCGGTTTACGCGCGTTCGCTACTGGCGTAACTTTTCCGCGTGCGATAACATCCAAGATCATGAATGCTGGCCGATCTTATGTGTAGCGAGGACACTAAATTACTTTCAGAGGCACAGGTCCATGTTAACAAGCGGTACCCGGGAATTCGTTTGGAAAGTCCAGTACAGGGTTGGGCATACCTAAACGAATTTCAACGCGGTATATCTGTCTACAACTCATTGGAAGTACCTCGCGCCGCTGATGATCGATGGCTGGGAGTGTGTTTCTTCCAGATATTTGAAGACATGCGTGCCCAAGAGGCGTTCTTTCGTGCACTGGCGAAAGGCGAGGAGGCTGCGCGAGTAAATCTTGCTCATTTGTTGCGATTTCTGGAACGTTCTGAGGAAGCAGTTTCCGAACTACTTCGGGTTGACGTGCAGAAGTTAAGCGGCTACGATCTGGTGCTCTACTTTAGGGTTAGCAGCCTGCACGAAGAAACGAATGGGAACATTCGAATGGCGGTTGAATACGCCGAAAAGGCATGGCGCAATGTACAAGGAATCCCGGAGTATCAAATCCTTGCGCCTTCCGTTCTCGGTCAGCTGGGAATATTATATGGACGAATGGGCGAGGCGAGGAAAGCACTTTGGTATTTCGATCAGGGAATTAGGCTCACAACGGGGCTCGAGCAGCACAAAGTAAGGCTACGCAGGGCGACGCTGCTAATAAACCTGGGAAGGGGAGATGAAGTTGAGGCCGAACTGCACTCCCTTGGAGACCTCCCTGAAGCGCTTAACCTTGAAAGGGAGTATTTGTTTGGTGAACTCCTGTGGTCAAAGGGACAACTAGATCGCGCCTTACAAAGCTTTTCGGCAATTGTGGATACAGCCTCTCGATTAGCAGTTGGTTCTGATGAATTCGCGTCAAGGCTGTCGCTCGCCGCAATTCTCACGCACTCTGGGAATTACGCGGAGGCGCATGATCATCTCGAGAAAGCACGCATATTGATAAGCGACAGGACCGACGTCCTGCTGCATCGCTTTCGTGAGATCCTGGTGAACGTTCGGGGTCAGCATTACGGCTGGGAAGAAGCGGCCTCAGAGTTGGAGATGCTTGCAATTGAATTTAGAAGCATAGGCACATTGCAGGAAGAAGCATGCGTACGGCTGCATCTCGCGGATATCTACCGGCAGCTCTCAGATAAGCGGACCTTCTCACAGGTGTCGACTATCCGAGATATCTGTAGAACTGTCCACAACAGTCAATTCTTGAAGAGAGAATGGTTACTCCTACCGGAACTCGAGAGTACTCTACGAACACTGGAACCAGAACTATTCGAGAACCCGCGGAGTAAGCTTGTGGTTGTAACAGTCGGCCGGGAAGAGCTCATTTTGGACGGGAGACTTGCAACACCTCCAATGCGACGAACTGTCGAAATTCTGGCGTACTTTCTTGAGGTAAAAGAGGTACCTCTTGCAAGAATAATGGCCGACCTGTTCCCGGCGCAGAAGGCCAGAACCGCACGCTCGTACTTTCACCAGTGTCGGCACCATTTGCGTAAACAGGTACCTGGTGTCGAAATTGTTTTCAATCGAGAACGCAATCATTATGAGCTGAACTGCGACATTGAAGTACTGTGGGACGTATCTGCAATTAGGCGTGGTGAGGTTCTAACCGTTGCCGGCCCCTTCCTCCCGTCTTCGTCGGCGGCTTGGGCCGGACAGGTGAACCGGGAGCTGCTGCTTCTCGGGGACCCGCAATCGACGCTGACTTAAATCAGTTCCAGCCTTTAGCTAAGCGCTACGACCACCTCTGACAAGCGGATCTAGGTAATTGCCCAATGGCCGGCCAAGTGCTTGTCCTCGTCGTGTAAGAATTCTGTAAGAGCTTGCTCTTACACTTGTATGCGTACTACTGAGGTAAACCTCCCAGTTGCCTCAACCCATCCTCTTTCGGCTTCGTGCTCCCACACGGAGCCATCTTTTTTGCGCTTAGAAACGGGCTGTCGGTTCTGAGAAATGGACCGTCGCGAGGGCTGCACAGCGACACGCGGCAACACCACAACACGTGTCATGCACGGAGGAAAGCAGGCCTTTTGGGCAGCTTTTAGAGGCGTTCCGAAAGGGCCGTCTTTACTGTCTTTCAGGTTGCGCAAAGGCGTCATTTTGTGATTAAATGGTGCGTTGCCAAGAATCTAGGCAAGGAGGATTCCCCTTTCATGGATGAAAAGTTAAACCAGGCCGCGGACAACCCTGCCACGGCCACCGACCAAGCCCCGGAGGAAAGCTCGAGCCAGGCCCCGACTGCGGCGGTTGAGCAGGGTGCAGACACCGCAGCGGCGAACGCCCCGACTTCTGATTCAATTCCCCAAACCGACGTCGCCAGCAGCGAGCCCGAGCGAGAAGTCGAGATGACGATGGAACAAGTTTTGGCCGCCAGCGATGAACAGCTGGCGCGCAAACCTGTCCATCGCGGCATGATCACCAACGGATCGGTAATCATGCTCTCTCAGGACGGCATCGTAGTTGACGTCGGCGCCAAGATCGAAGGCATCCTCCCCTACAATCAGTTGTTCGAATTCGAGACGAACGCCACCGAGGCCGCCAAGTACTTCAAGCCGGGCGACGAGATTCAGGTCTACGTCATTCGGTCCGACATCCCCAACAACACTATCGTGCTCTCCAAGAAGCGGGCCGACCAGGAACGCGCTTGGAATCTGCTTCAGGATATCTTCGAGAAGCAGAAGCCGGTTGAAGTGGAGATCGTCGAGAAGGTCCGCGGTGGGCTCGTTGCCAACCTGGGCATTCGCGCATTCCTGCCTGCCAGCCAGGCGGACGTGCGTCGTGTCAACGATTTGGCCCCATTCGTTGGCAAGCGGCTCAAAGTCAAGATTATCGAGCTCAATCGCAAGCGCAATCGAGTCATCATCTCGCGCCGTTCCATCCTCGAAGAGGAGATCGCCGGCCAGAAGGAAGAGACCCTCAAGAAGCTCGAGCCTGGTCTGCGCCTCGACGGCGAAATCGTGGAAATCACCGATTTCGGCGCCTTTGTGAACCTGGGCGGGATCGACGGCTTGGTGCATCGCAGCGAACTCAGCCACGGCCGCTTCAATCACCCACGTGAGGTCATAAACGTCGGTGACAAGGTTCGTGTCGAAGTACTCGACATGGACCTAGAGCGCGAGCGAATCAACCTTTCCATGAAGAAGCTGCTGACGAACCCATGGGAAGACGTTCTCGCGAATTACCACATCGGCAACAGAGTCGCGGGTAAGGTCACGAACCTCACGCCATTTGGCGCCTTCGTGGAGATCGAACCCGGTCTCGAGGGCCTGATCCACGTCAGTGAAATGAGCTGGACCAAGCGAGTCCGCCATCCCAAGGAAGTGGTGACCGAAGGTGACGAGGTTGAGGCGATGATCCTCAAGATCGACACCAATCAGCAGCGGATCTCACTCGGTCTCCGTCAGACCCAGCCCGATCCCTGGAGCAGCCTGCCCGACCGATTCCCGCCGGGAACAGAAGTCACCGGGCCGATTACCGGAATCACCGAATTCGGTGTTTTCATGGAGATCGAAGAGGGCATCGAAGGCTTGGTTCACATCAGTGAGCTCGCGCACGAGCATATCGAGGACATCAGCGAGCACTTCGGTAAGGGCGATGAGGTCACCGCGGTCATCCTGAACATCGATCCGGTCGAGCAGCGCGCCAGCCTGTCGCGCAAGCGCCTCCTCCCATTCAGTGCCGGCGAATTCGAAGGCGAAATCCCGTCTGGTGCTCCAGCCGCACGAGGAGCCGCCCGTCGTGGAGGCCGTCGTGGAGGCCGTCGCAGCCAGGGTATCGACTACGATTACTCCTACGCAGCTACCGATGCCAGCGCCAAGACCACAACCAAGCTCGGTGATGTGTATGCCGACCTCTTCGCCCAGTTCGGTCTCGCCGAAGGCAAGGACGACAAGGACGAAGAGAGTGGCGCCGGTGAAGACGAAACCGCGACTGCCTCGGCGGAATCTGGCGAAGGCCAGCAGGAAGCCGCCCCGCGGGCCACGCAAGAAGGTGACGGCGCGCTAACCGCCGGGAGCCAAGAGGAAAGTGTCGCGGCGGAGAGCAGCGAACCAGAAAACGGCATATCTGCCCAAGCTGAACCGTCGGAGCCCGCAGTGGATGAAGGTGCTCAAGCAGCAGCTCAAGTGGAAACCTCCACAGACGAGAGCAAGCCGGAGCCCCAAGCGGCGGCCGAGGACGCCAGCGCTGCCGACGAGGAGAACGCCATCGACGCCGCCGAGGCGGCGGCACTTCTCACCGCAGCCTTCCGTGAAGGTAAGCGTCCGGTGAAGCCCCAGTCGAACAATGAGTCGAACAATGAGCCGAACAATGAGTCGAACGGCCAGTCGGCCGAGCGAACCGAGCAGGAAAAGGAAGAAGAGAAAAGCAACGCCTAGACAAGGCAGCGCACACGGATATTCGAAGGTCCCCGCTAACCAGCGAGGACCTTCCCTTTGGTGCTACCGTCGCTCACATCCGCCGCAACCGATCTATGCGCTCATCGATGGGTGGATGAGTGGCGAACAAACCCGATGCATTCAGCGAAGCATGTGGGTTCGTGAAAAAAAGATGCTCCACCCCTTGAGAGACCCTCAGCGGCTCTCCCGGAAAATCGCGCATCTTCTCCAGCGCACGCGCCAGTCCCTCCGGGTTGCGGGTTATATATGCGCCGGTGGCGTCGGCCAGGAACTCCCGGCGGCGACTTACCGCCATCCGCAAAAGCATCACCAGCAGAGGGGCCAACAGCAGCGCAACCACCAGCAGTATCAGCGCAACTGCCTGCCCACCCCCCTTGGTGTTGCGACTGCGTCTGGTACCCCGGTAGCGAAACGAGCGCAGGACGACATCTCGCAACAACACGACAGCGCCCACCGTGGCGGCCAGCATCGAAGCGAAGCGGATATCGAGGTTACGGATGTGAGCCATCTCGTGGGCGACCACACCCTCGAGCTCTTGGCGGTCGAGCATCTCCAGTAACCCGCTCGTCACCGCGATCACCGAGTTTTCCGGATTTCTTCCGGTAGCAAACGCGTTCGGAGCCTCGGAGTCGATGACGAAGACCCGGGGCACCGGCACGCCGGCTCCAATGGAGACTGCTTCGCTAACGTTCACCAGGTAGCGTTGCTCCTCACGCGTAGCCGGCCTGGCGCCCGAGGCCGCCAGCGCCATGCGGTCGCTAAAGCGGTAGGCCGCAAAACTTTGGAAGCTCGCCACTCCAACGGCCAGCAACACAAACGGCAACCACGCGCCCGGCTCGAGTGCCAGCGCCAGCAGATAACCAACTCCCCCGAGCACCGCCACCGTGCCGAGCGCCAACAGCCATGAAGCGCGCACGTTGGCGGCCTTCCAGTCCAGCAGGCTCAATCGCCCCTCGCCGGATCCCAAACGCGGACCATCCTCGGCTTCCATTGTGCTTCCGGTTATCAGCGGCTCGCTCATACAGGCATTTGCAGCAACCGCTTATGCGAAGGAGACCGCTGGAACCTCGCGCTCGGTTTCGGGAATCTCCAGGAATACCTGCTCCTCCTTACCCATGGGGCCGGCGAACCACATTCCGGGCACTGTCTCGATAACGTTGTTGTATTGCAGCACGGCGTCGTTATAGAACTGCCTGGCATAGGCGATCTTATTCTCGATCGACGACAGTTCTTCCTGGAGCACTAGAAAGTTCTCATTGGCCCTCAGTTCCGGATACGCCTCGGAGATAGCGAATAGACGTCCCAGCGCAGCGCTCATCATGTTGGCGGCGTCGGCGGATTCGGGTATTGATTTAGCGCCCATCATCGCCTGACGCGAATGCGCCACCTCGTCGAAGACGCCTTGCTCGTGCGCCGCATACCCCTTGACGGTCTCGACGAGGTTGGGAACGAGATCGTTGCGCCGCTTCAACTGCACGTCTATCTGACTCCAGGCGTTCTGGAACCGGTTTTCGAGAGTGATGATGCGGTTGTAGATGCTAACAGCGAAAATCGCCAGCGCCACAAGCAGAGCCAGTACCAAGAACGAGCCCATTTATTCCTCCTTGGCAGCAGTTTACTTGCTGGCAACACAGATAGCGGCGTCTCCCCGAAATTCGAGGCGCGAAACTTCAGCGAGAGGAACGCTCGGCCGGCAGTAGCTCGAGTCCGCTAGCGCCGTTCTGCTATTACCCCGCCGCCCAGCAACCGATCGCCGTCGTAGAGCACCGCCGATTGACCGATTGTCACCGCAAATAGCGGGTCATCGAAGCCGAGTTCGAAGGTGTCCCCGGGACCTCGCTCGAAGCGAGCCGGCACCGGCCGCTGGCGATAGCGAACTTGAACCATCAGCCGTTCGGGAATCTCCTTGGGGTCGCACAGGAAGTTCGACCTATGGGCGCCCAGCCCACGGGAGTGGCACATCTCGTGGGTACCAACGACGACGGTGTTGTCCGAAGCGCGCAACTCCGTGACGAAACGCTCGAGATGCGAGTGGAAGAGGCCCAGGCCACGTTTCTGCCCAATCGTATAGAACTGGACGCCCCGATGCTCGCCTATAACTTCTCCGCCGGCTGCCGCGTCGACAATCGGGCCCGGTCGATCATTGCTGCGCTCCTCGATATACTCGCGCACCGAGTCGGAAACGAAGCAGAGGCCATTTGACGAGGGCTTCTCGGCAGTGCCAAAGCCACGCTCGGCGGCAAGGGAACGCACCTCATCTTTCGTCAGCTCTCCCAACGGGAAGAGCAGGTAGCGAAGGATCTGCCGCGGCAAGGCCCACAAGAAATAGGTCTGATCCTTGCTGTCGTCTCGCCCTCGGTGCAACTCGACACCGGACGGTCCTTCCACGCGCCGCACGTAGTGTCCCGTGGCCATGAATTCACAGCCGAGCATGAGCGCCCTCTTCACGAACGAACCGAACTTGATATCCCGGTTGCACCACACACATGGGTTCGGAGTTTCGCCCCGTTCGTAAGCCGGGACAAATGGATCCACCACGACTTGGTCGAAATCCTGACGGTAATCCAAAAGATAGAAAGGGACGTCGATACGGTCGGCAATTCGCCTGGCATCGTACGCGGCGTCGGGACTGCAGCACACGTCGAAGGCGCCGGCAGGACGGTCATCGGGCCAAAAGCGCAACATCGAACCAACGATGTCGAACCCCTGCTCCTGCAACAGCGCCGCCGCCACCGAGGAGTCGACCCCACCCGACATCGCGCAAAGCACCTTGGGCGCGACGGGGCTACTTACTTGCATTACCGGTGGAAGCGTTCCTACCTCACTCACGAAACACAAGTTTAGCGAACCCAACTGCTGCACGGCACTCTCGGACAACAGGCACGAAAGACTAAGGTTAAGGACGAGGTTGTCGAAATCCTGGCGTCTGCCCCATCCCGTCTCACGGTACACTTGCGAAACGGAGGTACGCTGGTGAAAGCCGTTAGGCTCCTTCAGATTATCATCGTTCTCGCGGCCGGCGCCTACTTGGTGCTCCTCCACGACATGAACGAAACAAACGTCTTCCTGCCGTTCCTCTTCTCGCTGCCGCCGGTGCTAGTAGTGGTCCTGGCCATACTCCTGGGCTGGCTGATCGGCTGGCTTCCTCCAACAGCGCGGGCAGTTCGTCGTAACCGCGAGAATCGTCGCCTGCGCCAGCGGGTAGCGGAACTGGAAAAGTGGGATCCGCAGCAACCCACGGGAGACCGCGAAACACCGGTGATTCCCGACCGCAGCCCGTCCGAAGCCCGCCTGCAAGAACCGTACGCAGAGCATGAGAACCTGTGATCCTACGGTGATTATGCCCCTTCAGTGATCCAGACCGTCGCCAAGCCTGTTCGTCCAGACACTCGCTGGCAGGTAAGGCCACCAGCCCCTCCGACGGAAGTCGAACGACTGGTGCGCGAGCTTGGTGTTCCTCCCCTGCTCGCCGCCATGCTGTGGAACCGGGGCATTCGAACCGACGCGGCGGCGCAACTGCAACCGCCCCTGGTGCCAAGCGCCATAACGCACCTCGACGAGGCGGCGGCTCGCTTGGAGGACGCCGTGCGCCTGGGCCGGCGGGTCCTGATCCATGGCGATTACGATGCCGATGGAATCTGCGGTACCGCGGTCCTGCTGCTGGGACTGCGTGCACTGGGAGCCCAGGTCGAGGCGTTCATTCCCGACCGCCTCAGCGACGGCTACGGCATACATCCCCAACGAGTCGACGAGCATGCCGAGCGTTGCGACCTCTTCATCTCGGTTGACTGCGGTATCAGTAACATCGCCGAGGTAGCACGGTTGTGCGAGAAGGGTGTGGAAGTGATCGTGAGCGATCACCATCAGCCCGGCAGCGACCTTCCCGACTGCCTAATCGTCCATCCGCAACTCTCCCCAACGACACTGCCCGGCCTTCCCGAGTTGACCGGAGCCGGCGTCGCCTACCACCTGCTGTGGGCTCTTCACCGTCGCAGGGGCATAGAGGAGCCGCTTGAGTACAGCGACCTTGCCGCCATCGGGACGATCGCCGACGTAGCGCCCCTGCTGGGCGAGAATCGCGCCCTGGTGCGGGCAGGACTGGAACGCCTTGCGAACAGTCGTTGGCCCGGTCTGCGAGCCAGCATTGCTCAAGCGGGTCTTCGTAACGGGGTGACGGCGCGTGATGTCGCCTTCGTGCTGGCGCCTCGCCTCAACGCCGCCGGTAGGCTGGGCGAGGCGGACAAAGGCCTCGAGTTGTTAACCACCGCCTCGGAGCGACGCGCACGAGAACTGGCTGCCTACCTCGACGCTCGAAACCAGGACCGCCGCAAGATCCAGGACGCAATGTTCGAACAGGCCTTGGCAAAGGCCGACGGCGAAGCCCCGGCGCTGGTGCTCGAAGACGACGACTGGCATCCGGGCGTAATGGGGATAGTCGCGGCCAAGCTACTCGAACACTTCTACAAGCCGGTATTCATTATCGGCAAGGGAAAGGGCAGCGTGAGATCCACGCCAGGCATATCGGCGGTTCACGCCCTACGCTCCGCAAACGAACACCTACTTCGCTACGGCGGTCACGCTCAGGCGGCCGGCTTCTCGATCGAAATCGAAAAGCTTGCGGCGTTCCGAGCTGCAATTTGCGATTTCGTCGCCGGCCATCCCGCTCCCCTCCCCACCCTGGTTGCCGACGCTGTCGTCTGCGCCGAGGATGTCGACGGCGAACTATACCGGGCAATATGCGATCTCGAGCCGTTCGGGCAAGGCCACCCCGCACCGCTACTGGCGTTGACCGACAAGCTGGAACACGCCAAGTCAGTGGGGCGCGACGGCGCTACGCTGCAACTACGAATATCCGGCCTACGCGGGGTGGCATGGCGTAAGGGCGAACTCTCCGCCGAGCTGAGGCCCGGAGAGTTGGTTAACGCAGCCGTAAGCGTTCAGGAGCGGGAGTGGCAGGGAAAGCGCCAGCTCGAGTTCGTGGCGGAGGAGATACGGTCACTCGAGCCGTTTGCGCTGTCACCCGACTACTCGGGACCCCACACAGGAATTATCCCTAGGGGCTTTGGCACCGTCAAGCGCGGTCCCTCCCCTGTTGTGGGCCGTGCCCCGGTCGACGCCGGAAGCGAAGGTGTCGGAGATCAGTGCTTTACGCGTCTACCGCTCTCCCCCAAACCACTCGAAGCCACCGTGCCGCTCCGTGAGCTGCTATCCGCCGGAGCGGGTCTCTACCTCGACCTGGACGACCGCGCTCTATTCGAAGCGCGTCAGATGGCGAACCAGCTGCCTACGGTCGCCGATGTGCGCCGCGGATTCGTCTGCCTGCAACGAGGATCAACGCTTCCCTTCGAACGCGCCAAAGCTGACCTCGTCCGGCGTGTGCTCACGGAACTCGACCTGCTCGACTCTCTGGACCGGGTGCGACGCGGCGAGAAGCGCGATCCCCACAGCTCGGCCACGCTGATTCGATCGCTCATCGAGCGCTATCGACTCGTTTCCCTGCTCAACGCCTACCGCACCTTCGATGACGAGGGATTTTCGCTGGCTGCGGCGGTGTTGCTCGCGCCTGACAGCTGATGCAAGCCTCAACCAGGCATCCGTGGGGTGCGGCGTTCGACAGGTCCAGACGGCGCCGGCGTTCGCCTGAACCCATGCAATACTGACCGCCATGACCGTTAGAAATCCGGCGAGCACTACTGAAAGCACTAATGAAAGCACCGCTGCAACCTCGGCGCTACCCGATCTCGACTTGGCCCAGCGTCTCGCACAAGAGTTGGAGCCGCTCATCGACGGTGAAGTCCGTTTCGATGCCAAAGCGCGAGCCCTTTACGCGACCGATGCGAGTCCCTACGAGATATGGCCCTTGGGCGTGGTGCTTCCTCGTTCGGTGGCCGATATCCGCAGCACGCTAGAGGTGGCCCGGCGTCACGGGGTTCCGGTTCTGCCACGCGGCGGGGGGACTTCTCTGGCTGGGCAGACCGTCGCACGCGCGATAGTCGTGGACATGTCGAAGTACATGACCGAGATCGTTGATTTCGACGCTGGGGCGCGAACCGTGCGCGTGCAACCGGGAGTAGTACGCGACCAACTGAACGAATTCCTCGCCCCCCACGGACTGCAGTTCACTCCCGACATCTCCACCACCAACCGAGCCAACGTTGGCGGGATGGTCGCCAACAACTCGGCGGGAACGCGTTCGATCAAGTACGGCAAGACGGTCGACCAGGTCGTGTCGATGACGGTGATGCTGATCGACGGCGCGATTCTGGAGCTGCGCGAGCTGAACGCCGGCGAGCTGGGCGCCAAACTGGCGCAGGACGACCGCGAAGGCGATATCTACCGGACGGTCCGCCGAGTGGTCACCGAGCACGCCGCGGAGATCGACGCGCGCTTTCCGAAGGTGATGCGGCGGGTGGGCGGCTACAATCTCGACGAACTGACGGGGGAGCGGCCATTCAATCTGGCCAAACTCGTAAGCGGCTCCGAAGGCACGCTGGCGTTCATTCTGGAAGTGACGCTTCAACTGCAACCGGTTCCCAGCCACCGGATGCTTGCCCTTCTGCATTTCGAGACGCTCAAAGGTGCCCTCACTTCCGTGCAGCACATAAACCGGCACGGTCCATCGGCAGTGGAGATCCTCGACGACGTAATGTTCGAACTCGGCCTCACCAATCCGGCGATCGCGCCCCTGATGCACTGGCTCGAAGGCATGCCGGCGGCGGTGTTGATGGTGGAGTTCGATGGCGAGAGCGAGGAGGAGATGCTCGCCGGCTACCGCTCACTCGAAAGCGATACCGAGGTGAGCCGCCTCACCTACCACACCTATACCGCCTTATCGGCGCTGGAGCAGCGTGACGTGCTCGAGCTGCGGCGCGCGGGCTTGGGCATCTACGCCACGGTGAAGGGTCGTCATAAACCCATCCCCTTCATCGAGGACGCCGCCATCCCGCCGGAGCACCTTCCTCAGTATCTGCCCGAGGTGCTCGAGGTATGCCGGCGGCACGGCCTGCGCTTTGGGATTTATGGACACGCCTCGGTGGGGGTCATCCACATCCGGCCGATGATCGATCTCAAGACCGCCGAAGGAGTCTCCCAATATGAGCAAATCTCCGAGGAGGTGTTCGCTCTCGTCCAGCGCTACGGCGGATCGTGGAGTGGTGAGCATGGCGATGGGCTCATCCGTTCCTATCAGAACCGCCAGCTGTTCGGTGACGTGCTCTATGAGGACTTCCGGACGATCAAGGGAGCCTTCGATCCCGAGGGGTTAATGAACCCCGGCAAGATCGTCGACTCGCCGGCCATGACCGAGAACCTGCGCTACGGCGAGGGCTATCCCGACCCGAAGCTCGAAACGTTCTTCGACTTCTCCGGCGAGGGCGGCTTCCTGGAAGCAGCCGAGGCGTGCACCGGAGTAGGGGCCTGCCGCAAGGTGGGGACCGGGACCATGTGCCCCTCCTATATGGCCACGCGCGACGAGGACCACTCGACCCGCGGCCGCGCGAACATCCTCCGCGAAGCAATGACGGGACGCCTGCCCGGCGGACTCGCTTCCAAGGAGGTCTACGAGGTCCTCGACCTGTGCCTGGAGTGCAAGGCCTGCAAGGCCGAATGCCCGAGCCAGGTCGATATGGCCAAGCTCAAGTACGAGTTTTTGCAGCACTATCACGACGAACACGGCACACCCCTGTCGGCGTTGGCGATGGGCAATGTCGCTCGCATCGCCCCACTAGCCAGATTTTTCGCGCCGATTGCCAATGCGCTACTCCCGCTCAAGCCGGTGCGCTGGTTGACGGAGAAGCTTGTGAAGGTCGACCGGCGGCGAACCCTGCCGTCCTACGCCAGGCAGAGCTTTGGCGGCTGGTTCGCTGGGCGCAATCGACGAAGCCGAGCCGCCATGAGCATTTCACCGGCTCCTGTAAGCAAGACCGTCGAGAACACCGGTTCCGAACACCCCTCTTCTGAACTGCGCGACTACCCTGGCGACCGCGGCCCGGTCGCTCTGTTCGCCGACACCTGGACGATGTACAACGAGCCCGAAGTGGGAAAAGCGGCTGTCGAGGTGCTCGAGCGTCTGGGCTACCGAGTGGAGCTGGTTCCCTACGGCTGCTGCGGCAGGCCGCAGATATCCAAGGGCCTTCTGCGCGATGCCAAGCGCATGGCGGCGGCGAACGTCGATCGACTCAGCCGTTACGTGGTGAGAGGCATTCCAGTTGTCGGGCTCGAGCCCTCTTGTGTGACGGCGTTCAAGGACGACTATCGCGATTTGGTGCCGGGCGCGGCTACCGACGCGGTGGCCGACTCGGTATGGATGATCGATCAGTTCCTGGCCAAGGAGTGGACCCAGGGCCGGTTGGATCCGGGTGACGCGTTCCACAAGGGCTCCACGCCCCTGATGCTGCACGGGCACTGCCAGCAGCGAGCAGTGTTGGGGACCAGCGCCAGTCGCGCCGTACTTGAGTGGATCTCCAACGACGTTCACGAAGTCGACTCGGGCTGCTGCGGCATGGCCGGCTCATTCGGTTACGGCCACTACGATGTCTCGATGGCGGTGGGCGAGCAACGCCTCTTCCCAGCCGTACGCGAACACCAGGGCGAGACGGTGACGACCGGTTTTTCCTGTCGTCACCAGATAAAGGACGGCACCGGGCAACGCTCGAAGCATGTCACCGAAGTCCTGGCGGAGGCGCTACGGTAGTAACGCATCTGTTAATTACACCCGGCGTGGCATCTGCTTATTCAAACGGGATGAGTAGCTTCAGGCCGGCGAAGCAAAGTCCCTGTCGTTGCGCGTGACGAGAGTCAGTTCGTGTTCCAGCGTGGTGGCGGCGATGAACATGTCGGCCTGGGTTCCTGCCAAGCCAGAAAGGCTTCATAGGTTTCCGCGTCAACCATCGCGCCCACAAACCTCTCCCTGTTGATAATTCGTTGCGGCTCCTGGCCGGCACGCAGCAGTAATCACGGAGCTTGCGGGTGTCAATCTCGGCTTGATATCCGTTCGGAAGTCGCATTCGGGCCCCACGCTACCCCGGTGAGGACTCCCTAAGGAAGCCAGCCTAGGCGAAAGCTGCGCCTGTGGTAGCTACCAGATCACATCTCCTCCGGCGCTTCGATCCCCAACAACTGCAGCGTCTGTGCCAGGGTGCGCTTTACCGCCTCCACCAGCACCAGCCTTGCTTCGCGCAAGCCGGGCTCGGCGCGCACGACCATGGTGTCCGGTCGACCCTGCTCGTCGCGGTGGTTGTAGTAGGAGTTCCATGCAGTAGCGAGTTCGAGCGAGTACTGGGCGACGGTGTGCGGAGCGAACTCGCGTGCGGCGCTCTCGACGACCTCCGGCAGGCGGGCGATCGCCTGTGCCAGCTTCACCTCGACCGGCCCGATCTTCGACCAGTCGGCGGCAATAGTGTCGACTCCCGCTTCCCGGGCGGCACGCAGAATAGAACCGGCCCGCGCATGTGCGTACTGCACATAGGGCGCCGAGTCACCCTGCAAAGAGAGCGCCTGCTCCCAACGAAAGTCGATTACTCGGCGCGCCTCGCTCTTGAGCATCCCAAAGCGCAATGCGCCAACACCCACTTGGCGGGCGACTTCGTCTATCGCAGCCAAGTCCGGGTTCTTCTCCTCGACGACGGCGCGTGCCCGCCGCGTCGCCTCGGCCACGACCTCGTCGATCGACAGGGTTATCCCCTTACGGCCGCTCATCGCTTGGCCTTCGAGGGTAACCACCTCGTATGCGAGATGGTGGCTCTGGTCGTAACCGTGGCCGGTGTCGGAGAGCTTGAGGGCGGCCTTCACGATCGCCTGCGGGTGCGATTGCCGCGTGTCGATCACGTTGATTATCTCGTCGCCCTTGGCGAAGGTGACCCCACTCGGATGCTCCTCCCCATCGGGCGCACTGGTGTAGAGAAGCTTGCCCGATGGCTGCCGGTCGAACTCCTGAAAGCGCAGGCCACCAAAGAGCCCGACCTTCCAGAACTGGTAACCCACATCCTTGGCCACGTACATGGCGTTGCCGTCGCTACGCACCAGTACGACGGTCGGCTCTTCGAGGCCGGGCAGGAACTCGGAAACATCCATTACCAGAGCACCGGCGAACTTGCCCTCGGTGGGAGTGGAGACGTGCGGGCTGCTTTTGAGGATGTCTAGGCCGCGAGCCAGGAAACCGCTGTGTACCACGTCGGACTCCCAGACCAGCAGGTCGTACTCGGCCCCCAGCGAGTAGTAGGTTTCCAACTGGGCGCGTAGCACTTGGGCGACGCGTTCACGCGACTCGCCCCGCTCGAGCCGGTGCATCGTTTCCGACACGCCGCGCTCGATAGCCTCGCCATCTCGCTCCTTGGCCTCCCCAAGGCGCACGTAGAGCTCGCCCAGCCAATGGTCGTACTTCACGCCGTTGCTACTTGCGCCGTTGCTACTTGCGCCGTTGCTACTTGCGCCGTCGTACTTCGCCCCGAAGTAGTCGACTGCGAACAGGCTCTCGGCAGCCTGCCGGCCGGTGTCGTCGATATAGTTCTGCACCTCCACATCGAAACCGGCTGCCCGCAGGATCCTGGCGCACGAGTCACCCAACACGATGTTGCGCAGGTGTCCTACGTGCGCCTCCTTGTTCGGATTTACCGAGGTGTGCTCAACAATTGCCTTGCGGCCGTTGGCAATCGCCGCACGATTCGCGGTGGCGACGCCACGGACGTACGAGGGTGGGTCGAGGAAGAAGTTGATGTAGGGCCCAGCGGCCTCGGCTCGGGCTACTCCCTCCGGCAGCACGAGCCGCTCGAGCAGCTCCTGGGCTATGACCGCCGGGTTCTTTCGCAGCGACCGTGCCAGCCCGAACGCTACCGGGGAACCGAAGTCGCCGGGCTTGTCGTGGGGTACGGGTTGAATCTGGATCTCATCGGCTTCTGCACCGAGGTCGGTGACCGCCTTGGAGAGCGCCTGCTCGAGCCGCAGCTTTACGTCTAGCATTTACGCAAGCTATCACAGAGGGTCGCAGCCCTGCCCAGGTGGCGCGGCGAGAGACGATGACGAGACTGAGCCTTTGTCGATAGACCGGCTTACCGAAACTCACGGCGCCGGCCTTATACTGGACGCCGACGGGGAAAAGAGCCCTGATCGACAAGAGTGCGTGGAACCGGCGACTGGCAGGTTGCAGACGCCGCGCGGATTAAGGTCCGAACTTCCGCGTGTAAAGGTCCGAACTTCCGGGTGTAATGGAAGCCCACCAAACTACCCGCCATCCTGTAAACTTGACAAGTGCCCACTCAGATTTTCCGCGCGAAGAAATTGACACTTAATTCACTTGTCACGCTTCAAGAGCTAGTGTTAGGAGCGAGTGATGGCAGAAACTAACGACACACACGACTTCTCCGCACCGGTACCGGTTTGCCCGGTTCGCGGTTCGGTCCTCTACCCCACCATGGTCATGCCGATCGATGCCGGCCGTGCAGTTAGCATCCGGGCGATAAACGCGGCCCTTGATCGCGATCGCACAATCGTGATCGTCAGCCAGCGTGATCGTGAGATCGAGGAGCCTACGCCCGAAGATCTATTCACCGTAGGCACCGCTTGCAACATCATGCGCATGAAGAAGAACCCGGACGGCTCCATACAGATGCTGGTACGGGCGTTCGCGCGCGTGAAGATCGACAATTATCGAACGAGCACCGGCCTGATCGAAGCCGACGTCACACCGATCGAAGTCCCCGATGGTGACTCGGTGGTGCTCGAGGCGGCGTTTCGCGAGCTCAAGGACAAGTTCGCCGACATGATCGAAAACGGACGGGCCGTGCAGCAGGAAGTCGCCCAGTTCATCATGAATCTCGACGACTCCGGCCAGTTCGCCGATTATGTCGCCTATCACCTCGACTTCAAACTAGAGGACAAGCAGGCAGTGCTCGAAGCAGCGAGCGTGGCCGACCGGCTACGGCGGGTCTTGATTCTGATCGATACCGAGATCGAGCTACAGGAAACCCAACGGCGCCTGCAGAAAGAGGTCAAGGAGGAGATCGATCGTAACCAGCGTGAGTACTTCCTGCGCGAGCAGATCAAGGCTCTGCAGAAGGAACTCTCTGGCAGCGACGAGGACGAGGACGAAGTCGAAGCCTTCCGCGAAAAACTCGAGGAGCTCGACCTTCCCGAGGTGGTCCTCAAGGAAGCGCAGCGTGAGCTCAACCGGCTCTCGCGCATGCACCCCGACTCGGCCGAGGCCTCCGTTATCCGCACCTACCTCACCACGGTCGTGGAACTGCCCTGGAACGAACGCTCCAAGGACGCCCTCGACGTGGAGAAGGCAGCCCAGATTCTCGAAGACGACCACTACGGCCTGGAGAAAGTCAAGGACCGGGTGCTGGAGTACCTGGCCGTGCGCAAGCTCAAGGCAGAGCAGGCCGAGCGCGGCGAACTCGACGAGAACGAGGTCAACAAGGGACCGATCCTGCTCTTCGCGGGCCCGCCCGGTGTTGGCAAGACCTCTATCGCCAAGTCGATCGGCAAGGCATTGGGGCGCGAGTATGTGCGTATCTCCTTGGGCGGCGCACGCGACGAATCGGACATTCGCGGCCACCGGCGCACCTATATAGGCTCGATGCCGGGGCGCATCATCCAGGGAATTCGTCAGGCCGGCACCAAGAATCCGGTGTTCCTGCTGGACGAGGTCGACAAGCTGGGAGTCTCGTATCAGGGCGATCCGTCGTCCGCCCTTCTCGAAGTGCTCGACCCGGCGCAAAACAACTCCTTCGTCGACCACTACCTTGGCGTACCCTTCGACCTCTCCGAAGTCCTGTTCGTGGCCACGGCCAACTACGTCCAGCAGATCCCCGAAGCGCTGATGGATCGGATGGAAATCATCGAGTTCTCCTCTTACATCGAGCAGGAGAAACTGGAGATCGCCAAGCGCTACCTGGTACCGCGGCAGGTTCGCGAGAACGGACTGCAGCCTAGGCAGATCAACTACAGTGACGCCGCTCTTTCCAAACTGATAACCTCCTACACCCGTGAAGCGGGGGTTCGTAATCTGGAGCGCACTATCGGCACCGTCTCCCGCAAGGCCGCCCGCCGAATCGCCGAAGGCGAAGCGAAGCGGGTGCGTATCGGCGAGCGGAGCTTGGAGGCGTACCTCGGTTCCGAACGCTTTACCCCCGAAAGTGAAGCCGAGGACAACCTCGTGGGCGTTGCCACGGGCATGTACTTCACGCCGGTCGGTGGCGACATCCTGTTCGTCGAGACCTCGATCACTCCCGGCAAGGGCGGCCTGGTGCTAACCGGACAGCTTGGCGACGTGATGAAGGAATCGGCGCGCGCTGCCCTTACCTACACCAAGAGCAATGCAGAGCGCTTCGGCATTCCCCAACAACAACTCGACGAGCACGAGATCCACATCCATGTACCGGCCGGCGGCACCCCAAAAGAGGGCCCCTCGGCAGGAACGGCGCTGGCTACATCGCTCATCTCGGCCCTAACCGGGATTGCGGTTCGCAAGGATGTGGCGATGACCGGCGAGGTTACCCTCCGGGGTCGGGTGCTTCCCATCGGTGGCCTCAAGGAGAAGGTCCTGGGCGCCAAGCGTGCCGGCATCAAGCACATCATCTTCCCCGCCAAAAACACTGCCGACATGAAGGAGATCGCCGGCCACCTCAAGAAGAGCCTCACTTTCCACGCCGTCGACGACCTCGACGATGTACTCGATGTTGCGCTGGTCGGTGGGATAAAGGCTCTCGAGAAGACAGGCGGCAAGAATCCCAAGCGGAGCCGCCGGCAACGCGAAGCCACGGAGGCGGCCAGAGCCTAACCATCTCGTCCGCAAAACAGAATCCTCGGAGGGCCGGCGCAGTGCCGGCCCTCTTCATGGCATTCCCGTCAGGCCGGCGTTATGCTCTGACGGATGAGACGACCCTTGATCGCCGGAAACTGGAAGATGCACAAGCTGCCCAGCGAGGCGGTCGCCTGGCTGGACGGACTGCAGGACGGACTGCTGGACGGACTGCTTGGCCGCCTGGGATCTGCCGGCCTCGAATCCGAGCCGGCCGATGACAAGGTGCAGCTGGTGCTCAACGTGCCCGCCACGCATCTCCACGCCATGGCGGTACGATTACAAGGCGCACAATTACAAGGCGCACGGTTGGAACTAGGTGGCCAGGACCTGAGCCCTCACGACCAGGGCGCCTATACCGGCGAGATCTCGGGCGCGATGCTGCGGGACGCCGGCGCCGCCTTCGTGATAGTGGGGCACTCCGAACGACGGGCCCACCATCAGGAGAGCGACCATCTGGTGAACGCCAAGATCCGGGCCGCCCGAAGGCACGGGCTGGTGCCCATCCTCTGCGTAGGCGAAACCGACGGGCAGCGCGACGCCGGTGAGGCCCAGGCCGTGGTGGTGCGCCAGTTAGAAGGCGCTCTGGAAGGTGTCGAACTGATGACGGCCGACGATCTGGTGGTCGCCTACGAACCGATCTGGGCGATCGGCACCGGCCGCACGGCGACCGCGGAGGACGCCCAGCAGATGTGCGCGGACGTGCGCCGGACCCTAGCGCAACTCCATCCTCGGCATGCGGCAGGCATTCGGGTGCTGTATGGCGGCTCCATGAAACCGTCGAACGCCACTGAGTTGCTTGCTCGGGCCGACATCGACGGCGGGCTCATAGGCGGTGCGTCACTCGAGATCGACGACCTGCTGGCGCTCGTGAGGGCCGCGCGGTGAGACGCGAACTGCGCCTCGCGAGACCAACCCGACACGAACGTACGCGTGAACATGCGAGCTCCAAATGAGGCTCGAAGAGCTGCCGACACTCCTGCAAACTCTGGCCGTCGATGCGCTGCTCGTGAGCGCGCCCGCCAACGTCCGCTATCTATCCGGCTTCACGACCCCCAGTGACGGCCGTGTCTTACTCACGATGGACGGTTTCTGGCTCATCACCGACGCACGCTACGAAGCGCAGGCAGCTGAGGAATCTCGGCTCCCGGTTGAGCTGCGCCGCGACTGGCTGCCCTGGGTAGCAGAACAGGTTGGTGAGGGCCGCCTGGGGATCGAGGCCGACTCGCTGACCGTGGCAACCTATGAGGAGCTACATGAGCGGTCGCCTGGAATCCTGGTGCCGCTGCAGCAGATCCTTGCTGAGAAGCGCATGGTCAAGAGCGCCGAGGAGCTCGCCTCATTGCGTAAGGCCGCCCAGCTCACCGATGACGCCTTCAATCACATCCTGGGGGTACTGCGTCCCGGCATCAGCGAGGTGGACGTGGCCCTCGAGCTCGAACGGGTGATGCGTTCGCAGGGCGCTCAGGGGAAGAGCTTCGACTTCGTGGTTGCCTCTGGTTATCGCTCCGCCATGCCGCACGGGGTAGCCTCGCCCAAGAAGCTGGAGTCGGGGGATCTGGTCACGCTCGACCTTGGCGCCACGGTGGGGGGATACCACGCCGATATGACCCGGGCGGTGGCGATAGGCGCGATCGACGCCCAACTTCGGGCGATGTACGACGCCACACTCGAGGCGCTGATAGAATCGCTGGCGGTCATCGGGCCCGGAGTTACGGGGGCACAGGTTGACGCTGTCGCGCGCGCTGTCCTGTCTCGTCACGGTCTGGAGCAGTACTTCGCCCACAGCCTGGGTCATGGCGTCGGTTTGCAGATACACGAAGGACCGAAGCTCTCTAAGGATTCGACCGACGTCCTCGCGTCCGGCATGACGGTGACTGTCGAGCCGGGGGTCTATATCCCCGGGAAAGGTGGCGTGCGCATCGAGGATCTGGTCCTGGTGACCGAAACCGGCTATGAACGGCTGTCGAACTCGCCACGCGAATTCATCAGCGTTTGAGGACAGGCACAGCCGCTACGAAACGCTTCGCCTGTGCAAGCAGGGTGGCTACTTCGTCGGCGCTGGGTGCTTCGGCATAGATCCGTAACAGCGGCTCGGTGCCCGAGGCGCGTACCAGCAGCCAAGCGCTGTCACCCAAATTGAGCTTTACCCCATCACGCGTCTCGACACTCGTAAGCGGCCTACCCGCGATCAACTGGGGCGGATCGGCGAGCGCGGCCATCACCGCTCCAGTAAGCGACCGGCTCTCCAGGTGCAGATCGGCTCGATCGTAAGCGTGATGCCAGTCCGCCTCCCGCTCGAGCCCGGCGAAGAGCTCCTCGAGCCCCATTCCGCTTCGCGCTATCGCCTCGAGAATCAGCAATGTATTGGCGATCCCGTCACGCTCGGGAATGTGCCCAGCCACCCCGATCCCACCCGACTCCTCGCCCCCGATCAGCACGTCGCCTTCAAGCATCTTTTCAACGATGTGCTTGAAGCCAACCGGGGTTTCGACTACCTCGAGCCCACGCCGTTGCGCCAGCCGTTCGATGAGGCGCGAAACGGTGAAGGTCTTCACGACCCTCCCACTCCCCCCGCGACGCTGCATGAGGTCGAGTAGAACGGCGAATATCTGGTGGCTGTTGAAAAACTTTCCGCCGGGCAGAACGAGTCCAAGTCGGTCTCCGTCACCATCGGTGGCCGAGGCGAAGAGAAGATCGCCCTCCTGTGCACGAGCGATCGTGGTCGCCATGTTGGGCGGCAGTGGTTCGGGATTGACTCCGTGGAAGAGGGGGTCGGGACGCTTGCGCAACTGCTCCACTTGCACCTCCAAGCCGGTAAAGTGAACGAAGCCGCTCAGCCAGCCCGCGGCGGCCCCGCCCATGGCGTCGTGGACGAGCGTGCCTCTGACTCCCCTCAGCGTTTCCACATCGATGAGTTCAGCTAGCTTTTGGAAGTAGAGGGGCCTGATGTCGACGATCTCCACGCTCCCAAGGCCCTTGCCCGAACCCTTGTCTCGCCGTACACGTGCGTCGTCCGTAGTCGCAACCCTGGCGGCTACGTCGCGGTATACCTCGTCGGTCGCGCTTCCGCCGTACGAACCCTTGACCTTTAACCCGTTGTACTGAGGCGGATTGTGCGATGCGGAGAGCATGACTCCGCCGCCGGCGGCGAAGTGCGTGACTGCGAAGGAGAGCGCCGGGGTGGGCACGAAGGTAGCCGACAGCAGGGCCGTGAGGCCGTTGGCAGCCATCACCTCGGCCACGAGACGAGCGAAACTCTCGCCTCCGAACCGCGTGTCGTACCCCACTACCACGCTGTCTTGGCCTGCCTCAAGCAGGTGTTCGGCGTACGCCTGAGCACAGCGGGCGACATTTCTGTAGGTGAAGCGGTCGGCGATTACGTCACGCCAACCGTCGGTCCCAAACTCGAGTACATCCATCGCTCTCTCCCATGAGCGCTGCTGCCGGAAGGCGGACGCCCAAGGGCAACCTTAGCAGAGGGAAAGCGGCTCATGGAGGGCGACCGGTCGTTCTGAGCAGCCGAAAGGGGCCGGGGTAGACTCTGCTCATGCCGGTGGTCATCAAGTATGGCGGCAACGCCATGATCGACGAGAACGTGCGACGTGAAGTCGCACACACCATACGTGAAGCTGCCCTGGCAAGACGGGAACCGGTCGTCGTACACGGCGGCGGCCCATTCATCGCCGCCGAGCTGGAGCGGGATGGGGTTACGGCCCACTTCGTGCGGGGCCTGAGGGTCACCTCGGAAGAGGCGATCGGGCCGGTGGAGAGGGCGCTAACGCTGCTCGGCAAGCGTCTCGCGCAGGAGATCGGCGACGCCGTGGCGCTTAGCGGGCGTGACGCCGATCTGCTGCGGGCCGATTTGCTCGATCCCCAGCTGGGGCGCGTTGGCCGGATGAAAGGCGTCAATCACGAGCTGCTTACAGCCCTGCTTGGCATCCCGGTGACTCCGGTAATCGCCTGCCTGGCCATGGATGATCAAGGTCGCCCTCTCAACATCAATGCCGACGAGGTAGCGGGCAGCGTCGCCGGTGCGCTCCGTACGGCGGTGATCTTCCTGACCAACGTGCCGGGAGTGCTCGAAGATTCAGCGGACCCCGCGAGCCAACTCCCATCGCTCGCGCGTAGCGAAGCCGAGGAGCGGATCCTGGACGGACGAATCCACGGCGGCATGATCCCCAAGGTAGAGGCAGCGCTCGCCGCGCTTGCACAGGGCGCCAGCTCGGCCGTGATTGCCGACGGCCGCGACCCGCAAGGCCTACGCGACGCCCTGGCCGGGGAGGCCGGCACGATCATCGTCCCTAATTAAGGGCACGAGTAAGCACTCTTCGCAGAAACTTATACCGACAGCTGCGCCTCCGGCGTACTCTTTTATCGTGAGTTCGCACACAAAGTGGGGACACATGACCCGGCTATGTTAGCTGTGGTGAAATCGCGGTGAGAAGGTACAAGCGTAATTTTTCTCAAATAGCATGTTTCTCATTTCTTGCTAAACTGCCGTGATGTCAGTCCAGCGCCGCTTTTTTCCATTCGTCATTGCATCCGTCCTCCTTACTTTCGCGAGCGCACAAGAAATCGTCGTCCGTCCTGGCGATACATTGTGGGATTTGGCCCGTCGGCACGGTACTTCGATCGACGCATTGAGAACCGCAAACAGCCTCGTTGGCAGCGCCTTGCAGCCGGGCATGAAGCTGTCGCTACCGGGTGACGCCAACGCCTACCCCAGCAGTTACACCGTAAAGGCGGGCGACACGCTCTACGAGATAGCGGTCGCTTTCGACCTGAGCGTCGACACGCTCATCGCCTACAACGACCTCGAAGGCACCGTTATCAGGCCCGGCCAGACACTCAGCCTACTAACGCCGGACGAGGAGCTGCCCCCGCTGGTCGTGACAGTCGCGCCCGGCGACACGCTCTGGCGCCTAGCCAACGACAACGATGTGACGGTAGCAGCGCTCGCGGCGGCCAATGGGATTCTCGCGAGCGCAGTTCTACGGCCCGGCCACAGCCTCAGGGTTCCGGGGCGCTACGCAGGAAGCGTTCAGGATCAGGGTGGCTCCGCCGCACCTATCGTCACCGTGGCGGCCGGCGAGAATCTCTCGGTAATCGCCCGCCGTCACAGCACCAGTGTCGCCGCCCTCATGGCGGCGAACGAACTCAGCGGCACCAACATCAGGGCGGGCCAACGCTTGCGCATCGTCCCGGGCAGCGAGCTCGTTCGCGCCGCACCGGCCCTTCCGCCCGCCCCCCAGGCGGGCGTGATGCTGTGGCCCCTTCACGGCGAGTTGACCTCGCGCTTCGGTTACCGGCGGCTGCGCATCGGTGGCAGCAACATGCATTACGGACTCGACATCGATGGCGACATCGGCGATCCGGTGCAGGCGGCCGTTAGCGGCGTCGTGACCTTTAGCGGCTGGGAAGGCGGCTACGGCAACCTGGTGGTGGTGGAGAACGAGGGCATCGAGTACTACTACGCCCACGCGGCTACGCTCCTTGTTAATGTGGGCGCTGTTGTCGTGGCGGGTGAGACCATCGCCACGGTAGGCAACACGGGTCGAAGCACGGGTTCCCATCTGCATTTCGAAATCCGAGTCGACGGAACGCCGATCGACCCGCTTCCGATCCTCCAAACCCAGGCGCAACGCTGATCGGTACTGTTACCCGAGCGCGCCGTCGACAGTAAGGTGAAGCCGATCGACGCAACCGCCGGCTGACGAAAGGCAACTGTGCACCTGGTCATCGTGGGTGACATTCACGCTCAGGCGGATAAGCTGAGACTGATTCTGTTCGAAGCCGGCATGGCCGACGAGGATGGGCAGCCATCCGCCCGCTTACGGGACGATCCTCAGACTCGTCTCGTGCTGCTGGGCGACCTGGCACACGCCAAGAGTCGCGAGCAGTACAGCGTCCTGGCCGACGTGCGGCGTTACGACGAATACAATCCGCGCCATTTGCGCAAGGCGGAGGACGCACAGGAGCGATTTCTGCGTGAGGTGAAGGCTTTCCAGGAATCTCTGCCAGGCGGGAAACTGACGATCCTGATGGGCAACCACGATCACAACGCGGCATATTCCGAACAGGGCCCGCTTCGAACCGACGACGTCACTCACCTCGAGTGGAAGGAGGGTTACGGCGGCGAACTGCCACAGGATCTCTCGGAGTGGATGCGAAGCTGGCCCTTTGAGCTCATCGTCGAGGAACTCCACTTCGCGCACGTGGGCCCGCTACCCGAGCACAACACTTATGACACCGATTTCTACCTCGAGAACCGCCGGCGCTGGATCTACGAAGAGCGCGACTGGCTAGAGGGCACCGAGTATCGACTGGGCGTATACGGACATACACCGGTTAGGGGTGGCGTCAACCTCACTTCGAAAGGCAGAGTGATCCTGCTCGACACCAATGGGCACGGCGAGGAGTATTGCTACCTGGAGATCGATACCGAGCCGGAGCGCTACCGGTTGCGGATGCGCGGTCTCTTCTTCGACGAGTTCGTGAGCCGCTAAGCTCCCGGCAGCCTACTTTCGGCGACTCTTAGTCGCCGGCCACCTGGGCATAGGTCGGCGCGAATAGCAGCCACATCCTGAATGGAGCGAGGTCCATCAGTTCCCCATCGTCCCGTTCGAAGGTGACGCCGTCCTGGCCCTGCGCCGGTAGCCAACGCCCTTCGATAGCCTTGCCCCGCAGGTGAAGAGTCGCATCGCCGCCGCGCAGTGGGATGTAAAGGCGTCCGGCAGGATCATCGGGAATCGGCCGGACCTCGATTCGGGCAATCAACACCGCCTCGACGAACACCGGTTCGCCGCGATGATCTACTGCATTCTCGCCGTTGCGCCGCCAGCGGTAGATGTCGAGCTCCTGAATGTAGGCGAAGCCGCTCCGGTAGGTTCCGCCAAAGCGCACCTCGACGGTTTGCGCGTCGGGCGCATCCTCTGGTGGCCGAGGCACGACCCCACGCGTCTCTTGCGAACGCTCGAGTTGCAAGCGGTTCACCGCGTCACGCAACGAGCCACCGCTCGAGTAGAGATTATACGGCGCCTGTCTTGCCTGTTGCCGCGAGAACAGGTCGCCGAATCGGAAGGCATTGAGGGTTGGCAAGGTACTACGGTCGATTGCCGCGAGTGCTGCAGGAGATCCACCGTCATGAACCAGAACCCCGTCGTAACCCTGCGCCAACTCGACGAAGTAGTCTCGCGCACTGCGAATGGGGCCAACCTGAGCCGGGTCGATCCGGTCGTACAACGCCATCAGCCGGGTCATTCCACCCTCCACGGGCATCTCGGCGATGAGTGACGCTTCGGTAAGGCCGGCCTGTGGATACCCGGCCGCATTGTCGAGCAGTACGGCCAGCGGTCGCTCCCGCTCCTCGCGATAGGGCACGCGCGGCCTTAGCGCCTGGGCGCCATCGCCGGCGCCCGGAGCGGTATCTGTCGCTCTGCCCAGGTTCTCGGCACTGGCATTGTCGTCGATCCGGTCTTGGCCCGGACGTCCGGCGTTGCCTCCAGCCGGCCGGTCATCGAGGCGGTTACTGGGATTCGCGGCGCTTCCTTCCGGCGCTGCGCCTGCCATTGCCGCCCCGAATTCTGGCTCCGGAGCCGTAACTTGCGCTCGCACGGTTGGTGCGGGAACCGAGACTGGCCGGCTCACTACCGCCTGAGCGGCGACCGTTACCGGTCGCGCCTGAGCGACCTCGGCCTGTGCTCCCGGCAACGGCACCGAAACGGCTTGAGCGACCTGTACGGATGTATTGGGAGTTGGCACGGGTCCCGCCGCGGCGACGCTCGCCCTCGCCGACGGCTGCGGGATTGTTCTTGCCGGCGCCACATTCGCCGTGGCACTGGGCCGAGACACTGCAGTGGCGGCTGCGACTCGGGCAGACGCGCTGGGCGCGGGAATATCCTGAGGCGCTGCTACTTCGACTGCCGGCGTGACCGAGACGGTCCTGGCCTGCGGCACCGACGCTGTTGCTTGCGGTTGGGGGATCCTTATCGCTTGCTCGGCAGGGCGTGGCGCAAGCTCGACCTCGTCGACCTCGGGCAGAACGGTGGCGGTTGTGGCGACCGGGAGATCGGCTGCAGTTTGCGGCTCCGGCTCCCTCACCTGTGGTGCCGGAGCGATGGGGGCGTCGCTGGTCTCGGCCTGTACTTCCTCAGGCGGGCTCGGCAGATTCTCCGGCTGCTGCTCCGGTGGCGTCTCTGGCTGCGTCTCGAGCTGCTCTGCGTCTACTTCGGCCTGTGCCTCCGTCGTCGGCTGGGTCGTCGGCTGGGCCGGCGGCGCCAGGTCCGGCTGCTGGGTAAGCTCCTGCGGATCGGGCGCTACCGTCTCGTTGCGCTCCGCGGTTCGAGCCTGAGGCTCGCCCGCCTCCTCCTCTGCCACTTGAGGCGTTGGGGTGGGAGGAGCGGGATCATCGACGGTAGGGGCGTTGACGACCTGCTCCGACTGTTCCGGGGTGCCCAGGTCGATCACCAGGAACTGCTCGAGCGGCACCGGCCGGGAATGCGACAACCAGAGGACGAAGAGCAGCAGGGCGCACAGGTGCGCCACAACCGAGAGCATCAGCGCGCGCCTCCGGTCGGCGTCGTGCCACATGTTCCTCAGGCCGTTACGAAGACTCTCCACTCAACCACCCGTCGCGATTGAGATTCTCTGCGCCCCCGCCTGACGGATCAGGTCCATGACACGCACCGTCATGCCGTGAGGGACAATTTGGTCGGCCCTCAGTACCACTACACCTTGACCGCTGGCCTCGAGCTGAGCCCGCAGCGTCGCCACCAGGTTTGCTTCTTCCACCTGGGCGCCGCCCAGGAATATCGCCCTTTCACCGGTAACTGTCACGGTTGGAGTCTCGCTCAGCTGAGCTTGCGAGCTGCTCGCCTGGGGCAGATCCACCGGCAAACCCGATTCCAAAGTGATGAAGGTCGTGGACACCATGAAGAAGATGATCAACAGGAATACGACGTCGACCATCGGGGTGAGGTCGAGGACTGTATCGCGGCGAGTGAAGCGCGGACGGCGTCTCATAGTTCAGAAGGCATCGGATCGAAGCTCTGCTCGCTCCTCTTGGCGTCACCCTGCCTCTCGCCCTGCCTCTCGCCCTGCCTCTCACCCAGTAGTTTCTCGCCCAGCTTCTCACTGTGCCTCTCGTCGCGGCGCGAAGCCACGACCTGCACGACGTTGCCCATCAGTTCCTCGCGGCGCCGGTCGATCTCCAGCATGATGCTGTCTACCCGGCTGGCCAGGTAGTTTGCTCCGATGAGCGCCGGTATTGCGACGATGAGTCCGGCGGCCGTCGTTACCAGCGCTTGACCGATGCCGTCGGCCAGGGCGGCAGGGTTCCCGGTTCCTTGTTGGGAGATCTCACCAAAGGCGATGATCATCCCGGTCACCGTCCCCAGGAGTCCCATGAGGGGAGCGATCTGTGCAATTGTCGAGAGCGGGCGAAGACCGCGCGATAGCCGCTGCTCCTCCTGCAAAGTCGCCTCCTGAAAGGCGGCCTCCACGGCGGCCCGGCCGTACGGCAGACGCCTGAGCGCCGACTGGATAACGCGGGCCACCGGGCCACCATGCCTCTCGCAAGCCGCCAGTGCCAGTTCGAGATCGCGGTCCTGCACGGCCGCATTGACCTTCAGCATCAGCGCGTCGGCTTCAACTCGCTCCTTCGACAGTTTCAAGAAGCGCTCGAGAAACAGATAGAGCGCGTAGAGCGAAACGATTAGTATGGCGACCAGGATTATGCCGCCGCTCAGCAGTAGGTCCACGTTGGCTCCTTACCCTTCCCACCATCGTATCGAACGTTTCCATCGAACCAGATGAGAGGGCATACGCTCCATGGTACCCGCTCCCGGTGCTTCAGCCGGTGTTGCGCAATCCGGCCGAGATCCCAATTAGTGTCACCAGGACGGCGTACTCCAGCTCCTCACGGTCGCCGCTGTCGGGCTCACCGCGCAAGCGCTGCAATAGGTCCACCTGCAGATGTGAAATCGGATCCACATATGGGTTTCTCAGCTCGATCGCTCGCGCGAGCGTCGCATCGTGCTCGAGCAGCGGCGAACCGGTTGCCCTCTCCACTCGCTCCACAGAAAGCCGGTGCTCGTCGCGAATGACCGGCCAGAACCGATCGCGCAAGTGCGGCTCGACCAGTTGCAGGTAGCTCTCGAAGATCCCCATGTCCGCCTTCGCCAGGCTCATCTGCGCGAAGTCGAGGATCGTTTTGAAGAATGGCCACTCGCGGTACATCTCCTGCAGCTCGTCATCCTCGAGGGCAGCGAGCCCGCTGCCCAGTCCGAACCAACCGGGCAGGTTCGCCCGGCACTGCGTCCAGGAGAATACCCAGGGAATGGCGCGCAGGTTGGCGAGCGACCTCCCCCCTTTCCGGTGCGAAGGGCGCGAACCGATCTGCAATCGACTGATTTCCTCAATCGGGGTGACTTGGTGGAAGAACTCCAGGAAGTCCGGCGCCTCGAGCAACTCGCGATACTTCCGCCTTGCCCGCTTGGCCCCCAATTCCATCACATCCCGGTAGCGGCCAGGCAACTCGGCTCGCGGCCTCGCGTCGCGTGCCGAGGAGAGGATGAATGCGTGAGCAACCTGCTCCAGGTGACGGTGGGCGAGATCTTTGTCGATGTAGCGCTCGCTCAGCGCTTCGCCCTGCTCGGTGAGGCGCATGCGTCCATTGAGGGAGCCCGGCGGCTGGGCCAGGATCGCCTGTCCGCTAGGTCCACCACCGCGTCCGATCGAGGTGCCCCGCCCATGGAAGAGCCGGAGCTTCACCCCGGCCTCGCGGCACACCTGCGCAACGCCATCCTGAGCGTCGTAGAGCGCCCAATTGGCGGCGAGAAAGCCGGCATCCTTGTTTGAATCGGAGTAGCCGATCATCACCTCCTGAATGCCGCGCCGATCAACGTGGTCGCGGTAGGCAGGCAAGCTGAACAGTTCGGCCAAGACAGCGGGCGCACGCTCGAGGTCCTCGCCGGTCTCGAACAGCGGAGTGGCGTCGACATCCCAAAATCCCGCCTGCTTGGCCAGAACCAGGACTTCGAGAACGTCGCTTACGCCCTCCGTCATCGAGACGATGTAGCTGCCGGTCGCACCGTTGCCGTAGCGCCTCCTCGCCTCACGCATAACGCGGAGGAACGCCAGGGCGCGCTCGGTCTCCTCTTCGAGCTCGGCGCCCTCTGGCGCCAGGGGTCTCCGCGAGGAAAGCTCGGCCTCCAGCAGCGCAACTCGCTCCTCCTCGGCAAGGTCGCCGTATCGGTCGCTTACTCCGGCGTAGCGAAGCAGATCGGCCACAGCGGCCTCGTGTATCCGGGAGTGCTCACGAAGGTCGATCGCCGCCAAGTGCAGGCCAAAGGCTGCCGCCCGGTAGCGCAGCGGCCTCACGAAGGCGCGCGCCACGCGCCGGCCCGGTCCCCGGTCCAGCGTTTCCTCTATCAGCCGCAGGTCCCGCTCATAGGCTTGGGCGCCACCGGAATACGCTTCACCCCGCGGATCATCGGAGGCTCGAGTGGCCTCCTGACTCAGGAATGCGTGCATGTGATAGAGCTTCTGCCTGAAAGGTTCGCCGGGAAAGCGCTCCGGCTGACCAAAGCGCTCGTTCAACTGGGCGAGATCGCGACGGAACTCGTCACTGAGCGGGACTCTTCTTTCCCACTGCGACAGCCTCTGTACCAAACCGTCGACGTCACCAAGCAGCTGCTCGACCGCCAGGTCGGCCTGAAGGCGGAATGCCTCCCGGGTCGTATCCGGCTCAACGAAGGGATTCCCGTCCCGGTCACCGCCGATCCAGGAGCGGAAGCGGATAACGGGTGGCAGAGGTTCCTCGGCCCGGGCCCCAAAGTAGCTCTCCAGCGCCCCCTCCATGTCTAACATGAGCTGCGGCACCGCCGAGAGCAGCGACTGCCGAAAGTAGTACAGCGCGCTCTTCACCTCGTCTATCACGGTCGGTTTTACCGAAAAGAGCTCGCGAGTTTGCCACAAAGTTGCGACCTCGGCGTAAATCTCATCCTCCAGGTCGTGGCGCTGCCTGGATGAGAGCGCGTGCTCCGAGAGCCGGCGCATGGCCGAAGCGATGCGCTCGAGCTTGAGGCGGATGGTGTAGCGCTTGACCTCGGTCGGGTGCGCAGTCATGGTGAGCTGGATATCCAGCTCCTCGATGAATTGCCGTACCTCGTCGCGTGACCAGCCCTGGTCTCTAAGTACTTTCACCGCGGCTGCTACCGATTCGCTACGCGGAGCCTCAGGAGTCGACAGTCCTTCGCGCAGCCGGTTGATCCGTACCCGGTGGATCTCCTCGGCGAGGTTGATCAGCTGAAAGTAGACGGTAAAGGCGCGAAGCACGCGCTCGGCGCTATCGATCGAAAGGCTCGAGAGCAACCCCTGTAGTTGCTCTTTCAGTTCGCGGTTCCCCGGCTCGCCACGCAAACGCTTGGTGAGCAAGCGAACCTGTTCGACGAGGCCGAAAAGCTCCTCGCCTTCCAGCTCCTTTAGGACGTTGCCGAGGGTGCTGGCAAGAAAATCGACGTCGGCGCGAAGTCGCGCAAACGCATCGTCGCGTGCCTGGGCGTCACTCATCGGGGGGATTGTAACGCGCTCCGGTTACGCCTCCTGCTCGTGACGCCACTGAATCCGTTCGATACCCCGGGCGCGCCCTGCAACGATGGTGAGAGCCACCGCGCAGAGCGTGCCGGGCCGGTCGGCCGGGCGAAAGCGCTTTGGCAGCTTGGTGACGAAACGGTGATGGACCTCTTCGAAGTTCATCCCGAGGGAGGAGAACTGCACGCCTGACATTCCCACGTCGGTTATGTAGGCGGTTCCGTCGACCACCAACTCGTCGGCTGTCTGAACGTGGGTATGTGTTCCGAGTACGGCGCTCGCGCGGCCCTTGAGGTGATAGCCCATCACCTTTTTCTCGGAGGTCGCCTCGGCGTGGAAATCGACGATTAGCGTCTCGCCCGCCGGCATGCCGTCTACCACGGCATCTACAGCCCGGAACGGATCGTCGAGAGCGTCCATGAAGACTCTCCCCATCGCCTGCGCAACGGTGACGCGATCGCCTCCCCGAGCCACGAAGCTCGCGTGTCCAAGGCCGGGCGCACCCGGTGGATAGTTGAGTGGTCGCAGCAATCTGGGGCTCTCCTCGAGCAGACCCTGCACTTCGGCCTGATCCCAGGCGTGATTTCCGAGGGTGACGACGTCTACCCCGAATGAGCGTATCTGCTGGAAGTGCTTACGGGTGATGCCGTAGCCCCCGGCGACGTTCTCACCGTTGGCGATCACGAAGTCGTACTCTTCGCCGAACCGCTCGAGGTAGGCTTCGGTCACCTCCAGTCCCGGCTTGCCGAAGATATCGCCAATGAAAAGGGCACGCATCCGCGTAGGTTACCAGTCCCTAGACGAGTGGGACACGGGACTCCGCAGGGGAAGTGGTACTCTTTGCGAAGCCATGGACTTCGACTCCATTGACCGTCAGATCCTGTTGACCCTCCGTGAAGATGGCCGCGCCTCCCATGCAGCCCTCGCCAAGGCGGTGGGATTATCGGCTCCCGCAGTCGGCGAGCGAGTAAGGAAGCTGGAGCAGTCGGGAGCGATTCGTGGCTACCGTGCCGTTCTCGATCCCGAGCGGCTGGGGCTGGACATCTGCGCCTTCGTCGCCATCGCCCCGCAGCCACGAAAACCGGCGACCCATTTGGTGGAGCGACTTCTTAGTCTTCCCGAGATCGAAGAGCTCCATGCAGTAGCAGGTAGCTACGCCTACATCGCCAAGGTTCGGGTTCCCAACACCGGGGAACTCGATGGCTTTCTCGACCGGCTGTTCATGCTCGAAGGTGTAGAGCGCACCGAGACAACGATGGTATTGCGCACGAACGCCGAGCGGCCAATGCACCTGCCGTTCGATCCAGGGCGCTAATCGTGAGCGAGAACCAGAGCCATTGTCGGTTCAGCTTGGGAGCTGAGCGTCGACGCGGCTACTCGGCTTGCGCTCGCGTAACGAGATGAAGATTCCGCTGCCCGCGATTACTGCCATCCCCACCCAGGTCCAGGCGTCCGGAAAGTCGCCGAACACTACGAGGCCAACTATCGTCGCGGTAATGATCTCGAAGTAAGCGGCTGGCGCCAGGAGCGAAGCGGGCGCGAAGTCGAGTGCCCTGATCACCATGAGGTGCCCGGCGGCCGCGAAGAGACCCATCAGGACCATCAAGCCAAAGATCGCCGGGGTCGGAGGTTGCCAGTAAAAGAGCACCACGACCGACATTCCCACGGCTCCCACCAGTGCGGTATAGGCGAGGGTAACGAGCGGCGGGGCGCTGCCCGAGAGCTTCCGGGTAGTGAGCAGGTAGAGGCCGTGAACCACGCCGGCGGCCACGGCCAGCAAGCCGGTCATTTCGAACGAATCGGTTCCCGGTCGCATGACTATCAGGGCCCCTGCGAAGCCCACCAGCACGGCAAGCCAACGACGCCAGCCCACGGTTTCCCGCAGGAGGAACGGCGCCAGGCCGGTGACGACCAGCGGAGAGACGAAGAACAGGGATAGTGCAGTAGCGAGAGGCATTCGCGAGATGGCGCTAAAGAACAGCATCGTCGCGCCCAACAGGAGCGCTCCGCGAAGTAGTTGAACCGCGGGCCTTTGGGGCCAAAGCACTTGTGGCCCGTAGCGAAGCAGTAGCAGCGGGAGCATCGTGAGCAGATGAAAGAAGTACCGCGCCCAAATCACCTGCATGAGCGGGTAGGTCTCGCTCAGGTACTTGGCCAGCCCATCCATGACCGGCAGGAGCGCCGCTGCCCCAAACATCAACAACACACCGGCGAGCGGCCGGTGAACGTCGCCACTCGCGGTCCCTTCCGCCGTCCTCGCGCCCCTCAACCGGGCCAACCCCCTCATTCGGGTGGCCGGACGGCCTCCAGGAACCACTCCGGCAGCCTCGCCCGCTGGCGTCGAAGAAACGATGGAAAGTCGGCGTCCAGCAAGTAGGTGACGGCAAAATCGTCACGGCTCCGGACCGAGCGCCCGTACGCCTGCACCACCGTAAGACAGGTCCGCCAGTCGTACCAGGCGGGATCAAGGTCGCGACGCGCCGAGATCTGTGGATCTCCCAAGTAGGGATAGGGAATCTTGCAGATGATCTGCCAGCGCGACAGTTCGTCGGCCAGGTCGATACCCTCGGTCATGCTCGGTGTAAGCAGCACGGTGGGTTCCGAGCTGCGAACGTGAGCGTGCAAGGCGGTGTCGCGGCCGGCGGCGTTGTCGTGGGTCACCAGCCTGGAGCGTTGATGGCGGGGCAGATTGGCGGCGAGGTGACGGCTGATGCGGTAGGAGTGGGCGTGGATTACCCCCTTCTCCTCCGCGTGGTCATCGAGCACCTGCGCGACCGCGGCCACCAAGCGTGGCAGGTCGCGGTCCAGGTGATGACGCGTGAGCTTTGCGGCCGGCCGCACAACGATGGGCCGGTTCTCGGCCGGAAAATCAGAAGCCACCCGCACGACTGCCGCGTCATCGGGCTCGATTCCCAGGGAGGCTAAGTAGGTGTTAGGGTCGAGGATCGTTGCCGAGAGCATCAGTACCCGCTCGCAGAAGCCGAAAAGAAGAGGCTCGGCGAAGCTGGCCACGCGCACGGGCTTGAAGGTGAGCGAGTGTCCGCCATCCTCCTGGCGACGCTCGACCGTCCAGTCGACCAGTTCGTCATCGAGGCTGTCGAGCAGCAGGCGCAGCCTACTGCCCTGATTGTCCAACCACTGTTTCGTCTGGAGTGCGGCAAGCTCCACATCGCTCTCCGACTTACCCTGGCGCAGCTCGAGCTCCACCTCTCGGGAGCGTCCCAGCATGCGTGGCAGCAGCTCTTCGATGAAGTCGAAATACCCGAGCCGCTCCTGAACGTGTGGAATCCGGTCGGTGAGGCCCACCCGGGTAAGCGCGGCGTCCGAAACGCTCACCTGCACGAAACCCATTAGAGCCGCCTCGGCATTGTGGGCTTCGTCCAGCACCAGCAGCTCGCGGGGTGCGAACCCGCCGGAGTAGTTGAGCTCCGCCAGGTAGTAGGCGTAGTTTAGAACCGTGTTCGACGCCGCCGATGCCACGTCCTTGGCGGTGAAGTAGGGGCAATCGTCGCACTGTGTGAAGCGTCTCCCGGCGATGCAGGGTGCTGCGGCGGCGTGGGTGGGCGCGACGAGACAGTCGTAGTTGGCCCGGCCCTTCATCAGGGCAAGATCGGGGAAATCACGGAAGTACTGGTCCTGAAGGATCTTCTGGGCGGTGAGAACGTAGGAACTGACGGCCTCTCTCGCCAGGGTGACGGCGATTGCCGACTTGCCCGAACCGGTAGGAGCCTCAACCACCACGAAACGCTTGCCCCCGGCGAACGCCGCGCGGGCCTCGTCTATCGCCTCGAGTTGCCCCTTGCGGTAGCTCTTGAACGGGAAGGTGGTCGGGGGCACAGCAAAGGCTACCAGAGGCGAAGGGCCGGGAGAGTCGGCGGTCAGTAGAACATCTGTCAGTAGAACAACTGGCCGGCGCGACGCCCCGTCTCGGCGTTTGCGTGGCTTCCCTCGAGGACCGCGATTGTTCGGGGCTCTTACGCTTCGCTTTCGTCCAAGCGTTGAAGACCAAGGACGCTAGCCGGTTTTCGCAGTTCGGCTATCTGCGCACTCCGTCGTCGTTCCCCGTTCAGAAGCTTGCCTGGCCGCTACCGGTGCTAAGCCGAAGCGCCTTTCGCATAGCGGCCGGGGCGCATCTGCCGGACGACGTGGAGGCAGGACGGATGGTGGGACGAGCTACGTGACCTGCGGTCCAACCGGGGGTTGGAGTTGCCTCAAGCCGTGAACCTGTGGATACATCCTGACCTGCCGTCGTTTCAGGCTGCCACGGGTGCGCCGTACTACGTCGCCGCCGTTGCCGGCCGAGCAGACGGCAGTATCCACCTTCAGCGCCTGCTGGTCCTGCGCGAGCGTGGCGCCTTGGAAGCGACTTTGCGGCACGAGCTCTTCCACCTCGCCCAGACGAGCGACTGGGAGCGATGGGAGGCAGAGGGAGCGGCGATGATCTTTGCTGGTGAGGCGCCACTCGCCGCGCCATTCGAGGGCCTGTCGACCGAACGACTCGACAGCCTCCTGGCCCAGCCCGGCGATCTTGGTACGCTCCGCCGGGCGGAAGCCACCGCCTACTGGCTGGTGTTGTCTGGTTCGCGTCTCGAGGCCACTCCGGCCAGTCCAAGGCGCCTTGGTCGTACGGCGCCGGGCCCC
>JBBDRD010000040.1:0-19973 GCA_040905665.1 Trueperaceae bacterium
CGGGCTCGAACAGCGATGTACCCTTACGATCGGCTTCCGCCTACCGCCCCGACTGCCGCCGGTGGCGGCGGAGAGCGCCCTGATCGAGCTTCTGCCGGCAGGCAACCACTACTCTTTCACGGGCGCCGAATCGCCCTACCGCGGTCCCAAGGACACCATACTCACTCGTGCCTTTCGCGGGGCGATCCGAGAGCAGGGCGGTACGCCCCGCTTCAAGGTCAAGACCGGCACCTCGGACATGAACGTCGTGGCGCCCCAGTGGACGGTTCCCACCGTGGCGTACGGTCCCGGAGACAGCTCCCTCGATCACACGCCCAACGAGCATGTGAGGATCGCCGACCTTCGGAGGGCCGGCGATGTGTTGATATCGGTCTTCGAGCGTCTCGCGGCCGACAACAGCAGATAGCGGTTGAGCAGCAAGCGGTTGAGCAGCAAGCGGTTGAGCAGCAAGCGAAGTCACAGTCGGCAACGGCAAGCCGCCGGTCCTCGAGGACGCGTTATATCGAGCTAGACACCCGAGAGGTCGTAGTTCTTCTGGATGTACGACTCCCACTCGGCCGGCACGTCCTCTTCGGGGAAGATCGCGCTCACCGGGCAGGCCGGAACACAGGCGCCGCAGTCGATGCATTCTTCGGGATGAATGTAGAGCTGGTCGTCCGCTTCGTAGATGCACTCCACGGGACAGACATCGACGCAAGACTTGTCCTTGGTGCCGATGCACGGCTCCGCAATGATGTGGGGCATTCTTCCTCCTTCACGGATCCGCGGTACGGGATGCCGCGATTTATGGGGTCGGTCGTGCGGGCGCGAGCTATTTGATCCGAGCGGAAAATCCGACAGCCAGAAGAGCCCGCGTACCACACAATGGTATCACGAGTCGCCTTGGGAACAGCAGCCCTCGGCATTGGCACGGTGGGAGACAATGCTTAAGCTGGAACAAGTCGCGTTGGAGCTCTTCGAATACAAAGTAGAAGAGACCGGCGCTCGTCGTGTCGTTCGCGGCGGGCTTGCCGGTGTGTGGGAGCTGTACGGACATCTGCAGCGGCAGCAGTCCTTGCTCGATCCCGAGGAAAAGCGGCGTCTGGAACTCGCCGCGCGAGCTTTGCACCGTATGAGCGAGGCCGGCAAACCGCGAGCAGCAAAGGTCGAGGACTTCTCCCAGCTGAGGTTGGAAGAGATAGGAAGCAACGCCATCAGCGAAGCGGAGCTACTGGCCGCTATCGCTCCGGCACCGGAAAACAGTGCGGAGGGGGCCGAGCAGCTCGCACTCCAGCGACTCGCCGGCAAGGTGTGGCGCGTCGATCTCACCCGCTTCGTGCGCCGTATAGCCAGCGGCTTGCGCGCCGAACGCGACCGGTACACCGCGCGTCTGCTCTACGCAGCCCATCGCAACCTGGGCGCCTATGTGGCGACTGAGGGTTCACGCGGGGACGCCGATCTGCAGCGCTTCGAGGTGAGCGAGCCGATACCCAACCACGACGACCCCTTCTTCTCTGCTACCGATGTGGACAGCCTTGGCGAGCTGGTGCGCGAGACGATCGACTGCGCCGTGCGACTAGCCGATCCCCACGGCCCCTTCCGTTCCCTGGGAGTACGTGAGGGTGACGAGCTGAGTACCCTGCACGCCTTCACTCGCGCGGTCGCGGCCGACCCGTACGCCGGTCGGCCCGGCCTACTGGAACAGCGCGGGCCCACATCGCAACAGCTGCGCATCGCGATCCAGGAGCTTGGCAAGGAGCGGCTGCGTGACGAGGAGCGCCTGAGTCAGCGTCGACAACTCGAAGAGAGGCTGCAGCGGGTGTTGGCGTATGAGCGTCAGCAACGCCAGGTGTTTCATCATGATGTCGAACGCTTCACCGATCTGGTTGATGCCTTCTTCGAGCGCCTGGGGCGTTACCTGCCGCGTTCGGTCGGTGGCGAAGCCCGTACCCCCCGTCTGCCGGGCGGCGTGCTTTTCGCCGTCAACCCGGCGTTGCGGGTCGAAAACGTTGATCCTCAGGTTTCGGCAGCCACCATCCGGCTCAAGGGCCCCACACGGCTCTGGGTGGGTGGCCTCGAACTGTCCATCTCGGGCACCGGCTTCGGTCAGAAGCTCTACCTGCGTGGAGAGGAGCATCCACTGGCCGACGAACTGGCCATCGCTTGCGAGCGTAAGTGGCTCTATGCATTCAAGGAGGGTGAGTACCTTCACCTGAAGGTCGAGGACGAAGGTCGTTCGACTGCCGTGCGGGTGGCCGAAGCCGCGGTGATGCTGCAGGTGCTCGTCTCACCGCAAAAGGAGGAGCTGCTGGCGGTGTTGCAGGTCCTCACCAACAGCACCGTGGGCGAACCAGGGGAGTTGGTGCATGCCTCCCTCGAGACCCTTGCCGGACTCACGGGCAAGGCTCCCGATCGTTTGGTTGCCATCCAGGGGTTCATCCGCGGTTCGGCCAGGGCGGCCGTCGTTTCATTGAGCGACGAGATCGTTTTAGCGCTGGCAGACGGGTTGCAACGAGCCATGACGGTTGACCCGAGCGAGCTGACCGAGCTTCTCGAAGAGATCGACTTGGACGAACTGTCGGTACATACACTCACGGGCGAACCGCTGGCGATCGAGGTGGCGAGCTTCACGCTGACGGTTCGCCAGTATCGTGCCAGCGGGGCCGGAATCAAGGAGAGCCTGGTGGTCATGCTGCCCGGTCAGGCGCTGGGCACCTTTGACGAGTACCTGATCGAGCCTCTCGGCGATGGCCTGCTGGTGTGCGTCAAAGGCGAACAGGAACTCGTTGTGGGCTACTACCGTAACGGGATTCAGGAAAGTGCCGATCCAGTCGAGGTTTAGAACGCTGCCGAGGGCTACTCCGCAGATTCCTCACTCTCGTCAGACTCTTCCACACCTGGCGCCGTTTCCGTTGCGTCGGTTTCGCCAGTTGTTGGTGGCTCGGGCGCCGTGAAGATGTAGTTTTCGCGCAGGAGCTCCACATCGCCAGCCCCAACAACGCCATCGTCGTCCAGATCGGCCACCAGGTTGACGCCGCGTTGGCCGTAAGCTCGTCCCAGTTCGGCCAGGTCGCTCAGGTCCACTCTTCCGTCGCCGTCTATGTCACCACTGATTCGCTCCTGACCGGCCCTAAGGGCTTCTATGTCGCCTTCGGTCGGGGCGTCCGGGCCGGTACCGGTGAGGGCAGGGGTCATCACGCTCTCCTCGGGCTCCTCCGATGCCGATACGACAGCAGGGACCCCCAACAGGAGTCCCAACTCGTGCAGCAACGCCTGCGGGTAGTCCCGGTAAAGTTCCGGATGCAACCAGATATCCAGTCCCGCCGGACCGGCAGTCGCCGCCGTGTCGTTCGAAACGGTGTCGTTCAAAACGGTGTCGTTCATGACGGTGTCACGCACAACTGTGGCGCTCACGACATCGGGGCCCATTAACTCGGGATCGGCGAAGCGAATCGTGGTCCCAGCGGACGCTTCCTGCTCGAGTGTCGCTTCCCCGGTTAGAGAGTTCCACGCCTGCGCGGCTGTTGCTACATCCTCCGCAAGGGTGAGGGGACCACCGCTGCCTTCCACTCGGTATGACTGCGCAGTCGCGAACATGATGACCGCAAGTAGTAGCTGGATAGGGAGCAGGCGTTTCACTGCCGCGCCTCCAGCTCACGGTCGACAGCGTCGAGGACCAGATCGAAACCGCCTTCGAGCCCTCCGTGCACCAGCCGGCCTTCGTCGTCGAGACTCAGGCGCCTGCCACTCTCATCCAGCAGCGCTTCGCCTGCTTGCCGCCAGAGGCCCTGGTTGAATCCGACGATGGGGGAGATATAATTCTCGGCGTAGGCGAGCAGCAGCACCTGCTCTCCGACCTCAAAGCCAGGCATTAGGTTGATGCGGTATCCGGCGCCGCCCGGCAGGTCACCGCCCAGAAAAGAGAGTTCGAGCGCAGGTGAGTTATCGGCGGAGCCTGCCAACAACCGTTCGATCTCGAACTCCACTACGGTCCACGGCTCGCCTTCGCGCTCCTCGATCCGTACGGCAGCGACAGTTCCAAAGAAGGCGATCTGAGCGCTGTCGAGCATTTCCGGCAACGACAGTTCGCGGTAGGTCGTGGCGCCTGCCGGCCCGCTCATGAGCAACGCCGCGAGGAGAGCCGCGACGAAGCGAATTGTATTGAATCGGCTCATTGGGAGTCCTCTTCGTTCTCCACAGGATCGCCGGGATCGGCAGGGTCTTCCTCATCGCGAGGCTCCTCATCGATAGGCTCGTCACCGATAGGCTCGTCATCGATAGGATCGTTACCGATAGGCTCGTCACCGGCGAGTTCCTCGTCAGCCGCTTCGGCGTCATCCTGCTCGCCCGGAGCGACTCGTGGCCCAGCCCCCTGATAATTCGATCCACCTCGGTCATCGAGGAATGTGGCTTCGAGTGTCGTTTGCAGCACATTGGGGGCGGTAGGAGCGAGATCGAACCGAATTAGAGCGACCTCACCGTTCCAGGCGCGTCCTAGCGCGGCGACGTCGAGTTGGAGACTCCCCGGCTCACTCTGCCATAACAAGGCGGTACCACTCGCCTCGCTCTCCACTGAACCCTCGACCAGCTCGAATCTACCGGCATCCCACCCCACTACAACGCTCACTGCACGGAGTTCGGAAGCATTTGCTACCCGAAGGCGAACCGTCGTCGGCGCCCTGATCTCGGTCGCCGGGGCGACCAGCGACAGCCGCGGTGGCGGCCGCTCCACCACCCCGAGCGAGTACTCCTCGAAGGTGCGGGAGAGATTAGCGTCGGAAACGGCAATGGTGAAAGTGAAGTTACCCGTCTCCGTGGGGATGCCGCGGATCACGCCGGCCTCGAGATCCAAACCCGGCGGCAGGGCACCCTCTTCCAACCCAAAAGTAAAGGGGCGGAGGCCGCCCACGGCCCGCACTTGCGCTTCGTACTGCTCGCCCACAAATGCCTCCGGAAGACTGCTGTCGAAGATCCGGAGCGCCTCTCCGGGCGTCTGCAACTCGCCACCGCAACCGTTGAGGATCAGCGCTGCTCCAACGCAGGCCAGTAGGACGCGTGCTCTCCTCACTGGACGCCCAGCCACAGGTACAGGTACGGCTCGAGCACCACCCTCACCTCGGCAGAGGCGCGGCCGTACGGTTGATGCGTGAACAGATCGACGAGCTGCATGCCGTCCCACTCTGACAGGTCGAGCTCGGCACGCTGCGTCTCGTGCGAAAGGTTGTGTACCGCGAGCACCACTTCACCACCGTACACGTTGAGGAACGGGAGGATCGCGCGGTTCTCGGGATGAAGAATCCTAAAGCTGCCCCTTCCCAGAGCCGGGTGTTGTTGGCGCGTCTTGATGAGATATCGAGTCCAGTTGAGGAGACTCTCCGGATCCTGTTCCTGGTCGGCGACATTGAGCACGCCATAACCGTAGTTGTCATCGTCGATGATCGGCGAGTAGAGTCGTTGCGCCTCGCTAAAACCGGCGTTCTCACCGCTATGCCACTGCATCGGGGTGCGGACGCCGTTGCGGTCGTCCAGGTAGATGTTGTCCCCCATGCCGATCTCGTCACCGTAGTAAATGATCGGGGTGCCCGGTAGGGTCATGAGCATCGAGTTCATCAGCCTGATCTTTCGCGAGTCGCCGTTCATCAACGGGGCGAGTCGCCGCCGGATACCTACATTGATGAGCATGCGCGGATCGGTCGCATAGGCCTCTTTCATGAATGCCCGCTCCTCCTCGGTGACCATCTCCAACGTCAGCTCGTCGTGGTTGCGCAGGAATACCACCCACTGGCAGGTCTCCGGAATCGCCGGGGTGTGCTCGAGGATCCACTCGATGCCCTCACGGCTTCCCTCGGCCACCGCCTTGTAGAGCCGCGGCATGACCGGGAAGTGGAAGAGGAGCGGTATCTCGTCGGTACCGTCACCGAAGTAGGGCATCGTGTCCTCGGGCCACTGATTGACCTCGCCGAGGAGAAACGCCCCCGGCTTGATCTCGTCCGTGAAAGCGCGAAGCTCCTTGAGGAAGGCATGGGTCTCGTGAATGTTTTCGTTGTTGGTGCCCTCTCGCTCGAAGAGGTAGGGGATGGCGTCCATCCGAAAGCCGTCGATACCCATCTCGAGCCAAAAGCGGATTGCCCGCTTCATCTCATCGCGCACCTCGGGATTGTCGAAGTTGAGGTCGGGCTGATGGCTGAAGAAGCGGTGCCAGTAATATTGGCCGCGGACAGGATCGTAGGTCCAGTTCGACGTCTCGGTGTCGGTGAAGATGATACGGGTGCCGCTGTATCGGTTCGGATCGTCTGTCCATACGTACCAGTCGCTCTTGGGATTGTCGCGTCCCTTGCGTGACTCCAGGAACCAGGGGTGATCAAAGGAGGTGTGGTTGAGAACCAGGTCGGTTATTAGCCGGAGGTTTCGGGCGTGGGCCTCGCGCACCAGAGTTCGGAAATCGTCCAGGATTCCGTAATCCTCGTGAATGTCGTAGTAGTCGGTCACGTCGTAGCCATCGTCGCGAAGTGGCGAGGGGCTGATAGGCAGCAGCCAAATGACGTCCACACCGAGGCTGCGGATATAGTCGAGCTTTTGGGTGACACCGGTGAGGTCGCCATGACCGTCGCCGTTCGAGTCTCGGTATGCCCGCACGTAGAGCTCGTACAGGACCGCGCTCTTGAACCAGTCAGTGTCCATTTCCGTCATCTGCACTCCTGACCCTTCTTCTGACCCACGGAATTGTACTAGAGTCGCACATGTTGAGAGAACGGGCCGAGAGAATGGGTACTGATCCGCTACCCGAGTTCCGCCACCCGGCGAGGAGGACGATGCTAGTACTTCTTGCCCCGCTGTCGGTAAAGGGCGCCCCTCGCGAACTGCATCTCTCACGTGCCGCCAGGACGCGGTACTCGGTGGAAGAGTCGCTGTTCGGCCTGCGCGGTCACGTGCTATTCGCCGATCTCGACGCCGCTCGTCGTCTCGCCCAAGGTATGAATGAGGTTCGCGAGGTTCAGAGATATCCCGCGCTGGCAGTTCGCGCCGGGGACCTCTACGCCGCCGGATTGATCCACGAGCTGCAACACCTGCTGATTGCTACGCAGCGCGAAGGCTCCACTGCCGATGCGGTTGCAGCTGGTCTGTCGAGAGCCGAAAGGGACCTGGGGGACGGACTCGATGAACTCCTCAAGGAGTTCATCGAGATGTTCCCCGCCCCTAGCGTAGAGCGGAAGGGCGTCTCGGTAGAGCGCTACCTGGGCCAGGAAACAGACGGGCTCTCGAACCGACAGGTCGTGTTCGAGGAGCTGCTGCTCCTGGGACTCGCCAATCACAACCCCGCCCTAGAACGGCTTCGTGACCTGTTCGACGATAGTGGTCTGCGTGGGCGGGGTGGGTACGACGAGTTGGTATCGGCCAGCAGGACTGAGTTGGCCGGCGGATCGGCCGATGCTGCAGGTAAAGCGGGCGTCCCCGGCGCCAAGGATTCTCTGCTGGACCTGCTCGAGGCGCCTATGCGCGCCAGTCCCACCTCATTGGAGGGCCAGCTCGAGTACATCCGTCGGGAGTGGGAGCCGCTGCTGGGCGGGAGGATGGGTAAACTGCTCGACCGGTTCCTGCTCACCCTCGACGTGATTGCCGAGGAGCGCAAAACCGGTCTCCCGGGCCCACCCGAGGTGGCGCCCGTTCTCACCGCCAGAGATCTAGCCGGTTCGGGTGGACGCGAGGAGTACGAAGCGTTTAGCCCCGACGCCTCCTGGATGCCTCGTGTCGTGCTCCTCGCCAAAAGCACTTACGTATGGCTCGACCAATTGTCGCGCCGTTACGAACGAGAAATTCGAACCTTGGACGCTATTCCGGACGCCGAGTTCGACGAGCTGGCCTCCCGGGGATTCACCGGACTGTGGCTCATCGGGCTGTGGGAGCGAAGCGAGGCGTCGCGCCGAATCAAGCATCTCCGCGGTCAGAGCGATGCAGTAGCGTCCGCCTACGCGCTCCACGATTACCGTATCGCCGAGGATCTGGGGGGCGAGGAAGCCTTTGAGCAGCTTCGTGAGCGGGCCTGGAGACGGGGGATCCGCCTCGCCAGCGATATGGTTCCCAATCATGTGGGAATAGACGGTCGGTGGGTGATGGAACATCCCGACTGGTTCATTCAGCTCGACCATTCTCCCTACCCCGGCTACAGCTTCGGTGGACCGGACCTCTCGTCTGACGACGGCGTGTCGATATTCCTGGAGGACCACTACTACGACAATAGCGATGCCGCGGTGGTGTTCAAAAGGCTCGAGCGTGGCAGTGGCGAGGAGCGCTTCATCTACCACGGTAACGACGGCACGGCGATGCCGTGGAACGATACTGCGCAGTTGGATTACCGCAAGGAGGAGGTCCGAGAAGCGGTGATTTCGACGATCATCGAGGTCGCCAAGCGCTTCCCGATCATCCGCTTCGACGCCGCCATGACTTTGGCCAAGCAGCACGTCCAACGGCTCTGGTACCCGGAGCCGGGAACCGGTGGGGCGATCCCCTCCAGGGCGCAGTACGGCGCCATGTCGAATGAGGAGTTCGAAAGCGCGATGCCCGCCGAGTTTTGGCGCGAGGTGGTCGACAGGGTGGCGCGCGAGGTGCCCGATACGCTGCTATTGGCCGAGGCGTTCTGGATGATGGAGGGGTATTTCGTAAGAACCTTGGGAATGCACCGGGTCTACAACAGCGCCTTCATGAATATGCTCAAGCGGGAAGCGAACGCCGAGTTCAGGGAGCTGGTCAAGAATGTGCTGGAGTTCGACCCCCAGGTGCTGGGGCGCTTCGTCAATTTCATGAACAACCCCGACGAAGACACGGCGGTGGCCCAGTTCGGCAAGGACGACAAGTATTTCGGAGTTTGCACCCTCATGTGTACGATGCCGGGCCTGCCGATGTTCGGGCATGGTCAGGTGGAGGGTTTCGAGGAGAAGTACGGCATGGAGTTCCGCCGGGCACGGCGCGATGAGTTGCCCGATCCATGGTTGGTGGAGCGTCACCAGCGTGAGATCTTCCCGCTGCTGCATCGCCGCGAGCAGTTCGCGGGTGTCGATGGATTCCGTTTCTACGACTTTCATGCCGAGGACGGCTCGGTAAGTGAGGACGTCATCGCCTACAGCAACCACGGCAAGGGCGAGGCGTCGCTGGTGCTGTATCACAATAGTTTCGCTGAGGTAAGTGGACGACTTCATCTGAGCAGTGGACACTCTTCGCTGTTCGAGGGCCTTGGACTTGAAGGTGGCCCGGAAGGGGGCAGCGAAGGTGGACGAGAGCGCTACGTTCTGTTCCAGGACTTCGGCAGTGGGCTCGAACATATCGTTCCTAGGGAGGAGCTACGCGAGCGGGGCCTTGGGGCGCAGCTGGACGCCTTCCAGTACCGGGTTCTGCTCGATTTCCGTGAGGTGTGGGAAAGTGATCAGGAGCCGTTAGCCGAGTTGTGCCGCGAGCTGGCCGGACGAGGGGTCCCCAGCATCCGGGACGCCGCTTTGGACCTACGGCTGAGGCCGTTGTTCGACGTCTTCGGTGACTTGCTCGACACCCCCTTGGCCGAGACCGAGGCCGCCGTCGCTTCATACCGGGACTTCCTGGTAACGCTGGCTGATTACGGTTTCACGCCCAGTAAGGGCAGGCGTGAGGCCGAGGCTCGTTTCGAAGGTCTATTGAGGGCCGCCGACAGCCACAGCTCGGCCGGCAAGGTGTTGAAGGGGAAGCTGCGCGAGCTGGAAACGGCATTGCTTACCTGGATGGCGCTCGAACCGTTGGACGAAGGGGTGTACCAGAGGTTCCGGCTCGAGCAGGAGCTGGCGGCAGGACATCACTCCCAGGTGGAGCCGTTCGATGCCACCCTGTTCGCCGAGGTCGTTCCGCTGATTCTCGAGCACGCCCCGGCTGCAGCCGCCTCGACCACCACGGCTGAGCTATTGTCGCTGCTGCTGGCAGCCCCTCGAGTCGCCGAGACACTCCGGTTCAACGGCCACGAGGGGGAGGAGTTCTTCGACCGCGGGGCGTTCAGGTTGCTGTTCGACGCGGTCGCCGTTGCCGGCTCGTTGCTACAGCTGAGCGAGACCGGGGTGGCCGATGGGTTACCCGAGCGGCTCACGGAACTGCGCCGCATCGAGGAGAGGAGCGGATACCGCGTTGCGCACCTTCAGAAGGCGGCTCTCAGCGGGCCGCCAGAGTCAAAGCACCCAAGCGGCGGGCGCTCAGATGGGTAAGCGCCAGCGCCAGTGCATCGGCGACATGGTGGCTGGCCACGTTTTGTGCAGCGCTGTCGCCCGGTAGCGTCAGCAGTCCACGGACCATGTAGGCAACCTGCTCCTTGGAGGCGCGGCCGGTCCCTACCAGCGCCTGTTTGACCGCCATCGGCCCGTACTCGTGTACCGTGACGCCCGCTCGTTCGGCAGCGAGGAGGACGACGCCTACCGCCTGTCCCACCTTGAACGCGGTCTCCTTCTGCCGATGGAAGAATTGTCCTTCGATGGCGAGGGCGTCGGGGCGATGTTCCAATAGGAATTCGCTCACTTCCTGGTAAATGTGCGAGAGCCTATCTGCTCGGCTGCTTCTGCTGTGGGTAACGACAAGCCGAGCGGCGAGGAAGTGGCTGCTTCGCCCCTCCTCACGTACGGCGCCCAGACCCAGGTTGGCGAGACCCGGGTCCAGGCCCACGACTGTTATCGGGCGCGAATCGCTTTTGGCCACCGCTCTACTCTAACAAAGCATGATGTTCGTACGGAACGGTGTTTTCGCACGCTCCTCCGCCAGGTTCAGTACTCAGCCAAGTACTGACGCAGCTCCCAGTCGTGTACCGCGATGCGGTACTCGTCGTACTCACGGGTCTTGGCGTGAAGGAAGTTCTCGTAGACATGCTCACCCAGGGCCTCGCGAATCACCTTGTCGCGGCGCAACTCGCCCATCGCCTCGCGCAGCGTTGCCGGCAGCTCCTTGATTTTGTGGCGGCGCCGGTCGCGCACGCTCATCTCATAGATGTTGCGCTGGATTGCCGGCGGCGGAGTTATCTCCCGCTCTACCCCGTCGAGCCCAGCCGCCAGCATGACGGCCAGTGCAAGGTAGGGGTTACACGATGGATCGGGCATGCGAAGCTCCGTGCGGGTCCCCACACCGCGGCGCGCCGGAATGCGAATCATAGCGCTGCGGTTCGATGCAGACCAGGCGATATTGGTCGGTGCTTCGTATCCCGGTGTGAGCCGCTTGTAGGAGTTGACGGTCGGGTTGGTGACGGCGACCATGCCCGAGGAGTGCTCGAGTAGCCCGCCTATCCAGTTGAGCGCCAAACTGGAGAGCTGATACTCGGTCTTCTCATCGTAAAAGGCGTTCTTGCCGCCCTTGAAGAGCGACAGGTGGGTATGCATGCCCGACCCGTTGATGCCTCCGACCGGTTTTGCCATAAAAGTTGCGTGAAGCCTGTGATTGAGGGCTACTCGCTTGACCACCGTGCGAAAGGTGCTGATGCTGTCGGCGCTCTCCAGCGCCGGCGCGTACTTGAAGTCGATTTCGTGTTGACCGGGGGCAACTTCGTGGTGCGCTGCCTCTATTTCGAAGCCCATTTCGACCAATGCGTCGACCATGTCGCGTCGCGCGTCTTCGCCGAGGTCGACGGGTGCCAAGTCGAAGTAGCCGGCACCGTCGTTGGTGATCGTTGTGGGCGAGCCTTCGTCGTCGCGCTCGAAGAGGAAGAACTCCGGTTCGGGGCCAACGAACATGTCATCGAAGCCGAGCCGCTTCAGACGCTCGATCTGCCGTTTGAGAACGTAGCGCGGATCGCCGGGGAAGGGGCTGCCATCGGGGAATGCGATATCGCAGATTATCCGCGCGATCCTCCCGTTGGAGTTGCCCTCAATGATCTCGGGAAGGATCAGGAAGGTTTGGTAGTCGGGCTTGAGGAGCATGTCGGACTCTTCGATTCGGGTGAAACCTTCGACCGATGAACCGTCGAACATCAGTTCTCCGTCGAGCGCCTTGTCGAACTGTGACAGCGGCACCTCGACGTTCTTGCTGTGGCCCAGGATGTCGGTGAACTGCAGCCTGAGGAAACGGACCTTCTCCTGCTTGAGAGCCGAGCGGATGTCTTGGGCGGTAAGCGCCATGTCTTGCCTCCTGTAACGGCTGCTCTACCGTCCAAACGTTAGAGGACGCGGAGTAAGCCTAGCGCACATTGTGTGCATATCTTGCTCCGATAGCGCAAGAGCGTCACACAAAAGCTGCTCACTCTACCAGTTGTCCCGAACAGTGCGCTCGCTCGGATGGCGCCGTTCGCTTTAGCCCTCCAACCCCTTTAGGTGAGGACTCCCTTAAGTACACGCCGTTGACAGTTAAAAAATTCACGGTTAGTATGCGTCTGAAACGCAAATTGAGTACGCGTGTGAGCGTCGACCGCCGACGCCCGACGTATACGCAACACGGGAGGATTCTGATGAAGAAGTTGCTCGCTGTCCTGGTAGTTCTCATCGTTGGGCTTGTCAGCGCCCAGGAGCCGATTCGCATCGGCGCCAATCTCGAGCTTTCCGGCCGCTTCGTGGCGCTGGGCACCCCCGAGCTGGAAGGCGCCGAGGCCGCCCTTCAGTTGGCCGGGGGAGAAGTGCTTGGCCGACCGGTCGAACTGAGCGTGTGCGACAACGGCACCACGCCAGAGGGCTCGATAGCCTGCGCTAACCGCTTCGTCGACGAAGGCGTAGTGGCCGTCATCGGTACCGGTGGCTCGAGCCAGGCAATTCCTGCCGCCCAGGTGCTGCAGAACGCCGGAATCATCAACGTGACTCCCAGCTCCACGGCCAACGACACCACCCAGATCGGTGATTACATCTTCCGGATGGCATATAACGACGAGTTTCAGGGCTCGGTCGCTGCCGGCTATGCCTTCAACGAGGAGGGTGCGCAGCGGATCGCGGTCGTGCGTCAACAGGATGACGATTACAGCTTCGGTCTCGCCGATTCCTTCAGTCGGTCGATCGCCGAGCTCGGCGGAGAAACCAGCGTTGTGGACATCGTCTCCAATCAGGTAGATTTTGCTGCCCAGATTAACGACATTCGCCGCTTCGATCCTGACCTGATCTACGCGCCGATCTTCTGCGCCGAAGCGGTTCCGCTCGTCCAGCAGCTCCGCCAGCAGGGCTTCGCCGATACCCGCATCGTTGGAGCAGACGCCGCTGATGACGCTCAGTGCCCCGAAGCGGGCGGAGAGGCGTTCGACGGATTCGTATTCACCGCCTTCGCCGTTCCCGAGCAGCTCACCGGTGACGCGGCCGAGCGCGCCGCCGAGTTCCAGGCCTTCTTCGAGGAGAACTTCCCCGACGGCACCTTCAACGGCTTCACACTGGCCGGCGCCGACTCGATGAATGTCATCCTCCAGGCCATCGAGAATGCCGGTAGCGCCGATGTCGATGAGGTTCGCGAGGCCCTGGCCAACCTCGAGGGCTACCCCGGTGTCACCGGTGAGGTTACGTACACCGGCACCGACGGCACTCCTGCTGATCGCGTGATGGGCTTCTTCGAGTACTCGGGAGGCACCTACCCGGGCGAGCCTCTCTTCAACGTCGCCACCGAGTAAGAAGACAACTCGGCACTACCCTCTTGACGATAACTATGCGAGCAGGGGCGGGTTCATTCCGCCCCTGCTCGCGTTTTGCCGGCGCTTTCTCCTGCCTGCCAAACGTCGTATTCGGATAGACTATGGCGTCGACTCCAATTCGAGGTGCTATTTTGCAGACAGAGAGAAGAAGGCGGTTGACGCTTAGCAGGCTTGCGCCGTGGCTTATTGGTGCGGCCGTGATCGTCGCTATAATGGCGCGAATCGTCTTCCTGGTCACACAACGTGATTACAACCCGTCGTTCTTTGCCGGCGCCATGCTGCAGTCTTTGCAGCTGGGGAGCCTCTACGCTCTAATTGCGCTTGGCTACACGATGGTCTACGGCATCATCAGGCTGATCAACTTCGCTCACGGCGAAGTGTTCATGGTGGGCGCGTTCATCTCGTACTACATCTTCAGCCGAACCCCTTACGCGATCACCTGGGCGCTAATGGTCGCCGCACTATCGGCATTCGGCCTGATGTACGTAGTAAGCCTGTGGCGCGGCAGGCTCACCGATCCAGTGGTGTTGGGCGCCGGTCTACTCGGTTTCCTGAGCCTCACTCTTACGTTGAGCAGCAGTCAACTCGGTTGGATTGCGGCGCTGCTACTTAGCATGCTCATGACCGGTGTCATCGGCATACTCCTCGACCGGGTCGCTTACCGCCCCTTGCGCGGCGCCCCGCGCATCTCGCTGCTCATCACCGCGATTGCCATGTCGTTCTTCCTGCAGAACGCCGGGGTGCTGGCATTTACCGGTAACGTCACCGCTTACCGGCCGGAGACCAGCTGGACCCAGACGATGCAGCTTCAGTTCGCCGGCGGCACGATCTACGCGTCCCGGGTCGTGATCCTGGTCCTTCTGCTCACAATCGTGCTGGTTGTGATCCTCAACCTGTTCGTCACCCGCACCCGCCTGGGCAAGGCCATGCGGGCATCCGCTCAAGATCCCGAGGTGGCTCAGATGATGGGCATCGACGTGAACCGCGTCATCGCCACAACCTTCCTGCTCGGCTCGATGCTTGCGGCGGCGGCCGGGGTGTTGTGGGGGCTTAGTTACGGGACGCTCAGTCAGCCGGCGGTGATGGGTCTGCTTCCCGGCATCAAGGCCTTCGCCGCTGCAGTTGTTGGCGGCATTGGCAGCCTGCCCGGGGCGGTTATCGGCGGACTCCTGTTGGGGTTCATGGAAAACTTCTTCACCGCCCTGATTCCCGGCGTCACCCAGTACCGCGACACCTTCGCCTTCGCGCTGCTGATCCTGGTGCTATTGGTGCGGCCTAGCGGGATCGTGGGCGAAGATCTGTCGGAAAAGGTGTGATGCCACAGGACCGCACGGTGCGAAATGCACTTCTCACGGTCGCCGGGCTGGCCCTGTTGGCGATAGTTCTCTACTTGGTACAGGAGCAAGGCGGGACCAAGCTGCAGCAGGTTTTTGCCCTCTTCGCCATCTGGGGAACTGCGGCAGTAAGCCTCAACCTCATAAACGGCACTACTGGAATCCTCTCGTTGGGCCATCACGGCTTCATGCTCCTGGGCGGCTATACCACCGCGCTGCTTATCCTGCCGGAGCTCAACCGGGAGCGAATCGCGACCAGCGCCCGAAGTCTCATGAACGAGTTCACGTTGAGTCTGAGCGTGGAGAACTGGGCCAGTAAACTGGGGCTCGAGGCGTTGGCTGCGCCAGAAGCCCTATGGCTGCGGTTCATAGTCGCCATGTTCATCGGTGGCCTGGTAGCGGCTGCATTCGGTTTGCTGGTGGGCATTCCCAGCCTCAGGCTGCGTGGCGACTATCTCGCGATCGTTACCTTCGGTTTCGGGGAAATAATCCGATTGCTTGCTTCGACCGACATGCTCTCGTCGTTCACCAACGGTTCCCTTGGCTACACCGGCGTGCCTGGCCTGGTGGGTAAGAGCTTGTGGTGGACTTTCGGGGTATTGGCGATAACGGTATTCTTCATGTCCAGGCTCAAGTTCAGTTCGTACGGGCGCGCCTTGCAGGGCATCCGCGAGGATGAGGTTGCCGCCCAGGCAATGGGGATAAATCTGGCCTACAACAAGGTCCTGGCGTTCACGCTCTCTGCGTTCTTCGCCGGCGTCGCCGGCGGCCTCTACGTCTCCTGGCTCTCCTCGGCCCGACTGGACTCCTTCCTCTTCTTCCTCACCTTCTACTTCCTGGTAGCGGTCTCGGTGGGGGGCACCGGTTCCGTAACCGGGACGCTGATGGGCACGGCACTGGTCGTGTTCGTACTGCAGTACGGCGACCCCCTGGAGCAGACCTACCCGCTCACGACCTGGGTTTTCGCGGGCGGAGTCCTTCTCGCCCTCGCCGCACTCGGCACCTTCGTTTACCGAGGCACCCTGAGGCTCCGTCCGCGGCTAAACGCAGCGGTATACCTGTTGGCTGCGCTGGCCCTGCTTACAGTCATCGTCTCCTATGTGGGGCCTAGTTTCGACTGGCTCCAGGGAGACTTCCGCGCATTCGGCCTGCGCCGCATCTTCCTTGCCGTGCTGCTCATCGTGATCATGGTGTTCCGGCCGAGCGGAGTCCTGGGCCGAGCCGAGTTTAGCTGGGCCTGGTTATTGCGCGAGCGGCGTGATGAGCCGACCGATGAGGAACGCGCGCAGGATGATTGGATGCACAAGGCGGCCGCGCCGGTAGGAGGGGATGAGCCGAGAGCGGCTGCTCACCCGCTACTGGAGCTCGGTGCGAAGGACGAAGACAACGGAGCGGGCGGCGAGATCGACGCCCGTAGCAACCGGGCGGGCCGCACTCAGTCCGATGAAGGAAGGGAAACCTGAGATGGCAATGCTCGAGATACAGAACGTGAGCAAGTCCTTCGGCGGACTAAGTGCCATTACCGACCTCGGTTTCTCGGTACACGAGGGCGAAATAATCTCAGTTATCGGTCCCAACGGCGCCGGCAAGACGACGCTGTTCAATCTAATTACCGGCGTATACCAACCCGACAACGGCGACGTGTACTTCGAAGGCAGGTCGTTGGTGGGCCGCAGCCCCGACCAGATCGTCGGAAGAGGCATTGCCCGCACATTCCAGAATCTGCGGCTCTTTACCAACTTGTCGGTACTCGACAACGTGCTCATTCCTCAGCATCACAAGATCCGGTCGAACTGGCTCTCCGCTGTGCTGCGAACACCCGGATACATGCGCAAGGAGCGGGAGATCCACGAGACGGCGCTCGAGAAGCTCTCCTTCTTTGGGCCGCGGCTAATGAGCTTTCGACTCCATCAACCGGTGCTCAACCTTTCGTACGCCAATCGGCGCCGCACCGAGATGGCGCGGGCGATGGCCACCGGCGCGAAACTGCTCCTGCTCGACGAGCCGAGCGCCGGGATGAATCCCAAGGAGACGACCGAAATCACGCAGATAATCAGGCGCATGCGCGACGAAGGCGGATATACGATCTTGCTGGTTGAGCACAAGATGAACCTGGTGGGGGAGATCAGTGACCGGGTAGTAGTTCTCGATTACGGTGAGAAGATCGCTGAGGGCAGTTATCGGGAAGTCGTGGCCAATCCTAAGGTCATCGAGGCGTATCTGGGCAAGAAGGCTAGTGAGACGGAGGGCGGCAGTGACGCCGATGAGGGTTCGGTAATCAGATGAACGGTGATGAGCGAGAGAAGCTCCTCGAACTACGGAACGTAACGACGCACTACGGGCCGATAAGGGTCCTGCACAACGTGGACATGGTGATCTATCCGGGTGAAATGGTGTGCTTGCTGGGTGGAAACGCCTCGGGCAAGAGCACAACGCTCAAAACGATCCTGGGCGCCGTGCGCTGCTCCGAAGGCGAGATGTACTTCCGAGGCGAGCGCGTCGATAATGCGCCAATTGCCGACAGAATAAAGCGCGGTATGGCGGTCGTGCCGGAGAACCGTCGCATCTTCCCCAAGATGACGGTGCGCGAGAACCTGGAGCTGGGTGCCTACCTCCGCAACGATCGACAAGCCATCAAGGAGGATATGGACTACGTCTTCAAACTCTTTCCACGCCTCTCGGAGCGGATTGCGCAGATGGCGGGCACCATGTCAGGTGGGGAGCAGCAGATGCTGGCCATGGGTCGTGCGCTCATGAGCCGGCCGAACCTGATTCTGATGGACGAGCCTTCGATGGGACTGGCGCCGTTATTCGTGGCGAAGATCTTCGAGATCATCAAGCAGGTGAATGATCGCGGGATAAGCGTTTTCGTGGTCGAGCAGAACGCCAACGTCGCCCTCGGAATCGCCGACCGCGGTTACGTGCTCCAGACCGGTGAGGTGGTGCTTTCGGGACCGGCTGAGGAGCTGCTCAACAATGAAGCAATGAAGCGGGCGTACCTGGGCGAGGTGTAGCTCAGGCCTAGGTCGTCGACAGCGACTGACGGCAATGCATGAGCATTTCGTTCACATCGGTAAGTTTCACGCGTGGCCGCCCCTGCGCTACTCCGGCCGCAACCTCTGCGCGGTCCAGTGCGCACCAGCGCTCGTAGTCGACGACCTCGACGCCACGACTCTCGAGCAGGCGGGTCACCGCCTCTGGTGCAGCACTCTGCGAGTCGATTTCACGCGGTGTGTCGGCCAGCAGCGACTGCACTGTCTCCATTGCGTCGGCCTTGTTCGTTCCTATCACCCCGCTGGGACCACGTTTGATCCAGCCGGCCACGTACTCACTGGGAACCGCCTCGCCCCCAGGTCGTTGAAGCACGCGGCCGGCGTCGTTTGGTATTACAGAGCGCCGCTCGTCGAACGGCACGCCCGGTAATGCAGTTCCACGATAGCCCACCGAGCGCAACACCAGACCAACGGGCCAGGTCTCGAACTCGCCTGTAGGGACGGCGGCGATGGAACCGTCCTCGCGTACCTCGAGGCGATTGCGTTCGAGCTTGAGTGCCTCGACCCGTTCACTGCCAAGGATCTCCACTGGCGACAGGCAAAAGCGCAGGTGGACCTTGCGCGGCTTGCCGTATTCCGGCGTTTCCACGAACCCCCGCAGCACTTCAAGGTTGCGCTTGGTCACCGCCGCGCCTTCGATGCTGGCAAGGCTGGCCTCGTCGACCTCGAGCTCGCGCGGGTCGACTTCGATATCGGCGTTTTCCAGATCTCCCAGTTCGCGCAGCTCCTTGGTGGTGAACTTGCCCTGCGCAGGGCCGCGCCGGCCCACCATTATTACGTCGCGTACCTTGCTGCTTGCCAGATGCTCCAGTGCATGGTCGGCTATGTCCGTCGCACCCAGTTCCGCGACCGACTTCGCCAGTATCCGGGTGACGTCCACGGCCACGTTTCCCATGCCGATAACCGCCACCCGATCCACGTCAAGGGGCGGTTCGACCTGCTGGTAGTCGGGGTGGCCGTTATACCAGGCGACGAACTCGGTCGCCGACATGCTGCCCGGCAGATCTTCGCCAGGGATGCCGAGCACACGATCGGCTGGAGCGCCTACCGAGTAAACCACCGCATGGTAGTGACCGAGCAGGTCGTCGCGGGTAAGGTCGCTACCAAACATGACGTTGCCCAGGAAGCGGACCCGGGGATCGTTGCAGGTGCGGTCATACATCTTCGTAACCGACTTGAGCTTCTGGTGATCGGGAGCCACGCCGTAGCGAACTAGCCCGAAGGGGGTGGGAAGGCGATCGATGAGGTCTACCGACACGTGCTCGCGAGCTTTTAGCAGAGCTTCCGCTGTGTAGAATCCCGCAGGTCCGGCACCGATGACCGCCACCCGCAAAGGGTTGGGGTGCGTGTACATCGCTACGTTTTACCACGCTCTTAGACGGCGTCGCCGTCGCCTACCCGGTTCCTGCCCATCGGCTATATTTGGGGGATATGGACATCGCCCCCCCCGCCCTGGCCACAAGCCTTCCGTTCGACCTGGTGGTTCAGAAGTACGGCGGCACCAGCGTGGGCGACATCGAACGGATCCGCAAGGTCGCCTCGCGGATTGCACGCACGGTTGAGTCGGGCACCAAGGTCGTTGTCACCGTGTCGGCGATGGGCCGCACCACCGACCGGCTCGTCTCGATAGCCCGCGAGGTGACAGCACGCCCCGCGCGGCGAGAGCTGGACGTGCTGATGGCGACGGGAGAGCAGCAGTCCGCCTCACTTCTTTGCATGGCGCTGCACGAGTTGGGATTGACATCCCGCTCGTTCACCGGCGACCAGGCGGGCTTCCGCACCGACAGCCAGTTCGGCAGCGCACGGATCCTGGAGGTCGACCCCAAGGGGATCGTCGAGAGCTTGAGCGAGCATGACGTGGCGGTGGTCGCCGGCTTCCAGGGGCGCGACTCGGTTGGGTCGATCACCACTTTGGGACGCGGAGGTTCCGATACCACCGCCGTTGCCTTGGCGGCTGCTCTGGGGATGGGGGAGTGCGAGATCTACACGGATACCGAGGGGGTCTACACCACCGATCCG
>JBBDRD010000041.1:0-245719 GCA_040905665.1 Trueperaceae bacterium
TCGTGCTCGAGCGCATCGAGGGGGCGCGCAGCTGCCTGATCGACCTGCAGCGCCTGTGCTCCTACGGCCACTTCCAACTCGTGGAGCACATGCAGACCATCCGCGAGATGCTGTCGGCACTAGGCGAGGCCCATTCAGCCAACAATCTCGCCCTGCTTCTGCGCCGCCGTGGCGTCAACGCCCGCCTAACCGACCTGACCGGCTGGCGCGACGAAACACAGCCGGAGTTGGAGGAGCGCATCGGGGACGCCCTCAAAGAGGTGGACCTCTCACGCGAACTGCCCATAGTCACGGGCTACGCCCAGTGCCGCGAGGGCCTCATGCGCGAGTTCGACCGCGGCTATTCAGAGGTGACCTTCGCGACGATCGCCGCCTTGACGGGAGCCCGCGAGGCGATCATCCACAAGGAGTTTCACCTCTCCAGCGCCGACCCACGCCTGGTGGGGCCCGAAAACGTGCGCAAGATCGGCCGTACCAACTACGACGTCGCCGACCAGCTTTCGAACATGGGCATGGAAGCGATCCACCCTCAGGCGGCCAAGAAGCTGCGCCAGGCGGGCGTACCCCTACGTGTGGCCAACGCCTTCGAACCGTTTGATCCCGGCACTCTGATCGACGCCGAACCTGCAGACACGCCCGGCGTAGAGATGGTCACCGGCCTGTCCGTCACCACGCTCGAGGTGCTCGAGCAGGACATGGTTGGCGTTAAGGGCTATGACGCTACTATCCTCGAGCTGCTCACCCGTCACCGCGTTCGCATAGTCTCGAAGGTGTCAAACGCCAACTCCGTCGTGCACCACGTCGAAGCGCCGCTTAAGGCGATTCGCCGGGTCGAGCGAGACCTTGCAGAGCGCTATCCTTGCGCCCAAATCACCACGCGTCGTGCCGGCATGGTGTCGGTCATCGGCCGTGACCTCAAGGGTCTGGGTGTCATGCGCAAGGCGCTTACTGCTCTTTCCGATGCCGGCATAGTGCCGATCTCGGTCCAGGAGACGGGCCGTGGGGTGGACGTCCAGTTCCTCGTTCCGAACGAGGAGAGGGAGCGGGCAGTCAAGACATTGCACGCCGCTTTCATCGAAGAGGCCGCTCAGAACCGGGACAAGTCTCTCGTTGGCGAATTCGAGACCGCCCTGGTGGCATCGTGAGGCGAAATGAGACGGTCGTAGCTGTCGTACAGCCTTAATCAGTAAGGGCAGGAGTTGGGCTGGCTGCCGGCTCGATCTCCTCTTGTGCGCCGGCATCGTCTTTCCCGGGAAGCGTGCGGCGTAAGAAGAAGGTTAGTGCTACGGCAACCAGCGCGAAAGCGGCGGCTACCGCAAACGCCGCACGCAGTCCGGCTGCCTGTGCCAGATCTGGTGAGACCGCTTGGCCCAGCACGGCAGCGCGGTTCGTCATGATCGTGATCAAGAGCGCCGTTCCGACTGCCCCTGCCACCTGTTGCAGTGTGCTCATGGTCGCGCTGCCATGCGAGTAGAGGCGGCTTGGCAGCGGGTTGAGTCCGGTGGTCATCAGAGGAGTAAAGAGCAGCGCCAGGCCAAGGCTCAGGACCAGGTGGAGGGCCAGCAGCATGCCGACTGGCGTTCCGGCCGTAATGGTACTGAGGCGCCAGAGGGTGAGCGTGAGGAGTCCTGCGCCAACGCTAGTTAGTCCCACGGGGCCATGGCGGTCGAACAGACGGCCCACGAATGGCGCCGCCAGGCCCATCAAGGCGCCGCCGGGGAGCAGTAACCGAGCATTGGTGCGAGGGGCAGTTCGATCTTACCCAGCTTGGTCTCGGGTTCTATTAGGGTCGCCGCGCCGGCCCCGTTATTGATCCGCCATTCCGCCCAGCCACGGTCGCCCTCTGCTACCCAAGGCAAGCTAGGGACATAGCCGGGATCCACCGTATTTGGCGCCAGCATGCGTCGGCTAATCCCGCGGCTACGACTAGGACTGAGTCGATCGAGGCGGACCGCAAGCGTGTCGCCGGGCTCGGCGCCCTCGATGAAGAAGGGCCCGGCTGCTCCGCCGTCTCTTGCGCGGTTTTTGGGCGCGAGAATTGAAGTTGCGGCATGAGTTTCACGTAGCCATCGGACTCAGACAGCCTCCTTGCAGATGACCTTTCGGCGCGGAGCAGCGCCACACCGTAAGCGTTCCCCTGCTGCTCGCTACGGTTGTAGCGCATGTGCTACGATGAGGCATGAAGTCAGTCGCCTCCCGTGAGCTCCGCAATCACACGCGGCGCCTATTAGAACGGGTTGAAGCCGGTGAGGACTTGGCTATAACCGTCGACGGCCGTCCTGTCGCTCGGATTACCGGACTCGCTTCACGTCGCCGGCGTTGGATCGCTCGCGCTGCCTTCTTCGACGCAGTGGAAGCCGTGCGGGCCGACACTCGCCTTGCCGCCGATCTCGGCGAACTGGCCCCGGAGACGACGGACGACCTCGATCCCCTGTGACCGAGGGACTGGCAGACACGAGCCTATTCATCGTACGCGAGACCGGCCGCCCTATAAATCGGGAGCACGCGCCGGAGAGTCTCGCCGTCTCGGTAATTACGGCAGCGGAACTGCGAGCCGGCGTCCTCGTGGCCGTGGATCTGTCCACACGTGCGCGCCGACTCGCTACATTCGAGTACGTGTCGGGCCTGGATCTCTTGCCAGTTGACGCGCTCGTCGCCGAAGCATGGGCCATCTTGCGAGTCGCCCTACGCGACGCCAACAGGCGTATGAAGGCCAACGACGCGTGGATCGCGGCTACGGCCATGGCATATCACATTCCGGTCGTCACGCAAGCTGAGGACTTCGACGACGTGCCCGGCCTCGAAGTCATCCGCGTCTGATTCCGATGGCAGCCTAACCACGATACCTGTCGACAACACTCGCTGGAGCGTCTTGCTGGGGTAGCCTCCCTCCTCCGGGAACGTCGTGTTGACCCCGCACCACTTCCTCGTGCGTCATGAGCCGCCCGTAAGACTAAAGCGAACACCTTGCACCCCAATACGTTGCCCTAGGCAAGCGCCTTATCAGGAAGGTTCGGCTATCGGTTCCTCGCCCAGATCGACGATGAAGCTCGGCAGGAAGAACTGTATGAGTGGGCCGATGGAGAGCGCGAACAGCAGCGTACCAAGGCCAACTACTCCCCCAAGCAACCAGCCCGCGACAACCACCACTACCTCTAATCCGGTGCGAACCAGACGCAAACTCTTTCCGGTAACTCGCGAAAGGCCGGTCATCAACCCGTCACGCGGACCGGGGCCCAGTTGCGTTCCGATGTACATAGCGGTCGCCATGGCGTTCAGCACGACTCCGGAAACCATGAACGCCACCTGCCAGGCGAGGTTGGGGGCGACGGGCAGGAAGAAGAGAGTCGCGTCGGTAGCGATGCCGATCCAGATAGCATTCGCCACCGTGCCCAAACCGAGCCGTTGGCGGAGCGGAATCCAAAACAGCAGCACGGCAACCGAAGCGAGGATGATTATTGTTCCGATACTCAGCGGCAGATGAGTCGCCACGCCGTAATGCAGCACGTCCCAGGGCAACATGCCCAACTGACTGCGGATCATAAGCGACATCGAAAAGCCAAAGATGGTGAGGCCGACGAACAGATGCACCAGCCGCACAGGGAGTTTGCCGGCATGCAGTTGGGCAATCGGCGTGAGGTTCAGCAGGGTAGGTCTCGCGCCCACCCTGCCGCTATTGGCAACGAGGCGGCGGGTGAAGAAGGTCATGACAGCGATGATGCCATCTACCGGGAAGTCGTGCATGCTCTGGTAAACGTGGACACGCCTGATGTTCTTGCGATCTCCTGGCAGGAATGACTGGCGGGCCGCCCCGAGGCGAATAGAGCAGCGATGTTCATCCGTGCCGATGCACGGTCGACGACGTTGCGGCGATTGCGAGTCCTGCCCGGCCCAACACATGCCCAGTTCGAACTCGACTTGGCTCGCGGTGACGAGGAGCTTATCGCAGAGGCCCGCCGTGTTTGTGAGGACGCCATTTCAGAAAGACTATAAAGGCGAGAGACCCGTTTTAGGAACGCGCCCAAGTCCTAGTCGGTAGCGGTTACGAGCGGAGGCTGAGACGCGCGGTAAATGCGGCGGCCGCTGCTCCTCGGCAGGAGCAGGAAGAGAGCTATCGGCACGGCTCCGACGCCGGCGCCTGCCCCGCGACGCGTCTCTCGAGTGCCCCCGAGGCAGCCACGACCTCGGCACCGGCGCAAACTCTCCCGTTGTTCCAGCCTATGTTGTAGCCATCTGGAGTGTATCGCTCGTCGATCCACTCCTTTGCCTCGTGGAGCAGCTCGAACGTAGCCATCCACTCTTCCGGAGTCAAATCGAGAACCGTAGCGCGGGGCTCGAGCGGGACGATCAGCCCAGAGCCGGGTAGTACGAGCCGGTTGGGCGTGGCGAGGAAGGCGCATTGCGCGTTATGGAGGACGAGTTCCTGATTGGGTAAAGCCTCCGGGTCGAAGTGCGGTGGCAGGCGCATGACAAAAGCATAACCATCTCAGCCTCGAACTACGAAGTTGGGAGCAGGGAACGCCGCCCGGTCGGGCCGGCAGCAACGCTCCTGCGCATAGCCGCTACCGATCCTCAAGCAGTGCTTCGGGCGAATCAACTGCTCAAGTAACCACACACAAAGTCCGAGGTCGCCGCCAGTTAGACCTGGGCTCGCGAGCCGGCTTGATCTCGGAATCCGGCCAAGTACTTCGTCAGTACAAGCCACGGTACCACCACCTTTCTGGCGCCATTCTGGCGGACCGAGTCTGTCTTGTGGCCTCTGTTGGTCCAGGGAGTTCTCCTTTTCGAATGGCAGTCCACCTGTCGCTAGCGGAAGTAGCGCGGCAGGCTCGCGATCCGCGCTAACTCCAGGTCGGGGGTGGGCGGCTCGGAGAGGGTGGTGTAGCGGCTGCCACCAACGAGCACCGTCTTGAGCCCGGCCACTTGCCCGCCGACGATGTCGGAGTCGAGAGTGTCCCCCACCATCACCGTGCTGGCGCGCCTGGCCCCGAAGGTATCGAGCGCCGTGTCGAAGAAGAAGCGGCTGGGCTTCCCGATCAGCTCGACCTGAACACCCGTTGCTTCGCGCAGAGCGGCGACGATGGCGCCGGTGCCGGGAACAATCACCCCGTCCTCCATCGGCACCCGCGAGTCCATGTTCAGGGCGAGCAAGCGTGCTCCGCGGTACAGCGCCTGGGTCGCCGCCGCCAGGTCGTCATACGTCATCTCCGTGTCGCGGCCGACCACTACCACGTCCGCTCGGGCGGGCTCGTCGGTCACCGGGATACCGAACTCCTCGATCGCCGCGCGAACCCGGGCAGCGCACAGGGGGAAGACGCGCGCCTCGGAGTCTTTCAGGAACTCATGTCGGGGGAGGAGTTCGAGCGGCACCTGCACGTCGTCGGGCGAGGCGGGTATTCCCAGCTCCGTCAACTTGCCGGCGATGCCGTGCCTGGTGGCGCTCGAGACATTGGTGATGAAGACGACCTGTTTTCCACGCTCGCGCAGCAACGCGACGGCCTCGCGCGCGCCTTCGGCCAGCCGGTCGCCGAACCACACACAGCCGTCCAGGTCGAGGAAGAGCGTTTCGATCCGCTGGCACCAGGCCGGGACGGCAACCTCGTTCTCGTCCGCTCGGATCACTTGATCGACTGCCTGACCCGAGCCGAAACCCACTCGCTGAAAACGACCAGCACCAGGATCATCACGAAGATGACGCTGGCGCGCGCCCATTGCAGCTCGCCGATCGAAGCGTCGAGCTGCAGTCCGATGCCGCCCGCTCCCACCAGCCCGAGCACTGTCGATTCCCTGATGTTGATGTCCCAGCGGTAGACCGAGATGCCGGCGAATGCGGGCATTATCTGCGGTACCACGCCGTAGCCGAGCACCTGGCCCCCCTGGGCGCCGGTGGCAGCCAGCGCCTCTATCGGCCGCGGGTTGATCTCCTCGATCGCCTCGAACAGCAGCTTGCTGACGAACCCGATCGACCGCAGCGCGATGGCGATGATCCCTGCCAGCAGCCCCGGGCCCAGGACGCTTACCAGTAGCAGCGCCCAGATCAGCGAGTTGACGGATCGGGAGAACACGATTATCACCAGGGCGGCCTGCCGGAAGACCGGATGAGGAGTGGTATTGCGGGCGGCGAGAAAGGCTACCGGCACGGACACCACCAGCGCGATCAGGGTGCCGAAGGTCGCGATGTTCACCGTGTCCCAGAGAGGAACCCATAACCTCCTGGCATAAGACCACTCCGGCGGCACCATGCGCGAGGCCAGGTCCGCCGCCTGCGCGCCTGCGTCCCATACGAAAACCCACATGGTCTGGCCCGACACGAACCGGAAGCAGACGGCCACGACGATGAGCCCAAGCAGCCAGCCGAGCCATGTCAGCAACGCCTGCCGCGGAGTCCGCAGGCGCCACACCTGATGTTCCCCCACCTGTCGGACGGGCATTACTGGACCCTCGCTCGAATGACGCCGGAGAAGTACTCAGCCACCAGCACCAGCGCCACGATTACCAGGATGATCGCCGCCGTGGTGCTGTACTCGTAGCGTGAGATCGAGGTGTTGAGCGCTCCACCGATCCCACCGGCCCCCACGATGCCGATGACCGACGATTCACGGAAGTTTATGTCGAGGCGGTAGACCGACAACCCGATGAAGCGCGGCATAATCTGCGGCAGCACCCCGAAGCCCATGCTCTGCAGCCACGAGCCCCCAGTCGCCCTTATCGCCTCGAGTTGCCTTTCGTCGATGTCCTCGATGTCTTCGGCGAGCAGCTTGCCGAGAAAGCCGATGGTGGCGAACGCCAAGGTCAGGACGCCCGCCAAGGGGCCGAAGCCGACCATCACCACGAAGAAGATGGCAATGACGATCTCCTGGAAACTGCGGGATATCGCAATGAACGCGCGGCAAAAGAGGTAGATGGGCAGAGGAGCGATATTTCGCGCCGCTCCGAAGCAGAAGGGGATCGACAGCAAGATTCCCAGGACTGTCGCCAGCACCGCCATGGTGAGGCTTTCCAGGATGCCCGTATAGATGAACGACCAGCGCGAGGTGAAGTCGGGTTGGAGGAACCCGGCGAAGAGGGTGCGGGCACGGTCCATGCCTTGATAGACGCGGACCCAGTTGACGTCGATCGAGGCGCCCGCCAGAACGAGATAGCCGACAGCTCCGAGGATCAGTCCCCAGCGGAGGAAGGGGTTGCGTATGAACGGCGCCGGAGCCCAGCGGCGGCTGCCGGTGGTCATCTGCTGGTCTCCTGCTCATTGGCAGCCTCGTCGGCCGCCCCGTTTACCGCCGCCGTTTCAGGCAGCCCGAACTCGTCCGAGCCGGCGTCGCCGTCGTCCTCCTCGTCGTCGTCACCGCCGCGTTCGGGCTCCCAGTTCTCTTCGCCATAGACGGTGGTGAGAACCTCCGGGGTGAGCCTCTTCGGATCGCCGTCGAAAACTATCTCGCCCTGCTTGAGGCCGACGATGCGGGGAACGAACATGGCGGCCAGTGGAACGTCGTGGATGTTGATGACGGCGGTGAGCTGATGCTCTGTGGCGAGGCCGAGCAGTAGCCTCATCACTTGCCGCGAGGTCTTCGGATCGAGCGACGCGGTGGGCTCGTCGACGAGCAGCAACTGGGGGTCCTGCAACAGCGCACGCGCGATCCCCACTCGCTGCCGCTGGCCACCGGAGAGCTGGTCGGCGCGCTTGTCGACGTAGTCGACGATTCCGACTCGCTCTAGAATCTCGAACGCCCTGTCGATCGTCGGCTGTGGAAAGCGGCGGAGTTGGCTGCGCCAGAAGCCCACGTAGCCCAACTGGCCGGATAGCACGTTCTCCATCACGGTGAGTCGGTCGACCAGCGCGTGCTCCTGGAAGATCATCCCGATTCGCCGGCGCGCGCGCCGGAGCGCAGGTCCGTTCAGCCTGGTGATGTCCTCTCCGTCGACGATGATCGAGCCGGAGGTGGGCTCGATGAGCCGGTTGATGCAGCGGATCAGGGTGCTCTTGCCGGCACCCGAAGGCCCGATGAGCGCCATCACCTGCCCCTTGCCTACGGTGAGGTCGACGTTCCTGAGGGCTATTTCGCCGCGCCCGTACTGTTTGGTGAGGCCGCGTAACTCGAGGATCTCGCGCTCCTTTCAGGTGTAAGCCCCGGCATGTCCGGATGCCGGGGCACGGATGGAGGCCGTCAGGCTATTCGAGAGCGGCGCTGGCGGCAGCGATGTCGCGCAGGACCTTCCAGTCGCGCTGGTAATCGATCTCGATGAACTGGCTGACGTCGGTGAACTCGGCGCCGAGCTTGGTGCCCTCCCAGTCGAACGTCAGGAACGCTTCCCTGACCTGGGCGGCGAGGTCGGGGTGGAGGTTATAGATGTGCCCGTAGGCAGTGGAGGGGAAGTTCTGCGATTCGTAGACGATCTTGAGGTCGTCCATGCTGAGCACGTCCCGATTCACCATCCGCATCAGCACTGTCGAGGCGATCGCCGCCGCTTCGTAGTCGTTGTTCACTACGCCCAGGATCGAGTTGTCGTGGCCGCCGGAGAAGCTGGTGTCGTAGTCCTCGTCGGCGCGCATGTTCAGCTCGGCGTAGAGCAGTGCGCTGGGGGCCTTGAAACCAGAGTTGGAGGTGGGGCTCACGAAGGCGACGTTACGTCCGCGCAGATCCTCGAGAGAGTCGATGTCGGAATCGGCCTGGGTGATGACCTGCATGGTGTAGCCGTAGGAGCGGTCGTCTGCCGCCATGATGGCGACCGGATTGAAGCCCGCTGTGTTCACGCCTTCCTGGGTGGCGCCGGCGGAGAAGCCGGCGACGTGAAGGCGGCCGGCGCGCATAGCTTCGATCTGGGCGGCATAGCTGCGCACCGGGAAGTAGCTCACGTTGCGGCCGGTCTTCTCGGAGAGGTAGTCGAGGAAGTCGGAGAAGGCATCCTGGTAGACGGCCGGGTCCTCGGTCGGCGCGTACGTGAATATGAGCGTGCGCGGGTTGAGCCATTGCTCCTGGTCCGTGGGCACGTCTGCGAGCATGTCGTTGTCGCGGTCGCAATAACGGATGTCCAGCTCGCCCCGCGGGCAGTCCGCCTGGGCGGAGGCGACGGGAAGTGCCAGCGAAATGGCGAGGAGCAAACCGAAGAGAAGTCCTGGGATCCTGCTGCGCATCGTTCATCTCCTTCTGAAGTGAGGTTCAGTCAAATCACCGCGAGGGTGACCTGCCTGAGTCGAAACCGCGTCATGCCTGCTCAGGGATCACCCCCCTTCGCGCCATCGGCGCGATCGATCTTCAATGAGAGGTAGTAACGGTCGCCGCGATAGAAGGTCCTGGTGAGGCCGGCGAGCCGGCCGTCGGCCAGGAAGGTCACACGCGTGATCTTGAGAAGGGCGGTGCCGACGGGTATTCGAAGCAGCTTGGCGAGCTCATCCGGACAGGCGACCGCCTCGACCCGCTGGTCGGCCAGCTTCACCTGCACTCCGATGCGCTCCTGAAGCAATCCATAGAAGGACTGTCTGAAATCGGCCTGGCGGAAGTACGGCTCGAACTCCTCGGCCAGGAAGATGAGGTTGATGCCGATCGGCTCGTCGTTGGCGAAGCGGAGCCGGCGCACCCGGTAGAGGCGTTGCGAGCCGTTGAGTCCGAGAAGGACACTGTCCTCCTTGGCGGCAGCGACCCACTCCTGGTCCACGATCTCGATCCCCGGTCTGAGGTCGTGGGCCTGGGCGTCCTCGAGGAACCCGAGGAGCCGGCTCGCGCTGCGCTCGGCCTTGTCGCTGGAGACGTAGGTGCCCCGCCCGCGCCGCCTGACGATGAAGCCGTTGTGGGTGAGCTCGGCCAGGGCCTGCCGGACGGTCATTCGTGACACACCGTAAGCCGCGCACAGCTCCCCCTCGGTCGGTATCTGATCGCCTACCGCGAGTTCGCCGGCCTGGATCCTGCTACGCAGGTCGCCGGCGATTTGCCGATAGATCGGACGGTAGTCCACCACCGAGTTCTCCACTGGAGCCTTGCCTCCATGTCCGGTCGCATGATTGCCTATATGTCTAGACATTTAAAGTATAGCCCAGCAAGAAGCGGGGTGGCTCTATTCGGATAAGCTGCAATGATCCTGGCGCCGAGTAGCGGGCAGTTCAAACTGTCGTCGAACCGACAACATCAGGAACGGCGAGCACAAACTTCCCGTCGTCGTTCTTCTGTGCCTCACGTTGTTAAATGTGTTGGGCGGTACTGGGATTGAACAAGTGGCATTGAGGTATCTGAAAGTATGGCAGCGCTCGCCAGACGCAATCTCGAGGGTCTGAACGGTCGCATCGAGCACCGCGCCATCGAACAGTGGCAAGCGGCGTCCGCCGGCACGGACCTAGTGACCTCCCGCCTTGCCCTCAACTGCGTCGAGGACCTCCCGAGCGTGTTCCGGCAGGTGCACGAGGCGTTAAGGCAGTCCCGAGCGATTTCCAGGAACAGGTCGAGACGCATCCGCCACACTAACTGGAGGTCGAGACGGTCTGCCCACCACTCGCAGGCCAGATGGAGCGCATCGTCCTCCAACCGCGCGCACTTAGTTTCCAGTGACAACCAGCCGGCGCAGCCCCAGTCAAGGATGGCGACGTACTCGCCGTGCTCGTTGAGGAGGATGTTTCTGGAGTAGGCATCACCGTGTACGAAGACGGGCGGCACATTCACGGCGGGTTCGTCGAGGACGGTCAACAGTCGTGCACGATCAGTGGACGTCCAACCCGCCTCCTGCGTCGCCTCGATAAGCCACGATCGGCCCCGCCACGCCTGCGAAGCAATCGCCTCGTTCAGGTCCTCGAGTGGATGTGCGTGCAGAAGGGCGAGATCGCCAAGCATCGTCTGCCAAGCTCTCGGCTTCACCGTCATACCCCTCGATGGTGGGGAGCCAGGTAACCGTTCCCATATGCCGTAGTCCTCGCCCCACGCCACTGGCCGCGGCGTTCGCACGCCGGACTTGAGCGCAGCGAGGGCGAGCCGTGCCTCACGAGCATGATTAGTGACGGAGCCCAGGCGAACAACGTGGTCCTGGGTGGCCCACACCTGGTTGACGGTTCCGCCCGGCAGCGGCCGCAGGGCCCGCGGCGCGTAGGCGATGCTTCTTGAGGAGAGCGGTGGGTCTGCTGGGGTGAGGCGCTTCCTTCAGGAGGGGCGGAGGCCGATGGCGGTTAGTGAGCAATTCACGAATCACCATGGCGGCTTTCCAGCCACGCTAGGGCGGCCTTGACTACCGGATCATCCTCGGTCCCGAGATGCCGCCAGTCGACTTGGACTGTTTCGTCGGGGTCGACCCGATTCCAGTGGACGCGGCCCAGGCGGTCGGCCTCAATGCTTTCGGCAAGCAGCAGCCAGGAGCCGTCTGCTGATCTGATGGGCAGGGCACAGCCAGGTGGTTTATCCCATGAGGGCGAGCCCGGCGGGCTTGCTCGCGGTCAAGATGGAAGTCCGGCGCCCCACTGCAATAGTAGGTTGCCTCGCTAATCAATACACCTTCCGCATGAGTAGTCGGCTGGTTGGCGAAAGTAGTCGATGGCCATCGCCGAAGTGGGCGAGCAGCTCGCGGATTAGATCGAGCGCCTCGACCGAGTTGAGGCAGCCGGCAATATGCTGACAGAACTCGCTCTTCACTACAGCCCGAACCGGTTGAGGTTCTTCCAGCCGTACGCTGCTTCGAGATAATCCTGCCCGCCGATATTGATGGTCTTCTCGCCGGCTATCTCTCCGCCGAGGCGTTTGTAGAACGACTCGGCGGGGTTTCCCTTCAAGGCCCCAGACTCGCATCGAGTTATGTCCGAGCGACCGCAGCCGCTCGACAACGTGCTTCGTTAGTCTCCGACCTAAGCCTCGACCTTGATGCTCTTTGAGGAGGTAGATGGCGTAGAGTTCTCCCTCGAAGTCCGAGTCATTCTCTCGTTCCGGCCCCCCCGAGGCAAACCCGACCACTCGTCCGGTGACATCTTCGGCAACGAAAACAAAGCCCGAGCACCGACCAAGTGCTGGGGCATCTATCCGCTGCTGCCAGCTTGCCTGCCGTTCCTCGAGCGAAAGGTTGGCGAGTACGTGGTCGGGGAGGAGGCCACGGTAGGTAGTGCGCCATGAATCAACATGAACGCGAGCAATTGCGGGTGCGTCTTCCGGGTCTGCAGCACGAATACTCATTGGGTCCCGTGTTTCGTCCTAACGCCGTGGCTCACAACCCAGGATCAGGCGGGGAGCATCACGGTCATGGAAGCGGAAGCCTTCGCCCAGCACATGCCAACCGCGATTCAGGTAGAACCTGACTGCTGGGTTCTCGTCCTGATTCGTCATCGTAAGCGCCATCGGTTGCGGTGTGTCGTCGAGGATAGCATCGTGCAACCGGGAGCCAATACCCCGCCCCTGAGCAGCGGGCCGCACTGCAAACTCAACTAGGACGAAGGAGTTCTGGAACCACCGCTCGACCAGGCCGGCCTTAAGTGCTGGAGTCACCCGGTCGTGCCAGTACTGGCCGGGTCGTGAGATGTAGCCGAAGACGAAGCCCTGCATGTGCCCGTGCTGTTCCGCGGCCAGCAGGCGCCAACCTTCGCGACCGGCTTGGCCCTGCAGGCGCCCGACAAATGCGGAAGCGGAACTCTCGGGCTCGTAGTACGGCGGACCACAAAAAACTTCCTTGTAAATTTCCTCTATCACGGTAGAGGCTCGATGAAGTTCCTCGGGCGATACCGACTTGATGGAAAGCGCACCATCAGCTGCCGTGCTTGCCATTCTTGACTTTACCAAGCTAGCCGTATATCAAAGCGAGCCGACTAGTAGGGGGCAACTCGAGGCGATTCGTCATGTTGAGGATACGGGCGCGTTAATGGAGATCTTGAATCCCTAGTTTGGGCTCGTTGTGCCCTCGACTAACTCGAGCCTGAACCCGTCTGGATCCAGGAGGCTAGCGGATCGGATGCCCCAGGCTTGCAGCTTCGGTTCCCCAACAAAGGCGACTCCACGTGCTTTGAGGGAGTCGTATGCCTCATCGAGATCAGTGACGCGGAAGTGCAGGTTGGCGTTGGTTGTTCCCCCGTTCTTGCCGGCGTGAAGCCCAAGGTTGACATTCGGTAGCGCAAGCAGCGCGAAATGCTGTGAGTGGTGAAGGACTTCAAAACCGAAGGTGTCGCTGTAGAAGGTGGCGCTGATTTCGACGTTAGAGACTCTCAGCGTGATGTAGTCGAGACTTTCGATTGGCGTCGCCGCAGGCTTTCTGATGGTCCCACCTCCAGTACACGTCAGCCGGTCAGTTTCGGATGGGAACGGGCACGCGCACCGGTTCTGCGGCCCGCCTACCTACTTTCGATGGAAGCCCTGGGATAACCGGACTTACTCCAAGAACTTGATGACGTACGCTCTGCCGCTTGCGTCATCGAGGGCCAGGAAGTAGTGCGAGTCCCCGAACTCCAACTCCCTCACAGTTCCGAAGTCCGAGTTGTTCCGCCACGGCGTCAGCCACGCTCCGCGCTCCTCTAACTCCAGCGGAACGATGAACTCGAGCTCCACCTCTTGGCGCGTCAACTCGGCCGTACCGAAGTTCGTCCCGTATGACGCGCATGCTGCCAAGGCGTTCTCCGCCTGCAAGCTCTCCACCAGGGCTGGTATACACCTGCCCTGTACGGCTGAAATCGCGCCGAAGAACAGGTTGAGGACCTCGCGGTCTGCTGTCGACTGCGGCAGGTCCGTAGGCTGCTCGCGCAAACTTCGCACGTTCTGCCCAAGGCCCAGGTGGGTGAAGGTTAGGAACGCCAACACAAGCACCAGGAGGCGAGTTTTGATCATGCGCCATACTAACTCGCCATATAACTGGCTTACCGCACCCGATCCCGCCCCGCGACCATGTTGGGCCTATCTCTCTCGTATTAGAGGCGACACCCATACCGTCTAGCGCGTCAGTAGAGTTGCTGGTGTGCATGTTGGGCGTGGTTCGCTGTCGTGGCGAGGACGGGTATTGCTACTCTCAGGACACCGTGATCAAATACTTGGAAACTGTGGATGGACTTTTGGCGGACGATCTTGGCGCCGGCTATTTCGAGCGTTGGCCGAACCCGCCCGACCCTGGTACGCATCTCCAAATTCTGCACGGTAGTAGCCAGGTCGTACTCGCTTTCGATGAGGACAGCAGCAAGGTGGTTGGTTTCGTAACCGCAATCAGTGACGGTGTGCTTTGCGCGTACGTCCCTTTGCTAGAAGTCCTCCCCGCCTACCGGCATCGAGGTATCGGGTCCGAGTTGCTGCGGCGAATGCTCGAAAGACTCAGTTGCTACTACATGGTCGACCTTGTTTGTGATCCCCATAGGCAGTCGTTCTATGAGAGGTTCAACATGACCTCTGGCATTGCGATGATCATCCGGCGCGTGGAGAGACAGCACGGGTCCCAAGGTGGATGACTCTATGGTCGCCGAGTAAGCGATACGCCCGCGTTAATGGAGCTTTCGTGATTGTGACGAGCTTGAATGGCGCAGGGGTCGCTTGCGGCTAAGCAAGTGCGGCGAGAGCTGAGGGCCGCCGCAATAGTGTTTGTTAGGGCCGACAACATCTGTAGGGTGGGGTTGCGGAGCACCAGGTGTTGTCGACGTTGTTCGAGGAGGGCAAGGGGCTAGCGGATGCCTCGGCTTACGCACAAGAGAGAGAGGGGACGGCCGATTACAGGGTGGGGTTGATTGTTGCTCGGGTTCGCAAGACGTCGGTGCTCTTGGAGCATGTTGTTGCTTATGCTTCATGCCCCGTGCCGGAGGGTGGGGAGGGTACGCGTTCGCGGGCGCGGCAGCTCCGTAGTTTCGGTGAGGCGCTGGACACTGCCAAGCGGGGGTGTCTTCCTTCGGATTTCGAGGAGTCATGCGCGTTGATCCTGCGCTTGATCGAGGAGGGAACTCCGTCGGAGTGGATCCGGCGCATGCGCGCTGATTAGCAGTCGATCGAGGATGTACGCCGGTGCTAGCCGGTGCTTGAGAGGCATTGGCGGGCTCGGAAGGCGTCTTGGCCGGGGCGCCCCTGGGGGAGCTGGCGCAGCAACTAGCGGGCGGCATCTGAGGCTGGCCTCGCCTCCCTGGTCTGTTCCGGTATTCACCGAACTTGAACCGGTGTGGTTGGTTCGGGCCTATTCTCTCGTCAGAGGGGGTGCGCATGGGGAGGGATCAGGTGGTGAGTCTCCCGGTGCTGGTGTTCGCGGGGGCGTTTGGGTTCGCTCAAGCGATGTGCCCAGCATTGGGTGGTTGGTGGGTGCACGACCTACACGGGCCAGTAGAGAGCGTGATGGTCATCGAAGCCGACGTTGAGGTAGTTCGGTCTTTCGGTGAGGAGCGGGTGGAGAAACTGGAGCGGCGCCCGGTCGAGTACGTTGAGTTCGACGAGAAGGGGCGCGTCCTCTTGTGGGACGAGTTCCGGGAGGACGCCGTGGGAGTACTGGATTCGTGGCGCCTGCTGGTGGACCGGGACGATCTCGTAGAGGAGCTCAACTATTTGCTCGACATCATCGAGTCATCTTCCTGCTCCCTGCCGCCACAGGCGACCTACACCTTCAACCAACTCAAAACCGAATTGGAAGCAAATCTTGGCTGTGACCACCCAGCCGTTCTGCAACTGAGAGCTGTTCTGCACGCAACCAACTAGAACTCGTCTCTCAACAAGGCGAGGAGGACCAGAGGCGCATCATCTGCCGCCTCATGATCCACGGCACTGCGCGCTCCTCGACGGGCGAAGAAGGCGACAGCCCTGGGGCGATCGCCGGCACAGCCGCGGAAGCTCAAGCATTCAAGCGAGCGTGCAGCAAGTTTGGGCTCGGCCGCCACCTTTATGGGCTTCCTGCCCTCTGGGTCAACTATGACCGTAAACGACATCGCATCCTAGAAGTGCCAGCGTTAGGTTTGAGCAGACCACCCGACCATAAAGCGCCACTTGGAGCCATCGGCCAGAAAAGAGCCAGCAATATGCATTTAGAACTTGCCCGCCTGGGACTTGGTCGCAGCAGGCATCACGACTTCGCCAAGTCGAATCCTCAAGTGCGACGTTAAAACCTTCGCCACCCTGGGTGAGGCAGAAGCAAGAGCGATTTGGAACGCAGCACGAGGCCGGACTCTAGCGGTATCGAGACGGGTGTATTGAAACCTACAGTCATGACCGAAACGATGTGTAGACAAGTGCCAGCGTTCCCAGGGCAGCCAGGAGGCCAGCAACGAGCAGCAGCACATCGAGAAGCATGGCGTAAAGGTATTGCCCTGGAGGAGAGTGACCGCCCGGCCAAACCCCTACGGTTACACTGTGACACTCCAGAGCCTCGGTGGAACACCGGCGGCGCTTCGCGAACCAGGGATACGGGGGTTGCATGCCGTCACACTTGAACCTACACGAACTCCAACCCCAGCAACTCAACACCCTGCTGCAAGACGTCCTTGATGGACTGATCGTCACCGATCCCGACGGGAACGTCCTGTACATGAACGCTGCCGCCGAGAGCCTCTACGGCTTCCAGCACGGCGAACCGCACCAGCGGGAGCGCCTGAATCTGCAGCGCTACAGCCAGGAAACATTCATCCTCAAGACCTTGAATGGGCAGGACGTGCCGGAAGGGGAACAGCCGCTCACACTCGCGCTCCAGGGTCGGACCTACAAGAACGTGGAGTTGCGGGTCCATCACACGAAGAGCGGCGAGGAGCGCGTGTTCGCCTTCAGCGGTACCCGCCTCGACGGCAGCTCTCCCTTGGGTGTTCTGACCATCCGGGACGTGACCGAGCAGCGTAAGGCCGATCGGCGCTACCGCATCGCCTTCGAGAGCAACCCCGCACCCACACTCATCGCCCAGCTCGATGATTCGGTACTCGTTGACGTGAACGAAGGCTTCGCCGACCTGACTGGCCTCCCGAAGGAGCAGATAATCGGTCGGCTGGTGACGGACCTCGGTCTGCTTCCGGAAAATGGTGCCCTGCAGCAGGTGATCATCGACCTCCGGGAGGAGCGGCATACGCATCTCCTGCAGACCACCATCCGGCATGCCAGAAGCAGGGAGCGGAACGTGTTGGTGTCCGCCCGCCCTATCGAGATCGACGGTCGGGCCTGCGGCATCTTCACCTTCGTCGACACCACTGAGCTGCGCGACACGGAGAAGCGTGCCGTTCGGAGCGCCACCGAGCTCGAAGCGGCCAATCGGGAGCTTGATGCGTTCAACTACAGCGTTTCGCATGACCTGCGGGCGCCGCTGCGCGGCATCGACGGGTTCAGCCAGGTCCTGCTGGAGGAGCACGGCGAAACCCTGGACGAGTCGGGCCGCATGTACCTGGAGCGGGTGCGTACCGGAGCGCAACGCATGGGGAGGCTGATCGAGTCGCTGTTGGACATCTCCCGCCTGTCCCGCCAGGAGCTGCACTTCGTCCCGGTGAACCTCAGCGCTCTCGCCGAGGAGGTCCTGGCGGGCCTGCACGAGGAGGAGCCGGAACGCCACATGGAGGTCGAGGTCGCCCCGGACCTGGTGGGGTACGGGGACGAGGTTCTGCTGCGGGGCGTGATGACGACTTTGCTGGAGAACAGTTGGAAGTTCACCCGTGAATCGTCGCGATCCCGCATCGTGGTGGGTGGGGAGGAGGACGAGCTCAGGAGTGAGCTGATGGTGTTTGTGCGGGACAACGGCGTCGGCTTCGATCCGCGGTATGCGGACAAGCTGTTCGTGCCGTTCCAGCGTCTGCACAGCGTCGGGCACTTCGAGGGAGAGGGTGTGGGGCTGGCCACGGCGCAACGCATCATCCATCGGCATGGTGGCAGGGTGTGGGCCGAAAGCGCGGTAGGTGAGGGAGCGACGTTCTCCTTCACGCTGCCTACGAGAAAGCCTGCGTAAAGCCGCGCGTACTACCGCGTCAGCCGCCAGAAGCAAGCCCAGGCCGGCCTCGGCCTGGATGCCCAACGGCACGCCATTGAGCGCTATGGTCGGCAGCACGGCTCACCATTACTTCTAGGCGCGCAGGCGGCGGTACTCTTTCCAGTCCTGGGGCGGCAAGATATTGATCTTTAGCAAGCACCGCAAGGATCAGTAATAGGACATGGCCGCCGTCTCACTGGATCAGGTCAAGTTCAGCCTCCAACTCCTCGAGGAGTCGCAGGTCGTCACTAATCTCTGACTCCAAAGCTGAGTCAACAACTGTCCCCATAATCTCAATCGCGGAAATACCCAGTTGTCGCTGAGCGTCAAGGCTTAGCAGTTGCGCCCACTCAGCAAAGTACGGGTCGGAAGCACCAAATTGCCTCACCCAGTTCTTGATCGTCTGGGGGGCATACCCCAACTCCCTTGCAACCCGACCTGGCTTAGCCCCATCTGCGATCATCCCCAATGCCTCCAGTACGTCTTTCTTTGGAGCCTTACGGCGGTGAGCAAAGGTACCGGCCTTTGCCACAAATGTCTTGTTGCACGACAGGCACCGATAGCGCTGATCGCCCTTTTTTGTGCGACCGTGGAGGATGATGTTGCTTTTCGATGTTCCGAAATCCGGACAGGAGTCGTAAATGCAAAGTACGCCCTGAGTGGCTTCGGAGTTGCGAGGCCTTGCCATTAACAACACTTAAGTTACACCTTCTGACGAGGAAGGCCTATCTTGGTCACATGCCTCCGGGAAACCTAGTGGTGTAGAGAGGAGGTGGACTCCCTCAGTCCCTTGAAGCTCTTCAGGAGCGACTTTGACTCTTAGCCCCGCTGCACTAGCCCGTACGAAAGCAGCGTCAGCTCAGAATCCTCATGACAAGGGGGGTTGCAAGACCCGTAAGCTGATTTTCGTGGCCGCATGAGGGCCGCACAACTACTTTCCCTGTCGTGGCCAACTCCCTGTCACGACACTTTTTGCGACTGTCAAAAACCAACAACATTTGGGGCGTGGATGCCAAGTCCGCGCCTTCTTTCGTGTCGAACGGGTTAGACAGTTGACTTTCCCAACTTGGAGGTGCCCAAGTGCACCAAGTTAGACAAGAGGGCCACGGGCCCGCAAAGCAGCCGCCCACAACATCACCTCGCGGCGGTTACCCATCCTCCCTTCTCACCCCGTCTGAGTTTCACAGTCACTTCCAGTCGAAAATTGGCAAGAACAAGCTGTATGAACTCCTGCACGAAGGTCGAATTAAGAGTATTCGCCTCGGCGAGCGGAAGATCCTCATCCCGGCATCGGAGCTCACGGCTTGGCCTGCAAGAGAACTGGAGCGCACCTCGTGATCGACAGAGTGCCCAACTCCCGGCTCTCTACTGACGATCCCTTCTCCTATGAGTTCGAAGAGGGATCGCCTGCTGAGGGCACGACAACTTTGGTTGATGATGCTTGGCCACAACCCACTTCACTACCCAGCAAAGAGCTCCCTCTCCCGCCGTTCGATCCGGACCTAATACCGGCTGCGCTTCGTCCATGGATACTAGACGCCGCCGAACGGATCGGCGTTCCCCCAGAGTCGATCCTGATGGCCGCCCTAACGGGTGCAGCTACAGTCATTGGAAACACTCCGAGAATTCAGCCCAAGAACCGTGACGACCAATGGACGCAGGCACCCAACGTCTTTTCGGCAGTGATCGGCGCCTCTAGCTCAGGCAAGTCACCGGCTCTAAGTGAAGGCTTCCGGTTCTTGCACGTCCTGCAAAAGGGCCGAAGTGAGGCGCACGCGAAGGAAGCCAAGCAGCGCAAAGCGAGGGCAAAACTGGCTGATGTGAAACTGAAGGATATCCAAACCGCACTCCGATCAACCGAAGATGATGCGAAGAAGGCTAGCCTGGAGTCCCAGATGGTCGAAGCCATGTCCGAACAGGAGCAGGCGAAGGCTTCTGGCCGGCGCTACGTGCTCAACGATGCAACGGTAGAGAAGGCGGGCATGCTTCTTGGCGAACCGATAAACCGCGGCGGCGTTTTGCTCTTCCGCGACGAACTGTCTGGAATCTTGGACAGCATGGGCAGGGCTGGGCATGAAAACGACCGAACCTTCTACCTGGAGGGCTACAACGGTACGGGTTCCTACTACACCGACAAAGTGACGCGAGAGGCCGTTGACATCTCAGTATTGACCCTGTCCTTGATTGGTGGCATGCAGCCAGTCGTACTCGACCCCTTGGTCGCAGCTGCGCGATCCGGCAAAGGTGACGACGGCCTGCTTCCACGCTTCCAGCTCACAGTCTGGATAGACAGTAGTTCAGCACGGGTAGGGCTGAACCGAGCGCCAGACCGCAGTGCACTCGAAAGCGCAGAGGCCGCCTTCCGGAACCTGGAAGCTGCAACTCTTGAACGCGAAGCATCACTAGCGCCCGGCGCCTACGAGTCCGTCGCATTCACTGACGAGGCTCAGGAGATCATCGACAGGTGGTGGGCCAGCAGAGTTCATGCCAGTGCAAATGGACATCTGGCAGACGAAAACCCTGGCTACGCCTCCCACCTTGGCAAAGGCCTGGGCATGGTTAGCCGAGTGGCGCTCCTCTACTACGCCATAGATCAAGCTAGTGGAGTTAGTCAGAACGTCGTCACAGCTGACCAAGCCAGCCTGGCGGTGCGTCTTATGGAATTCCTCCATGGACACGCCAGACGTACTTACCAGATCCATATTCATAAAGGCGATGAACCTCTCCAGACACTCTGGACGCTAATCGACTCTGGCGAGGTGTGGGACGGCATGACAACCAGAGAGTTCCAACGGGGTCCCTCTGGCTTCGGGAAGAGGGACAAAATACTCCCACTTCTACGCCGAGCCGAAGACCTCGGCTGGCTCAGGCTGAAAAAGATCCGGGCAAGGGGAAAGCCATCCTCGACCGTAATAGAGGTGAACCCACTGCTTAGGTAGAAGCAGTGCGGGTGCCAACCAGACAAGCCAGATCGCTTGTCACGTTTGTCACCTGTCACAACCTCTTGAGCAACCATCACGCCATCACTTGGCCCGCCTTTCGGCGGGCCTTCTTCTTTGGAGCAACCATGCGAGCTTTTTCCTACAGATTACCTAAGCCCCATAAGCGTACTGACGGACGGTGGGTACTACAAGTTCCACTAGGTACGGCACCAGGCGGAAAGCGCAAGCGCAAAACGTTTACAGGAAGGACGAAGAAGGAGGTGCAGGCAAAGGCCGACCTGTATGTCGAAACACATCAACCCTTCCAGCGGCAGCCAACTGGCCGGACCGTGGGGATGTACCTCTACGAGTGGTTCGACGGTAAAAAGTCCGCCTGGGCCCCCCGCACGGTGGAACTCTATCGCCATCAACTTGAAAAGCATATTCTCCCCCGGATCGGCGAGGTTCTGCTTGAGGATCTGACCCCACTCGATGTGCAACGGTTGGTGAACCAAATCGTCACGAGTGGACATATACCCACTGCCAACAAATGCAGGCGACTGCTCTTTACGGCGATGAAGCAAGCGGTGCGATGGGAGCTTGTACCGAAAAATCCAGTAGATGCAGTTGACCCAGTGCGGGAACCACCAGTTGAGAAGGTGGTCTGGGAACCAACTGAAGCTGAAGCGTTCCTAGGAGCAGTAAAAGGCCATCGTCTCTACCCTGCCTTCTACTTGCTTTACGCATCTGGCATGCGCCGAGGTGAACTTCTGGGTCTTCGATGGTCAGACGTGAAAGAGGCGGGCGTACGCGTTGAGCAGGCGCTCGTGATGGTAGGAAACAGCCCAACCATCAGTAGTCCGAAGTCACGGAGAAGCAAGCGCTTTATCCCGCTGGCTCCAGATGCCTTAGAGCAGCTTGAACTGCATAGGGAGGCCCAGAGAAGGGAGCGGGAGGCATGTGGTGAACGATGGTGTGACTACGGTCTGGTCTTCTGCACCTCGATTGGCACGCCTCTCGATCCAAAGAACTTTCTCCGCACGCTTAGGCAGTATTCGAAGAAGGCAGGCGTTGGAGAAGGAACGGTCCACGCCATCCGTCACCTGCACGCATCTCTGCTCATCGCTAGTGAAGTTGATGCTAAGACGATCTCGGAGAGGCTGGGCCATAGCAGTGCGGCGTTTACGCTCGACCGTTACGGCCACATCTTCAGGCAGCATCAGGGAAGGAGCGCTCTGTCAGTGGATCAGCTCCTAAGGGGGAGTGGGTCCGTTGACTGAGCTTCTGCCCTGCGCTGAACAAGCTGCAAAAGTGTCCAAGACTTGCGTCTTTGTCCAAGTTTTGCGGCAAAAGGGAAGGCAAGTGGCAGCAGACTGGTAGCATCTAATGCCGCATCCTCGAAGCCCTCGGTCAGCGTCGAGGGCTTTCTGCGTCCCAGAGCTAGTTTCTAATGGTGGGCGGTACTGGGATTGAACCAGTGACCCCTCGCGTGTGAAGCGAGTGCTCTCCCGCTGAGCTAACCGCCCGCGTTGCGGTTACAGAGAATACACCTTGAGCGGGGCGAACGTCCATCCATGCCGGAACGACTACATTGCGGGGTGCTGGCGGTGGGTTGCCGGTAGCTGTAATGTGGTTCCACAGCAGCTCCCTTCCATTTTCAAGCAACTCTGCTGGTCTCCCGAAGAATCGGTCTCGTTCAGCGACAGGAAACCAGGAGGAAGTCATGAGCGTGTTGCATGGGATCGGCAATACACCTTTGGTGGCTCTGGAGAAGGTAACTCCTACCGGCGCCGCGCAACTGTTCGCGAAGCTGGAGTGGGCCAACCCTACCGGAAGCATGAAGGATCGGATGGCTCGAGCGGCGATCGAAGCGGCGGAAAGCGACGGCAGGTTGTCCTCCGGCGATGCGGTCGTGGAATACACCGCAGGTACGACCGGCATCTCTCTGGCTCTGGTGTGCGCGGCCAAGGGTTACAGGCTGCGCATCGTTTTCTCCGACGCCTTCAGTGAAGAGAAGGGCCAAATGATGAAGGCGCTGGGCGCCGAAATAACGGTCGTTCCCAGCGATAACAGGCAGATCACGGCGAAGCTCATCAAGGAGATGATCGAAACAGCCCGCGAGATGAGTAGCGAGCCTGGACACTGGTGGGTGGATCAGCTGAACAACCACGATGCCATCGTCGGCTACCAGCCGATGGGCGAGGAGATCTGGCAGCAGACGGATGGCCAGGTGGACGCCTTCGTGCATGCGGTCGGTACCGCTCACTCAATTCATGGCGCCGGGGACGTGCTGCGGCGCTACAACCCAAACCTGCAAATCGTAGCCGTAGAGCCGGCCGAGTCGGCCGTTCTTTCCGGAAATCCCACTGGCTCGCACAAGATCGAGGGCATCGGCATCGGTTTTGTTCCCCCGCTATGGGAACCGCACAAGGTGGATGATATCTACACCGTGACCACGGCGGAGGCCAAGGAGATGGCGCGCCGTCTGGCGCGCGAGGAGGGCATATTCGCCGGTACGTCCTCTGGCGCCAACGCGGTCGCTGCGATAAGACTCGCCAAGCGACTGGGTCCCAAAGCAACAGTCGTGACGATAATGTGTGACTCCGGCTTGCGATATCTCAGTTCGGACGTCTACCGGACCGTGTGAGTCGGCGGCGGCCTTCGCGATGCCGCAGCGCCGGCGGTGACATCACCGAACAGCTAGATCCTCTGCAACCGAGGGCCTTGCACTCCCCACCCCTACTTATGATACGTTTGTTCGCGGGCAATCTATAGCCCGCATTTCTTTCGTTTCAAAAGCACCAGCCTAACCAGCTAGGAGAATCGATGCCACAGCTCCAACTCGAACCGATTGCGCCGCCCGTCTCAGCGCTGGATCGTATCCTTCACGCCGTTCGCAGCCAGGAAGCCTACCGGGGCGACTGCATCGGCCTGGTCCCCACCGAGAACCTGCTCAGCCCCATGGCACGCAGTGTCATGGGCAGCGACCTCTCCCACCGCTACCTGTTCCAGAACCCCCAGTGGCGCTACGTGGGTGGCAAGCACCTGGCCGAGGTGGAGGCGAGCGCGGTCGAGCTGGCATGCGAAATCTTCGGGGCGCGCTTCGCTAACGTACGGCCGCTTTCGGGCGAGAACTGCACGAACATCGTCATCCACTCGGTCGTTGAGCCGGGCGATGCGTTCTACCACCTCGCGATGGAGGATGGCGGCCACTTCGCGGCCAAGAGCGTCGCCGCCCGTATCACCGAGAACCGCCATCTGTTGCCCTACGACGCGGAACGGGCAACCATCGATCTCGCGGCTTGCGCTCGGGCGTTCGCCGCGGCGCCACCGGACGTGATCTATCTCGACGCCTCGATGGTGCTGTTCGCCCACCCTCTGCGTGAACTCCGCGAGCTGGCCGGGCCGGAGGCAATCATCGTCTACGACGCCTCACAGGTCTTGGGGCTCATCGCCGGCGGAGAATTCCAGGATCCTCTGCGGGAGGGGGCGGATGTGCTTTCCGGAAGCACCCACAAATCGCTGCCTGGCCCGCAGAAGGGCGTCATCCTCACCAACCGCGAGGACCTGATGTCGCGAGTCGATGCGACTATCTTCCCCGGACACGTGTCGAACTTCCATCTGCATCACGTCGCCGCGCTGGCAATCACGCTCGCCGAGGCTCAGGAGTTCGGCGCCGAGTATGCGCGTCAGACGATCGCCAACGCGCGTGCATTGGGCCGCGAGCTAGCCCGACTGGGCCTGGCGGTGCAGGGCGGGGATCGCGTCACCGATTCGCATCAGGTGTGGCTCGATGTGCGCGACCTCGCCACGCCCGACCAGGCCGTCGAAGCGCTTCACACCGCCCAACTGATCGCCAATGTCAACCTGATTCCGTCGCTACGCAGCAAGGGCCTTCGGCTCGGGACGCCCGAGGTCACCCGTCTGGGGATGCGCGAAGAGGAGATGCGACGACTTGCGGGCTTCATGCATGACGTCCTCACGGGCGCCGCGACGCCGCAAAGGGTGCGAGAGAGCGTGATCCGGTTGGCCCGGAGCTTTACCACCGTTCACTACTGCTTCGAGGACACCGAATTCGAGGACACCGTATTCGAGGGCGCCGGCTTCGCGTGACCCGTATCGAACGCCTCCTGGGCGCACCGGCAGGCGATGAGGTCGAACGCACTGTCGACCTCATCATCACCGACGACTGGACTACCCCGGCGCTCGAAGCGCCTCTGGCAGCACTGGGCACTACCCGAGCGGCCGCCCCGATCGTTCTGGTCCGCGACCACACCCAGTCGCTCGAAACGTACGAAGGAGAGGACCGCGAGCGCGTCGCACGGCTACGGGCCGTCGAGGATGAGTTCGTGCAGCGCTTCGGGGCAGAACGAATTGTCGGGCGCGGAATACAGCACCATGTGCTGCCCGCCTGCGGACGGCTTCGACCGGGCATGTTGCTTCTGGGCAACGACTCGCACGCACCAACGCTAGGTGCCTACGGAGTCGCAGCGTTCGCCGCCCAGCCCATGACAATAGCCGCGGCCATCCATACCGGCAGGCTGGTCATGCGGGTGCCGGAAACTCTGCAGATAAGGCTGGTCGGTCGCCTGGGCCCGGGAGTCAGCGCCCGCGACGCCGCCCTCACGCTGCTCGATCGTCTTCGCGATGGAGGAGCGGTGCCCCGGCTGGCTACTGGCAAGGCACTCGAGTTCAGTGGGCCCGGAGTGGCAACCCTGAGCATGGCCGAGCGGGCGGTACTCGCAAACGCCACGCCGGAAGCCGTGGCAGCTACCGCCATTTTTCCTGTTGACGACGTGACCTTGCGGTCGCTCGGGATCGATTCAGCGGCCGCCAGAGTGGCGGCCAAGAGAGAGGCCGTCGGCAGCGAGGCCGCCAAGAGAGAGGCTCTCGGCAGCGACGTCGACAGGACGGTCCACAGAGAACTGTGCGACGGGGTCTTTAGCGAGGGAGAGGGCGAGAGGGACGCGGAAACCGATGGCGAGAGCCAACAGCTGGTCCTCGACCTCGGCGCCGTAGTTCCCGCCGTTGCCCGCAGTGGCCAGCCAGCCGACGTTGTCCCCTTGGACGACTTCCCGGCGACTCGAGTCGACCGCGTGTTCGTAGGCACCTGCGCAGGCGGAACCTACGAGGAGATCAGGGCTTTCGCCGAGGCCCTGGGCGAGCGGACAGCGATCCCCGCTCTGGTAGCGCCCGCCTCCAGTGAGGTAGAAGCGCGCCTGCGTGAGGAGGGCACGCTCGAGAGGCTCACGGCCGCCGGCGTTACCCTGCTGCCTCCCGGCTGCGGACCCTGCTTCGGTTTCGGAGTGGGCCGACTGGCAGACGGGGAGATCGCGGTGGTCACCGGCAACCGTAACAGCGTGGGGCGGATGGGCTCGCCGCACGCCAGCATCCACCTTGCAGGCGGAAGGACCGCGGGCGAGGCGGCGCGAACGGGGCGACTTGGTCGTGCCACCGGCCAGGGAGACGCCGACGAAGCAAGGAGCAGCTCTCCCGGCGACTTTGAAACAGCACGCCGAGAGGCACAGGCCAGGAGCAGCGGAAAGCCGCCGGAGGCGCCCACAGTCGTATGGCCACGGCGCGGAAACGTCGTCAGGCTTCGTGGCACCGTCTCCACCGACGACCTCACCCCATCGGCCGTACCCGGAGTTGGCGCCTCGAGCGACCGCGACCCACTGGTGCTGCGCCGCTTGCTTCTGCACTACCTCGATCCCACGGCCGCAACCCGCGACCTCTCCGGCACCGTCGTCGTAGCAGACGAAAACTTCGGCGTGGGCAGCAACCGCGCCTCGTCGGTGCGAGCGCTTCGCGACGCCGGGGTGAGAGCAGTGATCGCACGAAGCGTCGCACCGCTCTACGCGATGGGTGCACGTGACGAGGGATTCCTGGTGGTGACGTTGGACGACGACAATTTTTACGAGTTGGCGAATCCGGACGCCACCGTCGAAGTAGATCCGGGCAGCGGGCTCGTGCGGCTCGGTGAACACACCTTTCCTGTAGCGCCGGCCAGCGATTACGAACGGGCAGTGCGGGCGGCAGGCGGCGTGGTCGCCTACCTGAGCAGCGGCCACGATATTCACTCCGCAGAAGCGGTTACTTTAGGCAATATACTTTAGATGTGCTCCAAAACGGGATAGACCCGGGTCCAAAGTCCCTTCTGCATAAGGCTGACGAAGGCGTCACGGTACTGTGAACAACCTGCCCGTTCAGACCACACCACTGATAGGACGCCGGAGCGACCTCACGGTGCTCAAGCCGTTGCTCCTCAGGGCCGATCGACCCCTCCTTACTCTTACCGGCCCGGGCGGAATCGGGAAGACCCGTCTCGCATTGCGCCTGGCCGCGGAACTCGCGGACGACTTCTCGGACGGAGTGTTCCTGGTCGAGCTGGCCCCGCTACGCAGTCCCGCACTGGTAACGACGTCGATCGGCTACGCTCTGGGAGTCGGCGAAGGGCCCGACGAACCTCTCCTCGAGCGGCTAAAGGGCCACCTGCGCGCCAAGCAGCTACTGCTCCTCGTAGACAACTTCGAGCACGTCATGCCGGCAGCTGCCGCCGTATCCGAACTGCTGGCCGCCTGTCCACACCTCAAGGTACTGGTAACCAGTCGTGCACCGCTTCGGCTTACCGGTGAGCACGAATATCCGGTAGCACCCCTTGGCCTGCCTCCCGTACAGGAGGAGCCGGCCGACCTGACGGCTCTCGCTGCTTACGAGGCGGTGAAGCTCTTCTGTGGACGAGCCCAGGCGGTAAGGCCCTCGTTCGAACTCAGCGACGAGAACGGTGGAACCGTTGCCGAAGTATGCAGAAAGCTCGACGGGCTGCCGCTGGCGATCGAGTTGGCCGCGGCCAGAAGCAAACTGTTCAACCCCCAGTCGCTTCTCGCACGCCTCGAGAAACGACTCGAGTTCCTCACCGGCGGAGCACGAGACCTTCCGAAACGTCAGCAGACCTTGCGGAACACCATCGACTGGAGCCACGAACTACTTAGCGCACCTCAGAAGCGGCTTTTCCGGCGGCTCGCGGTGTTTCACAGCGGTGCCCAGCTGGAGGCGGTGAACTCGGTATGTGGTGCACTGCACGACCAAATCTATTTGCTTGACGATCTGACACAGCTGGTCGATCAGAGCCTAGTGCGTCAGGTGGACGCTCCCGGAGCCGAGCCACGGTTAGACATGCTCGAGACGCTCCGCGAGTACGCCCTCGAGAAGCTTGCCGACAGTGGCGAGCACGAAGCCTTGAGAGCTGGGCATGCCCGCTATTTCCTCGAGTTCGCGGAGAAGCCGGAAGCCGGCGAGCGGCCCCGTGGACGGCTCGAACGGCTCCAAGCGGAGCACAACAACCTACTAACGGCCCTCCGTTGGGCCATCGACGCTAAGGATGCACAGTCCTCCCTCCGCTTGGCGAGCGCGCTGGGAGGGCTGTGGGAGAACAACGCTTACCTGAGCGAGGGCCGAAGGTGGCTGGACGAGGTTCTGGCACTTCAACCGGAAGCGCCAAATGCTTCTTCCTTGAGGGCCGGTGTTTGTCATAACGCCGCACTGCTTGCGACGCGCCAATCGGACTGGCAGAGCGCTGGAACCTTCGCGGAGGAGAGCGTAGGGCTCTACCGAAGGGTATCCGACGAGCAAGGAGAGGCGCACGCGCTGCTCACGCTTGCCCTCGTCGCAACTATGCAGAACGATCTCGCCATGTCGGTGGCGTTGCACCGTCGACTTCTGCCAATGTTCGAGCGTCTGGGCGATCTCGTCGGACTTGCCCGGGCGGCACACAATTACGGTCTGGCGCACCGCTTCGAGAATCCTGCCGAGGCGTTGGCGCTTGGCGAGAGGAGCCTGGCGCTGTACCAGCAGGCGAAATCTGCCAGAGGGGCAGCGCAAGCGCGGAATCTCATCGGCTGGGCCTATCTCAATCTGGGTGAGGCAGGCAGGGCACGTTCCAGCTTCGAAGAGAGCCTGAAGGAGTCGTGGCGGCTGCAGGCGAAATGGGTGGCGGCCTACGTCCTGCAGGGACTGAGTGACGCACTAAGAGTACAGGGACGGATCGTACAGGCAACGAAGCTATGCTCGCTGTCGGAAGCGCTACTCCACGAAGTCGAGGTACCTCTGAGGCAGGTGCGGCTCGAGGAGCACTATCGTCAACTATTCCGGCAACTCGAGCAAGCTCTCGGTGAGGAGACGTTCCGCAAAGTATGGGACGAGGGGCAAAGGATCACAGTGGAAGAGGCGATCGCCGAACTCGAGCATGATGCCGTGGCAGAGGTGCGTGCAGCTGCACCCGAGAGACTCACTCCGCGTGAGTCGGAAGTGCTCGAGCTCGTGGCGCAGGGGCTGTCGGACCGGCAGATCGCAAAGCGGCTGGATATCAGCCCCTCGACGGTGAGCAAGCACGTAGCCAACATGCTGGGCAAGACCGGCTTGCGAAATCGGGTGGAACTAACGCGTTTGGCGCTTCAGTTCGAGGGCGACTAGATTCTGCCGTGGCCCCGGTAACTCGGACTACTCAATTTTAAGTACTCGCCTCCGGAAGGCGGCCAAGCGGCCTACCTAGGACTGGCGATGCGCGACGGAGGGCGCTCCCACAAGAATGGCGTAACGGGCATAAAGCCCAGTTTCTGAGGGGAAGGGAAGCGATAATGAGAATCTGGAACAAGCTCAGAAGTGCCGTAGTACTCCTTGCCGCCGCGTTGCTAACGCTAGTGCTGGCTCAGAGTGTGCTGCGACCCGCCACGATCCAAAACGTGCGCTACGAAAGCATCACGATGGACGGGCCTTTCGAGGTCGTCCAGCAAGTACTGGAGCTCGCCCCCGGCGCCGAGAGTCCGGTCCACATGCACGGAGGGCCCGAACTGATACTAGTGATCGAGGGGGAGGTCGTGTTCCTTCTCGAGGAGGGCGGCGAAACGACGACCGTTCGCGCCGGAGAGATCTACATGATCCCGGCCGAAACTTTCCTGCAGGTGAGCAACGAGAGCGACAGCGATGCCAGTTTCGTGGTGACGTTCCTGCTGCCGGAAGGCGCAACCCTCACAACGCCTCGCTAGGACCATCGAACGCGGAAAATGGCTGGCCGGCTGCCGCCGTCCAATTGGGAGGGCGGCAGCCGTGGCTGCATGCGCCGTGTCCTCATCAGGCTGGTAAGTACGACCGCTTAGCCTGATTATCATGGGCCGCATGGCAACTACTACCCTTCCCACCCGCGACCAACTCGACCCGGCCTACACCTGGAACCTTGAGAGCCTCTACGCCGACGAGCAGGGTTACCTAAAGGACTTCGCTGTCGCCGAGCAGGACATCGAAAAACTGAGGAGCTTCCATGGTCGGCTGGGTGAGAGCGCCGGTACGCTGGCAGACTTCATGGAGGAGTACTGGCGACTAGTGGCCCAGATGCAGAAGCTGGGTCTCTACGCCAACTTGCCTATTTCTGTCGATCAGGGCAACCAGGAGGGGCGCAAGCGCGCCGGCCACTTCCAGGGCTTGGCGGTACGTTGGAGCACAGCGGTCGCTTTCCTCCAGCCCGAGCTCCTGTCGATCGGTCACGAGAAGCTGGGGCAGTTCGTGAAGCAGGAGCGGCGGCTCGCGCACCTCACACGCTACTTCGAGAAGCTCGAGGCGAACCGTTCCCACGTGCGCTCTCAGGAGGTCGAGGACATCCTGGGCCGCCTGGGCGATCCTCTCGGAGCGATCGAGCGCGCCTACAACAGCCTTGCCAACGGTGAGGTGCAGTTCGAGCCCGTGCGTACCGCTGCCGCCACGGGCAACGGCCAGGAGTTCGAGGTGGGCCGCAGCAGCTACGGACAGCTGCGCATGTCGACCGACCGAGAGATCCGCCGCAAGGCGTACATCTCCTACAGCGACGGCTTCCTGAACTACCGCAACACCTTGACCGATCTCTATTTGGGCCGCGTCAAGCAGAGCGTGTTCTCATCAAGAGTCTGCGGCTATGAGAACACGGTCGCGGAGCAGCTCGAGCCGCGAGAAGTCCCGCGCGCGGTGCTGGACTCGGTAGTCGAGACCTTCCGAAAGAACATCGGCGTATGGCACCGCTACTGGGCGGCGCGCCGCAAGATTCTGAGCGTGGAGCGGCACGCCGAGTGGGACATTTTCGCACCACTCTCGCCCGAACCGCCGGTCGTTCCCTACGGTCAAGCAGTCGACTGGATAATCGAAGGGATGGCGCCGTTGGGTGAGGAGTACGTCGCGCCCATGCGTCGCGGCCTGCTCGAGGAACGTTGGACCGACGTCTATCCCAACCGAGGGAAGCGCGACGGAGCTTTCGCCGCCCGCGCCTACGAGTCGCAGCCGTTCATCATGATGAGCTACCACGATGACCTCGAGAGCCTTTCCACACTGGCTCATGAACTGGGACACGCGGTACACGGAGTGCTCCTCAACGAGGCTCAGCCTCTCCCCTACGCCAACTACTCGATGATGATGGCCGAGACAGCTTCCAACTTCAATCAGGCTCTGGTGCGGGGTCACCTGCTCGAAACACTCACCGACGACAACGCCCGCTTGGCGGTACTCGATGAGGCGTTCTACAACTACCACCGCTACTTCTTCATCATGCCCACATTGGTGCGCTTCGAGCTCGAGGTACACGCTGCGGTCGAGCGCGGCGATGGGCTAACGGCCGACCGGCTGAACGAGATCATGCGCGGACTCTTCCAGGAGGGCTACGGCGATGAGATCGACACGGACGAGCGCACCGGCATCACCTGGTCGCAATTCGGCCATCTCTACGTGCCCTTCTATACCTTCCAGTACGCCGCCGGCATCGCGGCCGCGGCCGCGCTCGCGGAGGACGTAAGGTCGGGCCAGCCGGGCGCGGTCGAGCGTTATCTCACCTTCCTGCGGGCAGGAAGCTCGGTTCCCCCGGTCGATGCGCTTCGTGCTGCCGGGGTGGATATGACTACCGCCGCCCCGATCGAGCGGGCTTTCGGCCAACTGGAAGGGTATGTGGCGCAGCTTGAGGAGATGGCGGCGGGGCGGTAGGTCGGCAAGCAGGCGTTCCCGCTCCGGCAGGTAGGGCTAGAGGCGCCACGGAGCAATTGACCCGACCCGCCACGCGCACGCGTGCAGTACCATTGCCGCGGAACGATGCCAGCTCGCCGATTCGAACGCCGCCGCCGTCTCCTCAGTGAACGAGTGCTGCGGCGGCTCAACCTCCGCGAGTCGCGCGAGACGACCTCCCTCATCGCCTCGGCGATCGTCATTGGGTTGCTTGCCGGCTTGGCGGCAGTCGGCTTCGACTTCATCGTTCACTTCATGGAGCGGTGGATTCGTGACTTCGAGGCGGCCGGCGGAACCCTGATCGGCAGTCTGACGGCGCTCCTGATCCCTGCCCTGGGCGCGCTGGCGGTAACCCCGATTCTCCTCTACTGGTCGCCCGACGTCCGTGGCTCGGGAATCCCTCACGTGATGTTCGCCGTCTCCAACCTGGGCGGACGACTTGCCAAGCGGATCGTCCTCTGGCGCCCGATTGCCACCGCCATCGCCATAGGCACCGGCGCTCCGCTCGGTACTGAGGGTCCCGTCGTCCAGCTCACCGCCGCTATCGCCTCGCTGGCGGGCGGGGCGATGCGGCTGAGTGAGGAGCGCCGCCGCAACCTGATCGCGGTCGCGGCGGCGGCCGGAATAGCGGCGACGTTCAATGCCCCCATCGCAGGCATGCTGTTCGCCCTGGAAGTGATCCTGGGTCAGTTCGGCAGCCGCTACGTCGCCTCGGTGGTCATCGGTTCGGTGACTGCCTCGGTAGTGTCGCGCGGCTTCCTCGGCCCCGACCCTGCCTTCGCTGTCCCCGACTATGCCCTCACCAGCCCTCTCGAGCTGCCGTTCTACTTCGTGCTCTCGATACTGGCCGCGTTCGTGGGTGTGGGTGTGGTCCGCCTGGTGGTAAACGCCGACGATCTGCTCAACTACCTGCGTGTTCGACCCTGGCTGCGTCCCGTTTTGGGCGGCTTGGCAGTAGGCGCGATCGGCCTGGTCATGCCCTCGGTGCTGGGCCGCGGTTTCGAAGTGACCGGCTCGATTCTTCAAGGTGAGATGGTCGCCACCCTCGCTCTCGTTACGCTGGCGTTCGCCAAGGCGCTCGCGATGAGCATCTCGCTCGCCGCTTGGCATCCCGGTGGGGTCCTCTCACCCCTGCTGCTCATCGGCGCCGCGGTAGGCGCGGCCTTTGGTCAGGTAAGCTCGGGGCTCTTCCCCGAGATGTCACTTCAACCCGGAGCCTTCGCCCTCGTGAGCATGGCCGCGGTGTTCTCGGGCGCCGCCCGTGCGCCGATGAGCACCATCATCCTGGCGTTCGAGATGTCTGGTGACTACCAGCTCATCCTGCCACTGCTGCTGGCGACGGTGGTGTCGGTGTTGGTCTCCGAGATCATGCAGCCCGAGTCGGTCTACCACGTGTTGCTTGCACGCCGGGGGTTAAGCCTGCTCCGTCACCGCGCCTCGGACCTGCTGCAAACCGTGAACGTGCGCGAGGTCATGGAAGGCCTAACGCCAACCCTCCGTGCCGACGACACCTTGCGCACCGCGGCCGAGGAGATGGCGACCGGTTACCAACAGGCGTTCGTGCTCGTGGAGCCGCACGACCAGCGGAAAGTGGCCGGAATCCTCACCCTTGGCGACATCGAACGCGCCCGACGTGCCGGACTATCGCAAAGCACGCTAGTGGGAGAGGCGGGCACAAGAGTCGTCCAGGTAGTGGTTCCAGAGGATCCTATCAGCGACGCGCTCGAGAGTATGGCCGAGCACGGCATCAGCCGTCTGCCGGTGGTCGATTCTCGCCAGCAGATGAACCTGCTGGGACTGGTGCGGCAGGCGGACGTCGCGCGTGCCTACTACCGGGCAGTTCAGCGGGAGCGCGCGCTCGAGCAGGCAGGAGAGCGCAGGCGGCTACGCGACCTCACCGGACAGGAGATCGTGGAGCTGACGGTCACGCGGGACAGCCGACTGGCCGGGAAGACGTTGCGCGAGGCGGCGTTGCCCAACTGGAGTGTAGTTGTGGCGATAAGACGGCGCGGAAGAACCCTCTTCCCTCATGGCGACGCGCGGCTCGAGCCTGGAGACACGGTGGTGGCTAACGTGGCGCCGGGACGTGCCGACGAGTTCCGGCGCCGGTTTCAAGGGGCATGATTCCCGAACGTAGGCACGGAAGTAGTACGCCGCCCACGCCAGGGCGGATAATCGGCGGGCCAAGGGCCGGCAGTGATTACGCCGCAGTAGGGAGAGATCGTGAAAGTTCCACAGCCACTAAAGGACAGTTACATCGCCGCGAGGCAGCAAGACTCCGCGCGGCAACAAGACGAGGAAAGCCAACCTCCACCTAGGCGAACACCGGGTCAAGCTGAAGGCGAGGACGATGAAGCCCGGCGGAAGCGCCCGAATCCGGACCCAATTCATCGCCCGCGACCGAATCAGGCGGAGGGTGAGGACGAAGAGGACGAGGCGGACCAAGTGCCACACGAGGATTGAAGCAGGAATGCGGACTTCCTCAGTGAGCCGATTCTCAGTGAGCTGACGGGCGCGTGGCGGGCGAGGAGCGGTCTCCTCCGAACCAGCGCAGGAACGCCACCACCAGGGGGATTCCGAAGGCGATAAAGCTGGCGATCTTCATTATCACGCCACCCAGTTGTTGATCAGCCGCTGCCGACATCGGCAGGATGCGAGACGCCGCCTGGTAGGTGGGGTAGAACGACTCGGGCGCGAATGTGAGGATCGCCGCCACGAAAAACTGCCCCAACGGGAGCGCCGCCAGGTAGAACACCTGGACGCCGTAACCGGAGCGTGGAATTTCGGGCAGCGGGCTCATCACCGGCCACCAGATCAGCACCGCCAGCGCCAGGAAGATCACGTGCTGAAGGTGGTGTACGAAAGGGCTAATCAGCGCCGCCTCGTAGACCATCGGCAAGTGCCAGAGCGTGAATGCCAGGCTGAACACGATGAAGGCGATGAGGGGCCGCGTGAGCGCCAGGAAGACCGGTCCCACGATCCTGTTCTTCGCCAACGGCCGCACCATCCAGCCGGGAGTGCCGGCGATCAGCAGCGGCGCCACTACGTAACTGAGCAGCAGATGCTGCACCATGTGAGCACTGAACAGGTACCGCTCCGACAGTTCGTGCAGCGGAGAAGCCTCGGTGAGGAACGCAACCAGCAGGCCAGAGGTGAATAGCGTGATCTGCATCCGCGTCGCAGGAACGCTGCCCTCCAAGCGGGAGCGTAACGGGCCGGCCAGCAGCCCGTAGGCTACTCCGAGCGTCAACAACGTGCCGATCAGGACGGGATCGATTACCCACGGCAGGATCATGGGAGCGTGTGGCTCCAGCGTGCCGTCGAGGGAGAGGAGATCTCGGTCATCACGCGGGAAGTTTATCAGTCGAGGGGGGCAGTGGCGGTCGCTCCGCAAAGAGCGTCCATCCCAAGATTGGCCCCGTCCAAAAGAAGGACGCAGGGAGCGGTTTGCCCCCTGCGTTCCCATCTTGCCAGCGTTGATTAGCTGACCTCAGTTTCTAGCTGCCGTTCGTTCCGATCGGCACGATTTGCGGTTGGACGGCCAAGGCTCCTTGGCCGCTGCAAGCCCTATCTATCAGTTCTGCTCCTCTTCTTCCTCTTCGTTCATGGGCTCCTCGGTCTCGGCCGGGTCCTCGACGCCAACCTCGCCTTCGCCCTCTACTTCGACGTCAACATCGCCGTCAACTTCGCCTTCGGCCTCACCTTCCTGCTCGACGTCGACATTTACGCCGTCTTCGCCCTCAGCCTGGCCTTCCTCTTGGCCCTCCTCGGCCTCGCCACCGCCGGCGACGTCACCCTCGACCTCGTCGGTCACCGCCTCGACCTCCTCGGTTACGGCCTCGACCTCTTCGGTCTCGGCTCCGACGAAGTCGTAGACCGGCACGAACGTCACGGCCTGCGATACGTTGACCTCGACGGCCGAAGTAGCGATCTGGCTGCCTTGAAGCGAGCTGATCTCGAAGCTTCCTTCACGGGTACCCGCGATCACGTAGACGCCGGGCGGAAGATCATTGGCGGTAAAGCTACCGGTGAACTCCTGCGAGTAGCCGTTGGGTCCGCTTACGACGAAGCGTGCGTCGTCGTTCTCGGTCTCGACGGTCACTTCACCGAACTCGGCGTTCTCGATGGCCTGCGGCTCGCCGCCCTCAAAAGCATTGTCCGGGTAGGCGGTGCGGGCGTCGGCCTGGAACGCACCCTCTTGATAAGCAGCGAGTTCCTGTAGCGCAACCTGCACGCTTATGGCCTGCCCTGCAGTTACTTCAACGAGAGTATGAGCCAACTGCAGGCCCTCGTCACTGACGGCTACGGAGTAGACGCCAGGCAGGAGCCCCTCGACGACGAGCTGCTCGTCGGCGTTGTCCGCAATTTCGAAGCGCTCGTAGTAGCCGTTGGGCCCTACCAGATCGACGTTCGGGTGCTGGTCCGAAGCACTATCAGTAGTAAAGACGAGCGCGCCCGTTTCTACCTCTACTTCGACCATTCTCGCTTCGCCGTCGTACTGCTGAGACTCGCCGACCTGGATCTCTCCGAGAGGAGCGACTTCCTCCCCTCGGATCTCCACCGTTCTGGTCTCCGTCTGCGGCTCTTCCTGGGCTTGCTGGTCCTGATCCTGCTGGTGCTCGTCAGCGACTGCCGCGCCAAATGCGGCAAGCGCGACGATCAGGAACAGAGTGAACTTTCGTTTGATTGCTTCCATGTATTCCCCCCTTTATTCGATACTGCCGATTGTCAGGCTAGACCCCGTTGGCCCAGTTGTTCTGTAAGATGATTCGACACGTTTCTCACCCATCGGGCCAAATCCTCATCATCACGTCGCGTGGGCTCAACCCGACGCGGCGGCGCCCTTGGCATCCTGCAGCAATCCGCGGTCGTGGACGATGTCGAGCGCCAGAGTCTGGTAGCCGATCTCGTCGAACAGCACGACCACCCTCCCCTCTTCGTAACGAACGACCTGGCCATCGCCGAAGTTCTCGTGTACCACGCGTCCCCCGATCGGGAACGGCCCCTCGGTCACTTGCTCGAGCCCGTCGCCTGCTTTGCAGTTGTCACAGTGACCGCAAGGCGGATCGTAGCTCTCCCCGAAGTAGGAAAGCAGATAGGCGCGCCGGCAGCCGTCGGTCTCGGCATAAGCCCGCATCATCTCCACCCTCGACTTCTCGAAGGCCTTATGCCGTTCTTGAAGCTTCTGCGCCGCCTCCGCCGCCTCGGTGGGAGAAGGACCACCGTGCCGGTACAGCACGACCCCGTCACCGTCCACGGTTATTGCTCCCACCTCCTCCAGATGGTTCAGGACCGTCTGTAGCCGGGTTGCCGACAATCCTGTCGCGTCGCGCAAATCAGCAGCGTCCACAGCTCCGCCGGCGCTCTCCAACAAGATAGCTATGCGCTCGTGGGTACTGGCATCTATCGCCGTTCCGCTGTTCAGGAATCGCTGGAGGCGTATGTCATCGGGCTGATAGAGCAGAATAGCCGCCGCTGAATCACCGTCGCGCCCGGCCCTGCCGACCTGCTGGTAGTAGGCGTCGAGGGAACCGGTAATGTCGTAATGAACGACGAACGTCACATGTGCCTTGTCGACCCCCATCCCAAAGGCGGTGGTGGCGACGATCACGTCGAACTCGTCGTCCATGAACGCCGACTGCACCCTCTGCCGCTGCGTCTTGTCGTGTCCCGCGTGATATGCCTGCGCCCGTATCTCGGCCTGGCGAAGGCTCTCGGCTAGTTCGTCGGCATGCTGGCGCGTTGCAACGTAGACGATTCCCGGACGCCCCAGGTTGGGAATCAGCTCGAGCAGGCGCTCGAGCTTCTCCTTCTCGCTCGTCATGCGCTCCACGCTCAGTTCCAGATTGGGGCGATCGAAGCCGTGGACGATTACCTCGGCGTCGGTCATGCCCAGCCGCTCGATGATCTCATCGCGCACGGGGGCGGCCGCGGTAGCGGTCAACGCAAGCACCCGAGGATTGCCGAGAGCCTCGATGGCGGCGCCCAACTGCAGATACTCCGGGCGGAAGTCGTGGCCCCACTCGGTAACGCAGTGAGCCTCATCGATCACGAATAGCGATGGCGGCGACTCGCGCAGCCTGTCGAGCGTGTCACTGCTGGAAAATTGCTCTGGCGCCAGGAACAGGAATTCCACCTTTCCCGCCGCGGCGCGCTCCAGCAACTCCTTACGCTCCTCCTTGCCGAGCGTGGAATTGAGCGCCTCCGCCTCACCACCCTTGGCGCCATGTTCGGTCAACGCTTCAACCTGATCACGCTGCAACGCCAGGAGCGGAGACACCACTACCGTCTTGCCTTCGATGAGCATCCCCGCCACCTGGTAGATAGCCGATTTGCCCGAACCGGTCGGCATTACCACTAGCGCATCCTTACCTTCGACGACCGCCCGGATCGCCTGTTCCTGACCGGGACGCAGGGCGCTGTATCCGAAGGCGTCATGCGCCAACTCACGAATCCGCGCTGACAATCCAACGCCGGCCTCTTTTCCATTCGACATTACGAAGCCCCCCGCCGGCCCCAAGGAAAATCCCGTTCGTGAAACACGTCACGCAAGAACTCCGGGCCGCTAGGGGGCCGATCCAGTGCAACCATATCTTTCGGATTGCCAGAGCAACCGTACGTTGCCAGACAGCCGGGAGGATAGGGGCGGCCGTACTCTGAACCGGAACTGTTAGGGGGGAAAATGTCGGATAGGCAGAAGCAGGAACGAGAGAGCGAAGAGCGTAGACCGGACCAGTTGCCGCCACAGCATCAGGAGAAACATCCCGGTGAAGAGAGCAAGATGCGGCCCCGGCCGCAGTTCGAAGCGCCCGAGTACCGCGCGGCCGGCAAGCTCGAAGGAAAGATCGCGCTAATAACCGGGGGCGACAGCGGCATCGGCCGGTCGGTGGCGGTGTACTTCGCGAAAGAGGGCGCCGACGTGGCGATCGTTTACCTGGACGAGCACGAGGACGCCGAGGAGACCGAGCGGCAGGTCGAGGAGGAGGGCCGGCGCTGCTTGCTTATACCGGGCGACATTCAGGACGAATCGTTCTGCCGCGAAGCTGTCGAGCAGACGGTAAGCGAGCTGGGCAGGCTGGACGTGGTCGTCAACAACGCCGCGGTCCAGTATCCGCAGCAGAGCCTCGAGGACATCACCGCTGACCAGCTGGAACGGACCTTCCGCACCAACATCCTCTCGATGTTTCACATCACCAAGGCCGCCCTCAAACACCTCGAGTCGGGGGCCTCGATCATCAATACCACCTCGGTAACTGCCTACCGCGGCAATCCCACACTCATCGACTACTCCTCCACCAAAGGCGCGATTCTCGCCTTCACCAGGGCGTTGGCGATGAATTTGAGCGAGAAGGGTATAAGGGTCAACGCGGTGGCGCCGGGACCGATCTGGACACCGCTCATTCCATCTTCCTTCGGCGAGGAGAAGGTGGAGTCGTTCGGGACCAGCCAGCCGCTTGGCCGCCCGGGCCAACCGGAAGAGGTCGCCCCCTGTTACGTCTTCCTCGCTTCGTCCGACAGCAGTTACATAAGCGGGCAGACCCTTCACCCCAACGGAGGCGAACCTGTAGGAGGGTAGGATGTCCGCCATGGCGCGAGACGTGGCGGAGTCGGAGGTGGAACAGACGAGCGAGCGGGTAGTACGGGCCAACGACTGGGTTCACCTGCAGGAGCTGCTTTTTCGTGACGCCTGGAATCCGATGATCTCCCGCCACCGCTCTCCCTATGCCTTTCACGGGGAAGCGGTGGCGGGCAAGGGCTTGAATACTTCGCTGATGACCCTGCGGGGACCCTACCCACGGCTGGAACCGCACCTCCTCCGGAACTTCCGCAAATACGCGCCTCACGGCGCGGTACTGCACGACACGGTGTGGCACTGGTTGGCCGTGGGACAACACCACGGCCTACCTACCCGGCTCATCGACTGGACGTTCTCGCCTTTCGTGGCGCTGCACTTCGTCACCGCCTATCTGCATCTGATGGACTCCGACGGCGAAGTGTGGGCGGTCGATTACAACGAGGTCCACCGACTGCTGCCCGAGCTACTGGTCGACGCACTAGAGCACGAGGGCGCGGCGGTCTTCACTGCCGACTCGCTTGCCGAACTGGCGCCCACGCTCGGCGACTTCGATCGACTCGCCGACGATCCTGTGATGCTGTTCTTCGAGCCTCCGGCGGTCGATCCCCGGATCGTCAACCAGTACGCGCTCTTCTCTCTCTATGGCGACGCAGGCTCGGGACCAGAGAAATGGTTGAGGCGGCACCCCGGCCTATGGCGCAAAATTATCGTTCCCGCCGCGATCAAGTGGGAAGTTCGCGACAAACTGGACCAGGCCAACATCACCGAGCGAACACTCTTTCCCGACCTCGACGGCTTGAGCCGCTGGTTGCGGCGGAACTACAGCTCGCCTTATGAGTTTGAAACGGAACCAACCGCCGAGAAAGTCGGCTGACAAGTGGTAGAGGCCGAGAGTCTTCCAGACCGGCGAGCACTTGGGCTTCGTCTGGGACCTGCCTGTGCGGCGGCGCGCAATCCGGCGATGATTCATTTGCATCTATTGCACGAGTACTCAGCATCTGTAAGCCCCGCGACCGAAAGGCGTATTCTGGACGAATCCGGGGGGGCAGCGGGGTGTCAGGAGATACCGCTTGAGCACGATCGAGCACGTGGCCAGCCGGCCCGGGTTCGGTCGGCTGAGCGTGATCCCGCCCGCGCGTCGGGTCACCACACAGCACCTCACCACAACAGCAGCGGGTCGGCCATGGAAGCAGTAATGAAAGTAGCCGCCGGCGTAGGCAACGTGGAGCTGCGGGAAATTCCCCAGCCCCAACCCGGCCCTGGCCAGGCCCTCATCGAGATCGCCGCAGCCGGCATCTGCGGGACCGACCTGCACATATTTCACGACGAGTTCAAGACCAAACCGCCGGTAGTCCTGGGCCACGAGGTAGCCGGCCGGGTAGCGGCGCTAGGGACGGACGTCCTGGGGGTGGAAGTGGGCTGGCGCGTAACCAGCGAGACCTACTTCTCTACATGTGACCAATGCCGCTACTGCCGGGCCGGTCACACCAACCTCTGCCCACAGCGCCGCTCGATCGGTTCAGCGGTGAACGGCGGCTTTACTCGTTACCTGGTGGTACCGGCGCGTAATCTTCACCGCTTGCCCGACTCGCTGAGCGACAGGGCCGGCGCCCTCACCGAGCCGCTGGCCTGCGTGACCCACGCCCTGCTCGGTACACCCGTGATCCGCCCGGGCGACGTGGTTGCAATTGCCGGACCTGGGGCTATCGGGCTGCTGGCGAGCCAAGTGGCCCGCGCCGCCGGCGCGACCGTGGTTGTGCTGGGAACGCCAGGCGACTCCAAACGACTCGCGCTGGCCCGTCGACTTGGCGCCGACTACGCACTGGTGGTGGGCGAGGACGATCCTCAGCAGCTGATGGCCGAGATAACCCCAGAGGGTCATGGCGCCGATGTCGTTATCGAATGCTCTGGCGCGGGAGCGGCGGCTGCGCAGCTCCTCACGATGGCGAGGCGGCGTGGCAGATACCTGCAGGTGGGCCTGTTCGGCAAACCGGTCGCCTGGGACTTCGATCAGGTCTGCTACCGGGAGCTCACTGTGACCGGCAGCAACGCAAGCACCCCCGACTCGTGGCTCAGGGCGCTCGAGCTGATGGGAAGCGGAAAGGTCGACGCCGAAGCGGTCATCAGCGGCACCTACCCGCTGGCCGAGTGGGGCCAGGCTTTCGATGACTTCGAAGCCAAGCGCGGGACGAAGTTGCTATTGGTTCCCCGCTGAACACGCCACCGGGCACGGCCCACCTGATTTGAGGAGCGGCGGTTCGACCTAAAGCCGCTTGCTCCCCAACGCCTCACGAGCCTTCGCGAGCATCAGTTGCGAGTCGGGTAGCCGCGCCAGGTAGAGCGAGACCATCAGCGTATCGATGAGCACCAGTTGAGCGATTCGGGAGCTGATCGCCTCGCTGCGGTAGCTCGTTTCGGCAGAAACGGTGTGTAGCGTAATGTCGGCAATTCGCGCGAGCGGCGAACGGCCGTAGCGCGTGATGGCCACCACCGTGGCGCCTGCATCCTTGGCCAATTGCGCGGCTTCGAGGACGTCCTTCGTTGCCCCCGAGTGGGAAACGAACAGGGCAACGTCGTTCGGTCCCAGGACGGCGCACACCTGCGCGGCATCGTGGCTGTCGCTCACCGCGCCCACCGACATGCCCAAGCGGAGGAACTTGTGGTAGGCGTCTCTTGCGACCGTACCCGACCCACCGACGCCCAGGAACTCGATTCGGTTCGCCCGGCCCAGCACCTCGACGACCTTGGCGAGCGCCTCCTCGTCGACTATCTGCATCGTCGAACGGAGCGTCTCCACCGAAAGGTTCACGAGCGCATGCAGCACCTGGCCGGGCGTGTCGCCCTCGTCGATGTTGTGGTCCAACTGCTGGCGGCCGGGCGCGAGCTCACGGGAGAGTTTGATCTTGAAGTCTTGGTAGCCCCGGTAGTTCATCTCCTGGAAGATACGCACCACCGTCGCCTCGCTCACGTCGGCCTGCTGGGCAAGCTCGGTGATCGACAGAAAGACCACGGCGTCGGCATGCTCGAGGACGAAGTCGATTACCTTTTGACGCGCGGGCCCCACCACGGGTCGCACGCTTTCCAGCTTGCGCAGGATCTGCGAGCCCTCGGCGGCCGGTAAGGTCATCCCTTCACTGCGCCCATGGTGAGTCCGGTCACGATCCAACGCTGGATTACCAGGGTGAGCAGCACCACGGGCAAGGTGATGAGCACCGCCGCGGCCCCCAGGCCGCCGAAGTCTATCTGCCCATAACTGATGAAGTTGAACACCGCCACCGGCACCGGCCTGGTATTGGGCCCGGAGAGCACCAAGCTGAACAGGAACTGGTTCCAGGAGAAGATGAAGGCGAGGATAGCGGCGGCCACCGTTCCTGGCGCCGAGAGCGGTAGCACCACCCGGAAGAAGGTTCCGAGTTTGCTGGCCCCGTCAACATAGGCGGCCTCTTCCAGCTCGATGGGCACCTCCTCGAAGAAGGAGATCATGATCCAGATAATGAGCGGCATGCCCACGATCAGGTGGGTGAGGGTGAGAGCCAGGTAGGTGTCGACGAGCCCGAGCGCCCGGAAGGCAAGGTACCACGGCACCAGGTAGGTGATGTAGGGCGTTAGGCGGGCGATGAGGATCGCCAGGGCGAGCCCGTTCTGCTTGAAGCGAGCGATCGAATAGGCGGCCGGTAAGCCCAGCACCAGTCCGAAACCGGTGGAGAGGGCGGCAACGACGAATGAGTTCCAGGTGTAGTCGAGGAAGTCGTTTTCCCTGATGACATTGCGGTAATTCTCGAAGGTGGGCTCGAAGAACCACACCGGCACCGGGCTGGTGTTGGCCACCTGGCTGCGGAGACTGGTGAGGATCATCCAGTAGAACGGGAAGAGCATGATTATCAGCACGATGGCCATCAGCAGATAGGTACCCAGCTGCCGTAGTCGCTTCGTCCGTAGCGCGGGATCACGAACAGGGCGGCGCTCGGATCCCCGCGCTCCGGTCGTCGCGGCGGGCCGGCTCATAGAACCCGTCCTGCAACTACTGTAGTTGCCCGATTCGTTCTGGGAATCACCGGCGTCCACTCCGAATCAGGTTCAGCATGATGGCGATGCCGAGCACGAGGAACATCAGGAAGATGAGGAGTGACGCCGAGTATCCCGCCCGAAAGAACTCGAAGCCGGTCTTGAATGCGAATACGTTGAGAGTCTCCGAAGCCGTACCCGGCCCGCCCGCGGTAATCACGTAGATGATGTCGAAGGTCTTGAGCGCGTCGATACTGCGCAAGATGAGCGCCACGATGATCGCCGAGCGGATCGAGGGCAGGGTGATGAAGCGGAACGCCTGGAAGCCGGTCGCGCCATCGATGCGGGCGGCTTCGTAGAACTCGCCTGGGATCCCAGCCAGTGCTGCCAGCAGGATCAGCGCGACCATCGGCGTCCACTGCCATACGTCGACCAGCACGAGTGACGGAATCACCAAATCGGCACTGGCTACCCAGAGCGAGCGAGGAAGGCCCAAGCTCTCCAGAAAATAGTTGAGCACTCCTAGGCTCGGGTTGAACATGAGCGCCCAGATGAGCGCGATCGCCACCGGGGTAGCTACCATGGGCAGCAGGATTATCGTGCGCACGAAACCCTTGCCGGGAAATTCGCGGTTGAACAAAATGGCGATTCCCAGGCCGAGGACAAGTTGTATGGGCACGGCCAGTAGCGTGAAATAAAAGGTATTGCGAACGCCGTTCCAAAAGCGTCGGTCGGCCAGCGCGTCGCCAAAGTTCTGGAGCCCCACGAAACTGGGCGGCAGACCGATGAACCAGCTCTGCATCGAGATGGCGAAATTCGCCAACACCGGGCCCACGATGAGCACCATGATCGCCAGCATGGCCGGCAACGGGAATAGCCACTTGGCGTTACGGTCGAAAAAATTGCTGGCGCGTCTCATGCGGGTTCCCCGGGGTAGACGCACGAGGGCCGCGATGAGGCCGCTCGGATAGGGATAATTGGGAATAGGGGATTCATGGCGGGCGTGTGAGCGGGTCCCGCCGCGCAGCGAAGCGCTTGGCAGGACCCGCGAGATTAGTCGTAGTCGTTACCTAGTTCGTGCGGGAAACAATCTGGTCCACGTCCTGTGCGGCGCGCTCGAGGGCCGGACCGGCCGGCTCGCCCTGCAGGGCCGCCACGATCGCCTGACCGTAAGCGTCACGAACCTCCGCCACCGGCACTACCGGAGGATTCCAGTCGGGCTGGCCGCGGTTGAAGGACTCGCGCGAAGCCTCGATCCATGACTCCGGTGCGGTCGCCTGGAACTCCTCATCCTGCCAGGCCGACTCGCGGGCCGCTGGGACACCGGCGAGCAGCGCCTTGAGCTGATTCTCCTTCGAGAGTGCCCATTGGATGAAGTACCAGGAGGCTTCGGGGTTTTCGGTGGCATGGTTGATGCCGAGGCCCCAAACGAGCACGGCGGGAACACTTCCGGCCGGGCCTTCGGGCAGAGGAGCATAGCGCGTGTTCTCGCGCACTACCTCGAGAGTCTGCTCGGGATCTTCCACGATCGAGCGGAACACGTTCGCGTCAAGCACCATCGCCACCTGGTCCTGCGCGTAGAGGCTCATTACCTCGTTCCAGTGGAGGTTCGAGGGGCCCGGAGGGCCGTAGCTGCGGAGCAGGTCGGCGTAGTACTCCAGTGCCGCCACGCTTTCTTCGCTGGCCAGGGCCGAGCTACCATCTTCCGTGGTCCACTGACCACCGAAGGAGTAGAGCAGGTTTACTATCTGGCTGGTAGCCGCCGCACCGCGACCGCGCATGGCGAATCCGGCCATCTCCTCGCTGTCGAGCGCCTCGGCGTACTCGCGCAACTCCTCGAGTGTCTCGGGAGGGCCGTCGAAACCGGCCTCCTGCAGGAGATCCTCACGGTAGAAGAGGAGGCTGGATTCGATCTGCAACGGCAGACCAAAGAGACCCTCTTCGCCCTCAAAGGTGCTAAGCGCGCCGTCGAAGAAGTCCTCGAGGTCGAGATCCGGCATCGTGAGAGAATCGTCGGCAACTAGGTCGTCGATGTGGCGGATCCAGCCGGCGCCCAGGTACTGCGCGCCTACTTGGCCAGGCATCACCATGTAGCCGTCGAGGCTGGCTTCCCCGCTGCCCACCTCGAGCAGGCGACGCTGCCGGAACTGATCCTCGGGGTACGACTCGAGGGTCACATCGATTCCGGTGAGCTCTTCGAACTCGGGAACCAGCGGCTCCAGGAAGTCGGTAAACGGGTGCTGGTTCATCATGAAGCGGATTTCTTCCCCTTCAAATTGACGCCAGTCGAACTCCTGAGCGGTGACCATCCCTCCGGATAGGAGCACCACGAACAGGACTAGAGTCGAAACGATTCTTCTCATGCAAACCCTCCCCTTCCTTATGCAGCGAGTCTTGCTGGAGTGGCGCCGTCCCGGCTTCTCGGGGCGGCGTCCTGAAACTTTGCTTTCAAGGGCAACTGTACGAGGGTGAAGGAATCCTGTCAAGGAAAAGAGGCGGGGGCGCTCTGGTAAAAAGGGTCACGATGCGAATACACACGAAAGGCAATCTGGACCAAAAGGGCGGCACGATCAGAGCGAGTTTCGTGCTTGCCCGGCTAACTGGGTCGCTGACGAGTGGCGAAGCGCGGCGCTGCAAAGTGCGGCCCCTCGCGGCCCGAGGCGGCTGAGTGGCGCAAGCTATCGTGGTGATGGGAGTATCGGGCTCGGGCAAGTCGACAGTCGGGCGCCTTCTGGCCCAGCGCCTGGGCTGGGAGTTCGCCGATGCCGACTCCTACCATTCACCGGCAAACATCGCCAAGATGGCAACCGGCGCACCATTGGACGACGCCGACAGGGAGCCTTGGTTACGGACTCTCGGTGAGCTGATAAGCGAGCGGCTGGCTCGGGAAAGCTCACTGGTGCTGGCCTGTTCAGCGCTAAAGCGTGAGTACCGGCGGCTGCTATCGGCCAACGACGGGCGCGTTTCGTTCGTCTATCTCAAAGGTTCGAGAGCGCTTATCCATAGTCGGATCGCGGGGCGGGCCGGCCACTACATGAAACCGGACCTGCTCGAGAGTCAGTTCCAAGCGCTGGAGGAACCTAGCGATGCGCTGGTGCTGGATGTGGCAAAACCGGCAGCTGAGCTCGCCGAGCTGGCGGCGAAACGGGTGCTGGACGAAGAGGGGTAGTTGCTAGCCCGTAACGCCACAGACTCTAGTGTACTTGTATACCTTCTTTAGAAACGGCGTATAGCACGCATCCACGCTCCCGAGTGCGGGTGGGGACGCGGTTCGGCCAAAGCACTCCGCCGGTGCTTGACGACTCGGTGGCCCATGCTAGACTTCCGGTCACTAGAGCCCAATAGGGAAAGCGGCTGTAGCGGGACGCCCAACCGACAATCTGATGCAGGTTCTTGATCTCCAACGGCTGGGAGGTGCCGAGGGTATGACGACTGTCTGCCTTCACGTAAAACCTACTGCTTTCGACCCGGGTATCGCCTTGATGTCGGTGACGTTGCTAGGTCCCCGCTGGACGGGTGATCGGTTGCGCCTTGGGCGGCCTTCGGAGTTGGGGTTGGCGCACGGTGATCTGGTGGGATGGTCGGACTTCTACGGGGGCGGACCATGCCAGATACACGTGGCGTGCGCTTCCAACGGACGCGATTCTGGCTACCTGGTGTGGGGCGGAACCCTGGGCTTGCGAGTGGTGCCCGAGCACCTGACGGTCGTTGACCGGCAGTTGGGCGATCTCCTGGAGGCGCGATCGGTGTTGTGGATCAAGGAGCCGGGGGTGCTCCCGGCCGAAGTCCGGAAGGTTGTCGGAGCGCCTGCCGAGACCGGCGTTGCCTGTTTACCGATTCACCTGTACTAGAATGTGCGAACCAACAACAGCTGCGCTGGATAGGGCGCGGCGCGAGGAGCCGTCGAAGCATGCCCCTGCTCGATATCCGCCTACTGGGCGATTTCCGCGTGGCGTGGGGAGACGAGCCAGCCAATGAACTCGTATCGTCGCGCGCACGCTCGTTGCTCGCCTACCTCCTGCTGCACGGAGAAACGCCACAGTCACGTAGGCGTCTGGCGTTTCTGTTCTGGCCCGACTCCTCGGAAGCGCAAGCTCACACCAACCTCCGCCGGGAACTCCATCAGCTCCGCAAGGCACTGCCGCAGGTGGAGGGATCGCTTGAGATCCATACTCGGACCCTGGCGTGGAGGGCCGACGATCAGTTCTCCCTGGACGTAGCGCAGTTCGAGACGGAGCTCGAGCGGGCCACGGAAGCAGCCCGGCCAGAGCAGCGCCGTGATGCGCTCATGAGGGCCGTCGATCTCTACCAGGGTGATCTACTGCCAGACAACTATGAAGAGTGGGTCGGGGCGGAGCGGGAGCGCCTGAGAGGGTTGTATGGCGTGGCCCTCGAGAAGCTGGTCGGGGAGCTCGAAGCGGAGCGACGCTATTCGGAGGCCCTCGCCTACGGGCGGCGACTTCTGCAACACGACCCCGTACAGGAACGCTCCTACCGGACGCTGATGCGTCTCTACGCGCTCAACGGAGACCCTGCCGGTTCCATGGCGGTGTATCGGCAGTGTGCTTCGGTCTTGGCCGAACAGTTCGACGTTACACCCGGATTCGAGACCGAAAGCCTGTACCGGCAGCTTGGACGATCCGAAGCGGAAGCGGCTGTGCCGCCGCCCCAGCAGGCGGGCGCTGAGCCTTTGGTCGGCCGGCCGGTGGAGTGGCAGGAGCTTCTGGCCCGGTGGCGAGAGGCGTCCAAGTTGGGAGCCCGGGTGGTAGTAGCGCAGGGCGAGGCCGGCGTCGGCAAGACCCGTCTTGCCGAAGAGCTGCTCGACTGGGCCCAGCGTCAGGGCTTCGTTACCGCGCGAGCACGCTGCTACCGGGCGGAAGGCCGTCTCGCCTTCGCTCCGGTGGCGGAATGGTTCAGATCGCCGCCGGTTGCCGAAGCACTCGCGCGCCTCGACCACGTGTGGCTGGGCGAGGTGGCGCGGGTCCTTCCCGAACTTCTGGCCGAGGCGCCGTCTCCGGACAACTTCCCAAATCTGCACGAATCCTGGCAGCGTCGTCGATTGTTCGAGGGCCTGTCGCGAGCGGCGCTCGGCTGCCCCCAGCCGCTACTCCTCCTGTTGGACGACGCTCAGTGGTGCGACCGTGAGACTCTGGAATGGCTCCACCACCTACTGCGCTTCGACCCGGACGCCCGCTTCCTGGTCATTTTGACCGTGCGCAGCGAGGAGCGGGCCGATAACCCGCCGCTCGACACTCTGCTGCTCGAGCTCGATCAGCTCGAGCGAATCAGCGAGATCACGGTCGGCCCACTCGATGAGACTGCTACCGCCGAGCTGGCGGGCCTCGTTATCGGCAGACGCGTCGAGCAAGACGAGGCGCGCGACCTGTTCGAAGCGAGCGAGGGGCATCCGCTGTTCGTCGTAGAAATGGCACGGGTCGGCCTCTCTACCGGTCCTTGGCAGGAGACGAGCGAAGTCATTCGGCGGGGAAAACTCCCGCCAAAAGTACAGGCGGTGATAACCGCGCGACTGGCGCAGCTATCGCCGGTCGCGCGGTCACTGGCTCGCCTGGCAGCTGCGGTAGGGCGCAACTTCACCTTCGAGCAATTGCAGGCGGCAGCGGACCTCGATGAGACTACGTTGGTGACTGCCCTCGACGAGCTCTGGCGCCGAAAGATCGTCAGGGAACACGACCGCGATGGTTTTGACTTCAGTCACGACCGTATTCGAGAGGTTGCCTACGGCGAGCTGGGGCCGGCGCAGCGGCGGTTCCTGCACAGGCGGCTGGCGCAGGCCCTCGCACAGCTCCACTCCGAGGACATCGACATGGCGAGCAGTCAGATAGCGGCGCACTACGAACAGGCCGGACTGGTAGCCCGAGCGGCCCACTTCTACGAACGGGCGGCGCGAGTCGCGCGACGGGTGGCGGCAAGCCGGGAGGCCGTTCGGCTGCTTCGTCGGGGACTCACGCTCTTGCAGCAGCTTCCCCCGAGCCACGAGCGAGATCGACTGGAACTCTCCCTCCAGTACTCGCTCTCGGCACCTTTGAACCTTAGCCTGGGCTATGCCTCACCGGAGCTGGAAGCGAGCCTGGAGCGGGTGCGGTTACTGGGAGAGCGACTGGAGCAGCCGAAGGCGGTAATAGGCAGCCTGGTGGGACTCTTCGGAGTGAACTTCGTGCAAGGCAACAGCCTAAAGGCGCGGCTGATGGGGGAGGAGGCGGTGACGCGCGCCGAACACCAACCGGAGCTGCTCGCGGAGAGTCATTTCGCGTTGGGCGGGGCGCTGTTCAGTCTAGGACGCTTCGACGCGGCGCATCATCACTTCGAGCGGTCCGAATCGGCCGGAAATCCGAGCGGCTCCGGCTCCCTCGTTTTCGGCGCCGACCTCGCGGTCCTCCGTCAGTCCTACCAGGCCCACACGCTATGGCACCTGGGCTCGATCGATCAGGCGAGGCTAGTGGCCGAGCGAGCGGTCTCGCGTGCGCAGGCGCTCGATGACCCGTACAATCTGGCGCTCGCGAACGCCTACGCGGCACTGACCCGGCAGTTTCTGGGGGATCGCTCCGGCGCCCTCGCCTGCGCCGATACGGTCAGAACACTGTGCGACCGCTACGAGTACGCTTATTACGGAGCGTGGGGCGACATGATCCGCGGCTGGGCAATTGCCCAAGGCGGGGACGTTGATACAGGCCTCGCCGAGATAGGGGCGGCACTCGAATCGCTTCGCTCGGCGGGCGCGCTGGCCCGCCGACCCTACTACCTCTCGTTGCAGGCCACGGTACTGACTGCCGGCCGGCCCAACGAGGCGCTGCAGGTTCTCTCTGCTGCGCTGGATCAATCGGCCCGCTGCTCGGAGGTGTGGTGGGACGCGGAGCTGCTACGCCTCCGAGGCGAGTTGGAGCTGACGGTCGGAGGGGGCGCCTCTCGGGCAGAGAGCACGCTTCGTGCGGCCCGTCGCGTTGCCGGCGAGCAGGGCAGCAAAACCTTGGAACTGCGAGCGACATCGAGCCTGAGTCGGCTTCTGGCAAGCCAGGGACGAAAGGAGGAGGCGCGGGCCGACCTGACGGCTATTGTCGCTAAGTTCACCGAGGGGTCTGATAGCGAGGACCTGCGCAGGGCGCAGCTGGTCCTGGCATCTTTGGCCTGACCAGCGTCGTCGCGCCTACCCTTGGTGCCGCCGCGACGCGCCCGCCCGAACGAGACACGCTCGCTCCGGCCCCCTGGGCCGGAAGCGTCAGGATCGGTCCCCGAACGCTCTCCCAGCGGGGAGAACGGCGCGGACAATAACTGCGAACGCCGGCGCGAACGCTAAGCGAACGCCGGCCACTCTAGGCTCATCGGTACAGGGAGGTAGGTGTTGGCCGACGAGGCAGGCAAGGCGCGCAATCCCGGAAACCGGGAAGTTCACGCTGGAGAAACTGCGACGACGCAGAGGCAGACGAAATGAACCCGAAGACACGAATGATGAGGAAGCTTTTGGCCACCGCAACACTGACCGGCCTGGCCCTGGCGATCCTGATCGCGGCAGCTCAGGAACTACCGCCCGGCCCGACGGCGGTCTACCGGTCGGCCTTCGACGTGACCGACCCGCCGCCGAACTTCCAGGTCATCAGCATCGTGCTCGACTTCGAACCCGGCGCCTGGACCCCGATGCATACCCACGGTGGCCTGGGCATGGCGACGGTCATCGAGGGAACGGTGACCAGGGAGAGCTTGGGTGGTGAACGGCACAGCTTCGGACCGGGGGAGAGCTGGCTGGAGACCGGCGAGGTCGAAGCAGCCGGCAACGATACCGACGCTACGGCGCGAGTTGTGTTCACGCTGATGCTGCCCGAGGGCGAGGAGGTGACCATCCCCCATCAGGAGTAGCCGTAGTGGCGGCGGGCTAATGAGCCTGGTCTGCCCGCCCGGTGGAGGAAGCGACGTACCCTGACAAAGCGCTGTCGCTCGGGGCGCCGCTTCCTCCCAATCGACTGTCCCACTTCGAGAGCAAGCCAAATCATGGAGGTAGCGAGATGCCAGAGGCAAGAGTCGACGGAATGGCGAGCGAGGCAGCAGTCAACGAGTTGGGTGCGAGCCTGCGAGGAGTACTTATCAGGCCGGGCGACCGGGACTACGACCAGGCAAGGAAGGTCTACAACGCAATGATCGATCGCCGGCCGGCGCTTATCGCCCGTTGCGCCGATGTCGCCGACGTGATTTCCTGCGTCGGGTTCGCGCGTGAGAATCGCCTCGCCCTCTCGATCTTCGGCGGTGGTCACAACGCCGGGGGTCTGGGCGCGTGCGACGACGGCCTGATGGTCGACCTGTCGCGATTGAAGGGAATCAGGGTGGATCCTGAGGCGCAAACCGTGCGGGTCGAGGCCGGCTGCACGTGGGCAGATGTAGATCACGCCACCCACGCCTTCGGCTTCGCCACGCCCAGCGGAATCATCTCGAGCACCGGCGTGGGTGGCCTTACTCTGGGCGGCGGCATGGGTCACCTGACCCGCAAGTTCGGCCTGACCGTCGACAACCTGCTGGAAGCGGACGTGGTGTTGGCCGACGGCCGCCTGGTAAAGGCCAGCGCCACCCAGAACGAGGACCTGTTCTGGGGGTTGCGCGGTGGCGGCGGCAACTTTGGGGTGGTCACCTCGTTCCTGTTCCGACTCCACCCGGTAGCGACGATCGTCGGTGGCCCGACGCTGTGGGAACTGGACCAGGCCGAGGAGGTGATGCGCTGGTATCGCGAGTTCATAGTGAGCGCACCCGAGGACCTCAACGGCTTCTTCGCATTCCTGACGGTTCCGCCCGCTCCGCCGTTTCCGGAAGAGCTGCACATGAAGAAGATGTGCGGCGTCGTCTGGTGCTACACCGGTCCAGAGGAGCGCGCCGACGAGGTGTTCGAGCCGATACGACAGTTCGGTCCGCCGGCTCTTCACGGCGTACACCCGATGCCCTTCCCCGCCCTCCAGAGCGCTTTCGACGGGCTCTATCCGCCTGGCCTGCAGTGGTACTGGAAAGCGGACTTCGTGACGGAGTTGAGCGACGAAGCCATCAGGCTGCACGTACAGCACGGCGGGCAGCTCCCCACCATGCACTCGACGATGCATCTCTACCCCATCGACGGTGCCGCTCACCGGGTCGGCATGAACGACACCGCCTTCAGCTACCGCGACGCCAACTGGTCGGCGGTGATGGTGGGAGTCGACCCGGATCCGGCGAACACCGAATTGATCAGGGAGTGGTCGAAGGCATACTGGGAGGCGCTCCACCCCTACTCGGCGCCCGGCGCCTACGTCAACTTCATGATGGACGACGAAGGGCAGGCGCGGGTAGAGGCGGCCTACCGCGACAACTACCCCAGGTTGGTCGAGGTCAAGAAGCGTTACGACCCGCAAAACCTGTTCCATCTCAATCAGAACATCCGGCCCGGCGGAAATCCGATAGTCCCGGTCGATTCGGAAGGGTCATCCACTGTGAGCCGGCCTGGGAAGTGATCAGGGGCAGCGGCGGCTAGCGATGAGGCGGGGGTTTAACCAAAGTGGTACCCTCGGCTACGGGCAGGCACGGCCAGGGGATAGATCGACTCGGCCTTGAGGGTGGCCCTGATCTCTCCCCTGCCTTCGATGACGCCATCAACAACCAGGGCAACCGCATCCCGCAGCACAGGGATCCTTAACACGCCTACTTCCGGGCGTTCTTGTACGGAAGGGCCTCCAAGGGCAAGTGATCGCTCAGTGCCTCGAATTCAGGATCCTTGTGCAGCAAAGTGGCTCGGTGTTGGACGGCAGAAGCGGCGATCAGCACATCAGCGAGCGAAATCGTGTGGATGGCCTTGAAGCGAGCCGCCGACAACAGCACGGGCTCGGTCGCTTCCCACAAGACGGTTGCAGGGAGAAGCTTGACGAGAGCGTAGCGGCGCTCGGCCTCGATCGGGCCGCGCTCCTGCTGTGAGATGTAACTGACCTCGAGGAGGCTGATCCAGGAGATCAAGGCCTGGCCCTTTCTCAACACTTCCTCGACACGCTCTGCGCCGTCCTCGTCTTCGATCAGCGTGAGTAGTGCCGAGGTGTCGAGCAGATAAGTCTCGTCATTCACGCGACATATCCTGTTTGCGCTCGCCGAGCAAACGCTCGACCAGCTTTTCGCCGCGACCCAGACCACGAAGAGCTCGGATGGGATCTGGAGGTACGGGAACGACCCTTATCGTCATTCCATCATCCAACCAGACCAAGCGATCCCCTTCCTTTATCCCGTAGTTCTTTCTTATTGCTGCCGGTACGACAGTCTGACCGCGTTTAGTGACAGACGTTTCCACGGCTCATATCTTACAAGTCGTCTCTTCCAAATGCAATGCACAGGCGTCATTTGCCTTGGAGGGTTACTGATTTATCAGCAGCGTCTGGATTCGTCGGGGATCGGTCGGACAAGCAAGGGGCGCACGTCGGGAAACAGCCGATATTTCGCTATTTTTAGCCCCGTTCGCGCCGATTCTTGCGCCAATTCTTGCTTGGCTGAATCTAGCCGAAGTGATACCCCCGGCTCTTCGCAGGCACCGCCAGGGGATAGATCGACTCGGCCTTGAGGGTGGCCTTGATCTCTCCCCTGCCTTCGATGACGCCATCGACAACCAGGGCAACCGCATCCCGCAGCACCTCGCGGCGCGCCTCCCAGAGGGTGGGGGAGATAACCAGCTGGATGCGGTTAGGGCCGTCCTCGAGCACGAAGAAGGCGTGCCCCTTGGCGGTTGGCGGTTTCTGCTTGCCCACCACCAAGCCGGCGGTGCGGACCGAAGAGCCGTGCCTCGCCCTCAGCAGCCTGATCAGTGGTGTCGAATGGAGCTCTCGCAGGTGGTCCCTGACGAAGTCGAGCGGGTGCATCTCCAGGGGTGAGAAGCGCGCTACCTCGAACTCCCATACGAACTGCTCCTTGACGACGAGCCGGGGCAGCTCCGGTGCCTCCTGGGCAGGCGACAGCAGTGGCCGCGAGCCGCTGGGCATGGCGCCGGCCAGCACCCCCAGACGGTAGAGCCCCTCCCGGCGGGGGCCGAGCGAGTCGAGAGCACCCGAGCGCAGCAGCGTCTCGAAGATCTCGCGGGGCATCGCCACCCGGCCGTAGAGGTCTTCGAGCGAGTCGAACGGCCCGTTCCGCAAACGCTCGAGCACGATCTGCCGCGCCGCCTCCTCGCTCACGCCGTCGAGTGCCGACAGCGGTGGCCGGATCGCCTTATCGCCCACCGCCCGCTCCGGGGGCCGGTCGTGACTGCTCCGCGCCCGCTCCCGCCGCAGCCGCTCACTCCGAGTCAGCCGCTCGCAGCGAAAATGCACCCCCGACCTGTTCAGGTCGAAGGGCAAGACCGGCACCCCCCAGGCACGCGCCTCCTGCCGCTTCGTCGACTGCGACCACATCCCCGGCTCCTCCGAGAGGATGGCGGCCAGGAACTCGGCGGGGTAGTGAACCCGCAGGTACCCCGAAGCATACGAGTGCAATGCGAAGGCCCAGGCGTGGCTCTCGGCAAAACCGAAGCCCTGATAGGCCTTTATCGATTCGAATATCGCCTCCGCCACCTCGGGCGTGGCGGCCACCTTGCGCATCGCCCCCTGGATGAAGCTCTGCCGCTCGGGCTCGATGTCATCGAGGTCCGAGAAGCCAGACACCTTCTTGCGGAAGCGATCGGCTTCGGTCCAGCTCATCCCCGCCACGTGTACTGCTATCCGCAGGACATCCTCCTGGAAGAGCAGCACCCCGTACGACTTCGCCAGGATCGGCTCCAGCGATGGGTGGAGGTAGGTCACGGGCTCGAGCCCCTGACGCCGCCGAAGATAGGGGTGAACGGTACCGGACTGGATCGGCCCAGGCCGAATCAGCGCGATCTGATGGGAGAGATCCTTGAGGTTGCGTGCCTTCAGCACCTGGGAGGTGTGCATCTGCGAGGGGCTCTCCACCTGGAAGAGGCCCATGGTCTCGCCGGATGAGATCAGGTCCCACACCCGCTCGTCGTCGGGCAGGTCCTGCAGATCGAACCACTCCCCCTCCATGCGGAAGATCTCCTCGCGGGCCCGCTCGAGCGCCGAGAGCATCCGCAGGCCCAGCAGGTCGAGTTTGATGAGGCCCATCGCCTCGGCGTCATCCTTGTCGAGTTGGATGATCTTGATACCGCCGGAGGAGCGCTCGAGCGGGCTGTAGTGACTGAGCGGGTCGCGGGAGAGCACTACCCCGCCCGAGTGCGGCGCCAGGTGACGCACGTGCTTCGCCTCCATGCTGCGCACCAGCGACCGCAGCGCCTCGGCAGCGGGAGCGCCGGGCAGCACCTCCTCGAACACCTCCTCTGCCTCATCTACTGCAGGTGGGCGCAGGCCGCGGTAGTCGCGGCCCAACGCCGAGGTGAGCTGGTTGCGCAGCTCGGGCGACACCCCCAGGGCCCGGCCCAGGTCCTGCAACGCCAGCGGCAAGCGGTAGCGGATCTTGTTGCACACCATCGCCTCGGTCGCCGCCCCGAAGCGCTCCTCGACCCAGGCCAACACCTCGTCGCGCCTGCTGCTGGAGATGTCGATGTCGACGTCGGGCATGGTCGACTTGCCGGTATGGAGGAAGCGCTCGAAGAGGAGGTCGTGCTCCAGCGGGTCGGCCCCGGTGATGCCCAGCAGGTAGCAGAGGATACTCGCCGCCGCCGAGCCCCTGCCCGCCGCCAGGATGCCGTGAGCGCGGCAGTAGTCGGTGACCTCGGCTGCGACCAGGAAGAACTCTGCCAAGCCCAGGGCGCGCACGGTAGTGAGCTCCTCCTCCAGCTTGGCACGCGCCGCCTGGAGGCGCTCGCCCGGGTAACGCTCGAGCAAGGCGGCGTAGCAGCGCTCCTCGAGGTGCCGCTCGGGCGTCATCCCCTCGGGAATCCCCCGGGCGCGGGGTGGAATGAGCCGCTCGGGCAGCAGTTCGAAATGGCTCTCCCGTGCGAGCGCATTGGCGTTCTGTACCGCTTCCGAAAAGGGCAGCCTGGCGCCGGCTTCCTCCGGCGGCAGCAGGTAGCTTTCGGCATTTCGGGGACGTGCCGCGTGGGGCTGGTCGACTGTGATCCCCAAGCGGCCACAGGTGAGGGCGTCATGGAGCCGATAGTCATCGGGCAGAGAGTAGCGAGCCGGCGGTGCAGCCACCACCGGCAGCCCCAGGCTGTGGGCCAGCCTGCGCAGCACCCTTGCGCGACGGGTGTCCCAGCGGCGCCGGTCGTGGTAGAGCTGCAGATAGAGCCGGCCCGGGAAGGCGCCGGCCAGCTCGCGTAGCAGCCCCTCGAGCTCCTCGACACGCCGCTCGGCCATATAAGCGGTAGGGAATCCCTCCCGGTCGCCGGTCATCAGTGCCAGGTCCTCCGAGCGGGCGATCAGCACCGGCCACGGCACGTCCTTCTCCTCGCGTTCAAAGGCGAGGGTGAGCAGGGTATTGAGCCGGGCGTAACCCTTGCGGCTCTGGGCGATCAGCACCAGCGGGAAGGCGCGCTCCTCGATACGCACGGGAACGGTTGCCCCGATGAGCGCCTTGACGCCGTACTCGCGAGCGGCCTCGAACAGCTCCACCCCGCCGCTGATACTCAGGTGATCGGTTAGCGCCAGATAGCGGTAGCCGAGCTCGGCGGCGCGTTTGACCAGCGTTCGAGGCGAGGCGGTGCCGGTGCCCAGCGAGTAGTAGGAGTGGGCGCAGAGGAGGGCTTCGAGGGTCGTCCCGCTGGTCGAGCTCCTCGTTGGCAAGCCTGTCATGGATCCGCTCGTCGCACGACTGTTCGGTTGGCGAAAACCTAGATCTTCTGCAGAATTGCCGAGTGGACGGCCGAGCCCCTTCATACCCTCAATAATATAGGGTTATGAGCGAGAGTTGGATGAGCCTTCTGGCCCGCAGCGGCACAGGTCCGCTGTTCACATTTCTGCTAACCTGAAATGAAAGTTCGAGAGGTCATCAAGCTACTGGAGAGTGATAGCTGGTACCTGGTACGAACGAAGGGTAGCCACAGGCAGTTTCAGCACGATTTGAAGCGGGGAACGGTCACCGTGGCAGGAAAGTACTCGAGCGATGCACCAAAAGGAACAGTCACAAGAATCCTTAAGCAGGCGGGGCTCACGTAAGCGGCAGAGGATGGAGACCATGAAGTATCTTGCGGTACTCGAAAGAGCACTCAGTAATTACGGTGGCTTCGTTCCAGATGTACCGGGTGCCACAGGCATTGCAGATACTCGCGAGGCAACGATCGAGTCACTGGCGGAGGGGCTCGCGCTCGCCATCCAAGATCTCGCTGAACGCGGACTGCCGGTTCCGCCCCCCTCCGACCGAGCCGACTTGAACCTGGACGAGTACGAGCCGGAGGAACCCTACGAGATCGTGAGCGTTTCACCGGCCCCCATGAATCCGGTCAGCCTGGAGATAGAGAGCGCGATGGACTCAATTGGGATTACGCAAGCAGAACTGGCCCGTAAGATGGGAGTTTCACGCTCGGTGGCCTCGCGCATCACTGATCCGTTCTACTTCGGCCACAGCGTCAGAACGCTTCGGCGAGTAGCCGATGCACTGGGGGTAGACCTCGAGATCAGGCTTGCGGCGGCACCTTGACCCACAATCTCCCGGGTTGGAATCGGCGCGCCTCAGGGCAGCGGAGCGTGATCGTCCCGAAACCGTAAGGCGGGCTGGCAACGTCGAGCAACTCTAGATGGGACAGGGTTGCCAACAGCGAGCTGAGTTCGGCCTCGCGCCTCTTCCTAATCGTCTTCATCAGCAGCTCCGGAACGAGGAGTACCGATCCAATCAAGCGGACGTCGCCATTAGCTCGCCTTATGAGGCTTGCGACACTCCTGCCGAGTTGGTTGTTCGGGTTGGCGGAATAGATGAGCACATCCGCGTCGAACGCGGTAACTCGAGACGCCACTCGGCGGCTACTCGGATGACGGGCGTTCGTCTCGCTCTGCCCCGATAATCGCCCAGCAGTAGAGGCGAGATGCGATTAAGTGAGTTGCGATCAGGTCGACTTTACTTTCGGGTCGACTCGAGATCGCGTCGGCGGCAGGGTAGCATTTCCCTTCATGCGTGCTGCCTTTCGCGATCCCGACAAACGCTTCCTGCTCATTACCAGCTTTCTCGCCATCCTCTCGCTGGGCGCTCTCCAGGCGATGTACGGTCCCGCCTTCCCCGGCCTCACGGATCGTTTCGACATCGGCATCGAACGAGTGGGACTTCCCGTCGTCCTGCACTTCGCAGGCTCCTTCGCCACCACCGCCGCCGCCGCGGTGCTGCTCACCAGCCTCGGCTACCGGCGGACGATGGTTGCGGCCAGTTCGAGTTTGTTAATGGGGATCCTGATAGTGGCTTTCGCCTCCACCTGGAGCTGGGTGCTGGCGGGCGCGCTGTTGGGTGGCATCGGCTTCGGGGCTCTCAATGTGAGCTTCAACCTGCTGGTGGCGAGGGCCTTCGCTCCTAACGCGGCGCCGCAGCTCAACCTCCTCAGTGCCGTGTTCGGCGTCGGTGCCGTGCTTGGGCCACTGGCGGTGGGAATGGCAGGCTCGTCGTTGCGGCTTCCGTTCCTGGGATTGGCGATGGTAGCGGCCATGGCGACGATCCTCACGATGAGGCTTCACGAGCCGACGGTAGCGAAGGGGTCCGGCGAGGAGCGGATGCCGTGGCTGGTCGCCGGCGGCTTCCTGCTCATGTACTTCCTCTACGTTGCTTGCGAGGCGGGGGTGGCCAGCTGGGAGACCGTGCATCTTGAACCGTCACTGGGTGCGCGCGGTGCGGCGTACATGACAAGCGTCTACTGGGGGGCGGTGACGGTGGGGAGGCTCCTGGCCGTGCCGGTGAGCGCTTTCGTTCGTCCTCGGGTCCTTGTCCTCGTCGTCACCACCGTTGCCTTGGCGGCGTTGTTCGCTGCTCACGTCACGGCCCTGGCGCCTTTCGCCTACGCCCTTGCTGGGCTGGCGTTCGCTCCGGTCTTCCCCACCGGTCTGGCGTGGCTGCAACGCGTCTTTCCCAGGCGCAGTGAACGGGTCGTTCCGATAGTGCTGGCGGCGGCGAACCTGGGGCCGGTCGTGACGACCGGCGCGATCGGCGCTCTGGTGGCATGGGGTGGCCCCGGTCTGGTGCCCACGGCATTGAGTGGGATCGCCACCCTGCTTCTGGTGATGGTCGTTTCCTTGTGGTGGGTGACGCGCGATGCCTGACGGTGCGCACCTTGATTCGCGACATGCGGAATTCCGGTCTACGTGTCGGTCATTACGGTCTGGGAACTGGCCATCAAGCATTGCCTGGGCCGGTTGGCCAGTGCGGATAAGCTCTTGGACGACTACCACTTGAGTCTGGCCCGGTATGACTTTACCGATCTGCGGTTCAACAGCGTTCATGCATTGTCCGAAAGAGGTTTGACAGATAGCCATGGCGACCCATTCGATCGCGCCTTGGTCGCGCAGGTAGTAGTGGAGAAGCTGAACCTGATTGGCGCCGATCCCGAGTTGGCGAAGTTTCGCGAGGTGGATGTCTTGTGGTGAGGGTTAGTCCGCTACCCCTGTCACGCACCAGTGCTCCCCCTCGCCGTAGAGCTCGATGAGCCTGCCGCCGTGCAGCTCCAACAGGTAGTAGTCGCGGCGCATCTCGGTAGCCCACCAGCGGCCGGCCACCCGCCACTCGTCGATGATCCGCGTCACCCTGCCGCCCGACGGGGTACCGGTCGAACCAGGTTTCAACGAAGCCCTGCCGCTACTTGCCGAGGACCAGCTCACCCGCACGGGCTTGCCGTTCTCGAGCGCTACCAGAGCGCGCTGTTGCAGTCGTCTCACGCTTCACCTCCCCTTCCCGGTACTCCCTGGCCACGACCGGTCGCGAATCCGGCCCAAGCGCCGACGAGGAAACCGGCTCTTCTGGTCGCTCCTGCTCTTCCGCATGCTCCTCCCCTACCGCCGGCCGGCGCCAGCGCCAGGCGAGATCACTCGACTCGGCATAAGGATCGAGCCATTCGACTTCCACGGCGGCTCGCGGGAAGCGCTCCAGCAACTCCTCCCAGGCCGCCTCGCGCCGCTCCCGAGCCGGCCACAGCCTTCCCTGAGCAGCCAGGCGTACCGGCTGGGGCAGCTCGAGCGACAGGGCCTCGATCCCCACCGGCACAGCGCCTGTATCGGCCAGCGCCAGCTGCGCCAATAGCGAAATTTCACGCCGGCCACGCAGTGGCTTCTTGGCAAAGCGGGTAGCGCGTAACTCCACGCCACCTACCTCGGCGGCCAGGGTGAGGCGTCCCGAAGACCGTCCAGCCAGAGCCTCCTCCAGCGCCCCCGCCAGGCGTCCCAGAACGGCCTCCAGCGGCCCGGGCTCGAACACCGGCTCGTCGAAGCGGATGGTGCGGCGAAGGGCCAAAGGCGGCTGGGCCAGAGGCAAGCGCTCCCGCCAGGGGCCGTGGAGGTATGGAACGAAAGCGTCGGCCTCCTTGCCCAGGAACGCCCCCAGCTGGCCCCGGCGCCAGCCCGCCAACTCGCCGGCAGCGGAGAGTCCCAGCCAGCCGAGTCGCTGCAAGGAGTAGCCGCTCAGCCCCACTCCCTGCAGGAAGCGCAGCGGCAGACGCGCCAGGAACACCCCCTCGCTCCCCTGCGGCAAGACTCGACAGCCCCCGGCCCGCGCCGACAGAGCCGCCAACTCGGCGATCTCGCAACCGGCGGCGTGCCCCACCCGGGCGTCATAGGCCTCGGCCACCATTCGCGCCTCGGCAGCCGAAATGCTCATGAAGGCCCGGCCGCGGCGAGAGCCGTCGAGGAATGGGCTCAGGCCGTGGAGCTCGTGTAGCACACTCTCCCAAGCGGCCTGCAACTCCGCCTCGCTCACCTCCACCACTTGCAGTGCCACACAGCGCAGCCGGGCGCCCGTGAGTGACATGCCGGGAGTGATTCCCTCCCGCCTCGCCTGGGGAGTGGCGTGGCTCACCCGGTTTCCTTCGGCAACCACCAGCGGGATACGGCGCAACTCGGGACGGGTTCTTTGCGCCCACCACAACTCGAGGGGCTCGAGCACCAGGGCGGCGATCATGCTGTTCCCGGGAGTGCCCGCAACGCTCGATTTTCATTCGACATATTTCCCATGGCCCCTGCTGCGCTTCTTGCGCCCCTGTCACGCCGGTGTCGTCTCGAGGACGTTTCGCGCGTGACCGTCGCGTTTCGTCAAGGCCCTGGGCTCCACGCTAGGCTAACTCCGTGCTAGGCTAAATGGAGCCAGGACTACCTTTAGAACGGTGGCTTCGGCGTTGGACACATCTTTGCTTGGCCGCGGGATGTGTCCTTTTCCTTGGTTTCGATCTCGATTGGCGGCTCGATTGGCGGCTCGCGAATGACTCTCTACTCCAATGAACTACGCGCCCGGAAACCGAGCGACCTCGCCCTCCTAACCATCACTCCCCTCGACGAGCAGTTGCTCCACCACTTCGCCGCGCAGCAGCGAACGGAACAACCCGTCGATATGGAGCGCACCGGGATCGACCAGGAGCGTCGGATAGTCGGGGTTGTGGGGCCGCAAGGTATAGCGGCGCGGCGAGCCGCTCCAGTCGAGATACTTGAGGGTAGTTTCGTCTGTACCCACCCGTACCGCGCAGATCTCTCCGGACCGCTGTGGCTGACCACGTTGCAGCAGGACCACGTCGCCCTCCTGGATCCGCTCAGCCATCGAGTCTCCCCGCACCCGCAGGGCGAAACCCCCCTCCAGTCCGCGCAGGGCCAGGTGCCCCTCGGGATCGGGATATGCGCCAGCCGGCAAGCCGGCGGCGATCTCGCCGAAGAGTGGGATACCGCCCGGCCTGCGGCGCAAGATAAGGCGTGGACTACGCCCCGGGCCACGACTTTCCAGGTTCAGATGACCCTTGCCCGCGAGCGCCTCGAGATGCCCTCGAAGGGTTGAGTAACGGATGTCGAAGACACGGGCGACCTCCGCCAGATCGGGCAGCTCGCCCCGCTCGGCTAGTTGCCGCTCGAGGAAGGCGAGTATCTCCAGCTGCTTGTGGGGCGGTCGAGCCATCTCCTCCTCCTTACCCTACATATTATAGGGTAACAGCCAGGATAGGCTTGCCCTTGGGAGTTGTCAAGACGAGGCGCCGCTACGGCCCGGCGACCAACAGAGAGTTACGCAAGCCGGCACTCGGGCCAACGGGACACAGCCGCACCCGGACGCGAAAGCGGGGATAATCGATCGATAAAGCGGCATGCCAACAGGGGGAGCGAGATGCGATTTCAGACCCAACTAACAAGGCGGCTCGGCCTCGAGCACCCAATAATCCAGGCTCCCATGGCCGGCGGCGCTACCACCGTCGACCTCGTCGCAGCCGTATCCCAAGCCGGCGGCCTCGGCTCCTTCGGAGCCGCCTACAGCTCACCGGAACAAATTGTCGAACTATCACGAGAACTTCGCAGTCGCACCGACCGCCCCTTTGCGATCAACCTCTTCGTGCCGCTCCCGGAGCCGCGGCCGAGCGACCCCTCAGCAATGGTCGCGGCCATTTCGGGCTATCACGAGGAGCTCGGACTATCTGCTCCTGGCCCGCCAACCTGGACCCAGGACCCCTTCGAAGGGCAATTCGAAGCGGTACTCGAGTCGGGCGCCAACGTCTTCAGCTTTACATTCGGTACTCCACCCGACGACGCCATGAAGGCGCTCAAGCAGCAGGGAGTGTTCGTGATCGGGACCGCCACTACCGTCAAAGAGGCGGTCACGCTCGAGCGCCTGGGCGTCGACGCAATAGCGGCGCAGGGCAGCGAGGCGGGCGCACATCGCGGCACCTTCGCGGCCCCGTTCGAGAGCGCCATGATAGGAACCCTGGCGCTTGTGCCGCAGGTAGTCGACGCAGTGACCGTACCGGTGATCGCCTCGGGAGGAATCATGGACGGCCGCGGAGTCGCTGCGGCGTTAGCGTTGGGGGCACAAGCCGCGCAGATGGGCACCGCCTTTCTCACCTGTGACGAAGCGGGGATCTCCCCGGCCCACAAGGAAGCGATCCTCGCGGCCGGAGAGGACGAAACGCGAGTAACGAGGGCATTTTCGGGCCGGCCGGCGCGTGGCATCGTCAACCGCTTCATGAAGGAGGTCGAGATGGCCGACGGCGGCGACCGGCTGCTCCCCTTCCCACTCCAGAACACGCTCACCAGCGAGATGCGAAAGGCCGCCGGGCAGCAGGGCCGGGCCGAGTACCTGTCGCTGTGGGCAGGCCAGGGGGTGCGCCTGGCCTGCCGGCTTAGCGCCAAGGAACTGGTCGAGCACGTGACCGCCGAGCTCGAGGAGACCGTGACGCGCCTCGGCAGTTAATTAGCCCCTCCGGTACACCTGGCCTTGCACACGCGCCCTGCAGGCGGTACAGTTCGTTTTCCATGCGAATCCTGGTTTCCAATGACGACGGTATCTTTAGCCCCGGTATAGCGGCCCTGGCCCGTATCGCCAGAGAGTTCGGCGAAGTGCGCGTCGTGGCGCCCGACGTCGAGCAGTCGGGCATGGGGCACGCGATCACCATCAAGCGGCCCCTGCACTACCACTCCGTTCCGCTCAATGGCTTCGAGGCCTATCGGGTCGACGGCACTCCGGCCGATTGCGTTGCCTTGGGTACCCATCACTGGGACGAAGTCGACCTGGTGCTCAGCGGCATCAACCTGGGGCTCAATATCGGCCACAACGTGTGGCATTCCGGCACGGTGGCGGCAGCCAAGCAGGCGGCTTTCCTGCAGATCCCGGCGATCGCGTTCAGTGCTCCATATAGCGACGAGCCGCCCGACTATCAGGAGTATGCCCCGTACATCCGAAAGATCATCAAGATGTTCCTGCAGACTCCCGATTTACCTCTGTTGAACGTCAACTTCCCCGAGCGGCCCGACGGCACCATCATCTGGACCCGCCAATCGGTCCGTCACTACGAGGGAATGATCCTGCCGGGGGAGGATCCCATGGGGCGGATGCACTACTGGTTCTCCGAGAAGGCCCGCGAGGAGGTGGAGGAGGGCACCGACCGCTGGGCGATAGAAAGAAATCACGTCTCGCTCACCCCCCTCCGCTTGGACCTCACCGACGGAGAGGCGTTACGCAGGGCTCGCGCGATCGAGCCCATGGCGGTTGCCTCCGACAACTGACGATAGCCAGATTGACAACGGAACATTAGCGCCGGAGAATCACCGCCCAGAGTATTACTGCCGGAGTATTACCGCCGGACAATTGACGACAACCTCTTGAGTTCTACCGACGGTTCGCTTGAGTACGCTCTCGCTTGCGGTACTCTGTCTCGGGAAGCGGACCGGTTCATTCGGCCGTTACACGGGCAGCCGGAAGGGTGAGCATGCAGCCTCGAGCCGAAGAGATCTATCGAGTACTATCGTCGTTCGTCCAGGCCAAGCGTGCCGGCGAAGCGGACGGCTCACGGCGACGATCGTTCGCCCTTGTCGTGCAGGGCTCTACTCCCATGCAGGCGCAGGTGAGGGAGTTGCGCGGCGGTTGCGTCATGATCGACATCGGATCATCGATCTTCACGCTCGCCTACTGCGACATACTTGGCATCGACCCGGCTTCGTCGGATGAAGGCGGCCTAAGAGTCACCGTTCGCCCTGGCTGTTTCGCCTCCCATGTCGCCGCCCGGCTCCGCCGCGCTGCTCCGCGGCCATGGAGCGCAAGCACGCAAAATAGGCCCTTGGCGCAACCGGACGACGGACCGGTGCACGACCTCGAACTCGATGCCTATCTGTCCCGCTCGGCAGGCGAAGAAAATGGCGGGATCGCCGAAAGCGACCCCGCCGAAAGCGCAAGGCATGAGATTGTAGGAAACAACGCGTCACGGAGGAGTAGGTAGCGCTAAGGGGAGCGGCCGACCATCTGTCGATAGGAGCGAACTCGGCTCACCCGGCAGGAAGAATACCAGAGGGTCCTGGCCCCAAAGCTGAGAATCGTGAAGATGTAAGCAATCCCACGTTCGATCGCCGCCGCTATCGACTCGCGGCCGTAATCGACAGAAGCTGGAGCGCGCTCGCTAGCCGCGCGCCAGCTTGACCGCACGAACCAGCTCGGCAACCGCCTCACTATCACCCGATAGCTCAGGGGCGCAGTTTTCCAGATAATCCTCGAGAATTAAATCCCCGGCTGCATCGAGGGCGCTCCTAATGCCCGCGAGGAGGGTAAGCGTGTCCTGACAGGAGCGCTCCTCCCCAACCATCCGCTGTAACCCACGCACCTGCCCCTCCAAACGTCGCAACCTGTTGACGATGCGGCTCTTGCGGCTGCGCCCTTGCGTGGCGACTTTTTCCTCGACTTTTTCCTCGACTCTTTCCTCAGTGGATTGCATGCACTACTCCCTCACGCCCAGCCGGCTCGATTCAGAATATCCCTTCGGGGTATGTGAGGGCAAGGCGTGGCGATGCCGCTGCTCAGTTACCGCCCGCGAATTCGCTCGAGCACTCGCTGCATATGTGGGCGCAGACCCACCACTTCGACCAGCAACTGGTGCCGCTCCGCCTCACTGAGCAGGGAATCGAGCACCAATGCCCCGCTCAGGTCGACTCTCCCCAACGCGGTGGCGTCCACCCTGAGCCGCACGACCTCCTCGGCCGGCGGAAAGAGCTCGAGCATGGACTCCTCGACAAGGTGGGTCGAACCAAACCAAAGCACCCCCGAAAGGCGCAATACCAACTCCTCACCCTCCTGCCGCACGATGATGCCCAAGTCCATCTCACGGTAAAGATGCGCCGCGATGGCGAGTCCGATACCTATGATTACCGCGACGTCTATCCGCGGCGCCAGCGCCAAGGTAAGCAGGAAGGTCAGGTACGCAGTGAGTGCCTGCAAACGCGCATAATTCCACAGCCTCAACAGTGACGGCAGACTCAGGAGCCTGGCGACGGCGCTGATGACCACGCCGGCCAGCACCGCCTTGGGCAGAGGCGCCAACAGCCCGACGAACGGCAGCACCGCCAGGACCGAGATGCCCGTGATCATCCCACTCCACCTGGTGACCGCCCCCGCCGAGTGGTTAAGGGCCGAGCGGGAGAACGAGCCGCCCACGGGAAAGGCGCCCAGGGCTCCCGAAACGAGGTTGGCTGCCCCCTGGCTCACGAGCTCGCGATCGGGATCCCACGACCGCCGCCCGGCGTAATAGCGAGCTATCGCAGCGGGCTCGGCAAAACCGACGATTGCGATGACCACCGCTCCCAGGATCAAATGCGGAAAGTCTTGCCAGGGCAGCACCAGATCGAGCTGCAACAACAGGCCGCCCACTTCGCCCACCGTCGGACCGTCGTAACCAACCACACTGCTCACCACGACACCCAGCACCACCGTTGCCAGCACGCCGGGCAGTAGCGGCGAGACCCGCTGACTAACATTCACGATCAGGATGGTAGTAAGGGTAAAGCCGATCGCCCAGGGGTCCCAACGCCCCGGATGGCCAAGCGTGTCGAGAAAACCGAGCGTAGGGTTGGGAGCGCTAGCACTCGTCCCCACCGCCGCCGGCAGTTGCGACAGGATTATGAGCAGAGCAGCAGCCGAACTGAAGCCCTGCATGACCGGCTGGGACATGAAGTAGGCCACCGCGCCAAAGCGCGCAAGTCCCAGGCCCACCCGGATGAGGCCGACCGTAAGAGCCAGTAGCGCAGCTGCCGCAGCGTACTCCCCAGTGTGCATCGGGTAAATCGGCGACAGAATTCCGAACGTGAGAAGCGCGATCATCGCCGTTGGGCCGGTTTGCAGGTAAGGACTGGACGCCATCGGAGCGGCCACGATGAGCGGCAGCCCGGCAGCGACCAGCCCCACCACGGCATTGAGTCCGGCCAACTCGGCGTAGGCAAGCGCCTGCGGCACCAGGACCAAAGCGACGCTGGTCCCGGCCAATAGATCACGCGTCCACACCCGCCGTACCCGGTCCTTCATGACTGGCGTGGGCCTGGGGAGCAGGGAACGATGGACACGACGCCGATATAGTACAGCGCGGCCGTCCGCGTTACGCCTTTATGGCCGTCCGCTCAAGGGAGGGCGCGGGCAGACGACGGGCGTAGGCGCCACCTCGTCCTGGTTGACGGAGAAGTTTTCGGGGAGAAAGGTTTCACCTCCCCGTCGGTGAGCGGCCGGTACGATGCCCGAGTGAATCGGCATAGCCCCCATGCCCGAGCGCGATCTTTGCGCCGTACGGCCTCACAGCTCATCTTTGCTTGGGGATCGGTCATCAGCGCCGCCTGGTATGCGCTCCTCACCATCCTCGGACAGCCCCCACTGATCGACGACCATCTCACGGTAACGGCGCTCGCGATGCTGAGCAGCTACATCGCGGCAAGGACCCTGCTCGACTTGTGGAGACATCGCAGCGAAACCCGGCCGCGCAGCGAGAGGTAGTCGCAGGAACGGTACTTAGGCGACAGACGGCGAAGGAGAAGCAGCGTCACGATGGTGCGTCCGGAGGCACCAATGTCCGTCGTCGACATTCTCATACCTACCATCGACAGGCCGCAGGAGCTGGCGGTAACACTAGCGGGAATCGCCTCGCAGGATTTGCGCGATATTCGCGTCGTCGTGGCGGACCAGAGCGCCCGCCCGACCCATTCAACACCAGCCATCGCTACCCTACGGAGAATTATCGAAGCCCGCGGTGGAGCCGTCCAGTGGCACTGCCGCGAGCAGCTGCACGGGATCGCCGAGCAACGCGACTTTTTGCTTGGCTACGCTACCGCCGACAGCATCCTGCTGCTCGATGACGACGTGTTCATGGAACCGTGGGTGCTGAGCACGCTGCACCGGATACTGAGCGAAGAGAACGCCGGCTTTGTAGGCGCCTTCCCTGCCGGACTATCGTTCATCGATGACGAGCGTCCCAACGAGCAGCAGGTGGAGTTCTGGCATGGCCGGGTACTCCCCGAGGCAGTCGAACCCGACTCGCGAGAGTGGGAACGAGCCCGGGTTCACGCTGCCGCCAACGTCTTTCACGCGGCGAGCGGGCTTCAGTTAGACGAGGTGCGCCGCTACAAGGTGGCGTGGGTGGGCGCCTGCGCTCTGTACGACAGACGAAAGCTCGAAGCGGTGGGGGGTTTCTCGTTTTGGTCGAAGCTGCCACCAGATCATGCGGGCGAGGAGGTGCTGGTGCAGAACCTCCTGCTGAGGCGTTGGGGCGGGTGCGCGATCTTGCCGTCGGGCACGTACCACGCCGAGGCTCCAACAACCATCGGCGAGGCCGGGCGGAAGGAGACGGCAAACGCCTTGCAACTACTGCCCGAAATGCTCAAGCGTTATGTCCCAGCCGGGGAAAGTGGCGGTTAAGGCGTGCTAGAGTCACCTTAGCCAAGGAGGCAAAAGATGACCCAGCCGCCCGGTCCCACCGGAGCAGTCCCCGGAGCCCCTTCGAAAGCTCCATTGGCATCCGAGGCTCATGCACAGCAGCCGGTAGCGGCCGAAGGGGCCGTGAAGCGGGCAGTGAGCGTTTCAATCGGTTCCCGGCAACGCGACGTGGCGGTAGAGGTCGAGCTCCTGGGCAAGAGGGTGCATATCGAACGCTTTGGCACCGATGGAGACATGGGCCGTGCGGCAGCACTCATTCGCGAGCTCGACGGCAAGGTGGACGCGTTCGGGTTGGGTGGGCTCGATCTCTTCTTCGTGGCAGCCGGAAGACGTTACTACCTTCGGGACGGGCTGCGCCTGGCTCGAGAAGCGAAGAAGACTCCGGTAGTTTGCGGTGCCGGTCTAAAGGATAGCCTCGAACGCCTGGCGGTCGAGAAGTTGGAAGAGCGCATCGGCTGGAAGGACCGGCGTGTTCTGATGGTCTCGGCGGTGGACCGTTTCGGGATGGCTGAGTCGCTCGCCCAACATGGTGCGCGAGTTCTCTACGGCGACATAATCTTTGCGCTGGGGCTACCCGTTCCGATTTACGACGTGCGGCGTCTGGAAATGATCGCTCGACTGCTGCTCCCGGTGATTTCGCAGGTGCCTATCGGCTGGCTCTACCCCACCGGAAAGCAGCAGGAGTCAAGCAAGTCGGGAAACCGTGGGCGCCACTTCGAGTGGGCCGAGGTGATCGCAGGTGACTTCCACTTCATCAAGCGCTACGCACCCGAGCGGCTCGACGGCAAGATCATCCTCACCAACACGACCACCTCACAGGATGTCGAAGATCTGCGCCGTCGCGGCGTAACGCAGCTCATCACGACCACGCCGCGTTACGAAGGTCGCTCGCTTGCCACCAATCTGCTCGAGGCCGCGCTGGTGGCTGCAGCGGGGCGTCACCCACTCTCGAACCAGGAGTACCTCGAACTGATTGACGAAGCCGGGCTCGAGCCACAAGTCGAAGTGTTGTCAGGCTGATATCCGGTGGAGGTAGTTGAGTTCGCTCGGTGGCAGCGGGCACGCCAGCTCGTTCTGAGCTACGGCTGGAACTCTACCTCCTATCAAATCCTCAATCCCGGTATGGAGTTGTGGTTTGGCGAGGCCGACTTCGCGGTGGTGGGTTTCGTCACACGACTGGGTGTGCGCGTGGCGGCCGGGGCGCCGGTCTGCCCGCCGGCCCGCCTCCTCGAAGCAGTTGCTGCGTTCGAGGAGGTAGCCAACAGGCAGGGCGAGAGGGTCTGCTGGTTCGCCGCCGAGTCTCGACTAGAAGAGTTGTTGTGCCACCGGAGTAAACGAGCCCGGGTGAAGCTGGGTGCACAACCGGTGTCGGATCCCCAGGAGTGGCGGACGCGCGTGGAGGGGCTGTCAACGGTACGGGCGCAGTTCAACAGGGCAAGGAACAAGGGTGTGACGGTAACGAAATGGCCGGCGGCCAGGGCCCACAACGATCCCGCCCTGCGAGACTGCCTGCAGGAGTGGCTGGCGCAGCGCGGGCTTCCCCCGCTGCACTTCCTAATCGAGAGCAGCACTCTCGATCATCTGGACGACCGGCGGCTGTACGTTGCCGAGCGCCAAGGCGAGGTCATCGGGTTCGTGGTTGCATCCCCAGTGTCAGCCCGAGAGGGCTGGCTGATCGAGCAGGTCATCCGCCGACCACATGCAGTCAACGGTACGGCGGAGTTGATGATCGACACCGCCGTTCGTGAGCTTGCCGAAAGCGGCGCGTCCTATCTGACCCTGGGACTCGCGCCCCTCGCCCGGGAGGGAGGTGAGGCCGGCGCCAGCGAACCCTGGTGGTTGCGGATGCTCCTGGCCTGGGCTCGTGCCCACGGACGCAGGTTCTACAACTTTCGTGGACTGGAGTTCTTCAAGAGCAAGTTCCGACCACCCCGTTGGGACCCGATATACGTCATCCAGCCCGGTCCCCGGGTCTCGGCCCGCACGATCTATGCAGTTGCTGCCGCGTTCAGTCATGGTCCGCCGCTCGCGATGCTGGCTCGAGCCCTCCTCGACGCCGTAGGCGAGGAAACAGGCGCAGCGCTCCGCCGGCTATGGCGGCAGCAGGACCGATAAGCGAATCGGAGCCGGCTCCGGCGCAGGTCCGGCTCTTTAGGGGGTGAACCTGATGTCTCGCCCGTTATCGGACAGGGTGGCCAGGCTAGCGCGACGGGCTATTGTGGAGTCGTGAAAGAAGCTGCGCCCCCGGCCGCTGGAGGCCCCTCCATTCAAAATTCCATAGCTCAAGATTCGGCTGGCCACGACCCCAGCGCCCAAGAGCCCAGCGGCCACGACCCCAGCACCCATGAGTGTACGGTCCAACTGCATTCGTTCGAGGACCGGGCCGCCAAGGCGAGAAGCGCCATCTGCGAGTTGCTCGAGCGTGACGACGTCCTCATCCTCGATACCGAGACGACCGGGGTGGGCGACGCCGAGGTCATCGAGTTGTCACTCATAGACACCTCGGGAACGGTTCTGCTCGACACCCTGGTGCGGCCGCGGCGCAGCAGGATGAATCCCTATGCGCAGCGGATTCACGGAATCAGTAGCGAGATGCTCGCCGACCAACCATCCTGGCCCGAGGTGCTTCCCGAACTTGAACTAATAGCGGGCAGTGCCACGCTGCTTGCCTGGAACGCGCAGTTCGACCGGCAGATGCTGGTGAACTCCTCGCGTGCCTGGGAACTCGATCCACCTCGGCTGCTGTTCGTATGCGCCATGCGGCTGTACGCCCAGCTGCACGGTCGGCGTGGTTATGGACTGCACCGGGCGATCGGCGACCGTGGCATGCAGCACCTTTTCGAACAACATGCCAGTCACCGGGCACTGGGTGACGTTCAACTTGTGCTCGAACTGCTTCGAGCCTGCCGCTGATCTAGAAGTAGCGCAACTGCTTAGCGGCTGCGCTTCACCAGGTATACGTCGTCCCTTATGGGCGCAACCGCTCCCTCCGAATGCCGCGCCACCTCTGCCAGGCCGTGCTGAACCGCGTCCAGTGGCAGCCTCAATGCCTCGGCAACGCTCGCAGCACGCACGATTGCCGGGGTGGCGGGATCCTGCAGGTAGCGCGAGATCCGACCCGAGAGATCTCCTTCTGATGAAGAAGCCCCGAGCAGGACCGGCTCTAGTTCGGCGTCTTGGCGCCGTTCCTGCGGCTCCGAACGCTGCTCCTGCTTGGGCGCCAGCGGCGCCTGTCGCTGCGCGTCTCGAGGGGTTCCGCTGGGCCTCCGCTGCGTCTCGTCCGGGCGTTCCTCGAACTCACCACGGCGCTGCTCGGCCGCTGGGCGTGACAGGTCACGCGGCGAGCGATGCCACTCCTCACCGCCGCCCACGTCAATAGCCGGCTCCTTTAGCGACTGTCGGCTTTCCGTCTGCCGCCGTTCCTCCCGCTCGTCCTGCCTATTGCCGGAGTCTGGGTCGAAATCAAGGTCGAGAGGCTCGACCGCCCTCGCTGCCTGCCCCCGGCGTTGTATCGGGTCGTGCAGTACGTTCTGCCAGCCGCCCTTGATCTCGGGCACGGGTGGGGCCAGATAGGCCGCCGTAGCCGGAGCCTTGGAAGGCCCTGAAGCCTGATCGCGTTGCGACGGCTCCCGCCGGCGCGAATTCTCGGGTGCTGCTTCCCTGACTTCATTACGTTGGTCCTCCTGCGCCGTTACTGACGCCATGGAGGGTGATGCCATCGATGGTGACCCCAGCGATGGCGATTGGGCCGAGGTCGACTGTCGGCGCTCTCGAATTATCGGCGTTAGCCTGAGCCCATCCGTAAGCGCGATGGATACCGCATCGTTCGGCCGCAGGTCGTGCTCCTCGAAGAAGGGGCCCAGCCCCTCGAGTTGCCGCGGCGAATGGAACGTAACCATCAACTCGCGGCCGGCAACCGTATCGCTAGCTTGTAAGTCCCCTTCGGGAAGAACGCCATAAAAGCGACGAGGCAGGTTGATCGCGCCTCGTCGGATGTCGATTCTAGTGAGGTCCACTGTGAGCGGCCGGGATTCCTCTCCCTCGCCGAGCGGTCCAAACTTGCTCACGTCATTCACCGGCACCTCCCGGTTCGACCCCCATCCGCGGCCTCCAATCGACATGCTGCTGTCCTTGTCATCATACAACATCCATCGCACGAGGTGCATTAGTGCACAATCCCTGGTACTTGAAGACGCCAAGGGAACCGCAGGCGACTTGTGGCCGTGTAGCGATCTCAGGAAGCTATGGAGCCTTTGGCGCCGATGCCCAGCGAGCGGGCCGTACGAAGAAGCTCGCGATTAACCGGATTCGCATTCAAGAACCGATCGCGCGCTTCCTCACTGTCGAGCGTGCGCGCTACCCCTTCGACCCATGCGACGCAGCGCTCCAATTCAATCGTTGCCTCAGTGGCTCCTGCGGCTGCCAAAGCGCGGTATCGGGTGAACAGCACCTCGGCAAGATAGAAGTCGGCGGGATCGTAACGGGCAAGCAGCAGGGCGGCGCTGTCGGCGTGAGCGCGAGCATCGCCGGTACAGCCCAGCGCCAGCGATGCCTGGGCGCAACGGGTTCGCGCAGCAATCCGCAAGCCGCCGAGCTCGTGCGAGCGCGCCAACTCCAAGGCCTCGTAGGCGGCAGCAAGCGCGGCTTCGGCCGGCAGCACGAGCGCCTTGACGATAAGCAACTGCGCCCGCCGCAAAGGGCGCCCGCTGGTACTCAACTGCTCTTCCGCCTCGGCCAGAAGCGGCGTGGGATCCTCACCCTGGGCGTGGAGTACCACCGCCAGGGCCTGCAATCCGGAACTGCGAAACTGGCGCGGCATGTTCGGCTGGGCTAGCGCCGCCTCGAGCAGAACACGCGCCTCGTCAAACCTTCCCATGATCGTGTGGGCAAGCGCTAAGTGGCGCCGCGCCGGCCCGACGATCCAGGTGTTCAGCTCCTCAGCCAGCTCGAGCGCTTGGCCAAGTGTTTCCATCGCGCTTTGTAGACTGCCCAGGTCACGAGCGGCGGCGCCGGCAGCAAGGAGAGCGTGAACGCGCAAGTCGTTGGCGCCGTGAACCTGGTCGAGCAGCAGCAACATGCGTTCGGCCGTCGCAAGAGAGTCCCGCGCATGACCTAGCTCAGCCTGGCTCACGGCGAGATTCCCCATCACTTGAATCTGCCCTAGCCGGCCCCCGTGTTGCGCCCGCAACGCCGCAGCTCGAGAGTGGTACTCGATCGCCTCACGGTGACGATCGAGATGGTCGAGGATCACACCCATGTTTGCCAGGGATTCGGAGAGCCTCAGTGGATCGTCGCACTGCTCGCCCAGGGAGATCGCCTCGTCTAGGATCGTCACCGTCTCGTCGATTCGGTCCTGTAGCCACAGCGCGCCCACGACATTATTGAGCAGCTCCACCTGAAGTCCCACGTCGCCCGACGCCAGCGCGTGGCGATGTCCTTCGCGCGCCGCCGCCTCACTTTCCTCGGCCTTTGCAACCAACTGCAGGAACAGTGCGCGCGTCTGCCAGGCGACGGCCAACTGGTCGGGCGAACGGGCGAGCCTGAAGATCGAACGTTCCAACTCGGCATGATCCGGCCCGTAGTCCCTTTTGAGGAACAGCTCAACGAGTGTTGACAGGACGGCGAAGGAGCCATCGCTATCGCGGTTTCGCTCGAGCAGCTCTGCGGCCTGCCGATAGCAAGCGGCTGCTTCGTCGAGCCGATAGGCGGCCGCCGCGGAGTCACCGGCCTCCTTGAGGAAAGGCGCGGCGCGTAGCTCGTCGCCGGCCGCCATGAAGTGGCGGGCGATCAGGGCCGGCGGCACGGGTATGCCTTCGAGATAGAGCGCGACGCGGTGGTGAAGAAGGCGACGAGCGGCGGCCGGTGTTCCGTCGAGTACCGCCTGATGTACCAGATCGTGACTAAACCCCTCGTCATTCACCAGCTGAGCGCCTTCGAGCTCCATCAACGGCTGGGCCAACTCGAAAGGGTCGGAGTCCAGGACGTAGCCCGCGGCCTTCAGGTCGAAAGCATCCTCGAGGACAGCAACCGCTCGCGCCAGCCGCAGGGCTCCCGGGGTCAAACGATCGAGACGTTGCGCGACGATCGCACCCAGCTGACGGGGCGGGCGTAGTCGTGCGGGAAAGGGTAGCTCCAGTCCGCCGGTCTCGGCCAGACTCTTGAGGGTTTCCACGATAAATAGCGGATTCCCTCCGGTATAACGGGCGAGTGGCCGGGCGAGATCAGAAGATGTTTGCAGAGAAAGTCCGCCTAGCAACTGATCGATCGCGTCCGTGCGGAGGGGTCGGAGTTCCACCATGGCCGCGGCCCCCGTTGCCAGCAGCTCCTGCATTCGGCGTTCCTGAGCAGGTTCCAGCTCGCCGGTGCGGTAGCCGAGCAACCACCTGGGTCCCTGGTCGCCTTTTGGTACGGCCGCCAGCATGTAGCCCAGCGCTTCGAAGGAGGCCTCATCGGCGTAGTGCAGGTCGTCCACCACCACTGCCGAGTAGCCCGCCGCCGCAGCCGCCCTGAACGCCTCTGCCTTCGCCTCCAGCAATCTGGTCTTGTCTTCCTCGCCGGCAAGTGGCCCTAACGGGTTTTCCTCGAGTTCGGGGACCAGCCGCGCCAGTTCGCGCCTGGTCCAATCGGCGAGTCTTGGCCCACCTTCACCGATAAGCAGATCGCGCCAACCGCGCGAGAAGAGCGCGTAGGGGATCCCCTTGTCGCCCGGCCGGGCGCCGAATCGCACGAACTGGCCGTGCTGGGAAACGAAATCAAGCAGCAGACGCGTCTTGCCCATCCCCGGCTCACCACAAACGACCATCACTTGGCCCCGTCGCCAGGCGTTCTCCAATACCCCCCACTCTGCATCCCGACCGGCTAGCAGCGGCGGTCGCTCGAGAACCAGCGGCAGCGAGGGACGTAATCCCCTTCCGGGCAAAGACGGCGGCTCCCGCTCGATCTCGGCGGCCAGCGCTACCGTCTCGGGCAAGGGGTCAACGCCCAACTCGCGTTGCACCGTGTCGCGGCAGCGGCCGAAGGCGCGCAGCGCAGCAGCCCGGTCGCCCGAGAGGTAGTGCAGGCGCATGATGCGCCGGTACGCCTCCTCGGAGAGGGGGTCCAGCTCCAGCAGCCGCTCCGCTAGACGCAGGGCGCCGGCGTGGTCGTGCTCCGCCCGACGCCGCTCGATCTCATCCTCTAGCAGCTCCCGCCTGAGGGCGACGAGGCGCTCGCGCTGAGTGGTGAGCCACTCGAGCAGTTCCGGGCAGTCGTCGTAATCATGCCCGGCCAAGAGCTCTCCCGCTACCGTCGCTCTAAAAGCAATACCCTCGAACACCGCGGCAGCCTGGAGCTTCACTACGTCCACTTCGACGTGCGGAAGCAAGCGGATCAGGTCGGCGGTATCGAGCAGATCGTCGCCGGCGGAGGTACGCAGGCGACGCAGAAGTTGGCGCAGGTTGCCCCTGGCGCGCTCCTCCCCCGAGTCGGGCCACAGCAATCCCGCCAATCGCGATCGCCCGGCGGCCCCCTCGAGCGCCAGGACGGCGAGGAGTGCGGCCGTCTTTCGTTCCGGTACGACCCTTCTTCCCGCTCTCTCGAGGGACGCTTCCCCGAGGACCCGCAATTGCCAGACCATTACTCGAAAGTATAGGCCAGTACCGCACCATAAAATGAAAACGCCGGCTCGGAAACGCCAACCAGCAGCGCCGACTCAGAAGCGAAGGGTAAACTCCTGCAGCGCCCTCACCATGGCAGCCTCGGCAGCGTCGGCGACCAGCGGTCCGTAGGTGGGGTCCTCCGCCGACAGGTTACCGACCAGCGGCACCCCGGTGAAGCTGATGTTCGGGTTGCGCTTGCTGGCGCTTGCATCGACCGAGACCACGATCTGGCCGGTGATCACATCGGTCGCCCGCATGTCGACGCTTATATCGGCTTGGACCACTCCGCCGCCGAATCCGGCGAGGGCGCCGCTGGGTCGGCTGAGCGTGGAGCGAGTGACAACACCTGTGATTACGTAGCCCGCTCCTGCCGCCCGCGCCAATTCGGCCGGATCGGTGGATTCGAGTCCTTGCGCAGCAATAAGGGATTGGAGTTCCGACTGCTCGATCACCCGGTAGCAGCCCGAGTTGACCATCAGATTGATGAGCCGCGCAGTGGCTGCCACCTCGACACCCAGCACGTGCGCGCCGCCGTACCCGGCGCCGGTATTCTCGAACTCGATAATTGCCACGGTAGGCATCGTGTCGTCGTAGCAGGTCACCTGCGCTGCGGCGGTGCTCGCGGGCGCCGAGGTCGTGGGGGCACAAGCTGCCACCACGAGAAGCACCACGAGCGAAATTACCCAGGCGGACTTTTTCATACCGATCTTCTTCATACCGATCTTCTCCTTTGATATTGCCCCACGAACCTTGCCATGAGGTTGATGATCGCTGTCAGAGTGCGGTGTTACCCGACTCGTACTGCCAAGCCGTGATGGACGGACCGAAGCCGCCAGTTCGAGTTGCCGAGTAGCCTGACGAGGAAACCCGCGTATCACTGCCCCTCACCGCCCAGCAACAACTGCTGCTCATCGTCTCCGCGCACGCGTACCTCCTCGAACATCTCTCCAGAACCGGAAACCCGCACCGTGTAGATGCCGGGCGGGACCGAAACCGGATCTCCGCCCACCGTGCCGCTGATTACTACAGTTCCGCCCACGTCGAGAACCTCGAAGCTGGGCTCGAGCGCCGCGCCTAAGGCGGCCGCCAAACCCTCCTCGTCGCTGGCATCGAAGAAGCGTCCGCCGCCAAGATCGGCGAGATGCGCGAAGGCGGCCTTCGCCTCCTCGGATGCCACGTCGAACGAGATGATGTGTAGCTGCACTTGGGGGCCGGCGCCCCTCAATGACGTCACCGCCGCTTCCACATCACCGCCGCACGACTCCTCGCCGTCGGTTAGCAAGATGACGGTGGCCCCGCCGCCCCGCTCCCCGCTAGCACGCCCGCCCAGATCACCGGGCACCTCCAAGAGAGAGGCGGCCAGCGGCGTACCGGACAGGAGCTGCGGTTGGGCCGTGGCAACGGCATTCTGCGCCCTGGTGCGGTCGAGCGGCGCCAGCGGAAGCTCGAGCCTGGTATCGCAGCTGTTGGGCCGCACGTGGCCGAACACCCTCAGCGCGAAGGGGGTGCCCTCCGGCAGCGTTTCGGTCACCAGCCCGTGCAGAACTCGCTTGGCCACCTCCACGCGACTGGGACCGCTGGGCAGAGCCCGGCTCATCGAACCCGACAGGTCGAGTACGATCTCCACCGGCGGATTGCCGGCGACCCCTTCACTGCGGCCGACGCTGAGGAGGCCGGGACCGGGCGGCGCCCGGTACGCGGTGTTTGCTTCGAGCTGATAGTGAGCCGGCCGCCGCAGGTGACAGGTGGCACGGGCGAAGCCCGCCTCGAAATCACCGACGCCACGCGCGTAGTCGTAGTAGCCGCCGGCTACATCTGCCCACGACTGCATGAGGTCCTGGGTGTAGGTCGAGCCGGCGGAACTGGTCTCGAAGGTGAAGACCCGCGGGCGCACTCGCTCGAGTTCGGTCCAGAGCTGCGGATTGAGATTACGGCCGTTGCTCTCGGCGTCGGTCATGAACATGATCGCCCGCGTTCCGTCGCGCTCGCCCAGAGCCTGCGTCGCGGCGAGGAGATTTGCTTCTGCATTGCTCGAGCCCGCCGTCCGGCCATAGTTGTTGAGCGCGGTCATCAGCTCGAGCGGATCGTCGCTCCAGTCGGGGAGCAGGAACATGCCCTCCGGGTACTCCTCGAAAGCCAGGAGCTGGGCGGCTTCTCGCCCTGGCTGAACCTCTGTAACGAAGCCCGCCACGGTCTGATAGATGATGTCCAGATAAGCACCCATCGACCCGCTGTTGTCCCAGGCGAACACCACCGAGCGGGGCGGCTCCTCGAGCCGGAGGTAGTAGTCGCCCGGCTCGACGAAGGCGCTAAGGGTGACCGCGGCCGGTGAGCCGCTCTGGTCGTACAGGAGTGGGCTGCCGGCACCATCCACCAACTCGTAGCGCACCCCCAGGATCGGCTCACCGATGAGCGTCAGCTCGAGACTGTTCTCTCCCTCTGGCACCGTAATCCGGTACCAGTCGACATCCTCACCGATCACTACACGGCCCTCGACCAGTTCCCCGGGAACCAGGTCCTGGGCGCTCGCGAGAGCGTCGTTGTCGTCGTTCTCGCCAAGGGCGACCACCGCAGTCGGTTGCTCGAGCGCCTCGAATATCGCCGCGCGCCGATTTTGGCCCCACTCTCCCAGAACGGTTCGGTACCTCTCCGATACGGGGACCTCCCGCACCCGTACGGCTGCGGGCATCAGGTAGCTCGACCGTTCGACCACGTCCAGCGCCCGTAACCGCACGAAACGTGCCCACGGCATTTCATCTAGCGTGAACTCCGCTTGTTCGTCAACGCGCCAGGTTCCCAGCTCGGTCCAGGGTCCCACCGGACTTTCGAGGCTGACCGCGACATCCACCGCCGCGATACTCGTCAGGTTGTCGTCCGGAGCGGCGCTAACCCACTCGAGAGCGGCGATACGGGCGGCGCGGTTATTGTGGAAGCCGATAGCCCATTCGATGCTGTTTTCGCCTGCATCCGTGCCAATCGCCCACACGTCGGAGTTTTCGTCCAGGACCTCGCTGCCACTCCCGGTGTCGGGCTTCGACCAGACGAGGTAACCCCCGGTCGCCGGGGAAGCCAGGTTGGCGCCGCGCTCCCCCAGGAAGTTACTCGCGTCGGCCGTAACCGCCTTGAACTCGCCAAGCGTGATTCTCCCCGGGTAGCCGGTCTGATTGGAAAGCGCGATAAGCCGCAGGTAGCCGGCGGTCACCGGCTCATCGAACAAGAACGCCTGCTCCACGGCCGCTGGTCCCAACCGTGCACTCAGCAGCGGCTCGAACTGCTCACCGTCATCCGACGCCTGCAACTCGAAGTGGGCCAAACGCTCCCCCACAGAGCCCTGGGCGTAAGGATTGAGCAGGATTCCGGCCAGCGGCGCCGAATCGTCGGCCAGTCGGAAAGTAACGAACGAACCGACGTTTCCTTGCCAGCCTGTTGATGGCGCTACCACTCCGTCAATCAGCCTCGGCGGAGCACCGCCCGAACCGGCGTCGGCGATCTGCCCCCCGAAACCGGACCAGGCGAGATTGAGTCCACCGAGGAGCGCGTCGGGTACCGGCCAGAGCGCGCCGGGAAGTACCGGTGGAACACCACAAGTGGCCCGGAACGAAAGGGTGGCGCTGGGACCACCGGCGGCGAAGTAGGCAGCTGCGATTGCCGACTCGCTGCCGCCGACCGAGCGGGCTTGCACGGTGATCCTGGTAATGAGATCGTCCCGGGCATCGGGCAGCACCTCGACGAAGAGAGGGATGCTACGACGTTCACCTGCGCTTAGGGTAAAGTCCGTTTCCTCCGGTACGGGCCGCCAAGCGTAGTGGGAGCTGGCAGCGATGAGCTCCACCCTTCGCGCGACATCGTCCATGTTCTCGACCGTGACCTCGGCGACCACCCGCTGCCCCTCGTGCCAGTAGGCCGCGACGGGCCCCTCGTCCGATTCGAAGTCGACTCTCAGGGCGTTTTCGCTTTGGGGAGCGAGCCCTAGACTCTCCAGATCGAGAGCGAGCCGGTAAGGACCATCTCCGGAAACCCGCAGACGGATGTCATCAGCAGCGGGTAGCTCCACAGTCGACCTCCCCTCGACCGAATCCACGTTGGCAACCTGGTCGCGCCGGCCACCCTCGAAGCGGTAGAAGGTGAGCTCCTGCCCGCCCTCGACGTCCAGCAGCAACGTCGAAGCGTTGGTTACGGGCGGCAGGCGGTACCAGTCCTCCCGGTCGCTATAGCTCAACTCGCCCGCGGCCTCGGCCGATCGGGGCAGCAGCCTTGCCTGATAATCCTCATCGTTGGGTTCGACGTCGGCCGGCAGAGCCAACGGGTCGAGCGGTGTAAAGCGCAGTCGGTAGTCGCCGGTAGCGCTGCCGTTCGGTTGGACGCGCAGGTAGTGATCGCCGGGCGGCAGCAGCGCCTCGTAAACGATCGCCTCTCCTGGAGGCAGGTCGTGGCGAGTCGAAAACTGATCGTCGAGGTAGATCCGGAGGGAAGTGCCGGGCGCCGGCTCGATTTCGAGCCGCACGTACTCCTGGGCGTAAGTGCTCAGGCGATAGGTGTCGACGTCATCCGGGTCGAGCGTCCCGCTACGCTCCTCGAATGGGGGCAACGCCTGGGCGCGTGTCTCGTCGTCGTTCGTCTCGCGCTCAACGCCCTCACCTGGTGGGCCGAGCGGAATCGCCCGCAGGGTGTAAGGAGCATCCACGCCACGCACCGCCAGATAGTGACGCCCGGGAAGAAGGAAGAGATTCGTAATCGAGGCGAGGCCTGCCTGCGGCCCACGAGCCTGCACCTCGCTTCCCGAGCCGTCGACGTAAGCGAAGCGGGTCACGCCGGCGCCCTCCGCCTCGAAACGCCACAGCCGTGGCTCGCCCTCGGCCTCGAAGGCGTAGAAGTCGGTTTCGTCACCAGAGGAGCGGCCTCGTGCCCCTCCGCCTATCAGCGGCGAGGCCTGACGGTAGAGATCGTTGGGCTCCTGCTCATCTACGATGGGCCTGTCGCTGGTCAGCTCCAGTTGGAACGGAAGCTCCCGGTCGCCATACTGGCGCAGGTGAAGAAGGTACTCCCCTTCCCCAGCGGGAGCCAGGTCGACCAAGCGAACGGTCCCGCTGCCCTGACGGCATTGGAGCCGCTCGCCCGAACCGCCGAGCAAACACGCCTCGACGCTCACTTGGCTGTCGAGAGAAACCGCAGCGGTTACATGATCGTCACCATCCGGGAAGGTGACGGCGACGACCAGCACCTCGGGGGAGGAGGGGAGCGTGCCCAAAACGCAGCCGGGGACGAGCAGCGAGGCGACCGGCTCGCGGCCGTTCGCCTGCGCCTCGACGCAGCCCTGCTGCTGTCCGACTGCCAAACCCGCGGCGAGCATTAGCAGCGTTAGACACAGCTTTAGCGCCAGCGCCGAGGTGAAAGTCGATGAGCGCTTCACGGATTTTCCCCTGGCCTCTGATGCGTCAAGAGGTCTCACTCCCCTTCGACCGCCCATCTCTGGCATGCATTCACTCGGCGGCGGCCTCAAGCCAGTCTCTTGGCGATGTTGTCGCAGATGCTGCCGTACGACTCGTCAATCGTCTTTTGGACGATTATGTTCGTCCAGTTGGTGTCGATGTCGAATGGGGCGCTCAGCGCGTCGTCGACCTGCTTGCAGACCAGCTTGATCACGCAGGCGCGCAGTTCGGTATCGGGTCCCGACTCGCCGCGCAGCGGATTGGTGATGGCCAAGCCCAAGCATGTGCCCATGTCTTTGTAGAGCCCGAGTACCGACTCGAGCTGGATGATGATGTTCACTTGCTCGGTGTACTCGGTGAACGCCTGTCCCCAGCCCGTTTCTCCCATGCCCAGCGTTTGGCCGCTCACTGGATCGACCCGCCACCATGCCAGCTGCCCCTCGGGCGTTTGCGGCAACACCACCACGTAGCCTGCCGCAAGATCGGCCTCTATGAGCGACCGAATTGCCGGCGGGACCGACCCGGCATTCTCTGTCAAAACGACCGGGGCCGATAGGGAGAACTCCGAAGCGTTGACTACCTCCATATCCGGCAGTCGACCGGCCAACAGAAGCGCTTCGGCATTGGTGTCGAGCACGCCCTGCTCGAGCCGTGCTCGGAACGGGTCCGCATCGCCCAGAACCCCCATGGAGTTGAGAACGATGTCGAAGCCTTCGCGCATCGACAGGCCGGTTTGGGAATTGATGACGAGCCGGCGGTGATAGCCGATCAGGTTTGCTCGGTCGACGTAAACTTCGTTACGCTGGCTGCCCCAAACGCTCCTCGCGAGAGCCAGCCCGTAGAGCGGGCTTGTCTTCAGAAACCGCTGGCTCCCCTCCATCAGCGCATCGAAGTCGTCTAGTGCACCGCCGCGGAAGAGCTCGAGCGTCCGCTGCATGTTGGCGCCCAGGGTCTCGAGTACCAAGCGGTCCACGAACGCCGAGGGCAGCTCACCAACCAACGGTAGCAACTCGATATCTGCGTAGAGAGCGGTGGCGCGCTCGAGTTTTTGTGCGTCGGTGAGTTCGAGCTCGGCCGGGACGCCTTGGCGCCGCGCCTCGTCGCCCAACAGGTCGAAGAGGGGACGGCGCACCACGACCGGGTCTGTTCCCGGCACGCGCAGCTGGTACTCGAGCCACTCGGCGGTCACCTCGGCGTTCGCCGGCTCCTCACCGGCCACAGCGCCGCCGAATCCCCCGAACATGCCTCCGCCGCCGAGGCCGCCGACTGCGGCAGCATTCGACCCGGTCGAAGCTGCGTCGAATACACCCGCCAGCGTGAAGGAGCGCTGCGATATCTGCTCGCCACCCATAACGACGGTGGGCGCCCACCGCTCTTGGTCCAACAGCGCCGTCTGCAACGTCTCGAGTGGGTTGTCGGCCGCGAAGATGTCGAGATCCTCCGGCCAGTCGCTGGGCATCTGACGAAACACCAGCAGTTGTCCGGGGTGCTCGGCAGGTGTGACGGTTACTTCCAGCGGAACCTCTTCGCGAAGGTCTCCCTCGTCCCAGACCTCCACGACGACGCGGATATCGATCTGCTGCAGCCACTGGGCTCCCAGCTGGCTGAGTTCGTTGAGTACCAGACCCTGTTGTGCAGCCGCCACGGCCGTCCCGGGTCGTGCGTCGGCCAGAGTGGGATCGAGATCCTGCCAGCCACCGTCGATCTCGAGCTGCACCCACCAGTGGTCCTGGAGAGCGAGGGCCTGCTGCATCCGGTTAGCCGCGCTGTCCTCGGCACTCTCAGTTCCCACCGCCTGTAGCAACGCGGAACTCTGAGCCTGCGTGCGTTCGGCTGCCAAAGCGGCCAACTGCTGCTGTTCGGCCGTCGCAGCTAGAGTGGCTGTTCTAAGCTCCTCGGCCGAACTGCCGAAGCGGACCGCGAAACTCTGCAACTCCTCGTCGGAAGGTTGCACCGTATCGTCGGACAGGAGCGGGACGGCATCGACCCGGCCCAACAGATCCTCGGCGGTCGATTCGTCCAGCGTCGCCCTCACCATGCGCGTGCTGTGGCCGGCCAGGGTGAGCAGGTCGTTGAGCAGTACGGCGCGGTCGAGGCTGTTGCCCCGCCGGTCCATCAGAACTCCTACCGGTCCCCGCAAGGCGCCCTGATACGGTACGAAGGACGTTTCCTCGACGACCCATGCGAACAGCGCGGCCGGCTCCGTCCCCACCTGGTCCACCACCGCCTGGAGGTCGAAGCGGTCGCGCGGCTGCTCGGCCCGGAGCCCTTGCAACGCTTCGAGCTGCCCTTCCAGCGCGACCAGTCCCGCCTCGAGCTCCGCGGTATCGGCAGCGTCTGCTTGAGCAGCGGCAATCGCGAGGGGGGCGACGCACTGAACGGCAAGAAACAGCACGGCCAGCCATCGGGGAGTGAACCCGAGAAGAACCTTGGACCTAGACATCGGCACCTCCGGCGCGGCGCTTGTTTGCGGCCGTCGCGGTAATCTTCAATTGAGCGAGAGTAAGCAATCGGGCGTGACCGGAGCGTTACCGCCTCGTTAACGCGCGAGCTGGACGAGCTGATCGATCGCGGCAGATGCTTATGCGAGCTGGGGAACGCCCGCGTCAGGGGAGGCGATGGATTAGCTGGCCCAGTAGTTCTCTTATTCCTTACTTATGCTAAGCTGATGTTCAGGATCGGTGTGAACGGACGCGCTCGAAAACAGCTCAAGAGGTTGGTACGCGGTGACCAGAGCGTATATGGCGCGGTGAGCGGGGCGATAGAAGGTCTGGCGAACTGGCCGAACATCAAGGACGTCAAGCGACTACGGAATCACGCATACGGCTATCGATTACGCGTCGGGCGCTATAGGCTACTATTCGACGTCGACGAGCCTGTTCGTGTAATTACCGTCCAGGAGGTGGCAAAGCGCGATGAGCGCACCTACTGAATACCCCACGCTCACCCTCCAGGGCCGCATGTATGTTGTGGTTCCTGCCGACGACTTTGCTGCAATGACCGGGGATGCTGCTTGGGTGCCCGCTGGTGACAGCGCTCCCTGGTCCGTGGTGAAACGGCACCTAGACGAAGACGTAAGCATGGCGCGAGCATGGCGCGAGCATCTTGGCCTAACACAGCAAGAGGTAGCAAAACGGTTGGGAATTACGCAGGGGGGGCTGTCGCAGATAGAAAAGCAGCGGCGACCGCGAAAGGCGACAGTCGAGAAGTTGGCAGTTGCCTTAGGTGTTTCCGTCGAGCAGTTACGCTCCTGACAGGCTGGCCATCCACCCTTCGGCAGCGGCAGGGGAGTAGAGTCGGCGGACCTGCAGGTGGCCGTATGCCGGTAAGCGCAACTGTTGCGGGTGAGTGCTGGATAGCCGACGGGAACTACCACGCGGCTCGCGAGCTGACTTGGGTCAAGGTAGACACCGTTATATGGCTCGATTACTCTTTCGGTACCGTTTTGCTGCGATTACGCTCGTCCGAAAGTCAGCTGTCTCTCTTGGCGTCCAATCCGGACCCCAGTACAGAGAGTCGAGCACGATATGTGGACATCTCAGCAGCCGGCCGAGTTCCTTTGCCAAAGCGCTCTTCCCGGCTCCGGTCGTCCCGAAGACGCAAACGCGGTTCACTTGCAGATCCTTACTCCTTACCCGTTTCCCGTTCCCCTAAGGCGGTGAAGGTTGAGGGCGTAGAAAGACCGCCGCGTCCAACGAATCGACTTTCCCGGAGTCAGATGTCGGCCGCCGCGGAGTACTGCCTTCAGGCGTGTACTTCCTCTTCGTCCTCGGGTAGGGAGTCGAGCCAGCGGTCATTCTCTTCGCGAGCGTCGGTGGCATCGATCTGGACCTGATATAGCTGAGCCATCATTCGACCATCGAGTGTGTCATACCCGTCGCTGTCGACTTCGAGAGTCCTCAGCTTCTCCCACATCTCGACATATTCTCGAGCACTGAGGGCGGCCTGCTCCAACAACCAGTCGCGATGTTCCCTATCGCTCATTTGCCCCTCCTCCCTGGAAGCCTTGCCAAAAGCTTAGACAATTCTAGCTGGTGGCGGGCAATGTCCTGTTCCCATTTGGCGATGTCACGACGGCTTGGATACGGTTCCGCCAGCTCTCTGGCTATCTTATCCAAGTGCCTATTGATGACGTCCAACTCGCCGTGAATCTGCTTTCGGAGTTTCTTGTTCGTACCCACATCGCATTGTTCATTCCCCTAATTCGGTGAAGTAGAACTGGCTTTGTAAAGCACGAGACAGAGTCCATTTTCGCCCAATCTGGTTGCTCGCTTATCGCGCCCAACTTGCGGACCGGCCCGGCGGTACCCGCGTCCACGAAGCGCCTGGGGCTGGGGGGGTTCAAGCACGGGGAGGGGCCGCTGCTTCATGACGCCGCTTGGCCGACCACCCCCACCCACTTCGGCTAGCCCGAGCAAGCCTCCCCATTCCTCGATTTACACCATCTCGGTGCCCTCTGACGGTGAGACAACTCGGCCACGGTCCGCATCCAACGCGACGATGAATCCCGGCAGGAAGAACTGCGTCAGTGGACCGATGGAAATTGCGAACAGCAGTGTGCCAACTCCGACCACTCCACCCAGGAGCCAGCCAACGGCTACGACGGCCACTTCGATGCCGGTGCGCACCAGCCGCAGACTCGAGCCGGTGACGCGAGCGAGGCCGGTCATTAGCCCATCGCGCGGACCGGGCCCGAACTGGCTGCCCATGTACATGGCGGTCGCCACTCCGTTCAGAACGATCCCAGCGAGCACGAACGTCAAATGCCAGGGGAGGTTGGGGGCGGCGGGCAGGTAACGCAGCGTTACGTCGGTGGCTACGCCGATCCAGATCGCGTTCGCCACGGTGCCCAATCCCGGAAGCTGGCGCAGCGGGATCCACATCAGCAGCACCGCCAATCCGGCCAGAATGATGATGGTGCCGATACTCAGGGGCAGGTGGATGGCCATTTCGTAATGCAGCACATCCCAGGGGAGCATGCCCAACTGGCCTTGGATCATCAGCGACATGGAGATGCCGAAGAGCGTGAGGCCGATAAACAACTGGAGCAGCCGTCGAGACAGGCGGCCGGCACGCAGTTGGGCGGTTGGGGAGAGATTGAGTAGGACTGGCTTGGCGCCGGTTGCTCCAACAGCGGGACTGGGGCGGCGAGTGAAGAGCGTCACGAGAGCTGATGATCGCACCAATCGCGCTCCTTCGGTAACGCCAGCGCAGCAAAGCGAAACTCGTGCTTGCCCTATTGCCGATGTGAAGCTGTTTTGCGAGGCTCTGGGCAAGGGGGACTGGGCCCAGGCCGTAGAACTCTACCGAGGGGAACTGCTCAAGGGTCTGCCCTCGACGGATTCGCCCGAAGCAGAGTTACCGCAAGTCGCCAGAGCGAAAGCCAAAGCCCCGAGGACCGATGACGACCAAGAATATTGTGGTATCATCCCCCATAATGGCTGATACCACGCGTCCACAGATTGAGCTTCCGACTGCCTCCGGTCGCTTCCTCCTCAGGCTCGACCCGGCCCTGCACGCACAGCTGCGCGAGGCCGCCCAGCGGAGCGGACTCTCACTGAACGACCTCTGCATCCGGCGACTCTCCGCGCCCGCAACCGACGTGGGCGGTCCCGGCAGCGCCATCGTCACTCACGCGGCACACCTGTTCGGCGACGCCCTAAAGGGGGTAGTGGCGTTCGGCTCCTGGGCGCGCGATGAACTTGCCTCCGACTCCGACGTGGACGTGCTCGTCATCGTTGCCAAGCAGGTCGCCATCACTCGCGATCTCTACCGACGATGGGATCACGAACCCATGAGCTGGCGATCCCGTGACGTCGACGTGCACTTCGCCCATCAACCGACCTCCGGCGCGCACGCGGGGGGCATGTGGATCGACATCGCCATCGATGGCGTCGTGCTGTACGACCGCGACCTGGAACTATCCCGCACGCTGGCGGATATTCGCTCACGTGTAGCGTCGGGTGAGCTTTCCCGACACTACGCCCACGGCCAAGCGTACTGGGTCGAGGGCACCTGAGGTGCGCAACCGCGATCTCGCCCGAGATCACGTCCGCCGCGCCAAGGCGCGCCTACGCGCCCTGGACGTGCTGTTCGACGCCGAGAGCTGGGCCGACGTGGTGCGCGAGTCCCAGGAGATCGTTGAACTCACCCTCAAGGCCCTGCTGCGAACCTCAATGATCGAACCTCCCCGCGTCCACGACGTCTCCGACGTCCTCCACACCCACCGGGAGCAGCTACCAGCGGTATTGGAGCCGGAGATCAACGCACTGGCTGCTATCTCACGTGACCTGCGACGGGACCGGGAACTCGCCTTCTACGGCGCCGAGGACCTCACACCATCGGACTTCTATACCCGCGAGGACGCCGAGCGCGCCCGAAACGGCGCACGAAAGGTCGTGGAACTCGTCGCGCCTCATGTCGAGGACGGGTCGTCCTGATCCACTCCTGGAGATCTACAGCGTCTTCGGAAGCACCGCTACGACGGGTTGCTGGGCACCCCGCCATGAATCGACGACGTATCGTTCAATTCCAGATTTTCCGTCGACAACTCCGCCTGCCGCAGCACAAGCTGCGTCGCACCCTCCGCGAGGTCCGGTGGATAGCCATACTTGGCCAACAGGCGACGCACGTTCCGCCGCAGGCTCGCCCGCACCGACTCGCGCTGGGTCCAGTCGAGCTTCGGCATTTTCTTGACCATCTCAGTCAGTTCCCGCGCCATCAGTCGCAGGGTGTCGCTCTGCATCGCCTCCCTGGCCGAGCCGTTTTCCGCCAGAGCATCGTAGAACGCGGTCTCCTCGCTGCTCAGGCCCAGGTCTTCGCCGTGTCTTTGCGCATCTCGCAGGCTCTTCGCCAGATCGATCAGCCGCGCGATCATCTCGGCGATGGTGATCGCCTTGTTGCTGTAGCGCAGCATGGCATCTTCGAGCGCCTCGCGAAACTTGCGGCTCTGAACGATGTTGGTCCGCTCGGTGACGCCAATCTGGTCGTTCAGCAGCTTGCGCAGTGTCTCCAGCGCCAGGTTCTTCTGCTCCAACGCCGCCACCCGCCCGAGAAACTCGTCGCCTAGGATGTCGAGGCGGGCTTCGTCCAGCCCGGCGACGGCGAAGAGGTCGATGACCTCGTCCGCATTGACCGCGCCGCCGATGACCTGGCGCACGGCGGCGTCGATGTCGCGCTGCCGGCCGCGGCCGGGCCCGCTGTCGTATTCATCGCTCAGTCGCTTGTGGATCATCGCCACCACACGCTGCAAGAACGCCAGATGCGGCGTGATGGCCTCGGCCTCCGGACGTGGCACCGCCAGCGCGAAAGCGGCCGACAGTTCCTTGACCAGCGTACGCAGGCGCTTCCAGCCGTCGTTCTGCCCGAACACGTGATCGATCGCGCGCAAATACACCGGCAGCACGTCCCCAGGATCCGCGTCGAGCGCCTGCTCGTACTCGCAGCCGTGGAAGAAGCCGCGCAGCTTCTCGAACGCGGCCTGCATGGCGGGTACCGCCTCGTCCTGCACCTTCCTAACCGCCTCGCCCGTGCCACCGGCCTGGGTGTAACTGGCCAGCGCATCGGCCAACTGGTCGGCCAGGCCCAGCAGGTCAACGATAAGCCCGCCGGGCTTGTCGCCATACACGCGGTTGACCCGGGCGATTGCCTGCATCAGATTGTGCCCGGCGAGCGGCTTGTCCAGGTACATCGTGTGCGCCGGCGGGCAATCGAAGCCGGTCAGCCACATGTCGCAGACGATCACCAAGCGCAGGTCGTCCTCGGGATTCTTGAAGCGCTCGGCTAGACGCTTGCGGGCCGCCTTGCTACGCACGTGGCTCTTGAGTGGTTCGGTGTCCTCGCTGCTGCCGGTGACGACGACTTTCATCGCCCCGCGCTCGTCATCCTCGTCGTTCCAGTCCGGACGAAGCGCGCGGATCGCCTCGTAAAGCCGCGCGGCGATGTCGCGGCTCATGGTCACGACCATCGCTTTGCCCTCCATCGCGGCGCGGCGCTTCTCCCAGTGCTCGACGATGAACGCCGCCAGCCGCTCGATGCGGTCCTTGGCGCCGACCAGCGTGTCCGCTGGCACCCGAATTCCTTCATCGACCACTTCCCCGCGCCGGTCCGCCTTGGCTACGTACTCAAGCACCTCTTCGGCTTCCCGAGCACCCTCTTCATCCACCTTCAGCTTAACGATGCGCGACTCGTAGTAGAGCGGCTTGGTCGCGCCGTCCTCCACCGCCTGGCGGATGTCGTAGACGTCCGCGTACTCGCCGAAGACGTGGATGGTGTTCTTATCGTCGCGCTCCAGCGGCGTGCCGGTGAAGCCGACGAAGGTCGCGTTGGGCAGCGCCTCGCGCATCCAGCGTGCGCCGCCCTCGATAAAGCCGTATTGGCCGCGGTGCGCCTCGTCGGCCATGACGACCAGGTTGCTGCGCTCCGAGATCACGCTGTGCGCCTCGGCGAACTTCTGGATCGTGGTGAACACCACGCCACCCGCCGCGCGGTCGAGCAGCGCCTGCAGATGCTCGCGACTCGCGGCTTGGACCGGGTCCTGCCGCAGCAGTGCGCGCCCGGCGGCGAAGGTATCGAAGAGCTGATCGTCCAGATCGTTGCGGTCGGTGATCATCACCACTGTCGGGTTGGTCATGCGCGGCTCGCGGATCAGCGCGCCGGCCAGCATCAGCATGGTCAGCGACTTGCCAGACCCCTGGGTGTGCCAGATCACGCCACCACGTCCGTCCCCATCGCCCGACGGCGGCTTCAGATGATCAAGCACACTCGCGCGTGCCCTACGCACCGCGCGGAACTGGTGGTAGCCCGCGATCTTCTTGGCTATCTCTCCGCGCTCGTCCTCCTCGAAGACGACGCAGGTCCGCAGGTAGTCGACCAGCGCACGGGACTCGAACAGTCCCCGGATTAGCGCCTCCAGCATCGGTGCACCGCCACCCTCGTCATCCAGCGGCCGCCAGGGCATGAAACGCCCGCGGCCGCTGGTGATCGAGCCGACGCGGGTCAGCATCCCGTCCGAGACCACCAGCACCAGGTTCGGCACGAACAGGTCGGGTGCAATCTGCATGTAGCGGCCGAGTTGATCGATGGCGACTCCCAGATCGGCCTGAGTGTCGGCCGGGTCCTTCAGCTCGATCACCGCGATCGGCAGCCCGTTCAGGAACACCGTCAGATCCGGGCGAATCACCTTGCCCGACGGTCCGGTGACGGTGAGCTGCCTTACGACCAGCAAATCGTGCGCGGCCGGATTCTCGAAATCGACCAGCCTGACGCGGCCGCCGCGCAGCTCACCATCGTTTGGGTCGCTCTTCGCATCGCGGTACTCGACCTCGACGCCGTCGGTGAGCAGCGCGTGGAACCAGCGGTTGTTCTGGATCAGCGTTGGGTGTGGCGCGCGCGCGATGACGCGGACGACCTCTTCGACAGTGTCGTACGGGAGATCGGGATTAAGGCGATGCAGTGCGGCGCCGAGGCGGCCGGTCAGTACAACCCGTGCCTCGTCGCTGCGCTCGCCTGCGGCATCTATCTCGACGCCGCGCACTACAGACGCGTCGGTCTCGCCGAAGTGCAGAGAGGTCAAATCCTCTACGAACTGCTCGTCAACACCAGCCATCATCCACCGTCTCCAGCATGTCCTAAGAGGCGATCGACTCGCACAAGAAGGGCCTCATGCAGCGCCGCTGGCGAAGTCCTAGCCGTCGAATCGGCGACGCACTCTAAATGCCATTCGTCGGCCTTCCTGCATTTGAAGTCGAAAACGCGCGTCCGATGTCCTGTGTCGCCAGTTTGTCAGAGGACAGATCCCTCCGCCTGCACTCGCGCCATCCCTGATCCTTCCCATTGCGAAGAACGAGCGGTGCCAAAAATGTCGGAGCAGACGCAGCCTCGGACAGTGCAATTGCCGCTAACAAGCGAACCATCGACTCCCATGTGTCCCGCAGACGGTGCAGACGCGTAACTGCCGGGCGGGGCCCTTCTAGGAAGCTATAGAAAGGTACGGCGATAGGAGCGGGGAATTGATCACACACGGTCTGCTCTACGTCAGTGCGAACCTGCACTAACGCATCGTCACGACCACGCCGGGCAGCGTCTGGAGCCATTCTTGCCAGCACGTCGGCAGGATGAAACTGCTCTTGCCCGACTTCAACGATCCCATACGATGACTCACACCAAACGCGATATTCGGCTTCGTCTCTGATTTGACGCCGCTCGGTAAGGCGCTGATCGGGATCCAGGCTGTCAGCTTCCAGCTGATCTCGGGAGGGTGAGTCAGTCACAATCGGCCCTCACTGCTCCCGATAGCAGCTGTGGCAAGAGGAAATCCCGCACCTGCGCCAACCGCTCGCTTTCCTTGACGCAAGATGTGAGTGCATTGAAGAGCGAATCAGCCGTTTGCTGATAGGCAGCGATGACCTCGGGAGTTGCCACGACAACCGGCAAAGGACGGAAGTTCTTCTTGCTGATCTCAGGAAACGTAGTGCCACTCGCGTGTGCCTTTATCGCGTCCATTGAGGCGACCGCCCAGTTAAGAACGTAGGTGGGCGGCAACGGGCCATCACACACCATCGCGATGAATCCCTGGTTGATCGCGATCGGCACGCCAGCGATGGCCAGATAACCCACCGGCGCGCGGGAAGACATCAACACCGTACCGACGGGCAGGATGCCGGAACTGATGCTGCTAACGCCGGCGTCCGTGATTCGGCGCTCTGTGTTCAGCAGCACCGGGTGCGAGAGGCGCGACAAGTCCTTCGGGGTCGCCCAACAATGTTCGCCGCCGGCCCAGTATTCGGGGTTCTTCGTGCTTGGCGTTCCACCACCCTTTGCCGATACGACATCGCCAATCGCCTTCACTTTCCACCCCTCCGGCACGGGGCCGGTGGCGGAATCGACGAAGCGGGTGGGCAGGGCGTCGAAGACGGGCTGGGGCATGGAGGGGAAGGAGGCCGCGCCGGCCGCCCTGACCTTGACCGGCTCGAAGTCCACGAACCACGCCCGGAAGAGCGCCCGCGCCAGCCGCTCCAGCGCCCGCGCCGTCCGCCGATTCTGCTCGATCTTGTCGTCGAGCGCGCCGAGAACACCGGCTATGGCGCGTTGTACGGGCAGGGGCGGGAGCCGAAGCTCCATCGCGTGCAGTACGTCCGTCTGAAGACGACCGGTTCCGTGCGACGCTTGGTCCACGGCCGCAAGCAACTGCGCCTTGTGGGCAAGAAGCCAGTACGCGGTGAATCGTGTGTCAGCGCCATTGGCTCCGCGAATGCCCTTCACATCCTGATTAAAGGTCATCGGCCGCGTGGCGATGCCCATCGGAACATCATTGTGTAGCGTCATTCCTCGCACGAGCATCAGGATGTCGCCCGGCACCGCCAGCCGCACGCCGCCTGCGATGGCGGCTTCAGTCACCCGGTCCTCAGAGTCATGCAGGTAGAAGCTCTTGATCGACTTCGCGGATAACCATGGAATTGTGCCGCCCCAGAAGTCTGGATTGCTCTTGGATGGCGTGCCACCCGACATCCAATTGGTCACATCTCCAAGTGTGGTCGTCAGCCAATGCGTCGGTGTTTTGTCACTCATCCCCGCCCACTTTCGGCTTGCGCTTCGACGCCGCCTTCCCGGCGGCCTGCATTTCCGCCCCGCGCCCCGGCTCGAGCGCCGCCCCCGCCTCCAGCCGCTTCACCTCCTCGACCGCTTTGTCAAAGTCACTCGTCGGCCGTTCGGCCTCGAGTCGTCGGCGTTCCGCCTCGTGCTTCTCGAACTCGTCTCGCGCGTGCCGCTCGGCGAACTCGCGCGAGACGGTCCCCGCGTGGGTCAGGATGTTGCGCTCGTTGAACTGTAGGAAGGCATCGAGCCGCTCGACCCACCCGGCCATGTGCATGAGCTTCTTGCGACGGGTCTGGTCTTCGGCGAAGTCGAGGTACATGGTCACGACGCGGTTGAGCTCGCGGATTTCTTCTTCGCTGAGGTAGTTCTTGGCGATCCCGACATCGGCTTTGCGGATCGGGCCGTGCGGCGCGTTCCTCCAGGTGGCCAGGCCCATGTGCGGCTGCGCGGCGTCGGCGCGGTCGGTGATGACCTCGGCGGCGGTGCGGCCGTGGATGGCGAAGTGCAGCTTGTTCTGGACGGTGGCGAAGAAGGTTTGGCTGACGGGGTGCGTCGGATCGTAGTCGACGCTGGTGGCGTAGATGTCGGTGATCTTCTGGTAGAACATCCGCTCGGAAGCGCGGATGTCGCGGATGCGCTCGAGCAGTTCGTCGAAGTAGTCCGTCCCAAGCGTCCTGCCTTCTTTGAGGCGTTCGTCGTCGAGCACGAATCCCTTGACGAGCAGCTCGCGGAGCTGGGCGGTGGCCCACTGGCGGAAGGCCGTGCCACGGGCCGAGCGGACCCGGTAGCCGACGGCGAGAATGGCGTCGAGGTTGTAGTGGTCGATCGCGCGGGAGACTTCCCGGGCGCCCTCGGTTTGAACTATCCGGAAATTCCGGATAGTTGCCGCCGGGTCGAGCTCGCCATCGCCGTAAATGTTGACCAGGTGCTCGTTGACGGTCTTGACGGAGACCTGGAAGAGTTCCGCTATGAGGCGCTGGGAGAGCCAGACGGTGCGGCCCTCGAGGCGGACCTGCAGGCGGGTGCCGCCGTCATGATAGATCAGCAGTTGGCCCTGCGGCTCTGCATCATTTGTCATGGTTGACGCGCCCTAGTTGCTCTCGCACCACACCCATCAACCGCTCTCCCTCCCCGAAGCACGCCTCCAACTCCGCCAGCAGCCGGGGGTACTTCTCCGCGAACGGTTCACCGTCGTCCTCCTGCGCCTCGGCGCCGACGTGGCGGCCGGGGGTGAGCACGAAGCCGTGCCTCTGGATCCCCTCGATCGTCTCGCGCTTGCAGAAGCCGGGGATGTCGTTGTACTCCCACTTCCCGTGCTGCTTCACGTCCCACCAGGCAGGGACGGGCTCCCCTCGCCACTGACGAAAGGCGTAGACGATGCGGCCAAGGTCCGAGTCGGGCTTCGGGTCGCCCATGCCGTCGGCCAGCATGCTTTCGCCGTCGTCGCCGCCGGTGAGCACGCGCAGCGTCCGGGTCTGCATCGTGCCGAGCTTGCGTGCGTCGATGAAGAGCGTCTCGCCCTTGCGGTCACGACCGCCGTCCTTGAGGTTCCGGCCGGTTTTGTCGCGGGTGAGGAACCAGAGGCAGGCGGGTATGCCGGTGGTGAGGAAGAGCTGGGCCGGCAGTGCGACGATGCAATCCACCAGATCGGCCTCGACGATGCGCTGGCGGATCTCGCCCTCGCCGCCGGAGCCGGAGGAGAGCGAGCCGTTGGCCATGACGAAGCCGGCGACCCCGCCGCCGTGACCGTTGGCCGGCGCGAGGTGATGGACGAAGTGCTGGATCCAGGCGTAGTTGGCGTTGCCGACCGGCGGCGTGCCGTAGCGCCATCGCACGTCGTCGGCCAGTAGCTTGCCCGACCAGTCCGAAACGTTGAACGGCGGATTGGCGAGGATGTAATCGGCCTTGAGGTCCGGATGCAAGTTGCGCAGGAAGCTGTCGGCGGGATGACTGCCTAGGTTGGCTTCGATGCCGCGGATGGCGAGGTTCATGTGCGCGAGCCGCCAGGTGGTGGGGTTCGACTCCTGGCCGAAGATCGAGATGTCGGTCTTCTGCCCGCCGTGGGCTTCCACGAAGCGCTCGGACTGCACGAACATGCCCGCCGAGCCGCAGCAGGGGTCGTAGACGCGGCCCTCGTACGGTTCGAGCATCTCGACCAGGAGCCGGACAATGGAGCGCGGCGTGAAGAACTCGCCGCCGAGCTTACCCTCGGCCTGAGCGAACTTGCCGAGGAAGTACTCGTAGACGCGGCCGAGTGTGTCGCGCGCCTTTGCGCGGTCGCCCTTGAAGCCGATGTCGGCGATAAGGTCGATCAGTCCCTTCATCTTCTCCGGTGCGATGCCGCGTCGCGCGTAGTCGCGCGGCAGCTTGCCCTTGAGATTGGGGTTGTCACGCTCGACGGCGAGGATGGCGTCGTCGATCAGCGTGGCGATGTCGGGACGCGTGGCCCGGTTCAACAGGTTGGCCCAACGCGACCCGGGCGGCACCCAGAACACCCGCTCGGCGGTGTACTCGTCACGGTTCTCGAGCAGGCTTTCAAGTTGCGGGCCGCTGATGCCTTCGACTCCCAGCTCGGCCCTGAGCTCGTCGCGGCGGGCGTCGAAGGAGTCGGAGATGTACTTCAGGAAGAGCAGACCGAGGACTACATGCTTGTACTCGGCGGCATCGATCTGGCCGCGCAGCGCGTCGGCGGACTTCCAGAGGATTTCGGCTCTGGTCAGATCGGTGTTAGCTTCATCATTCGGCATGTGCAGCACTCCAGTTAGCCTTTCGTGTCGTGGCTGCGGCGGGCGAAACAGTTTTGTCCGTCTCGATGAGCGTCGCCAAAGCGTCCGCCTTCGACGGCCGCGGGATCTGGTTCCGGAACTCGAAGTTGACCAGAATTTCCTGCACTTCGGGCGAGAACCCCTCTATGTACGCCTCGAAGTCCGCTCCCAGCTGCTGCTGGTCGCGCGGTTGCGCAGCTCGCGCACCGTGGAACGGGCTCATTCTCCGCACATACAGGTCACGGAGCACGTCGTCCGCGACGCCCAGATGACGTTGGTGATCCAGTTCAGGTCGGTCGAGCGCACACTAGCCGACCCAGCCACGACCGGGGCGTGTTGATCGATGATAGCCATAGAGCAAGATACCGCGAAGGACCCATTGGGACGACGATGATCGCGGCTGGCTACCCGTACACGCCGTGAAGCTGCTGGGTGACCTTGGAGGCGCCACCACCACGCCTGCACTACTGCCTGCCCTAATCGTCCAGCAGCCCTTCCGCCAAGCCCAACGGCAGCGGAGCCGGCTGCTCGCAGCTGCTCGAAAGCTCGATCCGACAGCCCTGCCGGGCGGCCTCGAGGGTCGATTCCATCACGTCCAGCACGTGAAACGCCATCTCGCCATTGGCTCTATGGCGACGACCGGACGCAAGCGCGTGCGCCATGTCGGCCAGCCCCAACCCCCGGCTATTGGTCACGTAGCCGTGGGTGAGCGGAACCTCTGACCACTCCTTGATCCCGCTCCGCCTGATCCGCAGCGGTCCTCCGAAAGTATTCGGGTCGGGTACGCTCAGCGTCCCCTGGCTGCCATAGATCTCCATGCGCGGTAGCTCGCTCGCCTGCACGTCGAATGAGGTGATGAGCGTGGCGACCGCCCCGGAGTGGAATTCGAGCAAGGCGGTGATGTGCGTGGGCGTTTCGACCTGGAGCATCTGGCCCGAGTACGGTTTGCTGGTTATGCGCCGCTCCTCGAAGGAGGTGGCCGCCGAGCCCATCACGCTCTTCATCGGACCGAGGAACGAGATCAGGGCAGTGAGGTAGTAGGGGCCCATATCGAAAAGCGGACCGGCGCCCGGGCGATAGAAGAATGCCGGGTCGGGGTGCCACATCTCCACGCCGCTGCTCATCATGAAGGCCGCGGCCGCCACCGGTTTGCCGATCCAGCCGTCGTCAAGCAGCTTTCGCGCGGTTTGAAGGCCGCCGCCCAGGAAAGTATCGGGAGCGCATCCCACCCGCAGGTCGAGCTCGACGGCCAGCTCCAACAGCTCCCGGCCCTCCTCGCGCTTTGTGGCGAGTGGTTTCTCGCTGTAGACGTGCTTGCCCGCTTCCAGGACCTGCCTGCTCACCTGAGCATGCACGTTCGGAACGGTCAGGTTGATGACCGCCTCCACCTCGGGATCGGCAAGCAGGACCTCCACCGGCTCGGCCCGAACCTCGAACTCGCTCGCGCGCGCCTGCGCCCGCTGAGCGTCGAGGTCCGCTACCGCCACGACCAGCAGACGCTCGAATAGTTGGGCCGCCTTGAGATAGGTCGCGCTGATGTTCCCGCAGCCTACGATCCCGACTCGCAGAGGTTCACCGGAAGGACGGTTTTTTACTGGCCGGTTTACTGGCCGAGTCACCGGCTGGCCCACAAGAGCCCCCGCAGCGTGAGCTCGTCGACCTCGGGAATATCGAACTCGGCCCGCACATGGCCCAGCGAGCTGTAGAAAACCCGGCCCTCACCCCAACGCCGCTTCCAGACCACCGGCATCTCGACTCCAGCTATCCATGGGTGCGTCTCACCCCGGAACAGGGTCGTGGCCAACACCTCGTTCGACGGATCGACGTGCAGGTAGTACTGCTCCGAGGTGATGGAGAAGTCGCCCAGGCCCTTCATGATCGGGTCGTCCGGCCGGGTGATGTTTACGTCGTAGCTGACGATGCCGCCGGGGTGCGACACGAACTGACCGCCCACCATGAACTGGTAGGTGGCTCGTGAGCGGAAGGCGTCGCCCATTCCCCCGTGCCAGCCGGCCAAGCCAACACCGCCGCGAACGGCCTCCTTGAGGCCCTTCTCCTGCTCCTCGGTGAGGTCGCCCATCGTCCAGATCGGCACGATGAGGTCGAACCGTTCCAGCCAGGCTCGGTCGGCAAGGGGCTCGAGCGAGTCGCCGGCTTCCACCTCGAAACCGTTGCCGGATAGCCGCTCCACGGCCCACTCCTTGAACAGGGCTGGCTGGTGACCTTCCCAGCCGCCATAAAAGATGAATGCGCGCTTCATGACGTCCTCCAGGGGCTCCGCTCGTATCTACGAAAGCTCGATTTGCCTCGCAATCGTACCCCGCGCAACCGGTTGACGCTTTCGTCGGATCTGGCGAAGATGGTGTGTGAACGTGAATCAAAAGCGCTGGAGCACATGCCCACTGCAGCTACCGACGCCACTACCTCCGTCATTACCGCGGCCGCTTTCGGGTCCGCCCATGACCAGGTGACGGCCTTCTCCGTTTTCATGCGTGCGCTGGGCGACTGGTGGCGCGACTGGGTGAACATGGCCGTGCTCAACCTGGCCTGGATGCTCTGCTGGCTGACAATAGTATTGGGCCCGCCAGCTACGTTCGCCGCCTATAGAGTGGCCAACGACTTCGCCAACGAGCGCACCCTCTATCCCCGGGAGCTTCCCGGCATGCTGCGTCGCTACTTCCTACAGAGCTGGGGCTGGTTTCTCCTGCAACTCCTGGTGGCTGCAGGGGTGCTCGTGAACCTGCAGTTCTACGGAGAAATGCAGAGCGGAGTAGGAGCCGTGCTTCAAGGCGCCACTTTGGTCGTGGCGGGAATCTGGCTGCTGCTGCAACTCTACGCACTCCCCTACCTCATGGAGCAGGGCCAACCGGGCCTGCAACTGGCGCTGCGAAACGCGCTCCTCACAGCGCTGGCGAGCCCGCTCTATACGCTGATAATCGGTGTCATCGTGGCGCTGCTGCTGGCCATCTGCGTGCGGCTGCCGTTCCTGCTGCTGTTCGGCGTGCCGATGCTCATCGCCGTGATAGGCTCCCACGCAGTGCTCGAGCGGCTGGAGCGTTTCGGCAAACGGCAGTCGCGCGAAAGCTAAGGGGGCGCTCGCTCGGTGAGCCCGTCCGAGGCGAAAAGGTCGACAGAGGCTTGTGAGCGGTGCATGCAACGAGTTTATGAGTGAGTTTGTGGAAGAGCTTCTCGGCTAGAGAAAGAGGTCCGCAGAAACTTTAAACCTAACCGCCAACTTCTTGGCAAGCGCCTTGCTGATCCCTCGCTCACCGGCCAGAATCTTGCTCAGGTTTCCCTGATCGGCTATCCCTTCGGAAGCAAGCTGATACTGGCTCACGCCATGTTCCTCCAATAGTTCAGCGAGCACAATGCGAGGTTCGACTTCTGGATTCTTGAGTTCGGGCTCATTCTTCATTTCCCACTCGTGCATATAACCAGCAACCAGGCCAAAGAGCTCCTCCCAGGGTTGCTGATTGATGTCGTAGCGGCCGGTCAAATCATCGGCCAACCGAACCAGGTCGAGATAATCAGTCTCGCTTTCGGGACCCCTGACGCCACTTTCGACAAACGCTCGCCACCGCTCGTACGTGTTCTCCGCGATCACAAGGGCCTCCCCTTCCTGCTCCAATCGTCATACTCAACGTGCGTGAAAACTCGCTTGATGAAGACCGTCTTATACAGCCAAGTGATGTTGACGATAAGCCGGTACTTGTTCCCTCCGATGTTGAAAACAATGACGGGGACTCTCGCCATAGTATTGACGAGATCTGCTCGTGGCCAAGCCTCGCGCAACTCATGGAGGTTCGCGAACTCACCCCTCTGCATTCTTCGTTGCCACACCCTCAATGGCTCTCGTGAACGGGCGTCGTAGAGCCGGGATGTCCCGAGCGGCCCCTCGGCCCTCAACCGAACCAGACCCTGAAGGTCTTGATCTCGTACGGCGTTATGGCAAACGACAACTGATGGCCGTGTACGCTCACCGGAGACTCCCCCTCCTCGACCAGGTTGCACTCTGCCGCCCGCGCTAACGGTTTGCCGAAGGTCAACTTCACTTTCGCACTACGGAACTGCTTCGCCTCGTAGACCCGAACGATCCAACCGTGGCCGTCCTCGGCCCGCTTGACCGTCTCGATCACGACGTGGTCGCTGTCGCACCGAGCGAAGGAGAACTGGGACGGCAGCTCGGGCGTGGAACCAGCGGCCAGTTCGCCCTCACGCTCCACCCGGCCAACTCCGGCCACCGGCAAGACTTGTAGGGGGAGGTTGAGGTCGTAGCCCTCTTGGATCACGCGACCTTCGCGCCAGGTGCCCTCGTGCGGCAGAAGCGAATAGGTGAACTGGTGCAGACCCTTGTCGGCCTGGGGATCGGGCCGCACCGGCGACTTGATGAGGGTGAGCCGCATGACGTGATCCTTTACGTCGTGGCCGTACTTGCAGTCGTTTAGTAGAGCCACGCCGTAGTTGCCCTCGGAGAGGTCGGCCCACTTGTGGCCCACGACTTCGAAGCGCGCCCAATCCCAGGAGGTGTTCCAGTGCGTTGGCCGCTCGATGTTGCCAAATTGGATGTCAAAAGTTGCCCTATTGGCGCGGATGCTGGTGGGGAAGGCCGTCTTGAGAAGTATCTGCGACTCCTGCCAGTCGACTTCGGTTACGAAGTCGATGCGCGGCTGGTTGGCGTATACCGTGAGCCTCTGGGTAATCGTCGAATCGAGGAAACGCCAAACCAGGCGCAGGACACCGCGCAGCGGCCCGGCCTCCTCCACCTCGGCCTCGACCAGAGCGTCTACCTCGCGCATCTTCTCCTGGTAGTAGAGGTCGATGTCCCAGGCGTCGAACTTCAGCGGTTTGTCCTCGAACGCCTGCAGCACGTTGCCGCGCTCGCCGGCAGCCAGCACCTGGCGATTGGCCTGCTTGTCCAGCAGGGAGGCTATCTGCCCACGCTCGTTCAGCCGTACGAGGTAGTAGGGCGTGTCGATCTCGCGGGCAGACAGTGTTAAAAGTGGCGCCTGGCTCGGCTCCCCATTTGGCTCCCTACTGGCCTCCCTTTCGGGCTCCCTCTCTTGTGGCGGCGCCTCAACCGTCTCAAAGGCACGGTAGCCGAGTGGCGGAATCTCCGCCACGTGTACCAGCAGCTTTTCGCCATCCTCATCCCGCGCACGTTGGCTGACCAGAGGTTCGCCGTTCTCGTCGGCCAAGGTCTTGCCCTCCAGTCCCGGAGTCCACCTGAGGGAAACCACGCCTCCGCGGTCGAACGACAGTGGGTTGAAGACCAGCACGCTGTCGCGCTTTGGCTCCAACGCCTTAGCCAGTCGCGACTCGGCGTCGCTCAGTGCGCGCTCGCCGATCTCGCGGATCGCCTCGAAGTCCTTGGCGCTGTCCTCGTACACCTCGCGAATGGACGAACCGGGCAGGATATCGTGGAACTGGTTGAGCAGTAGTAGTTCCCAGCCTGTGGTGAGGTCGGGGTAAAGGTCATCGCCGGTATTCAGGTCGGCAACGGCCGAGAACAACTCGGCCTGATGGTAGAGGGTCTCGGCTTTCCTGTTGTCACGCTTGGTTCGTGCCTGGCTGGTGTAGGTTCCGCGGTGGTACTCGAGATAGAGTTCGCCGTCCCAGGTAGGCAGTTCCTTCTCCTCCAGGCGCCTATCCAGCCTCTCGAAGAACGGTTCGACGTGACCGAGTTCCACCTTCGGTAAACCCGGCAAATTGCACATCGCACGGGCGGCCTCGAGCATCTCCTTGGTGGGGCCGCCCCCGCCGTCACCCCAACCGAACGCCTGCAAGAGCTCGGTATTCACTTCCTTCTGCTGGTAGTTGTCCCAAAGCCCCTTGACGTCCTTGGGCTCGAGTTGACCGTTGTAGGTGAATGCCTTTGAGCCCTCCTCTGGAGTAGTGATGAAATGGGCGAGTATCTCGCTGCCGTCTATCCCGCGCCAACGGAAAGTGTCGTGTGAAAAGCGGTTGAACTGGCTCCACGACAGCTTCGTGGTCATGAAGTAGCGGATTCCGCTCTTCACCAGTATCTGCGGTAGCGCCGAGGAGTAGCCGAAAACGTCGGGTAGCCATACCACCTTGCTGTCGCGGCCAAAGGTCTCGCGGATGTAACGCCGGCCGTAGAGGAGCTGGCGGATTAGCGACTCGCCGCTGGGAAGGTTGATGTCCGGCTCGATCCACATGCCGCCGGTGATCTCCCACTCGCCCGCCGAGATCTTCTCCCGTAACTGCGCGAATATCTCCGGATAGTCCTCTTGCAGGTACTTGTAGAGCTGTGGCGAGGAGTGCATGAAGCGGTACTCGGGGTATTGGCGCATGAGGTGCAGGGCGGTGGCGAATGTCCGGGCCGCCTTCTCACGGCTGTGCGACAGGCGCCATAACCAGGCCATGTCGATGTGGGCGTGGCCCACGCCAACTACCGTCGGCTTCTCGGGCTCGAGCTTCTGCCAGGCCGCCATCTGTCGGTGCAGGTAGTCCAGCGCTTCGCCCAGTGAGCAGTAAAATGACTCGGAGCACGGTTTGCTCCAGTCGATGAGGGCGAACGATTCGTTGAGCGCGTTCAGCATCTTCACATGACGCCAGTCGCGCCTGTCCAACTGATCGACTGTCTTTTGTACGGTGTCGGCGAGGTAGTAGAACGACTCGGCCCGCCTGTCGATGCGAACCAGCTCTGCGAGCTTGAAGCGCCGCTTCTCGGGAACCCCCAGGACGCCACTCCAGGCCTTGAGCGCAACGACGATCTCACCGTCGGCGAGGACCTCGGGCGGCAGCCATGCCTCCTCGTGCCAAACGTCGATCGCCTGTAGCGGAAAGCCGTTCACGTAGAGGAGCGTTTCGGCAGTGGAGTGTCCCCCGTCACGCGGTCCCACCAGGAAGCGTAGCGCCAGCTTCTCGTGCAGTAACTCGGGCGGTATCGGCACCGTCGCCCGGAACCAGGCGGTACGGTCGTAACCACCCCAACTGTCGCCCATCCGGAATGGTTGCCAACGGCTGTCGTCGAAGTCGCTGTCGTGCGCCCCCGGGCAGTCTCCATCATGGAAGCGGAAGCCGGCAATTGGGACCACTCCACGGTGAATGCTCGACCTGATCTCGGCGAGCTGATTGTCGATCTTCTCTACTGTAAGAACCTGCATGGGGGCTCCAGGAGCACGCGTGTGCGAGGCGAGGTGAGGGTTGGAGGTCGGTCAGTCGGGAAAGAAGGCCTGCTCGAGCATCGAGCAGAGCGCATGGTAGATAGGCAAATGCCGTTCCTGGATCTTGAGTGTCCCTTCCTCGGGAACCCGCACGATCACGTCACACAGCTCCGGCATGTCGCCGCCGCTGCGGCCACTAAATCCGATGGTGGAGAGGCCCTGAGTTCGCGCAACACGGAGTGCATTGAGGATATTTGCCGAGCGGCCAGAGGTGCTGATGGCGATGAGCGCGTCAGCCGGGCGGCCGTAACCGTAGACTTGCTGAGCGTAGACCATGTCGCTCGCGACGTCGTTGGCGAAGGCGGTGACGAGGGCGCTCTGGCTCACCAGGGAGATGGCCGGCAGGGCACCCTGCAGATGATCCGCGAGGTAATCACCCTCCTTGGGAAATGACTCCGCGAACCTCGCCCGCTCTTCGCGGGGAAGCGGCCGCTTAGAGAGAAAGCCCTTCATCAGCTCGCCCACCAGGTGCTCGCAGTCGGCAGCCGAGCCGCCGTTGCCGCAGACGAGCACTTTGCCACCACGCTCGAAGCATGCTTCCAGCAATCGAAAGGCGCCGTCGATGTCGTGTACGCATTCGTCGAGTTCCGGGTAGCGGGCAATGAGGTCCGGAAGGACGGCGTGGCTCAAGCGCTTTCCTCCTTTGCCCGGTCCTCGGTTGCAGTTGCATTTCGCTCGGCCGGCTGCGCAACTCGTGCCTCCTGCTCGAGGGGCCGCTCGATGAGATCCGTCTCCAATACTTCACGTTGCGGAGTTGCCGGCAGGAGGAAGGTCTTGATCTCCGAGGGGCCGAACTCCGCCGTGATTGTCCTTTGCCAGGCGGGCAGCCGGATGGTGGCGGTCGTGCGATTGCCGCTCGTCTCGAAGGCACGGACGATCACTCCCGCACCATCTTCCGCCGGCTTTAGCACGCTCACATCGACATTTCTGCAGTCGACCGTGAGGTAGGAAGCGCGCTGCGGAAGCGGTCCCGGGTGGAAGGTCGCCAACAACGGCAGGGGTCGGGCGTTGAGCTCCACGGCGCGCCTGACGGTGCCGCTTTCGCCCCAGCCGCCACTATGCGGCAAGAGGGTGTAGCGGAAGCGCTGAACGCCCTGATCCGTGTAGCTGTAGCGGCCGTCGCTCTCGGGTTGAGCCGGGATGTGGTGGGCATATACCGGATTGCGCAGGACGGTGAGTCCGATATCCCGTATGTTCACGTCGAAAGAGTATTTGCTGTCGTTGAGGATGCTCAGCCCGTAGAGGTCACCGCTGTCACGCGCGGTCCCGGAGAGGTCCACCCAGCTCTGGCCCGGCTTCTCCTCCTCGTTGGCGAAGCGCTCGATATGGCCATAGGGGGTCTCGAAGGTCGCACGCATGAAATGGAGGTTGGTCGGGAAGCGCAGCTTGAGCATCTTGTGCGGTTCACGCCAATCGACGGTGGCGCTCACGTCGATAGCCGCTCGGTCCCGGTACATGGATACGTCCTGCACCAGCAGCGATTCGCCGTAACGGCTTTCGATGCGCAGCACACCACGAACCGGGCCGTTCTCGATGAGCTTCACACTGATTGCGCGAAACTCACCAACTCTATTGGTGAAGCTGAAAACGTTGTGGCCCCAGGTATCGCTAGGATCATCGATGACCACCGGGCGGGCGGCGGGACCGGAGAGGACCTCGGTCTGAGCGTCCTTGTCGCGCAAACTGCTGAACCAGCCCGTTTCGGGATCGACTTCCAAGCGGAAGCGTTCGTTCTCGAGCACGCACTCCGTCGCCTGTAGCAGGGCCGGCTCGTAATCATGCACCGTCAGCTCCAGGGAGGAGTGGTTGCCGCTATCCGTTGAACCCCTGGCGCCCGCGCCCGCTGTCGCGCCGCCGGCGCGCGAACGAGAGCTCGAGCCCTTGTCGTGCGAACCGGCGCCGCCCGTCTCCGCCGTTTTGACCAATCTGAAAGTGCGGTAGCCGAGAGCCGGCAGCTCCACCGCGAAGAGCAGCTTCTGGCGACCCTGTGCCGTGGCCGCCGACTGGCTGACCTGCAGCGGAAGCTGGTTTCCCGACTCGTCGATCAGCACCTCACCATCACGCAATCGAGCGATCTCGATCTCGACTGGCCCGTTTACCCGCCAGCCGTGCTGGTTGAACACCACCAGGGGCCGCACGCCATCCTGGTAGGGAATGTCGATGTTCCAAGCCAAGGCCTGCATCGCCTCGTTGAGCGCCCTTGAACCGATCGCCATTGCCTCGCCGTAGAGATCGCGGGCGTCCTCGTAGGCGTCCTCGAGGCTGGTGCCGGCCAGGATGTCGTGGAACTGATTGAACAACACCCCCTTCCAGGCATGGGCCAGGTCCTCGTGCAGCGCCTGACCGGTCACTTGACTAGCGAGCGTGGCTAGTTTTTCGGCCGTGGCCAGCAGGTTCTCGGCCCGCCGGTTCCAGCGCTTCACTCCCGAGTGGGCCGCGTAACAACCGCTGGCATGATGCTGAAGATCCTCATGTACGACCGGCAGCCGCAGGTCCTTTTGGGCCATCGCCTCGAAGTAGCGGTTGGGCGAGCTGAACTCGAGCTTCGGCATGTCCTCACGCTCGCGCAGCCGCAAGATACTGTCGATGTTCTCTTTGGTGGGTCCGCCGCCGTGGTTCCCCACGCCGTAGAAGCACATCAACTCGTTCACCTGCTCGCGCAGCTCGCCGACGCAGCGCTGCACATGCTTTTCCAGATCCTTACCCCAGGTGCCGTACTCGAACGGGATGCGGTAGGCGAGCACCCTCGAGCCGTCGTCCGACTCCCACCAGAACAGCCGGCCGGGCAAACCCTTTTCGTGAGGGCTGGGCCGCATGAACACGTAGTATTCGAGGCCGCTCTTCTTTAGGAGTTGGGGGAGCATCGCGTGGTGGCCGAATGAATCGACGTTGTAACCGACTCGTGCCGTGACCCCAAACTTCTCGAGGAAGTAGCGCTGAGCGTAGAGCGCCTGGCGCACGAACGACTCGCCATTGGGGATATTGCAGTCCGGCTGGATCCACCAGCCGCCCACGATCTCCCAGCGTCCCTCGTGTACCCGCCGACGAATCTCCTCGAACATTTCCGGGTCGCTCTTCTCGACCCACTGGTAGAACGCAGCGGAGCTCGATACGAAGATGAAGCCGTCGTACTCCTCGAGCCGGTCCAGCGCAGAACGGAACGACGCCAAAACCTCGTGATAGCCCTCCTGCCACTGCCACAGCCACACCGGGTCGATGTGGGCGTTGCCTATCATGTGCAGCGTCTTCTCCTTGATGGCGCTCGCCGGCGAGTTCTCGGGCACCGACGGCTCCTCACCCAGGATGGCTGGTTTGGAAAGTGTGCGTGCCTTGGTCATATAAGCCTGCTCCCTCGTCGCGCTCCATTTTTCCCATTAGTACCGGTCACGTCGGCGTCCCCAATCCGCGCTCGTTTGGTCTTGCGACGGTCTGCTCCGAACTGCGCTCCACGGTTATCAGCGCCTCTGCCTGCTGCCCTAACCTCACAGAGCCAATGGTGACATCGACCGCGATGCGGGCCCGCCTTACGCTGGTGTCCAGGGGAATCACGGTGAAGTTCACGGTTCCACTCTCTCCCGTGCTCAGCTCCAGCGCCTGCTGCTCGGGCTCCACCCTCCAGCCCTGCGGCGCGACCAGCGTGAGCGAGGCCACCTCCTTACGAGGTAGGGGGTTGGTGACCCGAGCGCTCACGATGAAGCGGCGCCCGGCCGACACGGTCGCGCGGTAGGGGTGCAGACTCACGGCGCGGTCTCCACCACCGAAGTCGAGCTCATCCACCGGCAACAGCTCCTGATGGAGCGAGGAGAGCTGCTCGCCGCGCTCGCGCACCGCTTCGAGGAAGGAGGCGTCGACCTCGTGTGGCAGGTAGTGGCCGGCGAGCAGCAGGTCGGGCCGCAACCTGTCGAGAAGCGCGGCGCTGCCGAGATAATCATCGGGGTGAAAACCGTTGTTGTAGACGTAGTTCGAGCGCGCCTCGGTACCGCCCTCGTACTGGTCGCCCACCGCCAGTACCTTCCGTCCGTCGACGGTGAAGGAGATCGCCGTGGCGTAACGGGTATGGCCGGGCTGGTGGTGCAGGACGAGCTCGTATTCCCGCCAGCGAATGGGGGTCTCCAGCGGCAGGGTGCGGTCGACCGGTACCGGGTCGTACCAGAGGCAGGGTAGGTCGTAGCGCGAGGGGTGGGATAGAACGTCGGCGAAGCTCTCCGCCGCCCAAACCTGGGTGCCCTCTACCTCGCGCAGGAGATTGATTCCGGCGACGTGGTCGTCGTGGTAATGGGTTGGCAGCACGACCTCTACCTGCTCTACCCCGAACTGCCGCTTGAGCTGGGCCAAGGTATACAGCCAGGGACGGCGCGATGCCCTGTCGGAACCGGCGGCGGCGCCCACCATGAAGTCGTAGCCGAAATCGATGAAAAGCGCCGCCCCGCTCTCCGAAAGCAGCACGTAGTGGTAGGCCATCGAGGTTCGGTTGTACAGCAGGTGCGGCGAGAGGGCTTCGAACGGCCGATCTCGAAGCTCGAACAGCCGCGGATTCTGTTTGCGCTGGCGCAGGAGCTGCCAGAGTCGCTCGCACAGCAGGTCGATGGCCGACTCGGGCTCGTGCATGATCTCACCGTGCGACGGCAGCAGCACGTCACGCTCGCGATCCCTGAGGTCGAGGAGTGAGGCGACCGTGGCAGCCACTCCTTCGGCCCCGTTATAGGTCCATTGTGTCGCCGCCAACGACCATAGCTTGCCCGGCCCGGCGATGAGGTCCCCCGTAAAGGCGAGATTCTTGCCGTCGACCTGCGTCATTAATGTGAGTGAGCCGGTCGTGTGACCCGGGGTAGGTAGCACGCCGAACTCGAGCCCGCCGAAGCGGTAGTAGCGGTAGTCGTCGAGCGTGCCCGCCACCGGCACCTGCTCCAGCAGAGAGAAGCGGTCCTGACGGTTGTTGTAGGAGTTGTCCAGCTCCCTCGCCTGCCAGTGAAAATCGACTCCTCGGAAGAGTTCCTGCTCCGCCAGGGGAACCCAAACGCGCACTCCCGCGGCTGCCGCCCGAGCCAGCCCCTGGCCCTGGTCCCTGTGGTGATGCGTCATCAGCACGTTCGTTACTCGCTCGACGCCTAACTGTGGCAGACAGTCCAGGACGTCGCCGTTACCGAAATCCACCAGAACCGCGCTCTTGCCATCCTTGATCAGGTAGACGTGGCAGGTGTCGATGAAACGGTAGAGGTTCTCCGACAACTGCTCGAACCTCGGAAGCGGGGTCACGCCAGGTGATTGGGCCGTGACGGCGCATCCCAAATCGGGAGGTTCAGATATGGTCCTTTCCACGGCCTATCCGCTCGTCTCCTGGCCCGGCACCGCCAGCAGGTCTTGCGCCAAAGCGACCGCTCCCCAAAGTGGAGCATCGTCACCCAGGCCTGCCGGTGCGATATAGAGGCTCACCTCGGGCATCGCCGTCTCCCGAGCCGTCCGCAGCATCACGTCCCACAGCGCCGCTCCCGCCTTACTGACGCCGCCGCCCACGATGATCTTGCTGGGGTTGAGCAGGTTAGCTGCGCTGCCGATGCCCACGCCCAGCGCAGTCGCCGCCCGCTCGATCAACGCGAGGGCGAGCGGATCGCCGGCCGCAGCCAGCTGAGCGACATGAAGTGCCGTGAGCTGTGCAGGCTCGCCGCCTGCTGCTTTCAGCATCGCCGCGCCTCGCTGTGGATCCGCGGCGATGCGAGCTCTGGCCTCGCGCGCTATCGCCGGCCCGGCCGCGATGCTTTCGAGGCAACCGCGCGAGCCGCAAACGCATTCGGGACCGTCCTGCTCGAGCCGCAAGTGCCCGATGTGTCCCGCCATTCCGTCGGCGCCGTGCCAAATTTGCCCGTTCAGCACGAGGCCGCCCCCCACCCCAGTGCTTGCCGTGATGTAAAGCAGGCTGGCGACGCCCTTCCCGGCCCCGTAACGGTGCTCGCCCAGGGCTGCTATTATCCCGTCGTTTTCCACCGCAACCGGTGCCCGAAGGTCGCGCCGCAGGCGCTCGGCGAGGGGGACCCCTTCCCAGCCGGGGACGTGGTGCGACAGTTTGACGGTGCCGTTGTTCGCCCATACCGGCCCGCCAAAGCTCACGCCAATCGCTGCCGGCGCCTGGTCCCCCAATACCGCTTTCGCCAGTTCGACGGCGATTCGGTAGTCGCTTTGGGCGTTGGCTGCCGGCGGCGAGAGACGCCGCTCCAGCGCCAGCCACTGCCGTTCGCCGCTCGTCACCGCCGCTGCGCTCAACTTCGTGCCGCCGAAGTCGAGTGCAAGGATAGCGCCACCGTTATGTGCAGTACCGCTGTGGCTCACGGGCGCAGACTACCTTTTGCCAGCTGAGAAGTGAGCCGGATTTGTTACCGTCTTTTGGCAAGTGTGAACTTCAAGTGAAAGGAGATGAGAAGCAGGCGTCACGCCGCCTCCTGCTGCCGGCACCGCTCGAGGGCAAGCGTTGCCAGCGGCAGCAGGTGAGTGCCGCCCATTCGCTTTGGATGCCGTGCGACGAGATCCACGTACTCTTCGATCCGCCGCAAAAGCCTCGTATCCACCCTCTCGGTCGACCGTTGCGCGCGCAGCGTCTCGACGCTCCAGCGCCCCAGCCAAGTCCACCGTTCGAGCTGCTCGAGCCAGGGCGCCAGCTCGTTACGCAACTCCAGGTTCTCCATCCGGTACCTGAGCGCGTAACAGGCCTCATCCAACTCTTCCAGATAGGAAACCAACTCGTCGATCGCCGGGTCATCGGTTACCTCGGCTTCCATGGCGGCTATGGCGGCGTCACTCAGCTCACCCAGCCGCTTGGCCTCGGGGGTCCCCAAGCAGCAGTGCAACGAGTTTTCGGCGACCATCCTCAGCTCCTTGCGGTGCTCGCCCGCAACTTCGGAAAGAGCCGGCTCCCACGATGTCTCTGGCGAATAGGAGCCGGGATCCTCGAGATAATCGGCGTAGGTCGCCAGCACGATCTTCGAAGCCTCGGCCTGATTCATCGGGTTCACAATCGCCCCGCGCATGGCCTCGGCTAGATCCTCGGCACGGCCGCGCACCGGTCCGATGTGCAGTTCGCCGTCCATCGCCAGGTCGTTCACCGGGTAGTTATCCCAGAGGATCGGTCTACGCTTGAGTGTGGCAGCAAAGACTTCTACCTCTGCCCTGTCGACAGCTGCGGAGCAAACTTGGGTGCCGGTGTAGAAGACGTCGATGTGCGGATGCAGTGCGCTCCCCAGCTCGTGCAGCGCCGGAGAGAAGGGTGGCGCGCCGTGATAGTCGGTTGGACACATGCTCAGCCGGCACTTCGGGTCGAGCTTCTGCAGCCAGGCGTATACCCGATTGCAGAGATCGGCCTGCGCCTGAGCGAAGGAGCTGTAGCTATCGGCGTCGCGTTGATTCGGGAAGGTACGGCGGATGTCGTCGAGCAGCAGCGAGAAGTCCCGCACGCCCAGCTTGTAGAACTGGAGGAATTTGCCGCTGACGTGCTCGAATTCCTCTTCGCTCGAGTAGCAGATATCGATTCCGGGGCTTAACGCGTAGCAAAAGTCGATCCCCATCTCACGCGAGAGTCCCACCGCCTCGCCGAACTGCTCCAGTAGCCGGGCGGGGTACGGCTCGCGCCAGCGATTGCGATGCTGGCGGTCGTTCTTGGGCCCATAGATGTAGAGGTTATAGCCGTGCCGGCCCATGAAATCGAGTAACGAGAGGCGTTCCGGATGGGTGTAGAACAGGCCGTAGAAGCCCTCGATGACGCCCCGAACCGGGAATGGCGAACGGCTCATCGACCGGCCCAGGGCTGGTCGTCGGCCTGGTTTGCGCTGCCCAGCACAGTAAGGATCTTCTCTCGCACTACCTCCTCGACCGCGGCCTGCGCCTTCGCCAACTCCTCTCGCCCCAATCCGGTTATCTGTTCGTCCACAAGCCGCTCGCTGCTGTCGAGGGCACGAAGCATTGCGACCTCCAGGTCGGTCGCCAGATTCACCTTGCTCACACCACCGCCGGACAGCCGGATCGCCTGCTCCATCATTTGGGACGAAATGCCCGACCCGCCGTGCAGCACGAGATGAGCTGGGGTCTTGCGCCTGATCGCCAACAACCGCTCGACGTCGATGACCACCGGTCGCTTGGCGTTGACGCCGTGGACGGTTCCTACCGAGACGGCCAGCGCGTCAATCTGCGTTCCTTCGACGAATTCGGCCACCTGTTCCGGGTCGGTATAGAGGACAGTCTCTCGCTCCTCCGTTTCGGAGAAGGAGGTGGCTCCGATTGTCCCCAGCTCTCCCTCCACCGACACACCCAGCCCATGGGCGCGATCGGCTACCGAGCGGGTGACCCTTATGTTCTCAACGAGCGGGTAGTCCGACGCGTCGATCATCACCGAGGTGAAGCCGGCAGCTATCGCCCGGTCGATGACCTCCTCGTCGTGGGTATGGTCGAGGTGGAGCCCCACCGGAACGGTAGTTCCGAGCTCGACAAGATAACGGTGGAAGGCCAGGGCGAAAGGCTCCACTTCGACCCGGCAGCGGGTCATGTCCTTCTGTGAAATCTGTATCAGCAGTGGTGAGCGCAGCTCCTCGGCCGCGCGGAGGATCGGTGGAATCATCAGCGGGTAGCGCGGTGAAAAGGCGCCTATCGCGTAGTGCTGACGCTCGGCGTGAGGGGCGAGTTCACGAAAAGTCCGTAAGTTCTTGGGCCTAAGGATGGTCGGCACCGGGGTCTCCTGTATTACCGATCGGCTGCATTGCCGATTGGCAGGGTAGTGGCGATTTTTTAGTGCGTGAGCTGATCTACCTGAAGCGGATCAATTCCGCGCAGCATCATCCCTTGGCACCGAGAGCGATGCTCCTCGTTCGAAGGCGGATCGGATGGATCGCGCATCTGGACGAGTAGCGTGGTGCGGGCTTCGTTACTGGTGTTCACACCGGAGCCGTGGATGGTGAGGTAGTTGAACAGCAGCACATCGCCGGCCTCGGCTGGACACGCAACCGCGCTCTCCAGCGGGTACTGGTCGAAGGGAAGGTGCCAGCCCCCCTCTGCGACGTGCTCGATCGGTCCCAGCTTGTGACTGCCCGGGACAACCCGCACGCACCCCTTCTCCAGGGGGGCGTCGTCGAAGTGGATGATGGCTGCCATCATGCTGTGACGCTCGTGAGGGAAGAAGGGATGATCTTGGTGCATCGGGAAGGGAGAGCCCTTGGCGGGTGGCTTGACGAACATCTTGTTGTGATGGAGCTGCACATTGGGCGAGCCCATCAATTGTGAGACAGCGCTGGTGAGCCGTTCGTCCACGATCAGCCGGCTGAAGGCGGCGGAGTGGAACTGAACGTCATGAGAGTGGTGCAGAACCGTCGCGGTCATTGCACCCGTCATCACACCCGCCTTCCCATCGGTCATTGCGTTGGCCTGGCGGGCGCTGCCCCAAGTGGCGTCGGTGTCGCGAATGGCCGAGAGTCGGGCGATTAATTCGTGTGACTCTCGGCGATAATCTTCGGCCTCCTCCCGCGACAGCAGCCCCTTGACCAGGAGGTAGCCATTTTCTCGATAGAAGGTCTGTTGTTCCGGTTTCAGCATCCCCATCACCTACTCTCCGACGCCTGCCAGAGTGTCGTTGCCGGCAGGCGTTCGCTTCCAGGTTTCGCGTATCAGGCGGAAGTCCTCGTCGTCGAGGGCTTCGCCGGTACTGTCTATGTGGCTGGCGAAGTAGAGCGAGGAAACACCGAGCTCGGGTTGGAGTCCCAGGTAGCTGCGCCAGGTCGCCTTGTCCTTTACCGGCCAGTTGTCGGTGTCGATGATCGCTTGCGGACAAGCGATACGGGCAATTCGGGCGCGGTGCGGCATGGACCGGCTCACATCTTGCCCCACGTTGATGTCGTTCAGCCGGATCATGTCGACCACATCCGCCAGGTAGGGGTTGGGGGTATGGGTCATCACCAGCGCGTCGGACTTCACCGATTTCGCTTCGCCATGGAGTATCTGCAGATAGTGCTTCATGAGCTCGAGCCCCCAAATGCCGTCATCATGCATCCTCAGGCCGGGACTGCTCGGGATGCGGGCGGTGAAGTCGAGTTTGAAACCGTCTGCGTCGTACCCCTGTGGCGCGAGCATGGTGCGGATGGATTCACGAAAGCGCCGCTCGAAGGCCGGGTTGCTGGGGTCGACTGACACCGGGCGCCCGGAGCTGTTGGTAACGCACTCCTCAACCGGCACGCCCTCGGGGTCCCAGGCCTTGAGCCACAGCAACACCTTGCGGCCCAGCGCGTGCTGCGCCGCGATGAACCCCTTGAGGTCGGGCCACTTCTCCTCGTCGACGCGGTTCTCGCCGTAGCTTGACTGCCACTTGTCGTCGAGTACTACCGTGCCCGGCGCCAGATCGCGAGCTTCGAGCTGCAACAGGAAAAGCTCGTAGTTTTCCTGGCGAGCTTCATCCGGAGCGCGAGTACCGCATTGGGACGCGATGTGACCCTGGGCGCCCCAGCCACAGAAGATCGGTTGCGACCACCAGAGTGGCTTGGCCGAGCTATTGCCTCCGGGGGCGAGCTGTTGGGCCCGCAGCGAGGCGACGTGGCGCTCGAGCGCCCGGTACTCGCCGCCATGTTCGCCGGCCCCGTGTTCGCCGGCCCCGTGTTCGCCGGCCCCATGTTCACCGGCCCCATGTTCACCGGCCTGCTCGTTGGGAGCGAAGTCAATGCCGATGGCGGGCAGCAGGTAACGGCCCGCGACCGCAGGCTGGCTTTCGAACGGCAGGGTGAAGTGAAAGCCGTTGCGGTGGGCGCGGTAGTGAAACTCGTTGAAGCGGTTCTCGCCGGGCCGTGCCTCGACCCCCATTCCCAACCAGCCACCACTGTGCTCGAAGCCGAAGCAGAAAGGGGGCGGGGTAAAAAACCAGCCGTCACGGCCGGCAACCGGTACCCCAGTGGTGTCGATGGTCATGCTCTCGGCCGGCGCGAAGTGGTAGCGCTCCTCGCTTGTGGGCTCGGGGTTGAAGCCCCGGGCGAATCTCCCTTCGGACCAGAAGAAGCCCGAGCCCCAGCGAAGGCGCGCGGAGGAGTAGCCGCCGAAGTAGTCCACGGCCGCCAGTTTGGCGTCGCCCTCGACCTCGACCTCGTAGCTGAGCCGGTCCTCCCAGCAGCGAAAGCGGTAGGTCTTGCTGCGCCACACCGAGCTGCGCGCCTCACACTCGAGGGCCACATGGTCGCCCAGGTCGACTTGCCGCCACTCCCCTACCTCCACCGCGTCGTCCTTGGCCCCGGCGCTGTGGACGCCGGAGAGCACGAACAGGTCGGCGATCCGGTCACCACCGGCGTTAGCCAGGTAAACATAGGGTCTGTCGTGTGCGCAGGTCAATTGATAAACACTCGTCTTGATACTCGGCGGTTCTTCGGGGGCTACCGGGGGCATGGTTCTCCTTCCGAGGTAAATGCACGATGACTTTAGGGCGCGCTCGGGTCACTTGCCTACCGAACCGGCCACACTTATACCCTCTATGAAATATTGCTGAAAACTCAGGAACATGATCAGGACCGGCAGCATCACCACCAGGCTGGCGGCCATCAGCCAGTTCCAGGCAGGCGCCCCGCCGGCAGCGAAGTCGAACTGTCGCAGTCCGAGCTGGAGGTTGTAGAGCCGCTCGCTCTGCAGATAGATGAGTGGGCCCATGAAGTCTTGCCAGGCGCCCTGGAACGAGAAGATCGCGATCGTCGCCAGCGCCGGCTTCGACAGCGGCATGACTATGCTCCACAGGATTCGCAGCTCGGATGCACCGTCGATCTTGGCGCTCTCCGAGAGCGACATGGGGATGCCCTTCATGAACTGCCTAAGAAGGAAGATATGAAAAGCACTACCGCCCATGAAGCCGGGCACGATCAGCGGCAGGAAGGTGTTGGTCCATACCCTGGATCCCTGGAAACCGAAGGCCGGCAGGTTCGCCATGACTATGAACTGTGGAATGAGCAGCACCACGCCGGGCAGCATCATGGTCGCAAGCACGAACAGGAATACCGTGTCGCGCCCGGGCCAGCGGAGTCTGGCGAAGGCGTAGGCGGTGAGCGACGTCGCGAACACTCCGCTTATCACGGCCGCCGTGGTGAGGATGACGGTATTCATGGACCATCTGATCCAAAGGCCAAAGGAGAAGGCGTCGCTGTAATTGCGCCAGGTGAGGACTTGGGGGATCCAATTGGTGCCCTGCAGGTCCCAGTGGTCCTTGAGCGAGGTGGAGATCATCCAGCCCAGCGGCGCCAGGAAGAGGAAGGAGATGCCGATGAGCCCCAGCAGCGACAGCCACTCGAAGGGTCCCATCTTGAACACGCGCCAACGCCGATAGTTGGGCCGGGCCCTAGTTGTTGCAGCCACGATTACCTCCCACGAGGTTGATAAATAGAGTGATCACCGGTCGGACTCATAGTGAACCCAGCGTTTGGCCAGACCCAACTGGATGACGGTTATGAGCATGATGATTACGAATAGGATCCAGGCGAGAGCCGAGCCGTAGCCCATCTCCAGCCGGCCGCTACAGGCGTTCTGCCCGAAGGAACATTTGTACAGGTAGAGCACGTAAAATAGCAGCGAGTGCTCCGACCCTCCCAAGGTCTGGATCGACGGATCGGTAGTGATGATATAGGCGCTCGTGAAGATCTGAAAAGTTCCGATGATGCCGGTAATTACCAGGAAGAAGGTCGTGGGCGTGAGCAGCGGGATGGTTATGTAACGGTTCTTCGTCCAACCGTTGGCGCCGTCGATTTCCGCCGCCTCATAGAGCGACTTGTCGATTCCACGAAGGCTGGCAAGGTAGATGATTACATTGACGCCTATGTACCAAAGCCCCATTATCACGAAGGCGGGCTTGGTCCACGTCGCGTCCGAGAGCCAGGCGGGCCCCCTGATCCCGATAAGTTCCAGGCCGCTGTTGACAAGTCCGTTGGGCTCGAGCATCCACTCCCACAAGAAGATGGCTGCTACGCCGGAGAGCACGGTTGGCAGATAGATAATGGTGCGAAAAAGGCGTGAGCCGGGAAGATCCATGTTCAGTAGGACCGCCAGGCCCAATGACAGAGCCAGGACGATGGGCGTCTTGACGAGCACCATCCAGAACGTGTTCCGGAGCGAAATCCAAAAGAACTGGTCGGTGAAGAAGATCTCGCGGTAATTCTCCAGGCCGATCCAAGATGGCGCCCGGATGATGTTGTAGTCGGTGAAGCTGGTGTAGAGCGAGAAGAGCATCGGACCCAGCGTGAACGCCGTGAAGCCGATAATCCAGGGGAGCACAAACAGCCAGCCGGTTATGGCCTCTTGGCGGAAGTGCCGTGCAGTCCGGCGCTTCGCCGGTTTGGCGCTCAGCTCGACTGGTGTGGTTGCGATCTTTCCGTCCATCGGCGGGCTCCCGTGTCGTCTGGCAAGGTTTGGGGGCGACTGGGTCGCCCCCTTTTCCCTGACCGGAAGTTACTGGTTGGCGATCTCCGAATCGATCGCTTGCTGTGCTTGCTGCAACGCCTCTTCGACGCTCATGTCACCGCTCCACACCGATTCCCAGCGGTTGTTTATCTCGTTCTGCCAGGCCGGGTAAGCCGGTACGAAGGTGCTGTTGTCGCCGGGCACGGCCTCGATCGCGTCGATGTAGAAGGCCCAGTTCGGGTCGGCCATCAACTCGGGCGCGTTGGCCGAAGCGGGACCGTTGGGGATCGCGAAGGTATCACGAGCCCACGAGGTCTGAGCCGAGGGGTTGGTGGCGCACTTGATGAACTCCCAGGCGGCCGCTTGGTTGTCGGCGCCCGCTGGAATGGAGAGGGTGAATCCACCACTGTCGGAGGTGGTCTCGTCGGCACTCTCGGCTGGGATCGGTGCAACGCCCCAGTCGATCTCAACGGCGTTGCCGTCGAGCTGCATGCGCGGACGATAGAAGTTGAGTACCGAGGCGTAGCCGGCCGTGTCGACCTTCATGGCGACGGCGCCGCTCATGAAGTGGTCGTTCGGCGGAGCGCCAAAGCTCTGCGTGAAGCGCTGCAGGTTGGCGTAGCCGCCGTAACGGTCGACCCAGCTTTTGATCCACTCGCCTGTTTCCACTACTGCCGGATCGTTGACAACCGGTTCGCCGTCATCATTGAGCCAGTTGTGGCCGTTGTTGAGCGCCCAGATGTTTGGCGGGCCGTTACCGATCAGTGGGCTAAAGCCGATGCGCTCCAGGTTGCCGTTCGCTTCGACCTGATCGATAGCGTCGGCCGCGGCCTCCAGCTCTTCCCAGGTGGCCGGTGGGTTCTCGGGATCGAGCCCAGCGGCTTCGAACAGGGTCTTGTTGTAGAACAGCACCCGCACGTCGGTTTCGAAAGGAATGCCGTAGGGGTCGCCGTCGTGCATCGACTGGTTCCAGGTGAACTCCCAGAAACCGTCACTGTCGACACCGTCAACGCCTGACATTCCGCTGAGGTTCTCGTAGATTCCCTCGGCGGCCTCGCGGGGCAACTGGTTGCGGTCGGCCACGATCACATCGGGCATGCCGGAACCGGCTGCTACGGCTGCGATGTTCGCGGTCCAGATGTCACCCCAGGGCTTGAATACTTCCGTGACGTTGACGTTGGGGAGCTCGGCCTCGCAAAGCGCTACGACGCGGCGAACCGCGGTACGGCGCACGGGCGATCCCCAGAAGTGCCAGAACTCGACGTCGCCTGATACGGATGGGTCGAGAGGAGCGCCGGCGTCGCTCGACGACTGGGAGACGCCAACGCTGCCAACGAGAAGCAACGGCGCCAGCAGTAGGGTCAAAAGATACTTGCGGTAATTCATTATGGGTAACTCCTCCTTAGATTAGAGAGCCCTTGGTAGACATTGGGGCTGCTTGGGCGTTTTCAAATCACCTTTGGCAGTTGCCTCCTCCTTCCCAGCCTTGGACACCGGATCTCGCTATCAAACGGCGAAACGGGCCTTGCCCTTTTCACGGTTGATGCCTCACTTCGTTGTCGACGATCCACACGTCCACGCCCCATTTCTGAAGCGCCATGCGATCGCCGTCGGGAATTCCCGAGTCGGTGATGACGGTATGAACGGCACTGAGTGGCGCGAGGGCTTCCTCGGCGACCCGGTGGAACTTGCTCGAGTCGGTTACCACTACTGCGCGCTTGGCAACGCGTACAAGTTGTCTTAACACCAACGCCTCATCGCGAGCGGTGACGGTGTAGCCGATGTCGCTCCCAACGCCGCTGACGCCTATGAAGGCGACGTCGACGAAGAGGTCGGCCAGGTTGCCCACGCTCCACTCGCCAACCACCAGTTCACCGGTTGGACGATAGCTGCCGCCGGTGAGGCGGACCCGTGTGGCGGGATCGGTGATTGCTGCTGCGACGGCGATACTATTGGTCACCACTTCGATGCTCCTGCCGTCGAGCTGCCGTGCAACCTGTTCGGTGGTGGTGCCGGGGCCAAGGGCGACGGTCATGCCGTCTCGAACGAGTTGCGCCGCCTTCACGGCGATGCGCAACTTCTCGGCGTGCCGCAAGCGAGTTCGCTCGCGGTACGACAACGCCTGGTAGCTAAGCAGCACGCCACCACCGTGGTGCTTGCTTATCAGCCCCTTCTCCTGCAGTCCCTCGAGGTCGCGCCTGATCGTCTGGTCCGAAACCTTGAACAACCGTGCCAGTTCGACAGTCCGCGCCGAGCCGTTCTCCTGGATAAGGCCGAGGATGTTCTGCCTACGTTCCTCTGCGAGCAATTTGGGCTCACTTTCCACTTTTAGGTAGGGTAAAATGTAACATTGACTTCATTGCAAGTCAACAGAAATAGGCGGGTTTCGTCCCAATCCAAGGTAAAAGCCAACACTATCCAACAGGTAGCTCCGGACAGAAGTGCGGCTGCCCGGGGTGAACCGGCCTTTGCTCGGAGGAATCCAAGTGCGAGCAGAAGGGACTAGAACACGTGGAGCAAGGCGAACCCAGGGTACTCCAACTTCCGTCGCCAGAATGATCGGTCCTACGCCGCCGCGAAGCTCTCCTGCAGCAGCGCCCACAACTCGCTCTTCTCCTCGAAACCGATACCTGGCGCCTCGGGTAGGCGTATCCGGCTGTCTTCCACCGGTGTACTGTCGGCGAATCCGCCAAAGGGTGCGAAGACGTCGGGGTAGGACTCGTTGCCGCCCAGGCCCAGACCGGCCGCGATGTTGAGAGCGAACTGATGACCGCCGTGGGGGATACAGCGGCGCGGCGACCAACCCAGCTCTCGCATCGTTTCGAGGGTGCGGAGGTACTCGACCAGACCGTAGGAGAGGACCGGGTCCATCTGCAAGATGTCCCGGTCGGGTCTCATGCCGGCGTAACGGAGCAGATTGCGGGCATCCTGCATCGAGAAGAGGTTTTCGCCCGTCGCCATCGGATACCGGTAATGCCTGCCCAGCTCGGCCTGTAGAGCGAAGTCGAGCGGGTCGCCGGCTTCCTCGTACCAGCGCAGGCCGAACGGTTCCAATGCCCGGGCGTAGGCCACGGCCGTTTCCAGGTCGAAGCGACCGTTGGCGTCCACCGCCAGCCTGTCGCCCGAGCCCACCAGCTCGAGCACCGCCTCGATGCGCCGCAGGTCGTCGTCCAACGGCACGCCGCCGATCTTCATCTTCACGACGCTGTAGCCGCGCTCCAGGTAGCCGCGCATCTCGGCAAGCAACGCATCGGTCCCCTTGCCGGGATGGTAGTACCCCCCGGCGGCGTAGACGAACACCTCGTCATCGGCCTCTTTGCCCCGGTAGCGGTCGGCCAGCAGGCGCCACAAGGGCTTCTCCTCGATCTTGGCCACGGCGTCCCAAACAGCCATGTCGATCACGCCCACCGCTACCGAGCGTTCACCGTGCCCACCGGGCTTCTCGTTGCTCATCATCACGGACCAGATTCGGGACGGATCCAAGTTGCCGCCCTGTTCGTCGAGCAATTCGTTTGGGTCACTTTGCATGATGCGCGGGATGAGGCGGTCGCGGATTATAGCGCCCTGAGCGTAGCGCCCGTTGGAGTTGAAGCCGTAGCCCATGACGGGTCGACCGTCCCTAATGACGTCGGTCCGGACCGCCACGACCGAGACATTCATCTTGCTGAAGTCGATGTAGGCGTTGCTTATCGCCGAGGCGATCGAAACGGTGCGCTCCTGGATACCGGTAATTCGCACGCCGCTAAGCCCTCAACTCGGCGATCACCGCGTCCGCAACCTCGCGCGTGGTGGCGTTGCCACCAAGGTCCGGAGTGAGCGGCTCGCCTCGCCCCGTTACCGCCTCGACCGCGCTCATCACGGCTAACGCGGCCTCACCCTCACCCAGGAATTCGAGCATCTGGCTGGCGGTCCAAAAGATGGCGATCGGGTTGGCGATCCCCTTGCCGGCGATGTCGGGCGCCGACCCGTGTACCGGTTCGAACATCGACGGGAAATCGCGCTCCGGATTTATGTTGGCCGAAGGAGCGATGCCGATTCCGCCGGCCACGGCCGGCCCCAGGTCAGAAAGAATATCGCCGAAGAGGTTGCTGCCCACCACCACATCGAACCAGTCGGGATGCTGGACGAAGTGGGCGGTGAGAATGTCGATGTGGTACTTGTCGGTGCGCACATCGGGATACTCCTTGGCGATCTCGGCAAAGCGCTCATCCCAAAAGGGCATCGTATGGATGATGCCGTTCGATTTCGTTGCCGAGGTGAGGTGCTTGGCGGGGCGGCTGAGCGCCAGCTCGAAGGCGTAGCGCAGGATCCGGTCGACTCCCGTGCGGGTGAAGATCGTCTCCTGGACCGCCATCTCCTCATCGGTACCACGGTAGAGGCGGCCGCCTATCTCGGAGTACTCCCCTTCGTTGTTTTCGCGGACGATGACGAAGTCGATATCTCCGGGACCCCGGCCGGCGAGCGGCGAGGTGACGCCGGGGAGCAAGCGAACCGGCCTTAGGTTCACGTACTGCCGGAAAATTCGGCGGATCGGAATCAGCAGGCCCCAAAGCGAAACGTGATCGGGAACGCCCGGGTAGCCGACCGCGCCCAGGAAGATGGCGTCGAACGGGCGGAGCTGCTCGAGCCCGTCGTCGGGCATCATGCCGCCGGTCTTGGTGTAGTACTCGCAGCCCCAGGGAAAGTGCTGGGTGTCGAGACCAAAGCCGAAGCGGTGGCCGGCTGCCTGCAGCAGTTCCAGACCCAGCGGGGTGACCTCAAGCCCGATTCCGTCCCCCGGTATCACGGCAATCTTGTGCTCTCTCAATTCTCCTCCAAAATCTCGTGTCGGCCCCACCCTACCTACCGCTACAGCCAGATCCCCCGCGGCAGTGAGACTCCCAATACCCGGCTGAAAATCAGGTAGAGCGCGCCTATCTCGACGATCACGACCAGCAACCACTTGAATGCGTCCACCAAACGTATCCGCTGCCCGGCACTTGCCAGGTAGAGGGTGAGCCCGTAGAAGGCTACGCCGCTGGACAGGAGTGTACCCAAGGTCCTGATTCCGAACGCCCAGAGCAGAAGGACGACGGCGGTGACGAGTATTCGTACGCGGTTCCCTTCGGACAGCAGCACGAGCATCTCCGGCTTTAAAAAACCCTTGATTACCAGTCCGAGGGATAGAGCGGCCAGAATCCCCAACGTCAGGTTTGGAAAGACCGCGCTCCAAAACGACCATTGCTCCCGTGCCAACCAGAAGAGCCCGGCCAGGGCCAAGCCCAGCGCGCCTCCGATAATGTCGCTATTGAGGGGCCGTCGGCCGGAATCGGGCGCCACGACTCCCTCCCGACCCGCCCCCTGACCAGTCTCACGGCCCCACTCGTTAGGCTCCACCTTTGTTCATCCTTTCCTTGCGCGACCGTCGCCAATTGGACAGCGCGGGCGCCAGCAGGAAGAGCACCACCAGCGCGATGAGGACTTGCGACAGCGTGTTGTCGAACAGCCTGAGCGCCGGCACGGCGTAGGCCTGGCCCAAGAGCATGGTGGTGACGAACCCGGTTTCGGCGATGGGACCAAGGATCAGCCCCAGCACGATCGGGGCAGGGTGAAAGCCCAGCTCCTTGAGCAGATAGGCGGCGAGGCCGAGGACGACCATGATGATCACGTCGGTGGTGTTATTCCGCAGAGCAAAGGATCCGAAGATCGTCATCAGGGCGATAGTGGGGACCAGGAAGTAGGCGGGTACTCGCACCACCGCGCGGTATATCCAGGTTCCCGCCAGCAAGCCGATGGGAAGTAGCAGCAGGGCGGCGAGTCCCATCGAGAGGATGAAACCGTAGGTCATCGTGCCGCTCACGGTGAACAGCTCCGCCCCGGGCCGCAGGCCGTGCATGAGCAGCACGCCTAGGATGAGCGCATCGGGCGGCGCGCCGGGAATTCCCAGCGTGAGTAGCGGCACCATGCTGCCTGCAACCGTGACGTTGTTCGCCGCCTCGCTGGCCACCAAACCCTCGACCTCACCCTTGCCGTAGCGTTCCGGGTGCTTCGAGTAACGTTTCGCCTCGTTGTAGGAAACCAGGCCGGCGATGTTCCCACCCGCGCCGGGCACGATCGAGACTATTTCACCGATGATGCAGGAGCGTAGCAGGTTGCCTGGCATCGACAGGACTCGTTTGATCATCCCAAATGTTCCGCCGCTCCTGCGGACCGATTCGGTGGCTTGCGCCAGCGCCGCCTTACCCGTGCCTGCCATGCTGAGCAGTTCCGGGATGGCGAACATACCGATGAGCGCAACGACCAGGTGAACGCCGCCCTGCAGCGCCGGCAGGCCGAAGCCAAAACGGGACTCTCCGCCCAACGGGGCGATTCCGATAAGGCTGATGAGCACGCCGATCACGCCGCCGGCCATGCCCTTGAGAAGCGGGCCCTCCGACAGGCTGCCGATCAGGGTGAGGCCAAGGATGGCGATCCAGAAGTATTCGGCCGGACCGAAGCGCAAGGCGAACTGCGCCAACGGCGGCGCCAGGAACAGCAGGGCGCCAACGCCGAAGAGTCCGCCGATGGTCGAGGCGACGGTAGCGGCGGTGATGGCGTCCTCCGCTTCGCCTTTCTTGGCCATCGGGTAACCCTCGAAGGTGGTGGCGATGGAGGAGGGCGTTCCCGGGGTATTCACCAAGATGGCGGCAAAGGCGCCGCCGTAAATAGCGCCCATGTAGACGGCGCCCAGTGCCACGAGGCCGTGCAGCGGGTCCATCGCGAAGGTGAAGGGCAAGAGTACGGCCAGCGCCATGGTGGCCGAGAGTCCCGGCATTGCGCCAACCACCAGGCCCAAGGCCGTGCCCCCTATGGCAAGCAGAAGCGGATACGGTTGCAAAATTTGGGAGAGCGCGGAAAGCATGATATCCACAGTCGGTAGCTACTCCAGTTGGGCTTGTAGGAAGGCAGGGGGCCGAGAGTTGCTCATGGGCGGCGCGGGTTCAACGCCGGAATCGACGGTTGGCGCCAGAATACCCTTGAGCTGCTGCTGCGCCCTCAGTTAGAAGGCTCCCGCCCCGGTTCCGCAATGGTTCCGGGGTGGGAGCCCTGCATCAAAGGCTCAAGCAGATGCGGTTACCTCAGGTCTTCAAGGATTCGGCTGTAGGTCTCCTCGGTCTCCTGAAGCAGCTGGGTCGCTTCCTCACCAGTGATGTTGGTGACTACGAAGCCCAACTCCTCCTGCTCGTCGGCGATTCGACTTCCGGCTTCAACGAAGGCGTCACGCAGCGTCTGCACCACATCTTCGGGCGTGCCCTGAGCCACGGCTACACCCCGGTAGGCCCCAGAAAGATTCTCGAAGCCCAACTCCTCGAAGGTCGGCGTGTCCTGCATGAACGATGCGCGCTCCGATCCGGCGATGGCCAGTGGCCGCACCTGGTCGGCATACTGAGCCGCCACCGTCGAGTAGTTCATGAGGGCTCCGACGTGACCACCGAGCAGCGCGGGCACGGCCGACCCGGTGCCGGTAAACGGCACGTAGGTAATCTGAACATCCGCCTGGTCGGCCAGGAGCATGGTGTCGATGTGGTTCACGGTGGCAGTTCCGCTACCGCCCATCGTCACGGCGCCCGGGTTCTCGCGGGCGAAAGCCAGCAGGTCGTCGAGAGTTTCGAAGGGGCTGTCCTCACGAACGAGGACGACGCTGGGGGTGAACTGGAAGATGGTGAGGATTTCGAAACCGTAGGTATCGAAACCGGCGTTGGCGCGCTCCATCGGCTGGGTAACGATATGCGGAAGGTTGATGCCGATCACCGAATAGCCCTCGGTATCGGGGTTGCGCTGGAAGTTGCTCCAGGCAACCGCACCGCCCCCGCCAGCCTGATTGGTGATGGTTACCCTAACGCCCAGGATCTCCTCGAGGTGTTCCTGCTGCAGGCGAGCGGTTATATCCGACTCACCACCGGGGTCGAACGAAACGATGTAGTTGATGGGGCGCTCCGGAAACTGAGCCAAAGCGCTGGCGGTGAGCGCGACAAACAGGATTATGATTCCTCTGATCAACCAGGTTCTCATTAGCGTAAGACACCTTCCTCTTCGATAATTACAGTTGAACTCCTGGAGCCGCAGACCAGGAAGGCCGCTTGAGCCGCCCATGCCGCGGGATGTTGAGGACCGTAGGTACCGTTCGAGATCGAGCCGGTACACAATCCTCACCTGCTGTCTATCCACCACCTCCTGTCGAAGGCGAGCCGGCGGCTGATGCCGAGCTCGAATCCGCAAACAGGTGCTTCGTTCGCGATTTTGGTCACGCTACCTTGGGGGAAGGGGGGTGTCAAGCGAGCTGAGAGTTTGCTTTGACGGAGTACGACCTGGTTTAGCCTTGGCTACGACGGCAACGTGTGGCACCGCAGGAACTAGCCAGGTCCGTCCTCCGTAACGCTTAGAAAGTCCAGCAGGCGTCTGGTCGCCTGACTGCACAGTTCCCAATTCGGATGCAGCAGAGTCATGCTGCGGGTGAAGCCCGGCGCCGATACCGAAAGCGCTCGCAGCTCACCTGCAGCAACCTCTCGCTGCACTGCCAGTCGCGAGATGAAGCCGGCGCCGAAGCCCTGGAGCACCGCCTCCTTGACGGCGTCGATGCCCGTTGCCTCCAGCGCCACCTTCACGCCGGGCACGGCGAGATGCATCCCTTCAATGGCCTGCTCGACAACCTCGCGGGTACCGGAACCTGCCTCACGCTGAACGATAGTCAAGCCCGGAAGATCTGCGGCTCCTACGGTTTCCCTGTCGGCCAACGGATGACTGGGCAGGACCGCCAGTACAATCTCGTCGTGAAACAACGTGCGCGACTCGAAGTCGAGGGGAACGGCCGGCACGGGACCTTCTACCAGGGCGAGGTCGGCATCGGCGCGTTGCAGCAGAGCCAGGGAGTCGAGGGAGTTTCGGGTGAGCAGCTGGAGTTCGAGTTGCGGGTGGCCGCGGTGGAAGTCGGCGAGTATCCGCGGCAGGAGGTAGACCGCCACCGTCATGCTCGCAGCTACTCGAATCGAGCCGCGCTGCCCGGCTCGAAGTCCGCGATTCCAACTGCGGGCGCCCTCGAGTGCGCGCACCAGCGCTTGGGCGTAGGGCAACAACATGAGCCCGGCTTCCGTAAGTTCGACCCCATAGCGGCTTCGCCGGTAGAGCGGCTCTCCTACCGCTTCGGTAAGCCGCTTTAGTTGGGCCGATACGGCCGGCTGGCTGCGATGCCGCTCGAGGGCGGCGGCGCTAATGCTGCCATGCTTTGCCACGACGGCGAATGTCGTAAGTTGTTCCGCTTCGATTGCCATAACCATATATAACGCGTGCTGATAACTAGGGTCAACGAACTCTATTTGCATTGATATCCAACTCGCGACTACGCTGAGTAGCCGTGCATCCACCAGCAACTCGCCTACTCACACTCCTTCCCGGTTTGGTGCTCGTTTCGGGACTTACCGTCGTCTCTTACCTGCTTGCCACGGTGCCGGGACTCACCGTCATGGGGCCGCTCGTCGTTGCCCTGGTCGTGGGACTCGCATGGCGGGCCGTTGCCGGGCTAGCGCGGCCGGTAGTGGCCGGAGCCTCGTTCTCGGCCCGCACGCTTCTGCGACTGGGAATAGTGTTGTTGGGCGTGCGACTGGACTTCGCATTGCTTGTTCAGGTTGGCCCCGCGGTCCTGCTGGGAAGCCTGCTGGTCGTGTCGTTGGGCATCTTCGGAATCGAGCGGCTAGGTGCTCGTTTGGGCCTCTCCCGCGGACTGCGGCTGGGCATCGCTGTTGGGACAGGCATCTGTGGCGCATCGGCGATCCTCGCCGCGGTGCCCGCAACGCGAATGAACGATGAGGAAGCCGGCGTCTCGGTAGGGATAATCAGCGTGCTGGGGACACTTGGCGTGATCGCCTTCGCCCTCGCCTCTACGATTTTCGATCTTTCGGACAGCGTCTACGGATTCCTGGTCGGGCTCACTCTCCAGGAGGTAGCGCAGGTGCTGGCTGCCGGCTACGTGCCCGGAAACGAAGCGGGCGATCTAGCCACCATCGTCAAACTCACCCGAGTTGCGCTGCTCGCTCCGGCGTTGCTGGTACTCAGCAGTCTGCTCGGCGAGTCGGGACGCCCCAAGCGCCGCGGCTTCGCTCGCCTGCGCGTGCCGGTCCCGCTCTTTCTGCTCGGCTTCCTGGCAGTGGGCGCGCTCAACAGCGCCGGGATGATTCCCATATCACTGGCGAACCTCATGCAGGCCGGCAGTTTGCTCTTAACCACGATGGCGATGGTGGGCTTGGGTCTGGGGATAGATCTAGCGGTATTCCGGCGAGTGGGGACCAGCGCGCTGCTGGTGGGGGCCGTTGGGTTCGTGGGATTGGTGGCGGTGATGCTACCCTATGCGCTTTTGGTGATGCCGTGATGGAACGTTTGCCTACGCCGCTCTTCGCTCCTTCGTGAATCACGCCTCGTCACGAAGCTGGGGTTTCGTTCCTATCCGCGCTGCCGGCGCCCCTTCGCCCACGCGAACAAGGCCGTAAACGGCAACGCGCCGAGCAGAGTGCGGTGCAGAGCGTTCCACTGCTCCTGCATGTTCCAACGCCCGGCGAACTCCCCACAAACCGCGTCGAGTTGCGATCCCAAGACGAGGCACGGGTTCAGGACGCGAGGCAGCACGTCGGCGCCAATAAGTACCACCAGGGTGGCTACGAAAGGCGTTATCAGGGGGCCGGCGGCCGCCGTTTGTTGGGACCTCAGGTCGCGTATCCCAACGATAAAACCCGGCAGGCAAAGGAGCATCGCCAGCAGGTAGCCGAATGGGGGCAGCTTTACGAGAACATCCCCCAGTTGCGAAGCAGCGGTCTGTGGGAAGCAGGGCGGTGCGGCGCAGTCGAACGATTGGAGAAGCGGATCCTCGGGAATGACCGTTCTGCTCGCCGGGTAGAAGACGCCAACAATGAGCGCCAAGGTGACCGTGTAGACGAGCGCCCGCCAGCCATAGCCGGTTCCTGCCTGGGCAAGCCGCCGCCAGTCCAGGCCTCTTTGCCTGGCTCGAGGGGGCTCGAAGCTGTCTACATAACGGCGCATCGGCGGGAAGTCTAGCACCGGGCAGCTGCTCACCAAGTGGCGTTTTTCGTTGGCCGGAAAGCGCCATCTCTTATTTCTAACTTCACTCCTTGCGCCCGGCGGGCCGCACGGGTACACTCTCTATATCCGAGTTACAGACTCGGGATTCTACTTAGGCGGTTCGGCCGGCGGGCACTTCGTGCCAGATATCTCGAGCCTTGCCCGCCGGAGGAAACCAATGCAGAGATCAACTTTTCGGTGCATTTCAGTCGTTCGCCTTGGCGCGACACTGCTCCTTCTCTCCTCATTCACCCTTGGAACCGCCCAGGGCGAGTGCGATGGCCGGCTCGTCGAGCACGCCATGGGCTCCACTTGCGTGCCCGAAGAGCCTCAGCGGGTTGTCGTGCTGGATACCGGCGAGCTTGACAGCTCCTTGGCACTGGGCGTAACGCCCGTAGGCGCCGTCACCGCCTTCGCCGACGGTGGCTTCCCCTCCTACCTCGACGGTCGAACGGAGGGCATCGAAGTGGTGGGCACCATTGCCGAGCCGAACCTCGAAGCGATCCTCGCACTCGACCCCGACCTGATCCTCTCGAGCCGCTTGCGCCACGAGGCAATTTACCAGCAGCTCTCCAGCATCGCTCCCACCGTCTTCACCGAGACGGTTGGCGTGGTGTGGAAGGAGAACCTGCTGGCCAACAGCGAAGCCCTGGGGCTGCGCGAGGAGGCCGAGCAACTGTTGGCCGACTACGATGAGCGCCTTGCCACCCTCAGGTCGGAGCTCGACGAGTTGCCCAGCGTTTCCATCGTGCGGTTCCTGCCCGGGCAGATACGAATCTACCTTTCGGAATCTTTCATCGGCACCATCATCGAGGACGCCGGTCTACCTCGGCCGCCCTCTCAGCGGGCGGAAGATTTCGCGCTCTACGTCGACAAGGAGGGCATCGCCCTCATGGACGCCGACGTAATGTTCGTGACCACCTACGGCCCCGCCGAGGATACCGCCGAACAGGAGTTCCGCAGCGATCCGCTCTGGAACAGCCTCGACGTGGTTCAGCGCGGGGACGTACACGGCGTTCCCGATTCCTACTGGATGCTCGGCATCGGGCCGGTTGCCGCTAATCTCGTCGTCGACGACCTCTTCACCTATCTCATGGATGGTGATAGCGGCCAGTGAGCGTATCCGGGGGGAGTGAGCCGTACCTCTGCAATCTCTTTGCACGAGAACGAGGTCTCGACCCCATTGGGTACGCCGGTGCCTTGGACGCCTTCCTGGCGTTCGAGGTGCCGCTGCCCTGGCCGCGAGGAATATTCGAGAGCCGCACCAAGTTGCCCCGCGAGGTTCGTGAAACGATCGCCTGGTTCACGCGGGAGGCGCCCTACCGGCTAAGGCCGCTGGTAATCGGGCCCGACCCGCAGTACAGCGTCCCTGGGGAGCGCAGGGTCATCTGGTACTCGCGCCCCACCGGTCCGTTCGCTGTTTATGAGCGCTCCGAATATCTGGTCCCCAAGGAGTTGATGGGCGAGCTGGTGGCGGCGTTGATACGGGGCCGCGGCAGCGCCGAGAGTTTTAGGGAGTACCGGCGGACTGCCCGGGAACGCGACCTGCTCATTTGCACCCACGGATCCCAAGACGCCGCCTGCGGGCGATATGGCGTGCCACTCTACCGCCGCCTTCGAATGGCGTCGCCCGAAAACGCCGTGCGTGTGTGGCGCGTCAGCCACTTCGGTGGTCACGTTTTTGCGCCTACCGTGCTCGAGCTCCCCTCGGCGCGCTCATGGGCATACCTCGAGGACGAGAGTGGCGACGCGTTGCTGCACCGTCGCGGTGATCCCGAAGAATTGCGCGGCAACTACCGCGGCTGGGCGGCTCTGGAGAGTCCCTTCCTGCAAGCTCTTGAGCGCGAACTCCTCGTACACCAGGGTTGGGGCTGGCTGGATGTTCCCAAGTCCGGGGAGGTACTCGAACAGGACGATGCACCGGAGCCAAAGTGGGCAGAGGTTCGCATCCACGCCTGGCACTTTGACTCCCACACCAGTTTCCGCGGCCGGGTGGAGGTAAGCGGGGGGCTACAGATACGGCCGCGCTCCGACAGTCCCGAACTCAAGCCGTACGCTCAGTTCAGGGTCGCCCGCATGGACGTGGACAGAAACGAAGCAGCAGGCCCGGCGGTCGTGGAGACGTGATGAGCGGCGCGCTCCGGCGGTGCATCGAAACGAGGTTGACGTCGTGACCCGCGCGATCGCCGTCGCTCAACGTCGCCCCCGGAATGCTCTCCGCTTGACCGGGCTACTGCTGACGGCGTCCGCGCTAACGCTCTTGGTCGCCGCCAGCCTCGCTGTTGGCAGCATGCAGATTCCACTCCCCGCCCTCTTGAGCAAACTCCTGTCGCCCGATGGTTCGGTAAACAGCCTGATCCTGCACACCGTGCGATTGCCCCGCGCCCTGTCGGCACTGTTGGTGGGGGCCTCTCTGGCGGTTGCAGGTGGGATCATGCAGGCTCTCACGCGTAACCCTCTCGCCTCCCCCGGGATATTGGGAGTGAACGCCGGAGCGGCTTTGGCGGTCGTAGTAGCGGTGCTGGTGTTGGGCAGTCCGCCACTCTCCACCTACGCACTCTTCGCCTTCGCCGGGGCCGGCCTCGCCGGTGCCGTCGTTTATCTCCTGGGCGCCACGGGCAAGGGCAACAGTTCACCATTACGGTTGGTGCTTGCCGGCGCGGTCCTAATGTCGTTCCTCACTTCGCTCACTACCGCTCTGCTGCTCCTCGACCAGAACACGCTCGATCAGGTGAGATTCTGGACCGCCGGCTCGCTGGCGGGGCGCGACATGGAGCTTTTCCGGCTTACCGCTCCCTACATGCTTGCCGGCCTGCTGCTCAGCATCCCGCTGGCGCGACGGCTTACCGCCTTGTCGTTGGGCGACGACGTGGCGCGTGGACTGGGACTGAGGTCGGGCGGGGTAAAACTCCTCGCCGCACTGGTGGTGATTCTGCTGGCCGGTGGCGCCGTGGCATTGGCAGGGCCAATTGCCTTCGTAGGCTTGGTGGCACCGCACATGGCGCGCTTCGTCATCGGGTCAGATTACCGTTGGGTACTGCCTTACGCGGCTCTCTTCGGAGCAATCCTGGTCACGTTGGGAGACATCGGCGCTCGGGTCGCCTTGCGCCCACAGGAGGTGCCGGTCGGGGTCGTCATGGCGCTCGTCGGGGCTCCCTTCTTCATCCATCTGGCTCGGTCGAAGGTAAAGCGGTGACCCGAAGGACAGCCACGGCGAGTAGTACCTGGTGGTTCATTCGCCTCGGCTCGCTCTCGCTGCGGGTGCCGCGTCGTGCCCTGCCGGCAAGCGCCGTGCTGCTGCTGCTCATCCTGCTGACGGTGATCATTAGCGTGGGCCAGGGGGAGTACTACATTGCCCCGCTCGACGTGGTTCGGGCCACCTTGGGACTCGAGACGGGCAATCCTGACCACCCGCTCGTGGTCCGGACCTTCCGCTTGCCTCGCATCGTTCTGGCGGCGTTGGTTGGCGCTGCTTTAGCGCTTTCCGGAGCGGTGTTGCAGGGAATCACCCGCAATCCCCTGGCCGACCCAGGAGTTCTGGGCATCAACCAGGGCGCAGGCCTAGCCGCAGTCACCTTGCTGACTCTGGCGCCTGCCGCTTCGGGCGCACTGCTGCCCTGGGTCGCGCTGGGGGGCGGGCTGCTCGCCGCTCTGCTCATCTACCTGCTCGCCTGGAACCGTGGGGCGTCGCCCACTCGCCTGCTGCTGGTGGGAATTGGCCTGGGCGCGGTCGCCACGGCCCTCACTACCTTCCTGATCGTCTTCGGTGACGTGCGCGAGGTTCAGCGCGCCCTCGTTTGGCTTACCGGTAGCGTCTACGGCCGTACCTGGGAGCACGTTAGGGTGCTGGGGCTGTGGATGCTGGTGTTGGTGCCTCTGGTGCTCCTGGGAGCCCGTTCGCTCAACATCTTGTCTCTTGGCGACGCGCCTGCCAAAGCGCTGGGGCAACGCGTCGAGTTCGCGCGGGGGCTGCTGATCATCGTTGCGGTCGCCCTCGCCACCGGCGCGGTTGCGGTGGCGGGGACGGTCGCCTTTGCTGGACTCATGGCGCCTCACGCTGCACGGCGATTGGTGGGAGGCGCCTTCGAGGCGCTCCTGCCGGTAAGCGCCCTGTTCGGAGCGCTCCTACTGCTGGTAGCCGACCTGGCCGGTCGTACCGTCATCGCCCCAAGTCAACTTCCGGTGGGCCTCGTCACCGCTGTCATCGGGGCACCTTATCTGCTATACCTTCTGTGGCGCCAAAGGAGTGCATAGGAAATGGCCAAGCTAGCCGCCCACAATCTCACGCTCGCTTACGATCAGCAGGAGATCATCCGCGATCTGGGCGTATCCATCCCCGACGGCAAGGTGACTGCCCTCGTGGGACCCAACGGGTGCGGCAAGTCGACCCTGCTTCGCGGTTTGGCGCGGCTCATGGCGCCCAAGGCGGGCAACGTCTTGTTGGACGGCAAGGCGATCGCCAAACTCCCTAGCAAAGTGGTGGCGCGGCAGTTGAGCATCCTCCCCCAAGGGCCGGTAGCGCCCGAAGGCATGACCGTCCGCGAGCTGGTGACGCAGGGCCGATACCCGCATCAGGGCATTTTCCGGCAGTGGTCGGAGCGTGATGAGGAGGCCGTTGAACGGGCCCTCGACACCACTTCGCTCGTCGAGCTGGCCGAGCGTCCCCTCGATACACTCTCCGGCGGCCAGCGGCAGCGGGCCTGGATCGCCATGACCTTGGCGCAAGAGACTCCCGTGTTGCTCCTCGACGAGCCGACGACCTTCCTCGACCTGGCCCATCAAGTCGAGGTGCTCTCTCTCCTCGACGAACTCAACGAGCGCGAGGGGCGCACGATCGTCATGGTTCTGCACGACATAAACCAGGCATGCCGCTACGCTCATCATCTGGTGGCGATGCGCGACGGAGCAGTTGTGGCCCAAGGCGACCCGCGCGAGATAGTCGATTACGGAATGGTTTGCGAAGTGTTCGGAATCGAGTGCCAGGTGGTGCGCGACCCGGTGAGCGGCACCCCGCTCTGCCTGCCGCAGAGCTGCCCCTTGCGGCTGTTGCCCAAGGGCCCAGGAATCGCGTAGCGGTACTCAGTCGCCAGACGGCCGCTCGAAACGCCGGAAATAGCCGCTGAGTTCGACAAAAGCCGGGGGCTCGAGCTCGTAGTAGGTCCAGCGTCCGCGCTTGTCGGCAGCGAGGAAGCCGGCTTGGACCAGGATCTTTAGGTGATGGCTCACCGTGGGCTGTGATAGCCCCAGTAACGACTCGAAATCGCAGCCGCAAACCCCGTCATCCCTGGCGCAGCATTCGCCCCTCGGTTTGAGCATGAACTCGAGGATGCGGAGACGAGACGGATCGGCGAGCGCCTTCAACTTCGCCACCAACTGCTCTCCTTGCCGGCCCGCCGCCAACCTCTGCTTGTCCGGCACCTCTTGCTTGTCGATAGCGACCATGCTTCACTATACATTGACACGCGTCTATCTGGCGAAGTACGCTGCGGCCGCGGACGTTACAGCTCGTGAGCGCTTCGGGAAGGACCTGCTCCTTTCCCGCTCCCGGTGGGCCGTAGAATCTCCCGATGAGACTATTCTCCCGCCCCTATCGCCCGTACTACGGCTGGGTGATGGTGGGAGCTCTATCGGTGACCGAGACCATCTCCTACGGTATCCTCGCCTACTCCTTCACCGTCTTTATCGCTCCGATGCGCGCCGAGCTGGGATGGTCGATTGCCGGCCTCACCGGCGCCTACTCCTTAGGTCTTCTCATTGCCGGTTTCACGGCCGTGGCCGTGGGCCGCTGGCTCGACGAACATGGCGCCAGAGTGCCGATGAGCCTCGGCTCGCTGCTAGCGGCGCTGCTGATTTTGGGTTGGGCGCAGGTACACACGCTCTGGGCCTTTTACCTGCTGTGGGTTGGGCTAGGTGCGGCAATGGCGGCCGTGTTGTACGAACCCGCCTTCGCGGTACTAACGAAGTGGTTCAGGCGCGATCTGGGCAAGGCCCTAACCGTACTAACCTTCCTCGCGGGTTTCGCCAGCGTGATCTTCATCCCGCTCGCAGGCTATCTGGTGGATGCTCACGGCTGGCGCCACGCCCTTAGGGTCCTTGCGCTCATCCAGTTGGGTACCCTGCCGCTACACGCTCTGCTACTGCGCCGACAACCGGCCGACCTGGGGCTCGAGCCCGACGGCGCTCCGCCTCCCGCCGCCGGTACACGTGACGCACCCCAAACTGGCCTCACGCCCCAACAGGCCTTCGCCCGGGTCGACTTCCGCCGGCTGGCGATCGCCTTTTCGCTGTCGACTTTCGCCATCACCGCCGTTGGCGTTCACCTCGTACCGCTGCTGGTGGCCGCCGGCCGCACGGCGACCTCGGCGGCTGCCATCGGCGGAGCCATTGGGTTGCTTGCTCTCCCCGGCAGGATTGTCCTCACCCCACTGGGCGATGTTTGGCCGCGGCGGTTTGTTGCCGCGGTCATCTTCGCGCTCCAGGCGGCGGGAATTCTCGTGCTTTTCGCCGGGGACGGCGCCAGTGCCCCGGTATGGGCGTTCGTGATTCTCTACGGAGCGGGGTTCGGAGCGATCACCCCTGCAAGGGCAGCGCTGCTGGCCGAGTATTACGGCGGGCGGTACTACGGCCGCATCGGCGGACGGATGGCACTGATAAATTCGCTGGCGAGGGCGGTGGCGCCCGTTTCAACCGGTGTGTTGGTAACGCTTAGCGGTGGAGAGTACCGCCTCCTTCTCGTGCTCCTCGCGCTCATTTGCGCGCTCGCCGCCCTGTCGGTAGCGGGTGCACGTGTACCGGGACATACGCCCGGTGAGCAGAGCGCCGCCTCTTAGTGCGAGCCGGTTCAGTCTCCGCTGCTCCATAGTCCCGCAGTTGCTCGCGGGTGGGCACCTCTCCGGCTCCGCCCGCTCGCCTATTTGCGCTACACCCTAGGGCGAAGGGCTCGCCACATGATCGGCCGCGGCGGCACATTCACCGGGAGGATCGCCCGATCGGCGGTACGAACTTCCTCAAAGGTCACGAAGGCGTTGGGGTTGGCGTTTTGGATCACACCCAAGAGCTTTCGTGAGCGCTTCTTGGGGATGACGCTAAAGGCGATGCTGACCTCGCCGTCGCGACCCTTGGCGTTCATTACCGTGACGGTGCAGCCGGCGTCGCGCAGGGCGCTCACCACCTCGGGCTGATTCGTGGGCGCGACTACTCGCATTAGCGCCTTACCCAACGCCAGCCAGTCGTTGATAGTGCAGCCCACCAGCGTTCCGGTAGCGTAGCCTGCCGCGAAGGCGAAGACGTTGACAAGATTGTCTAGTTGGGTTAGGACTCGAGCAGTAGCCGAAAGCCAGATGAGGCATTCGACGAAGCTGAGCGCGACGGCGAGGCCACGAAACCCTCGCACCAAGACGTTTACCCGGAGCGTACCGACGCTTACGTCGGCCACGCGCAGGATGAAGATGAGCAGAGCATTGAAACCCAGAGTTGTCAGCATGGGAGAGCCCCTAATAACGCAGAAGTCGTGCACCGAGATTCTATATGGCGCGCGGGGCGCCGTCGAGCCTTTTTGTACGGCAAGAAGCGAATGTGCGGTTTCCGCCCAAACCAGCCGCCCATGCACCCACCTGAACGCCCCCCAGCCTCCCCGAAGCACCCCCAAAGCAACCCTCAAAGCAGAGGTGAGGCGCCGATTCGGCCGGCGCCTCACCTAGACGAAAAGCTGTACGTTTTAGCGCCCGATCATGGAGGCCCTTATGCTTCGGAGATTGCTCACACGCGGGCGCCAAGGCGGCACGGTAGCCGCAAGCGAGTCAGTAGGTGAATAGACGATCATGTTCCAAAGCGAGCTTCACCAAAACATTCGGCATTGCCATTTCGACGAGGGGAGCAGTTGCGCCGGTCACATCGGCTTCGCTCAGGCCTCGAGATTTGGACGACATGCCCGAGAGATAGAACCGGCAACCCGCACCTACCAGCACCTCATAGTGCTCACGTAACTTGCCCGTGCCCAAGCCCGCCAGATTGTCGAGTACCGCGACGCGCATCAGTTGCACCGCATCACCGGCAAGGAAAAGCGACACCTCATGCCCCTCCTCGAGGGCGCTCCTGGCGACCAGGAACCCCAGGGCAGCACGAGTTGGGTGCTCGGGCCCGTGCGTGATGTGAACGAGGATCTTCGCCACTTGGCGGCTATGCTTCTCGAATCGCGGCGCGAACCTGCTGAACGACCTCGTCGGACAGGTCGGTGAGCTGGTGCTCACTCTCGGCATGTTCGGCTACCTGCCGGAGGAGTTCCTCCTCATTGCCCGCGCGAGCCACATAACCGCAATCGAATCCTACGTCCTTGCAGTAGAGCACCTTCATCGGTTCCTCCCTCTAGGGCCTTGGGCGTCTGCCGGCAACATCTGACTTGTCCCGTGCGGACCTTGGCCCCTGACTAGAATTGCAGTATGAACCTGCGGAATCCTTCGCCTCGATTCGAGGATAGCCTCCTCACTGCATAACTGATTAACGGAGCCGGAATCGAGCAGCGCACCCGTAGGGGAGCGCACTTCCAAGCGTAAGCTGTGCCAGAAATGTCAGTACGTGTGCTGTAAACGTCAATACTTGTGTTGCTTCTGTCACCGCCCCGGCAGGTTCCCGCTCGGGTTCTACTTTGGTTCTAATCAGCTCGTCCCAATGTGAGCCGGCCGTTTGCGCTTGCGCCGACGCGCCTCCTCGAGTTGCGCCACCCGCCACCTGGGGATCTGGAAGACCACGCGCACATCTTGCAATCTGTGTCGCATGAGCCTCTCGCCCAATGGGTCGAGGAAACGGCTGATCTCCGAGGAAACGTCGCGCCACGAACTGCCCCGCTGGCCGTAGAGGCGCACTCCCGGCTCATCAAGCAGCCCCATGTTCACCAACTCACCGGTGTCGCGCCACCAGGCACGGACCGCGTCCTTGTAGCGGACGCGCTTTCCACGGCTGTAGGCACCTATGTACCCGGCCTCCTCGAGCACGCGAAGGAGGGGCTTTCCCTGGGCACCGCTTTCCGGTGGCCTTGCCCAGCGCCTGAGGAATGCAACCTGCCAGGCAAGCCAGAACGCCGGGCCTTTTAGGGAGAGGACTTCGACCGGCACATGCTCTACCGCATTCATCGGCTTCCCGATGCCGTGGGCCTCGAGTAGGTCGTCACTAACGGCGAACTCGAAGCCCGCCAAGCCAGATTCCCGAATCGCTTCGGTGGGCGCCGGAACCGCGCGTCCGAGCGCCTCGCGGAGGTACTCCACCTCCCCCTGCTCGAGCGGTTGCCGCTCGGCGTCAAGCGGCCATACGAGGGTGAGAAGCCGCTCGAAGACGACCAGCTCGCGACCGCCGGTATAACTGACCTGCATGGCCACGACCCGGTTGGGCAGGTCGATCAGCAGATAGCGCGCCAACTGCGCTGCGTAGCGCCAGTAGTAGCTGCTGTTGGTGACGCGACCAAGCTCGAAACCCAACATCTCCAGCAGATCTCGAAGCCGCACGCGAAGGCTGCCCGACTCACTGCGCGCCTTCGCTTGGGCCGCCATGGCGAAGAGAGCCACGAACAACTTCGCCTTGAGCTCACTCGCCTCAGGGCCGGTGTGCGGTTCGGTGTCTGTGCCTCGCCGGCCCGGCTCGCGGGAACCTTGCGGATCGAACTTCACGGTTACCCGGTCGATCCGCTTGGCGCGACCGGCGGGACCGGCATGGAGCTCATCGAAGCCGTAGCTATCACGTTCGGCTGCCTGCAGCCCCGCGAGGTAGCGGGCGCAGCTAAGGCTCACGTGGTCGACGCTTAGCAGCAGGCGGTCTGGCTTGAAAAGCCAGGGCTCAGCCACTACCCCTGGTGCCGGAGCTGCGAGGATCTCCCGCGCCTTGGCTCGCATATCGGGCCCGGCGACAAGCATCAGTTCGTCCGCCAGCTGCGAAAGTGCACGCTCGCGGGCGAGCGGCGCCCCTGCCTCATGCGCCAGGGCGTGCATGTCCTCTGCCCTCACTCGCGACTCGAACAGTACTCCGGTTACTCGCGCAACCATCCTGGTGAGGCGGTCCTTGGCCCCTGCCGTGGTCTTCCCATAGCGGTCCCGAATGAATGGGTCCTGGGCCAGCAACCGCACGAGTACGACGTCCACGAGCTCGGCCTCGCCGCTACCGCCTTGCTCATCCGACAAGAACTCCTCCAGCTCGCGGCGATTGCCAGGCGGAAGGGCGTTCCAGGCGGCCTTGGCTGCTTCGAGGTAATCCCGATGCTGACTCATGAACTCCCCTTGCAAGAGGTGACTCGGGCGGGTGATTCTCCATGGACAGTATAGATGAGGCGCGGGGGCCGCCAATGGTGCGGACGGGTCGCCAATGGTGCATACCGGAAAGAGTCCCCAGTTAATCCAGCCTTGACACCTTGGCCCCGGCCAGGTGTGCGTCGAGCTTCTCGAAGCTTTGGGCCCAACCATCGTTGGCGCCCCTCTGCGTGGCCGCGTCTCGCTCGGCAAGCGAACCGAACATCGTAGTAAGCGTCATCTTCGTCTTGCCAGCCACCTCTTCGAAGACGATAGTCATGAGGACCTCGAACGCAGTGCCGTCCGAGCCTAGTGTCATGACTATCCGTTCCGGCTCCTCGACCTCATGGATGACCCCCGTCAAATGCATCTCACTGCCCTGTGGGGAGCGCATGACGATCCTGTAAGTGGTGCCGGGTAGGGGATCGAGCCGGCATTCCGGGACGTCGAAACCGCTGGGCCCCCACCACTTCGAAATATGCGTCGGGTCGGTCCAAGCCTTGAACACAAGTTCACGTGGGGCGTCGAAGAGGCGGATCAAGGAGACCTCTTCCCCATCTACGACCACCTCCATCGCTCCGACGGTGCGCCTTTCGGCTGATCCGCTGGCTGCGTTCTTCTGAGACATCGCTTTTCCCCTTCCGGACTACTGAATTACCTACGTCGACTGCTGAGTAAGTTTCCGACTGCCGTTACTCCGGGCGTTCCGACTCCTTCCCCGCCTGCAACTCCTGCAGATAGACGTCGAGGCGATCGAACCGGTCTGCCCAGATCCGGAGGTAAGGCTCGAGCCAGTCGGCGATCTCGAAGAATTGTTTCGCTTCCAGCCGGCAGGGGCGCCACTGCGCCCGGCGTCCACGGCTGATCAGTCCGGCACGTTCTAGCACCTTCAGGTGCTTGGTGACCGCCGGCGCGCTGATCTGGAACGGCTCCGCCAGCTCCTTGACCGACGCCTCGCCGCGCGTTAGCCGTGCCAGGATTGCCCGGCGGGTGGGGTCGGCCACCGCGGCTAAGGTGTTAGTGAGTTGCTGTTCGGAGGACATTAGATAACTCCTGGGTTAATTAACGTAACGGTATATTAGCGGCGGTTGGGGGCGGGTGTCAAGACGTGCTGCAAATTGGAGGAGGTGCGGGAGGACTTGACAATCTATCTATTCAAGTGTGTAATTGAATATATGAACTACGAGAGTGGTCGCAGACTGAAAGACAGCCTGCTCGAGCAGTTCGCTCGGATACCCAAGGCATTGTCGAGTCCCAGACGCCTGGAGCTCATCGACCTCCTGGCCCAAGGCGAAAGGTCGGTGGAGGAACTAGCCCGCGAGGCTTCGATGTCCGTTGCCAACACCTCTCAGCATCTTCAAACACTCAAGGCCGCGCGCCTGGTAACCGTTCGGCGGGAAGGGCTCTACGCCTTCTACCGCCTTGCTTCGCCTTCCGTGTTCACGCTTTGGCAAGGCGTTCGCGGAGTGGGTGAAGAGCAGCTCGGCGATATCGACCGGCTCATCCGGGATTACACCGGCGACCGGGGAGCTCTGGAGCGGATATCGATGATCGAACTGAAGGCGCGCCTCGCCGAAGAGGAGCTCTTCTTGTTGGACGTGCGTCCCGAGGCTGAGTACCGGGCAGGGCACATCCGGGGAGCACGGTCGGTTCCGATAAGTGATCTGGAGAAGCAGCTAAGCAGCCTGCCCAAAAATCGGGAGATCGTGGCCTATTGCCGAGGGCCATACTGCCTTTTCGCCGATGAAGCTGTCGCACTGTTGCGCACTCACGGCTTTCGCTCGCGACGCCTGATCGAAGGCTTTCCCGACTGGCGGGCAGCAGGTCTGCCAGTGAACCGTTAGCGCCGATGAGGAGACGAGAATGAGCAAGTTGGTGGAGGTCGAAACACTGCAGCTTTGGCTAGCGGAAGGAAAGCCCGTGACGGTGTTGGACGTGCGTCCCCGCGAACAGTACGACGAGTGGCGGATACCCGGCAGCGTCCATGTCGACGCCTACGGGAAGCTCAAAGCCGGCGACGAAGAAGTGCTTAGGGCCCTCGACCTGCCCACGAATCGTCCCGTGGTGACCGTTTGCGTTTCGGGGAACACCAGTCAGGTCGCCGCCGACCAGCTCGAGCGACGCGGCCTCGACGTGTCCTCACTGACGGGCGGAATGAAGGCTTGGAGCTTCGCCTGGAACAAGGCGGTCGTGAGCCTGCCGAACGGAGTCGAGGTCGTTCAGGTTCGCCGGGCCGGGAAGGGCTGCCTCTCCTACCTGGTGAGCTCGCAACAGGAGGCTCTCGTCATCGACCCTTCGTTGGATCAGCAGGTGTATCTGGATCTCGCCCGCGACTTGGGTGTCGAGATCGTCGGGATCCTCGACACCCACCTTCACGCCGACCATCTTTCGCGAGCCAATCATTTGGCGACGACTCTCGGCGTGCCTCGCTACCTTCCGGCCCAGGATCGCGTCAACTGTCCCCATACCCCTCTGGGCAACGGTGATGTAATCACCTTCGGCAAGAGCAAACTGGAGGTGCTCCTCACCCCCGGCCACACCTGGGAGAGCAGCACCTTTGCGATAGATGGAGCGCTCTTCACGGGCGACACCCTCTTCACCGACAGCGTCGGCCGTCCCGACCTCGAAGCGGCGCCCGAGGAAGCACGCAAGCGGGCACTGGTTCTCTACGACTCGCTACAGCGACTAACTTCGCTTCCCGGGGAGACCCTCGTGCTACCTGCCCACGCCGATGAGCCGCCGGACTTCAGCGGCACCCCTTGGGCCGCACGAATCTCGGACGTTAGGGCCAAGATCGAGCTCCTCCAGCTCGAGCGCGATGCATTTGCCGACTACCTCACAGACCACGCGCAGCCGGCACCCGCAAACCACACGCTCATCGTGCAGCTGAATGAAGCCTGCGAATTGCCCCAGGCGGTAGGTGACCTCGAGGCGGGCGCTAACCGCTGTGCCATCCACTAGGGCGGACGCACGGGCGTTGAAGCCCACCGTAAAGCTCGGCCTAGCGGAGAACTGGCAGCAGTTCAGCCTGCTGGTGCTGGTCAACGCTCTGGTGGGCGGCATGGTGGGACTCGAGCGCACGGTTGTGCCGCTCCTCGCGACCCAGGAGTTCGGCATCGATTCCGAGGTAGTCGCCTTCTCATTCATCGTCGCCTTCGGCCTGGTCAAGGCGCTCGTCAACCTGGCCTCGGGCGTGCTCGCCGACCGCTTCAACCGCAAGACGGTTCTGATAACCGGTTGGCTGGCCGCCCTGCCGGTGCCGTTCCTGCTGGCATACGCGCCCAGTTGGAATCTAATCCTGCTCGCCAACGTGCTTTTGGGCGCCAGCCAGGGACTCACCTGGTCGATGACGGTCAACATGAAGATCGACCTGGCCGGGCCCAGGAATCGCGGTTTGGCGATGGGCCTCAACGAAGCCGCGGGCTACGGCGCGGTTGGAGTCACAGCCCTGATCACCGGCTACCTCGCCGCTCACTACGGACTTCGGCCCGAGCCCTTCTACATCGGCTTTGCTTATGCTGGGCTCGGCCTGCTGCTCTCCGTCTGGCTGGTGCGCGACACGCGGGGGCACGCAGAGTTGGAAGCTGGCCAGGTCGAGAAGCAAGAAGTCCTGGCGCCTTCCACGATACAAGTCTTTGCCCAAACGAGCTATCGCGACAGAACTCTCTTCTCGATTTCCCAGGCCGGACTGGTCAACAACCTCAACGACGGCATGTCGTGGGGAGTCTTCCCCCTTCTCTTCGTGGCCGCCGGCGTGAGCCTCGAGGGCGTGGGCATCATCAAGGCTGTCTACCCGATCGTCTGGGGAGTGGGGCAGATTGTGACGGGGCCACTGGCGGACCGGCTGGGCAGGAAACCACTGATCGTGTTGGGGATGATCACCCAGGCAGGTGGGCACGCGGTCATCGGCTTTGGCCTGCTGGCTCCCTTTGCCGGCGGAGTGGTTGGTTCGGTGCTTTTGGGCGCGGGCACGGCACTCGTCTACCCGGCACTCCTGGCGGCGGTAGGCGACGCCTCGCACCCAAGCCGGCGTGCAACCGCGGTTGGCGTCTATCGCTTCTGGCGGGACCTGGGGTACGCGGTTGGGGCACTCATGGCCGGCGTCGTTGCCGTGTATCTCGGGCTCAACTGGTCGGTACACGTGGCCGGCCTGCTCACGCTGACCTCTGGGCTGGTCGTCTGGCGCCTGATGCGCGAGACGTTGCCCGATCGCGAGGAACTCGAACCGGCGGCGTGAGTGAGCTTAACGAGAAGCTGCCCTACCAGGCGGGTATGGACGGCTTGTCAGGAATTAGTGCGGCAGCCGCAAGCGCAGGTAGCCGTAAGCCCAAGTTCCAAGCAGAGCACTGGTGAGTATGACCAAGAACACCGACAGGCCGCTGCCGATCAAGGCGAAGATCGGCCCTGGGCAGGCGCCGGTGAGCCCCCAGCCCAGGCCGAACAGGGTGCCGCCATAGACGTACCTCCGGTAGGTGGGATCCTTGGGGCCAAAGGTGATTTCCTCCCCGCTGAAAGTGCGTACCTGGTAGCGCTTGATGAGCCAGACGGAGACCATGGCGACGATCAGGGCCGAGCCCAACACGCCGTACATGTGGAACGACTGGAAGCGGAACATCTCCTGAATGCGGTACCAGGAGACCACCTCCGACTTGATGAGCACGAAGCCGAAGTAAGTCCCCGACAAGAGGTAGGGGAGGTAGGAAGTCAACAGGCTGAATCTCGCGTTGGCCGGCGTCGTCGTTCTCGTGCTAGCCATTGCCGCCTCCGAGTATTAGCGGCAGAAGCAAATGGGCAGACAGAAGACCGCCGATGAAGAAGCCGATTACGGCGACGAGCGAGGGGAGCTGCAAGTTGGCGAGCCCGGTGATGGCGTGACCCGACGTGCAGCCGCCGGCATAGCGAGCCCCGAAGCCCACCAGGAAACCGCCCACCACCATCAGCAGGAAACCGGGCAGAGTAAATAGGCCCTGCCAGCTGAAGATCTCCTGCGGGACGTACTCACCCTGCGCTCCCACGCCCAGTGCCGCAAGGTCGGCGACGGTTCGCTCCGAGAGACGGATTGGCTCGGGGTTGTCGAGCAGAACGCCGGCGACGAGGCCACCGAGTACGATGCCGAGTGCGAACAGCAGGCTCCAACCGCCGGTCTTGCGCCAGTCGTAGTTGAAGTAAGGGATGCGACTGGGGATCATGGCGCAAAGGTGCTGGAGGTTCGCCGAGACCCCAAAGCTCTTGTTACCCAGAAGCAGCAAGAGCGGCACCGTCAGGCCGATGAGCGGCCCGCCGACGTACCAGGGGAGCGGCTGTCGTAAGAGCTCGAGCAGTTGCATGGCGGACTCCTTTGCGTGCTTGGACGCCTGGAGGCAGGTGCGCCCCGGAAGCGTCGTTCCAAGGCGCCGTTCAGAGGCAGCGAAGCTTCCGGAATGATAGCTCAAAATGCTTGACAGGGTCCAGCCGCACGTCCTCGATATCCGGTTCGCGTGTAGTCCATCTGAGCCGGCCGGCCCCGTCAGCCTATTGAGGTTTTCCCTTGCCGGTGTTCATGACCGAGCCGTTCTATCTGGCCGCCGGCCGGCAGTACAAACGCGAGCAGATGGAGGTGACAGTAGTTCCTAGACGTGACGGTTGCGAACGGGTTTTGATACGTGTGGGTATTGAGAAGGGCTTTGGGGGCAAGGGTAGAGATCTACCGTGCTGGTAGGTCTTCGCTTTGCAACGGATCGGGGGGATCCGGGCGCTTGAAAGCGCATTGAAGCTCGCCAGATACAGTTCGCCAGATAAAGGGGGGAATACGGGATGGCATGCAGGCACCCTCGTGGGGAGTTTCTGAGTCAGCTCATTGGTCAAGGAACGATTTCGGGCGATGACCGGACGTTCGGACAGTACGTCGACGCGCTGGCGCAGGAGATTCTGGAACTGCTCGAGCTCCCGACCATCTCCTTCGACGAAGAGAAATCGGTGTTCGTCAAGCACTACCTCGTCGGGCTGAAGCTCGACTACGAACGCGCAGTGGCATGTGGCTGGTTCGAAAAGCTTCCGGGCATCGTCGGCGACCTGAGCTCGCTGTTGCATGAAATCGGAACGACGGTCAAGAGTTCTTGCAGGATCGCGGCTTAGCGCATGATTCCGGGTGAGTTAGGCTGTGGCAACAATTCTGGAGGTTTCCATGCCGCTACTGATGTGTCCGAACGACAACGGCCCGATGCAGGAGATCAACCGCAACGGCGTGATGATCGATGTCTGCCTGCAGTGCCGAGGAGTGTGGATGGACCGAGGGGAGCTTGAAGTTCATCTCAATGAACCACAGGCGCCGGCTCGATGCTTCAGTCGCCCGCCTTCCCTGCTTGTTCGACAAGCGTTAGAATCCGGTCATCGAACTCGAATGCACCATGTTCGGTCACCGTTGAGGCCTTGAACGATGGTTGGGTTGGCTGGAGCAGGTAGTTGTAACTTTCCGGCACTACGACACTGGGGACGCAAAGTGCTAGTGACCGTCCACCGCTGCAAGGGCGGCGCTGTCACTGGCGTAGGCAACCAGTACTCTTGCGCTATTCCAGCGATCGAGCGACTGCCGCTATGATTCAGAGAGGCAGATAGGTTCCTGTATGCCCCGCCAGGCTTTTCCGGCTCGATGCCACTCGGGCTTAGATTAGGTACTTACTGGGTGCCTGGCCCCGTTGAAGCGCATCGATAATGTTGCGGCTCATGGCGCCGATGGCGTCACGTACTTCGCGCCAGCGATCGAGTGACTCCCCGCTCGGATCCGGGAAGGAGATGTGTAGCCTCGTGGTCGAGGCCGGGTATGAGGGGCAGGCTTCGTTAGCGCTGTCGCACACGGTTAGTACCAGGTCGAAGTTCCAGGGGTCGGGCACCTCGACAAGGGCTTTGGATGTGTGGCCGGATAGCTGGATGCCAACTTCTCGCATGACCTCAATCGCTTCAGGTTTCACGTGAGTCTTGGCGGTGCCGGCCGACCAAACCTCGGCGTCCAGTTCTGCTTCGGTGCTGAGCTTACGGAGCCATCCTTCGGCCATCTGGCTTCGAGCGCTGTTATGTGTGCAGAGCACCAGGAGTCTCATGGTGCCCTCCTTCGGGCCAAGCGCTCGGCGCGCTCGGTGCGCTCGATCTTTGGCGGGCAGGCATCGGCAGCGGCGGCTAGGACGCCCTCAGGAGCCGGAATGGGTCGCGGGAAGAAGCGCCTCCGCAGCCACAGGGCGACGCTCACCAGCGCGATCAGCACCGGCACCTCGACCAAGGGCCCTATCACTGCTGCGAACGCGACGCCCGAACCCAGCCCGAATACGCTGATGGCGACCGCCAGGGCAAGCTCAAAATTGTTGCTGGCGGCCGTGAAGGACAGCGTGGCCGTCTTCGAGTAGTCGGCGCCGGCCAGCTTGCCCATGACGAAGCTCACCAGGAACATGATCACGAAGTACAGCAGGAGCGGCACGGCAATGATGAGCGCGTCGAGGGGAATCTCGATGATAGTGTCGCCCTTGAGGCTGAACATCATCATGATAGTGAAGAGGAGCGCCAGCAGGGTGAGTGGGCTGATGCGGGGCACGAACTTCCGGTCGAACCACTCCTGCCCCTTCAGGGGAATCAGCGTCACTCGGCTGATGACTCCGGCGGCGAAGGGAATGCCCAGATACACCAGCACGGCCTGCGCGATCTCGATGAAGCCAACCTCGACAACACTTCCCTGGAGGCCGAAGAGAGGCGGCAGTAGCGTGATGAACACGTAGGCGTAGAGCCCGAAGAAGAGGATCTGAAAGACGCTGTTGAATGCAACCAGGCCCGCCGCGTAATCGTTGTCCCCCTCGGCAAGTTGATTCCACACCAGCACCATGGCGATACAGCGGGCAAGGCCGATGAGGATGAGCCCGACCATGTACTCAGGGTGGTCGCGCAGGAAGAGCACCGCAAGGCCGAACATCAACAGCGGTCCAACGAGCCAGTTCTGCACCAGTGAGAGTCCGAGAATCCTCCAGTCGCGAAACACTTGCGGTAGCTTGCCGTAGCGGACTTTCGCCAGGGGCGGATACATCATCAGGATCAGCCCGACGGCTATCGGCACGTTCGTGGAGCCGACACTCAAGCCGTTCAGGAGCCGACCGAAGTCGGGCGCGGCCCAGCCGAGAGTAATGCCCATTCCCATGGCGGTGAAGATCCACAGGGTCAGGTAGCGGTCGAGGAAGCTGAGGCGTCTGGTCATGCCGGCACGCGAAGAGTGGAGGCCCTCTCACCGGCTTCGGCAAAGACCATCAGGGCATCAGCGATTTCCTGGAAGCCGCTGGGACCGATCTCGTAGAACACCCAGCGCCCGCGCCTTTCGGCAGTGACGAGGCCGGAATCGACGAGTTGCTTCATGTGGTGGCTGATAGTCGGTTGCGTCAGACCAAGGTAAGTTTCGAGATCGCAGCCGCACACCCCATCCTCGCGGCTGCAGCAACTCCGAATAGGTTCAGCCAGGAACTCCACAATGCGGTAGCGCGTGGGATCGGCGAGCAACTTGAGTTTATCCGAAACACCACTCATCCCATAGATTATAGTCTATCTGTTAGATGGCCGTCGATGTGAGCCCGAATTAGGCAGCTGTCTCTCGTTGGGCAAGAGGCTCGCTGATCTTCGGTCGCGATGAATGGCTTGCGCGATCAAGAGCTACGATGCCGAAGGTAGAACTCTGGGCTAACCACATTATGGACATCGTCATCCACGCACACGATCTGTCCCGCACCTTCAGACTGCCCAAGCGCCGAGAAGGGCTCACGGGCTCCTTTATCGACCTCCTAAGGCCGAAGTACAGCACGGTCCATGCCGTAAGCGACGTGACCTTCGACGTGCATCGCGGCGAGAGCGTGGCTTACCTGGGACCTAACGGGGCCGGCAAGTCCACGACTGTGAAACTCCTTGCCGGCATACTCAAGCCAACGTCCGGGGAGCTCTCTGTTCTTGGCTTTAATCCCCACCGTGACCGCCAGACCTATGTCCGTCACATCGGGGTGTTGTTCGGTCAGCGCACGAGCCTCTGGTTCGACCTGGCCGTAATCGAGTCCCTGCGACTCCTCCAACGCATCTACGACATTCCGGAACCGACCTTCAAGGAGCGACTGGAGCGCTTCGATGAAGTGCTGGCGCTCGGCCGGCTGCTCCACACGCCGGCCCGCAAGCTCTCCCTTGGGCAGCGGGTGCGGGCCGATATGGCCGCAGCTCTCTTACACGATCCGAAAGTGATCTTCCTGGATGAGCCCACTATCGGCCTTGACGTGGCTGTGAAGGCCCGTATCCGGGAGTTCCTGCGCCTCATTCACCGCGAACTGGGCGTCACCATCCTCCTCACGACTCACGACGTGGGGGACGTGCAGGCGATCAGCGACCGCGTGATGGTGATTGACCAAGGCAAGCTCACCTTTGACGGTACGCCGGATGAGTTGCGTAGGGACTTCGGCAGAGGAGACAGGCTGATCATCACTTCACCCACAGGGACCACCGGCATCCTCGATGCCGCCACGAGCGACTTGGGCGTGACCTGGGCCGAGGACGCACCTGGCAAATTCTCGGCGACCTACGACAGCCAGAAGGTTCCCACGACCGCCCTGCTTGGACGTGCGCTGTCCAGTGTCGAGGCTCAGGGGATGGAGCTGCAGGAGGCGCGCATCGAGGACATCCTGCGGGAGTTATACGAAGGGAGCGGCCGCACATAGTGAAGGCGTACGCCGCTTTCGCTCGCACCCGCTTCGCTGATCTCCTGGCCAATCGCAGTCGGTTCGTGATGGGCATAATCTCGTACTTTATCTATGTGAGCGTCTACGCCGCCATCTTCCGTGCCATCTACCGGGGCAGCACAGGGGAGGTGGGCGGCCTCCAGGCCACCGAAGCCCTGACCTATGTGGCGGTCGCCTGGGTCCTGCGGTCCTTCTACACCAACAGTCTCGACCGAGACATCACCCAGGAGGTGGTGCGAGGAGACATCGTACAGGTCCTACTCAGGCCCGTAGATTACCCAGCGTCCAAGCTGGCCGTCGCAGCCGGCGAAGCAGTAACTCGTGCTCTGATTTTCACGCTCCCCGCTGGGATGCTGGTGTTCGTCGCATACGGCGTCCAGCCGCCCGCCAATCCTCTTGCTGCTTCCGGCTTCCTCACCTCAGTGGTGCTGGCATTTGCGATCTATACGCAGGTGAACCTGCTTGTCGGTATCGCTGCCGTGTTCACCGAACACACGATAGGCCTGCAGCGCAGCAAGAACGCCATGATGGACCTCTTCGGCGGGGTCCTCCTGCCCCTTACGTTTTTTCCGGTATGGGCGCAGGAGGCCCTCTTTCTGCTCCCGTTCCAGGCGGTGACGTATACGCCCGTGGCAATCTACCTGGGCAAGCTGGGCATCCTGTCAGGGCTCGCCGTGCAGGCTCTTTGGTTCATGCTGCTGGCAGTTCTGGTGCGCCTCTCGTGGCGGCAGGCGCTCGTCAGATTGACCGTGCATGGTGGCTAGGTGCGCTCGAAATCTCCGGCTAATAGCCGCATACGTGGGGATGCTCGCCAAGGCTCGCCTCAGCTACCGGTTGGATTTCCTGGTGCAGATCGGTTCTGACCTGCTCTTGCAGGCCGTGGGACTGATCTTCATCGCGGTGGTGTTCACTCGCATCCAAGCCCTCGCGGGCTGGCGATTCGAGGAGGTGCTGTTCATTTACGGCTTCTTTCTCATCCCTTTTGCACTGTTCAACGCAACGTTCGCTGCCCTCTCCGATGTAGGCGGGCGCTATGTAGTGGGTGGGGAGCTGGACCGGGTGCTGGTGCGCCCACTTGGTAGCCTCTTGCAGGTGCAGCTGGAGTTGCTTAGGCCGGAGGCGTCGAATGGGATCCTTCTCGGCGTGGTTGTGCTCTTGATCGCCTCTACCCGGCTCGGCTTCACCTGGACGGTCGCGGACGTCCTCCTGCTGTTAGCAGCCGTGGTCGGCGCGTGGTTGGTTTATGGCGGGGTATACATCGCCATGGCGAGCGTGAGCTTCTGGACGCAAGACCGTGGGGCCGGGCCCTTCCCGATCGCTTACAACACCATAAACTTCGCCCGCTACCCTCTCGACGTCTACCCTGTGGGGGTGCGCTTCCTGCTCACCTTCCTGCTTCCCTACGGCTTCGTCGCCTTCTACCCGGCTGCCGGCGTCCTCCGAGCAGACTTCACCTGGTTGGGTTCGTTGACGCTGCCAGTCGGGGTGATCGTGTTCCTGCTGGGTTGCTGGATGTGGCAGCGAGGGCTCGCTCGCTACGAGGGGGCGGGATCGTAGGTGTGCAGTGGATTCACTACTTCCCCGACAAGTCCCAACCCCATGGCGAGCACCTCTCCCCTTACCTCCGTGACACGATAATTAATGGTGGGCCCTGCTGGACTTGAACCAGCGACCAATCGATTATGAGTTGAACCACGCTTGTCACGCCTCTTCCCGATACGTTCTAGATCGCCTCTCGCCGTCGCAAATCTTGCCCGCCCCGTAACACCTTGTGTTGACCCAATTGCCCTCATCCCTCGGTTCAAGCTGTATTTAAGCTGTACTGAGGTGGGCTCTTCCACCGTGTGGGCCATAAAAGGAAACGCCGCCATTGGCGGCAGTGATACTGATTGTGCTTGCGGATAATCAGTTAGACAGGTGATGGCGGGAGGGTCTTCTGGTCACGCGTAGAGTGCGGCGACGAGCTCGTTAAGTTCCTGACGGAGCTCGTGGAAGCGCTCGATCTCGCCGAGGACTTCTTGTTCGCGTGACTCAATAGTTTCAAGCGCCGCAGCGGCGTCCTTGGGATCTGCTGGGATCCGGAGACCATGGCTCTCGAGGACGGTGAAAGTGGTCGCTTCCTGGTGCCCTTGAAATGTGCGGGCAAGGTACGCGAGAGCGCCTTGGGCGAGCGTGCTGGGCCCGCTGATGGCGGCTGTGGCGCCTCGGTAGATAGTTTCACCCTTTACGGTCAGCCTGTTGAGGTTGGCATCTGGCGTATGAACCGTAAGGTTCCAGCGGACTTTGGCGGTCCCCAGGGGGAGCGCGCGGGTGCCCGCTGGCAGGGTGAGAGGCGCATGGGCAACCCTGGAGTCGGTGTTCACGATCCAGCCGCTGCTGCGGAGAGCGGCGAACTCCTGCGCGAGCCCGTGAAGTGTGAGGGCGCGTTCGGCGACCGGTGCCTGTTCTCGTTCGCTCACATCCGGTATCGGAATAGCCTTGAAGTCATCCGGGAATACATGGATCTTGTGCCGGCGGGTTGCGCGCAGGTGATCGCTGACGGTACTCGTGTTGAGAACGCCGGTAATGTAGGCAAGGCTGAACCGGGAAGAGGTCTGCTCGCCGGTCTGCCGGACCTTGTTGTTGAGGGCGGGCAGGCTGCGGTTGCTGACGCCGGCCAGTGCGTTCCAGGGCATGAGGATGATGCCGCTCTCGTTGGTAATCAGAAAGTCTTCCTGCCAAGTTCCGTCATCGAGCAGGACTTGGGCGACATCAATTTGATTACTACTGACGCTGCGTTGTGCTACGAGTTTGGGCCGGTCGTAAAGCGCCGGGAAGGTGGGGCGGCTGACTTGGAGTGGGGCGCGCAGGCCAGAGCCGTACTCAACGTATTTGATACTGGTGGGTTCAAAGGCATCAATGTCTTTTCCTTCAACGTACGGTTTCGGGTGACTGGCGTCCTTGAAGGGGCTGATGAGATCCTCTTTCGTGAAGAGGCCCTTGAAGCGCCTTTCATCCGAGTTAAGTCTTACTCCGTAACTGACATAACAAATTTGCTCTAGGGCGATGGTGCCCGTCATATTCAACGTGGAAGTGTGTTGACGGAACACGTCTTGGGCGTGACCTTGCTGGTTTAGTGTGCGTTCTTTGTCTGGTGTGGCGGTTGGTGGACCGCTATGCCAATGTTGCACAGTCTCGTGAGTGTCGCTTGGCGTTTGCGCGGTGGTCACTAGGATGAGTGATCCTACATTTGCGTCCGCGAAGAGGCTCTGATTCGGGAAAAAGTGGACCTCGTCAACTTGCGCAGTCGTGACGAGCTGTTCGCGAAGGGATTGGGCGTACGGGACGGCTTCGATACTGTCACTGGTGATGACCGCCATGCGGCCTTCGGGTTCGAGAAGGTATTGTGCGAAGGCGATAAAGGGAATAAAGAGATCCCATCTTCTCTTGAGAGTATCCCGGACCTCCTGGATGGGATGCTCGTTCTTGATGGCATTGCGATACTGCTGGAGGCCCTCGCCCCCCTCGTCTGCCCTGACGTACGGTGGGTTGAGAATGGTAACCCTAAAGCCCTCCTTGAAATCACCGGCCTTGAGCTTGATCTGTTCGGCTACGGGAAGGTGTTCTGTGGGGAACGCAAGTGTGCCTGCGACCACGCCCATGGTGGTGGCGTCGTAGCGGAGCGTGTCCGTGTTGTGGACGTTGAACCTATCGATAGCGACAGGTTCGTTGGCGTCAAGGGCGCGTTTGATCTCATCGAGCACCTGCACGAGAAGGTTCGTCTCGGCAAGGTAGCAGGCGAATGGGTTTAGGTCGAGGCCGTAGATGCTGTCCCGGATCGAGTTCAATACGTACTGAATCTGGTTTACGGGAATACCATCGTTGCCTCGCTCTCGGTAGTAGTCGCGGTGTGCTTCTAGTAAGCGGCGTGCCGCAACAACCAGAAAGGTTCCGCTCCCGCAAGCAGGATCGAGAAGTCGAGAGCCAGTGATCTCGCTTCCCGTCCAGCCAACGCGATCGAGCATGTACTCGACCACTTCAGGGGGCGTGTAGTACATGCCGGTCTCGTGCTTGTGCTCGTCTTGCACGTATCCGCTGTAGATGTGCCCGATAAGGTCGTGGTCGATGCGCTGCAGGTCGTACCCGGCGAGGCGGTGCAGGACCGTGATGACTAGGTTGCGGTCGGGCCGATACCAGTCGAACAACTCGCGTTGCGAGTAGAAGTGCTTGTAGACGTGCTGGGCGCTGGCATATGCCATCTCCAGCAGGTAGTCGGTACCTCGGCCCTGAGCGTACTTTAAGTAGCGGGGTTCCACGTCGCGGAACCAGATACTCAGTCCGCCGTTTGTAAACATCCGGTCGAGAATTCCCTTATCCTCGCTAATGCGGATCAGAAGTAGGCGGATGATGAGTACGTAGGCGGATTGCGCTGCGAACTCCCTACGGAGCCTAGGCTCCTCGTCGGTACGCATTAGCAGGGTAGCTACCTTGTCACGCCAGAGGCGGTACGCGCGTTGAGTTTCAAGTACGTCGATGAACTCGCGCTCTAGGCGAACGCGCTGCTCATTTCGTGTAGTGATCACGCGATCAAGGCGAGCAAGGGACGCCTCGATGCCGGTGGTAAGGCTCTGCTTTGCTCTCGACTTGCCTGGCCGTACCTTCACCCTTGGTACGTCACCGACGTCGAATAGCGCTGCGGAGCTCGCCGCCGGAACTTCTGGAGCAGACGAGGCCTCGGTTTGCTCCTGCTCAACCTCGACTTCAGCGAGGGCCTTACCAAGCGCCTCTTTAAAGGTGGCAGCTAGGGTGCGCAACGTGTGCCGGCGGTATTGTTCAACGAGGCGTTCGCGGGTAGTTTCGATGACCGCATCTGGCAACCCAAGAACCCTCAGGTCACTTACGAGCGCAGTCAGCTCCTTGGCAAACGTTTCGTCGAAGGTTGCGCCTGGATCGTCAGGGTTGACGGTGAGCTGCTGCTCGTACTCCGCGTGTTCGTCGAGGCGCAAGTTCAGTTGTGCTTCGACGTCGAGCTGAACCTCACGTATGAGGCCCCTGATGTTCTCGGTAAACGCATCCATGTTCTCGTTAGCGCTGACCACGGGGATGACGGATTCGCTGGGCCACGTGCTGCCGTCCAGGTCGTGCCAGCTGCCATCGCGCGTGTGTGTAAGGTCATTGACCAGGCGAGCGCTGTGCGCGTATGCCTCGCGGTTGAAACGTGCGTAGAACGCCTGAAGGATCAGCCTGGCTTCCGCGGTGAGGGCTTCGGCACCGGAGGCACCAGCGGCAAACATGGACTCGCCACGCCACGAACGCACGATGTTGTAGAGGCTCACATCGGCGCTGGTACTTAGACCTGTCTCGGCGAGATCGAACGCGACAAGGCGCTTCCCATCCAACAGGATGCCTTTTGCGGCACCGTAAGCGCGCATATACCCCTCTAGCTGAGGGCCGTGCTTGAGGAGGCGGTCATCGGTTGTGTTTTTATCCTCGACGATGAAGCAGGGGCGCGGGTACTCGGGGATGGCGACCTTGAAGTCGGGCCTGGTGCCTTGCGCGCCAGCCCGGTTGTACTCGATCTCGCTCTCCTGGTAACCCAGAGATCGGAGGAGGGATTGGGTGACGCGCAGGTCAACGATGTCCGCCTCGTCACCGCTTCTCTCGCTGTTTGGCCGTTCGAGGTAGTCGGGGAAGCTGTGACCTTGGTAGAAGTCATCCCGTGCGAGATCCCCGAATAAGGAGTCAATGAAGTTCGTGAAGGTCAACGCAGGTAGGCTCGCTTTCTTCGTGTGAGCTCACGATACATGGTGTGGTTCTAGAAGCGCCAGGAGAGCGCCGGTCCACGTGAAACAGACAGAAGCTGATTAGTCCTCACAAAACTATCAGGGAGAACACCAGGCCCTGGTGCATACCACAGAACCTCAGAACAGTGCACCGTTGTGCGGAACCTTCAAGCTGCCTGGCCTCGCACGAATCTTGCCACGACATCATTCGGCGCCGCGGCTATCTCGTCCCACGCCGCTTTTACGTTAGTGCACGGACTCCATCCAACACCGACGGAAAGTAGGTCCGCTGCTTTGTAGGCAGCGTGGTCATCGGCCGAGTCGCCTACACCTATAGATCCCGCGGCGGTGATCCCTGCCCCGATCCATTGCAAGCAAAACGGGATCTGGCGCCGGTTTTCGAGCTTTTGTGTCATGAAAGGCAACAAATGTTAGCGCTTCAACTCGATGGAAGGCCATAACTCCCTCTGAGTAGTTCGAGGGGCTGTTGGTTACAACAGATAGAGGAACACCCTTCGCTGACAGCAGTCGAACGAGCTCAAGGACGCCAGGGAATACTGTCGTCTCACCAACGCGCCGCCGGCAGGACCGCCAGTCTCGTCTCAGCCGAGAGACCGCCAAACATTCGGTGTCTACAAGCGTGTTGTCGAGGTCGAATACTCCGCCAGGACGTCGCACACTAGGTAACAGTTTGGCGTGCCCTTAGCTCTGCATGCAACCCCTGAAGGTCCTGACGCGATGACAATTTTGAAGCGCCAAACTCTTCGATTATCCGCCTTGCGCCGGCATCGTTAAAGGAACGAGAGGACGTCACGCCTTCCGGCGGCACAAAGGCGTAGAGGCGGCGTCCCTGGTCTCGCGTAAATCGTGCCTGGTGGATAGACCCACCTTCTGCTCCACTCTCGATCATGATCGAGGCGAGTGCAAGGCCACTCTGAAGGCGATTTCGCCTTACAAACTCGGCCGGACGTGGGGGCACGCCTGGCGCATGCTCGGAGAGCAAAGCTCCACCCTTCTCTACAATTTCTTCAGCAAGTGGCCTGTGGCGAGAAGGTGAGACGGTGTCCAGCCCGTGAGCGAGCACTGCGATAGTTGTCCCCCCTTCTTCAAGTGCGGCTTTATGTGCCTCAGCGTCTATGCCAAGGGCCAGACCAGAGACAACCGCCAGTCCAAGTCGGGTCGACTCGACCGCTATTTTCCGCGCATAGTGTGTCCCGACTTTTGTGGGCCGCCTTGTCCCGACTATTGCGACTGAAGGAAGAGACAGAGCACTTATCTGTCCCCTTACATAAATAACTGGAGGGAAATCCTGGATGGAAAGCAGCGATGGCGGGTATTCGGGCTGAGCCGCGTGACACGGAACGATGCCATGGTCGTAACAGGTCTTCAGAACTTTCTCGGCCGAAGAGTAAGCCGAACTGACCTCTACTGAAGATGCCCTTTCAAATATGGGCCAGAGCCAGTTCGCCTGAACGTCCTGTCTGAATAGAGCACTTTCAATAGACTGGGCTAACGCCTTTCGAATCGTCGCCGGCCCTATGCTCGGAAGAGCGAGAGCTGCCAACACATCTCTGATGCTGGGAGACGTGCTAACTTCCAGGCTCATCTTGTCCCATCCCATAACTCAGCAAACCTTTCCGGTAGGTGCAGATTGTTGAGTTCAAACAACTGGGAAGCGGCATAGGCCACCGACTCATTCTTTGCCAGACACACACCGATAATACGACGAGGGGGACGCGAAGATGTGTTGAGGGCACGCGCCATGTCGCCAAGTGTATCCGCGTTCGTGACAAAATCGTCGACTAGTACGGCACTTACCCCCTCGAGGTCTTCGTAAGGATCATAGAGGTAAAAGCTACCGTCCACCGCTTCCCTACGGGCGTCACGACCAAAGGTTGTTTTCAGGCTCGGATGTGGATGGTGGCCCAAGATGTCGGACCTGTACACAGGATCACGGTAAGTGGATGCTATCGACTGAGCAACCTGGCCAATCAAGCCCTCATCATCCGCCCGGCTATCGCCACTTCCAACGCCAGGTATGACCAGCGGCCGCTCGAAGCGCCGTAAATCGAAGGACTCCGCCGCGAGCCTTGCGGCCGCACGAACGTGGTGTTCCTGGTTTGGACCAAACTTTGCCGCAGAGAACCTTTGCGTCCACGCCTCGTCGCGCCTGTCTTTTATTCGCCACCCGATTGTATAAACCGCTTCAAGGTTTCCACCCCCGTCCAAACTAGAGAATCCAAGCCTCAGTCCACCTTTCGCCACATCTGGTCTATGAAACATGATGTCCAACCCCACATTAGCCAACGTAGGTGTTCCACGTCATCTTGCGGACCTGCGATGCATGGGAGGCGGGCAACCAGAGGCATCTCAGGATCATCGACACAACGATCTACATCGTACGCCAGGGCCTGGTTGGGCCCCAGAAGCCGCGAACGCTGTTAGCTACCCCGCCTACAATCTTTCGTCACTCACAGTCTTCTTCCGGACCTTGCTCTGATAGTGATCCGGAAAACTCAAGATGGCACGCTGGAAGCCGCTATCCAAAATCACGTACTCTTCTTCTGCCCCCTCTGGAAGTAGGTGAAAAATCGAATCGCCATCATCAACTTCAAGATGCGGAGACTCGAACATTATCTGACCGTTGCCGACCGCTGCTGGTACAGGTTCTGACCTCCTACCATCCAACTTCAAAACCATAATCTCGTCGCGCATCAGCTTCCTTGGCAGGGTCACTTCAGGCCTCCCTGAGAAGGGTAACACTCGCATAACGGCCGGTCTTTCCGCATTGGCCAACGAACGCTGAGCGGCGGTCATCCCCCGCATTGGCTGCCTCTCGTCAAATCATGTAGTCGGACGCGTAGCGGGTCACCCGTACACTCCTCAGGCGAGCAACCCTGTTCCAACCTCACAGTCTTGCAAAAGGAGACCTATTGTTGTTAGCGAAGTTGTCCTTATTCGATCAGAAACCGGCCAAAGCCTCACGATGCGCGCAGTACATGATGGCGGCATCCGTGACTCGGCGCGCCTTCTGACAGCCGGTTCTGATCAAGCAAGCCCTAGCCGTGGTAATTTCCCTCCCAATGTTCCAGGACCAAGTGCCCACAACCATCACTGACCACCAGGGAAACAAACATGTTGTTGAGGTGCACCTTTACCGGGATCAGCTTCTGCTTAGGGCGGTTTCGGACTGTGGCTGGGTAGGTGAGATAGACTGCTGCGTCGAGAACGGGCAACTGCATATCGATAACCTCATAGTCTATGAACGAGACGAGGTTTCGCAAAGTAGGGACTGCATCAAACCTGGTAGAGGGAAGGGTGTCGGGCGGGCCCTGCTTAGGCTCGGCCTGGACTACGCAGCTAGCCTAGGTGTACGGGCCGCCACGGGCGAAATTAGTAAGGGAGATCATGTCGCAACTCCTCACCTACTGGAGTGGTATCGCCGAGCTGGCTTCGAGATCCTACCAGCGACATCAGATAAGGATGCGGCCACAATTCGCAAGAACCTTTAGCGAGAAGTCGGGCCTGCTTCTGGCAGATTACACAGAAGGCGGCAGTGCTGTTCATGAGGCGGCCATCCGCCGCCGGCGGATGAACAGTGTTGAAGGGAAGTGGCGTTCCTGCCGAGGCAGATTGATACGGTTACCCACGATACGCTCAACGGCATCCTTGTCGAAGCCACTAAAGTCGGAGAGGTCATAGCCAGCTTCGAGGGTGATGGTGTAGTCCTCGAGCAGGTGAAGCACGCCTCGATCAAAGATGCGGTGATAGTACGAGTTCAAGAGCAAGCCGTTGCGCAGGTCCACCCGCTCGTCGTCTGTAGAAGCCGACCATGGCACTATATGGGCTGCTTCGAGTGCCTCCTGTAAGTTTGCACCGCTGAATGCGCAGCGGCCCCTATAGGCCCTGATGAGAGCCTGACGGAAGATTCGTTGCATGGCACCCTGTGGGGAACCTGCCGGTATACTGCCGCCGCGCTCTCAGGCCCGTCCAAGATCTTGTCAACCAGGTTGTCTTCTCGTAGACCCTCGAGAGCGATCCCGAAGGGGTTCAGTTCGCTCTCCCACGGATGCTCTCGTACACGCAGTATGTTCTGTCGATGTTGTTCAGGAGAAGTAGCGAAGTAACCGTCGGACGGGAGGCCGGTCTGCTTTTCGACGACCAGGCCAGTGATGACGGGCTTGCCTTCATCCAGACAGTAGTCCTGAAGTAGGTGCAGGGGTTTCTTCAGGTTGCGCTGGTACACCCCTAGCTCGTTTCCGAGTTGAGAGTAGAAGAGAAACCGCGGCGGCTCCCGCCGGGCGGCCCTTACGAGGATCTCCCAGATCTGAGCTGCAACCTCAGTCCAATCGGTTTGGCTCACTGGTCTGACTGTAGCCTCTTCAACGATTCGTCACCTTGGTTGCGCCCTTTCGCCTGGCCAAAGCCACTCATTGGGGTCTGCAAGGAGCGCCTAGCTGCTGCTTGGATCGGTTGGCCTACTCCGTGACCCTACCGTGAGCTCATCGTTGCGCATAGTTCAACGGCAGCGCTTAGTTGCAAAAACTAGTCGAAGCCCAATAGCGATCTGCGATACACTTCATGGAGCAACCTACCGAATTGATTTGACCCTAATCAGTTTGGTTGAAAGGAGAGATGCATAAGGAAGATGGCCCTGCACCGAACCCCAACGCCACAGAGCCATCCAACAACCATCCTTGCGAACCCAAACGCAAGGCCACGTACTACTCAGCCCCTCCAGCACCAGAGAGTCCGGCTCGCACGCGGAACACCAGCCCACCGAAGCAGCCAAACGCTTCAGATAGGTAGTGCGAGTATAACTAGATTTCCCAACGGGAATTCAACAGGGCTCGATCGTTGGGGGTGTCGTCACAAGGGCTGAGGACCACGGGATCGAGGAACGGAAGTTGAATAGGGAAGCCGTTGCCATCAGCAAAACCGATCCGACGCCAAAGCTGGACGTCGAGCATCTAAAGAACGGCCTAGAGAAGCCCCCACTACTACCCGTCAGTCTTACAAACTTCTTGGACTTCGTTGCGGCAAAGGACTCGTCGCAACGGCTCACCGTAGCTCGGCAGATCGTCAAACAGATAGCTACGCCCTACGATCCGCGCAGTGACATGTACAAGAGGCTGCGTGAGGCGATTCAGGCGTCGGGGGGACAAAAGTTCGAGATCAACCTCGACAAGCTGTCGGAGACAAAACGTCGTCACTATCGGCCAACACTGGACGGTTGGAACACCTTTGTCGGCAACAAGAAGTTTCAAGCGGTGCCGGTCAAGCGAAAGAATTGGATCGGCGAGAACCTCCTGATTAGAGTTAATCCTGAGACAGCTCTGCTTCGTGATAACCGACGCCTCTACCTCAAGCTGTTCTTCAAGGTAAACCAACTTCGTAAGAGTCAGGTAGGCATCGTTTACCAGATGATGCACGAAATGCTCGTGGACGAGCCATCGGAGGACATCGGTGTCCTGCACCTTCGAAAGGGCAAGTTAGTGGCACCACCAAACTCCCTGCCAGATAGTGAGACTGCGGTCTCGCTCCGTGCAGAAGCCGCTTACTTGCGCCGACTTCTAGGCGGCTACTTGGGTTAGAAAGCTCCGTTGAGAACGAAGGCTTCCGGACCGGGTCACGGAGGCCTTCTCTTTTGTCTTGCCATGCAAACCCTGTCGACACCTGAAAACGTCTGACCCCTACTCCCAGCGAACCATCTAAATCGACTCATCGGCGCACGTGAGAACCGCACTGGTTAACTCCTGATAGCTAGCGCGGGGTGTGCGTAGTGGGAGAACATCGCCATCTCCAGCTGCCAGGCTTGTTGCTTCGGCGGCTATTTGTGCCACTGCTCGGACTGCTTTAACCCAGCAGGCCCGCTCCTGCTGGCTGTCTAGACGGCGTGGCGCGCCTGGTGGCTGTCCCGACTCTTGACTAGGCCCTTCCCCTGCTAAGCGCGAAGCCCCGCAACATCTACTGGGCCGCAGGGTTGTTAGACCCCCCCCCTCCCCCTACCCCTCCGGTTGCGAGCGGTTTTTCAGGGCGGGAGGGGTAGAGAGTCAACTACCTATCCCCTGGTCCCCCTTTTTTCCCTCACTAGAACTTCTGCAGTCCCTCTCATCACTGGAAGGAGGTGAAATATGGAAGTCTCGTTCGTGCTTCCGCGGCCACATGACGTAGTCCTCGGCATCATCGGAGCCTACTGCGGCTTCTGGATCGTTGTAATCCTAGGCATAGCAGTAGATCGCGCAAAACAGCTCTTCAAGAAGTTCTTCCAGTGATCCCCAACTCTCACCCCGTCTGCCGCCGTTTCGCAGTCGGCGCCGGCCGCACCCAATCTCTGGAGGGATAATGAGCGACTAACCCAATCCGTAGGCCCCTGAAGTCCAAGACTTCCGGAGTCCTGAACCCCATGAGTCCGTCCTAGACGGGCTTTCTCGTTGTACACTGATTAACTTTGAACTAGAAGGAGAGGCAAATGATGAACACAACCGATGGACCCTTAGTCCACTCACTGTTGAAGCGCAGCAGGTCACAAAGGAGCATTTTGATGCTGGCGATGGCGTTCAGGGCCCACCAGCCGGCCTGGGGTAGTCAAGGCACGCTGCTTGCGCTTGGCCTGACCGAGTTCCTCAACTACATAGACTGGCACCTCGATCTGGCGGAAACCCTCTTGTCCTCATGGTTAGAGGATGCCCAAAAACGAATGGACGACAATATGCTGGATCTTCGCCTCAACCAGATCCAGTACCTTGTCGACACGGCCACGAACCCAAGGAACGTCGCGCTTCAGGTGGATCCCGATCACACCCACCCCGCCCTTGCCGAACTGCTTTGTGCGCTGGCCAACGCCGGCGTCATGGAGAGGGATCTGCGCGGACTAAAGCAAGCAGGCAAAATAGCTATCGCCGAGCAGCTGGAGAAGCCCGAACTAAATTGGCTCGGCGACTCCGCAAAGCGTCAACTGGCGCAAAGCTGGAACCAGGTTCGAGGACTAGGCGCTGAGGATTCACTCAACGCGTTACGCAAGGACGATCGCGACTTGCATCCGACTGTCTTGCAGTTCCAGGTGACCAAACACGTGCATAAGATCAGCTACGCCCTTGACACACGGTTCCTCGATGGTAAAGGGCCGCAGGCATGAGCAGAGTAGACGCCAGCGGCACGATCCCACAGCAACTCCCTGGACCCAACGACCTGCTCATCCTGCCCAAGGCGATAGAACCCGCGGCAGAGGTCTTTATCAAGGAGGGCTATGTCGCCGTTGTGTCCGACAATCCCCAGCTGCACATAAGTCACTTCGGCAAGTACCCTCACCTGACGCCATGGATAGATTCGGACGGACACGTCGTCCTCTTGCCAACCACGCCTTACCCCATCAGATACGTATTGGTGTCGTGGCTACATGGCGAGCAGATTGGAATACTGCTATGGCCGGACCAGTACTACAGCACCATCTCCGCAGGCGCCATCACCGAAATCGCAGCTGCGGGCGTTCCAGTGGCAGTTTGGGAGGCAAGCACACGAGACGATCTTACGAGCGTACTGACAAAGGGCTATAAGCGTCTAAACATCTAACGGCACTCTCTCTCAAGCGGAACAACAACTAAGGCAGTAACTCAAGTCAGTCCAACTCAAGGCCTCGCTCTTCCGAGCGGGGCCCTTTTTCGTCTGGAGCAAACATGAAGAAGCAATCCAAAGTCGACTCGAAACAAAAGGCCCTGGCAATCCTGCACGGAGGCGTGTCCGAGCTAATGCAGGGAACTGGATGGCGGCAAGCTCTGGAGTTCAGGAGCCGCTTCCACAACTACTCTTTCTTAAATACGAGTCTGATCCTCGCGCAGTGCCCGGACGCAAGGCTCGTAGCCGATTATAGGAAGTGGCAGGAGCTGGGGCGCCAGGTGAGGAAGGGCGAGAAGAGCATCTCCATCCTTGCTCCCATCATCAAGAAAGACAAGGAAGACCCAGACAAGAAGTTTGTTGCCGGTTTCCGCGCTGTACCCGTCTTCGACATAAGCCAGACGGATGGCGAACCCGTCCCCGGTCCAGAGTCTCCCAAGGTCCTCGAGGGCGACGGTGCCTCGATCAGGCAAGCCACAAATGTGCTGGAGCGCTACTGCGTGGAGCAAGGTATACAGCTCACACGCGACCTGGAGCATGGCCGGGCACTCGGCATCTACAGGCCCACGACCAAATCCATCGCGCTCAAGTCTTATCTGCCGGCCCTGCAAGAACTCAAGACGCTTACGCACGAATTGGCGCACGCTCTCTTGCACGATTCGACCAGCGACCGAGTTGTAGCCGAGCTTGAGGCTGAGAGCTCGGCTTTCCTCGTATGCCACCAGTTGGGCCTCGATACCAGCGCCTACAGCTTCGCGTATCTGGCCGGATGGGCTGACACCCTTGAAACCCTCATCGCTGCTGGAGATAGGGCTTGCAAGGCTGCTGAAAAGATTCTCGAACGCCTCTTCCAGAGAGAGGCAGGAGCGGGAGTAGCAGCATGATCAGGTTCGAGGACTGCCCCGCATGTGGTGGAGACGGCTCTCACATCTACGTCGGTTCGCCAGGGCAATTCAGTTCGCAACTTGAAGCCTGGCTACCGAGCGACGAACTTCTACCCTGCAAGACATGTGATGGGACTGGATGGATCAGCATCTGTGGAGTCTCGCCTGACGAAGAAGCGGCAACCGAAGCGCAACCAATGTTCACCTAGTCTCCGCACATGAGCATCGAAGAGATGGTCATCGCCCACAACGCCCTCAAGAGCCTCGATGAAACGCAACTTAACCAGCTGCTTGACACCATCGAGTCTTCCACTTACTCACTACCCCCTCAGATGCTCAATTGCGTCAAGCACTTGAAGACGGAACTTGAAGCACATCTGGGAAGCGACCACGTAGCCGTCCTCCAACTGAAGGCCGTGCTGCGAAACAGGAACTAGAGGCTCCTGCAAGCACCCCTACTTTTTGACTTTGCTGCCGTCTTGATGATCGCGAGCGATTTGCAGTTCAGAGTCCAACTCGTCAAGCAGTCTACGGTCCTCTTCCGTAATGCGGTCACTCTCCACAATAAAAGGGGGCCGTTCATTTCTTAGCTCGAACGCAAGTAACTCCAGACGCGCACGCTCGAACCCGTCCAAAAAGTTTAGCCAATCACGGAAGAAGGGGTCAGTGGGGTCAAATCCCTTCACCCACTCCCTTACCGTTTCGCTGCTCAGCCCCAGTTGGCGTGCCGCGGCAGCTGGTGGAACCCCATCGGCGACTCTTCCGAGCGCACTCTGGACAACGTGCGCGGGCGTCTTCAACCCGTTCGCAAATGTTCCCGTCCGCGCGTTGAAGCTAGTGCGGCAGGTCTTGCAGTAGTAGCGCTGAACCCCTCGCTTCGTTTTCCCGTTTCCCTTGAGGTTCTTTCCACCCTTCAATCCATAATCTGCGCACTCCTTGTTCGGGCAGAAAACGTTCTTCAGTGCATCGGTGTTCCGGGGCCTAGCCATTAGCCACACTCTACCTGCCAGTTTTCGCGGGCACCCCGTATTGTGGCATCGTCTCACATTAGCTTAGTAACCGATCGATCGGAGGTGATTCGTCAGGCGCCCAGAGTAGAGGACCCGCCGGGCCCTTCAGATAAGACACCCATCAGTTCTCGAAAGAAAGTTGAGCGACCTACATGCCAATACACTGATTCGACTAGCCAAGCGATTCCAACATATGCCGGAGACCAAGCCACTCTCCGGCAGTGCTCGTTTATATCTGCGCCCACGAGGTACTTCCATGTCCAAGATCAACACCCACCTCCGAGACACCCTGCGCCATTACCGCAGGTCCCGCGGCCTCTCCCAAGAAGCGCTGAGCCGTCGACTCGGAATAAGCCGCATTCGCGTAACCCGCCTAGAGAGCCTCGACCCAAAGACCCGCCGCCAAGCCTTGGCCGGGCTGGACTCCCGTACCGCCTTCTCCTTGGCCGATCAACTGAGGTGGAGCAGCACTGAACTGAGCCAGTACAAGATCGCGACGATCCTCTCAGCCGAGTTGAGATCGCGCCGCAAGGCAGCGGGGTACGACATCACCGACCTTGAGTTCTTGCTCAGCCGCCGGCTCACAGAGGACTGCCTACAAGCTTTTGAAGACGGCACGTTCGACGAAGAACAACAGAAGAGACTCACCCTTCGGTTGCTCCTCGACTTGGCCGGCACCCTGGCCTGGCTTCCCAAGGACCTGAAAGAAGCCGATCTAACTGCCCTCCCGCACACAGGCGTTCCAGCCGCACGACGCAAGCGCCGCCTGTGCCGAATGAAGAGGCACCAGTCGCACATGCTCCAGGTCAGGAGCCGCAAGCCAGCTTGGAGTGGCTACCGGATGCTCCTCGCCCCTCAGCCCACTTCTAACCGAACCGGTCACTAGGAGAGGAACGAAAAGGCTCCGTCTCATCCAAATCAAAAGCAACGCCGATCCCCAGTACTACGTGACCCGTCAGCCGGCTTCCCCGGCTGGCGGGCCCCTGAGAAGGAAATTCCACTTGCTACCCGACATCCAGCACGAGAAGAAGACTACTCTGCCACCCCCACAAGCACCCCCCACCCGCCTCTCCGCTTCCGAGCTCGACCACCTCTCCCTGCCAGAAGCCGCCTTCCTGGTCCAAGACTTGATGCCCGAAGGCTTGGTGATGCTTGCCGCCAAGCCGAAGATAGGCAAAAGCTGGTTCGCTCTGAACCTCAGCATCGCCGTCGCATCCCATCGGCGGTTCCTGAACAAAGACGTGACGGCCGGAAACGCTCTCTACATCGCCCTCGAAGACAGACACCGGCGCTTCCAGGAGCGGCAGCGCGTCGTTCTTGAAGGCAGCACGCCGCCCAAGGGCCTCGACATCTGGTTCGAGAGCCCGAAGATCGGCCCTTCTCTCCTCGAGGAACTCCGCACATGGGTGCGAAGAGTTCCAGAACCCCGCCTCATCACCATCGACACGATGGGCCGGGCCATGCCGAAGCGGCAGTCCGGCCAAGGGGAGTACGAGTACACAACTCAGGTCCTCGGAGAACTCCAACAGTTCGCCCTCGACAACGGGATCACCGTCCTGCTAATCCACCACACCCGCAAGAACGACAACGAAAGTGCCGATGTATTCGATGACGTCCTCGGCAGTACCGGTATCAACGGCGTAATGGACGCCATCCTGGTTCTCCGCCGCAACCGCCATCAGAACACGGGAACTCTTAGCGCAACCGGAAGAGACATCGAAGAAGTCAGCCTCGACGTTGAGTACGACAGCGCTCGCGGCCTCTGGCTACCCCACCGGACCACCGTCCTCTCCGCTCTTCCATCCGAGCAAAGATCAATCCTCCAGGCCATTGCCGATGGCAACACCACGCCGCAACAGATCGGCGAAGCTACTGGCAAGTCCTCAAACAATGTCGGCAACCAACTGCAGAAGACACTTCAAAAGGGCCTCGTCGTGAAACTAGCTACCGGCGTCTACACCCTTGGTCCCACGGTGGCACCCGAACTACACCCTGGTGAGTCTGGTGAGTCTGGTGAGTCTTCGAATCTAAACCACGCCCCCGACGCTCACCTCGGCACTCAGCTGCACTGGTGATTACAAATGAGCAGTTAAAGGATACTCACTCCTCTCACTACACTCACTACCCTCAATAGCCAACTCCCGTCCCCTCAAGGAGCAGCCCTACATGCCTACACTCAAGATTCGCCTCATGCTCACCCATCAGCGAGTGGTTCGCAAAGTCGTTGTGGCAACACTCTGGCTCATCCACGTCACCGTTTGGCAACTCGGCGTGGCCTACTTCCACGTCGCCTCCTGGGCGACCAACCGCGTCAACGGTTCCGGCGACAGCCACCTTTAGAAGCGCACAAAGCCCATTCGCCCCCAGCCCAGACGTTTCGTTTCCTAAGGAGAAGAATGACTGACGCCTCCGTAGCCCCCACATCGACGCAGCAAGAACTCAACATTGGCGTTCTCGACAAATAGTTCTGCTGCTCGGCCCCCACGAGTTCCACGATGCCCTGGGGGATCCATCCGTCCGAGTAGGAGGTAATATCCTCATCCCCGCCAGGAGCTAATCGACTTCCCACGCCGCGAGATTAGCTAGCACTTATCGGCCACCGATCCACCGGTGCCCCGACCACTCCACCAATCAGAACCTTCGGCCTACTATCTCCCAGGAAGCGCGGTTGAAGCTGTCGGCCCGCTTGTAGAGGAGCCAAGGGAACTACCCCCTGACCGGGTATGGCACCCCAAGGAAATACAAGAAGTAACCGGCAAAGGTGCTTCTACGTCTCCGATTTTCTCAACTAGACGATCGCGAAATAACTCCATTCAGAAACTCGCTACGGGCCGACTCAGGGCGTCTCATCAGGTGGGGGCGGCGATGGCGGGTTCAGCGATGAATCAGTAAACCTTCTAATCACAGGCCAGCGCACATCTGCGCGCGGGCCGCTCCAATCAACTTCTAAAGTCGACACGCTACTAGGCCGGAATTCGCCGGTTGCACTACGACCACCACCAAATCCCACTACCAGAGAAAGGAGCAACGCAAGATGCGCATGCTTCAGCTAGACCTTATCCTGACCTTCCACAAAGGGCTTACGAAAGTCACATGGGCCATCCTCGGACTCACCTTCAGTGGTGAGTACGCGTTTAGATGTCTTCGCCAGGTCGTCTTTGAGTGGCACTACGACCGCATAACGGGTGCACAGAGGAAACTCCGGCGGCAGTATGTCGGTCTCACAGGTCACGCGTGGAACAGGAGCGAACGATGACTAGCACTTCCTTTGACGTTTCCCCTACTATCGACCAGGACATCGAACAGGCTCATCTGGATCAGTACTCACTGTTGCTTAGCCCTCGCCAGTTTCATGAAGCATTAGGTGGTTCGATTGGCATCAACTCCATCTACGAGCTCATCAGGGCTGGCACGATCAAAAGCGTTCGCCTCGGTCGAAAAATACTCATACCCCGCCGTGAGTTAATCGACTTCCCTCACAGAGCAAGTAACTAACCCCCTTCGCCTCAGCTCGCGAAGCCAAATTCCACCCAAAACCAATGCACTACCAGGCCCGCCACATAGAGTCGGCGGGCCTGATTTTTGTTTTCATACGAAAGGAAACCCATGTCCAAACGACGCGGCAAAGGAGAAGGCACGTTATTCAAGCGAACCCGGAAGCGAAAGGATGGTTCCTCGTATGTCATGTGGGCGGGTGAGGTAACCGTTGGCTACGGCCCAAGCGGCGAGCAAAAGCGAAAGACCGTCTACGGCAAGACGCAACGAGAAGCATTGGAGAAGATGTCAGAAGTCAGGGGTTGCGTATCCGCTGGTACCTTCTCAAGTGACCGAACAACGGTCGGTGCTTACCTTGCTCATTGGCTCGATTACAAGAAGTTGGAAGTGAAGTCCAGGACTCAGGCCTATTACAGTGACTACATCCGGCTCTACCTGGAGCCTGAGCTAGGAAGGATCGAACTTTCTAAGCTCACGCCCCTCCACATACAGGAAGGAATGAAGTCCGTCGCGGAAGTCGTAAGCACTGACGCGGCTAATAAGTCACGCACAGTACTGAGGATGGCGCTAGAGAGGGCGGTCCGGCTCGGACTACTCCCCCGGAACCCGGTAGACAGCGTGGACAAGTTGAAGCACGAACCAAGGGAAATCAAGCTGTGGACACCAGAACAGGTTCACACGTTTCTATGCGCCGCAAAGGGCCACCGGCTATTCGCTGCGTTCTTTCTCGCCCTCAGTACTGGCATGCGCCACGGAGAAATACTTGGTGTTCGATGGCAGGACGTTGATGGCGACGTAATCACCATCCGGCAATCAGTGATCACGGTTAGAGGTGCTCAGTTTGAGATTAGTGCGCCGAAGACTAGAAAGGGTATTCGTCGTGTAGTTATAGACCACGACACCAAGCGCATTCTTCAGGAGCACGAAACTAGGCAGGAGGCCCAGCGGCGACACCTGGGCGAATGTTGGGACGACCACGGCTTAGTCTTCACAAACGAACTGGGTGGTGTCATCGTCCCGCGAAACCTTGACAGAGAGTGGTACGCCCTACAGAGACAGGCCGGCCTCCCTCGAATTCGCTTCCATGACCTTAGGCACCTGCACGTGTCGCTGCTCATTCGACGCGGGTTTGACCCTCGCACCGTGGCAGATCGCGTTGGCCACACGGACCCGGCGTTCACGCTGCGTCAGTACAGTCATATGTTCGAGGCGCAGCGTCGCGAAGCTGCAATCCCACTCAAACAACTCTTGGGTAGAGAGCGTCAAGGGTCGCCAGACGAGTAGCAGATGGCGACGTTGTTTCGTTGTAAGCCCAAGTTATTCGGGCGCTCCCCGACTCGACCAAGTCACGCCTGTCTGAGGTTGTAGTTGACTTGACCGCAGTTACACTTGAGTGTCTCCTCCTTACCTCGCTGGGGGGAGACATAGGGGTATGAGTTGCAATTTTGGCAACGTACATGTTCCATGAGTTCGTGGAAGGCATTGACAACGTCCTCGAACTCATGGCGTTGGAAATTCGCCCACGCGTTGTAGTGCACAGCGGGGTTCATAGCCCACCGCTCAACTTCGCATCTTCCAATCAACCGCTTTGCCTCGGAACGCGTCGTTTGAAGGGCTGCCCTTGCCTCAGCCTGCTTCCACCGCAGTGCCGCTTCCTCAGCTGCTTCAAGCCACTTTTTCCACCGCTTGAGAACTTGCGGCAACAAGTCACCTAGCTCATAGCGCCCATCAGCTCTAAATTCCACCTTGGCTCTCAGTGAATGAGCCAGGACCGTTGCTGCGTACTCAAGATAATGCCGAAGGATCCATGCCGCCTTGCCAACGTCCCCCTTGTCCAATTCACTCCGGATGTCGGTCCAAACTTCCTGATCTTCGAGGACTTGGGGCCCACCATCTACGGTCCAGCCGGCGAACGACTGGCTATGTTCGATCAGACCCTCTGCCCTCATGTACATCAGCCAAACGCGGTCGTGGGTCGTAATAATGAACTGGGTGTCCGGAAACTCTGTCTTGAGCAGACGGCACACCTCTTTACGGTGCCCGACGTCAATTGACATCAGGACGTCATCCAAAACTGCGAAAGTAAACTTATCTCCAAGAGTCTGCTTGACGAGGGCCAAGTAGAGACACAACCCCATGCCGTCCTGGTGCCCCTCACTGTGATAGGCACCAGGCGGGAACAACCCTCTACCGTAGAAGTCGACGTCGAAACCCAGCTTGGCCGGTCTTGCATCGAACTTCCCCGTGAACTGATCCTCATCTCCCCGATTCAATTTACGATAGAACCTCGAGAAGTCCGCGGCTACCTGGTCATATATGTTTTCAAGAACACTCGTTGCGGTTGAGTTAAAGGCGTCGAGCACATCTTGCGCGATCTTGGCGCGATGCCCCTGTTGCGTCGCGGACTTAGACTCTCTTATATAGCGCGAAAAGCGGTCCTGAATCACCGACAGAAAAGTTCTCGCCGTGTTCGGCGCCGGTGAGTTGGATAGGTCCCTTAGGAACGCAGCAAACTCACCAACAGTTGAGACCGGCACCTGACCCGGTGTCCACCACGAACCCGCAACGACTCTTATTGCAGCGTCAAGGTCAATGGCCTCACCGGCTGAATCCTCAAGAGACTTCTCTAGATCACGAAGTTCCCCGAGATATTCTCGCAAAGACGCCTCGATGCCGGGCGTAGCAGTTTCCTGCGCGTATCGCGCCGCCCTCTCCACCTTCAGAATTCGATCCCGTAAGTGCCCCAGAATTACACCAATGCTTCCCCGCAGGTCAGCTAACAAGGCTCCAACTTCTGCTGCGCGATCCAACCTCCTTTGCAAGTAAGACCGGAGTTCCTCCTCATCCCAGCCCGCGTCACAAAGTGGGCACCAATCACCATCAATCTGTTCAAGACCTAAGCTGAGCAAGTGGTGCTTGCTAACCAACGACAGAATCTGATCGTCCTTTTGTAGTGCCTCTAGTGTTTGGCGCGCGGAGGTCATCGTCTCGGCAAGCGCATCTGGTTCCGCCCGTTGAAGATCTAGCTGAAGCTCCTCCAGATCCGCGACAGCAACCGCCTTGTTAAAGGACTCACGGCCCGGCATGGACTCATCAGAATCTAGGCCTTCAACTAGCGACGACTCATCGTTTATGGGCGCTATAGCAACCAAGCCAAGGACAGAACGCGCCTCGTTCACCTTTTCTCGTAGGCGTTCCCACTCCAACTTTTGGATATCAAGTGCCCTACACAAGTCCTTCTCGGCCGATGACGCTAGGCTCTCCACCCGTGTAGCTTCCTGCCTGCACGTATTTCTGAAACTTGTAAAGGACTTCCGTAACTTTTCGAGGTGCTCTAGACGCAGAAGTGCTTGGACATCCTCTGAACGGCGACCTGGTGGAGTAATGACGTACTTCGCGATTTCTCGTCGCGAGAGCGCAAATTCCGGGTGTAGCTGCAAATCCTTTATTTCCCGTCGTATAGCAGCGTCTTCAGGGAAAACCTGCAACTCCTTTGGACTTCGCGCAGAGCGCCGCAACGTTGCCTTCTTCTGCAGTCGGGGAAAGGAGCACGCAACAGTAACGGTTGACTTTCCGGCGTCTTGGCGGTGATCCACATGTGGTGCGTGACTCTTTAGTGTGAGGCCAGAGGTGCCCTGCCCAGACAGCCGCGTCACGTCACCAGTCAGGCAAAACTCAATCGCATCGACCACGCCACTCTTGCCGGTACCATTCGGCCCGCAGATTCCGAAGTTCTTACCATTGATCGCCAACTTGAGTTGACGAACTCCGCGAAATTGTTCAATTTCAATTGACTCGATCCGAATCACTACTCGCTGCCATCAGACGATTCGAACAGCATTCTATTTAGGTCGTCGTGTGACGGCACCAGGCCTTTGCGCAAGGAATCATCCAACTGCGTAATTCCGGGCTTGCTTATGCTAGCGACAGCATCAAGTCTCCTGACAAACTGCTCAACAACTTCAAGTACAGTTTGGGAGATTTGAGCCTCTCCCGGTCGGCACTCTCGATTCTCGATTCCTGCCCCCTACAGCTCCATGGTTGAATAGGAACACCTTACCGCATTTACTGCTCGCGAGCGCTTTCTACAGTTGAAGAAGCTCAACTCGATCAACAGGTCAGGCACGCCCTAGCCAAACCAACGCGCAAGCTGTACACAAGCTGTACCTGCACCAACCACCAAACCAGGAAATGTCATTTAAGGTGTTGAAGTTGTGTGCAGCACGGGGTTGGTATGGTGGGCCCTGCTGGACTTGAACCAGCGACCAATCGATTATGAGTCGACTGCTCTAACCAACTGAGCTAAGGGCCCACGGTCAATGCGAAACGACGTTCGGCTTGCAGTCCTACCACGGTTCGGCGACTGGTGGCATCCGCGCGACATCCCTAGTGTAACAGCCACCTTTGCCGGGCGCGCCGCGGCTCATTACGCCGTCGAGGACGACCAGCTCAACGATGCAGTTCGGGTGCCGCAGGAGACCGACATTCGCGACTTCATCGGTACCTCTGCGTCGCACAGTTCCTTTCGTGTAGCGGCCTTTCGCGTGGCGCCCTCGCGGTCTAAAGCAGCCGCACCACAGGCAGCATCGCTTCGAGCGCTTATAATCTTCACTCGGACGCGTACTGGTGCCGGTACGCAAGCGCCGGATGTTGCCCCGGCGTCGTTCGACTGGCAACCGGAATGCTTGATGTCATTACAGAGGTGAGACGTGCCGAAGAAACCCATTTATCTGACCGCCAAGGGACTCGAAAAAATCAAGGAGGAGTTGCGTTACCTCAAGGAGGAGCGCCGCCAGGAGCTATCGGACTACATGGGCTCGGCGATCGCCGACGGCGATCTTCGGGAGAGCGCCGCCTACGACGAGGCGCGGCTACTGCAGAGTGCCAATGAAGCCCGCATCGCCGACCTCGAGGAGATCGTGCACCATGCAGCCGTGGTTGAGCATCAGGAGGGGGCCGACGCCGTCGCTGCCCTGGGCGCCAATCTCGAGTTGGAGGACCCCAGCGGTGAGCGTGTGAGCTTCCACCTGGTAGGTACCCACGAGGCCGACGTACTCGAGAACCGCATCTCCGACGAGTCTCCTCTTGGGCGTACGCTGCTGGGCAAGCGCTCCGGCGACGAGCTCGAATGGCATGGTACGGACTATAAGGTGGTTGCTGTCTCCTACGAGTAGGTCCCAAGCGCATTGATCGATCTTTACCTGCTGGTCACGCTTCTCACTCCATGCCGTTGGTAGATTGAGGCGTGCTCAAAACCGTGCTCCTGCTTTTTGCTGTCACTATTACGGTTTTGGTGGTGCTGGCACTGCTGCCGGAGCGTGGGATCGTTCTGCCCGACCAGCAGATCAAGCTGGCGAACGCCCAGGTCACTCTCTACCCTCAATCCGACGCTCAAGCGGTATGGCGTTTCGAGGCGCCTGCTGCCGAGTACGATCCCGAGGAGGGCCAGTCGGTTCTCTTCGACATCGATGACGGTCACCGGGAAGTTGGCGGGGAGGTCGACTTCACCGTGGCCTCGGAGAAGCTGACGATCAACCGCCGCGACGACATCCTGGGCGACCTGGTCTTCGCCTATCTGGTCGAAACCGGGGAGTGTCTCACGATGAGCGGAACGGCGAGTGCTCCGGTCCTCATCGATCAGCGCCGGGGTGTGTTCGACGTTCCGGTTGTTGAGATCAGCGGCCCTTCGTGGGGTGAGGATACTCGCCTCGAACAGATGCGAATCTCATTCGATCTTGAAAGCTTTGAGGGCGGAGGCCCAGGAACCACTACGACTACCGAGTTCAGGGTCGGGCAGGCCGACGAAACCAGAAGGAGAACCGTGTGCGAAACGTCCTGATCCTGCTTGCCTCTCTGGCCCTCATCACCGCAGTCGCGCAAGAATCCGGCGAAGGCCGTATCATCCGCATCGACAGCGAGGGCGCGATCATTAGCGGAAATCTACGTTACGGCCCCCACCGGTACAGCCATCCCGAACCGGATGGGATCGTCGCCACGGTTTCCAACCTCACAATTTTGTCTGGCCAGGCAACCCTACAGGTCCCTGCCGAGGAGCAGGGCGAGGTTTTTTTGGCGCAGGCCGAGGGTCGCCGCGAAGCGCTTTTCGAGGGTGACGTGCAGGTTCTTCGCGGCCGACTGGAAGCCAACGGACCAACCCTCGCCTACAGCGAAGCGACCGGGTTGGGAGTCCTCCGGGGAGGGGCGCGGATAGACGTCGCACCCGAGGAGGAGGGTGACGATCCTGTGGCGATCGATGCCAACGAGGTCGAGTTCGACGTTGATACCGACAGGAGCGTGAGCCGGGGGGATGTCGAACTGGTAAGCGGCAATCAGCATGCCAGTTCCCAGGAGCTGCTCTACGAGGAGGACCGCGCTCTTGCTTGCTTGAGCAGCGATAGCGGCCAGGTCACCCTCATCCGAACCGACGCAAACGGGGATGAACTGGTCATTACCGCAAACGAAACCTGCATTCTTACCGAAGAAGAGAAGCTCTACGCGCATGGCGACGTGACGGTGGTCGACGGGAGCATCACCTCGACCGGGAGTGAGGTGTTCTTCGACGACGAGCAGTCGTTGGCCGAAGTCATCGGCTCCCCTGCTCGGTCAGTCGACGAGGCGAACGGCGTCGAGCTGAGCAGCGACCGCATCCTCCAGGACATCGAGTTCGATTACGTGGAGGCGATCGACGCCGCGACTCCGAGCGAGTTCGACGGCCAACTGTTCGAACCGACGCCTGCTCAGCCGACAACGATTGAACCGACGCCTGCCGAACCGACGCCTGCCGAACCCTTGTGACCTTCCGCGCTACCACCACTGTTCTTGGGGCGGGGTAACCAAAAAGTGGCCTGCAGATGAGAACGCGGCACACCACGCGAAGCGTGGCGCTAGCCGTGGTGATCGGCGTGGCGATGGCCGGCTACGCCGCAGCGCAAAGTCCGGTGATCCTGACCGTGGAGAGGGAGGACGCGACCCTGGTGATTACCAACCGGGGGCTCTCGACCGCAGGTGCGAGGAACCTCTTTAACCGCCGCGGTTGTGAGGAGGACGGGCTGATAAGCGTCCTCTACGGTCCGCCGGACGAGGTGGAGATGGTAATCGACGGTGAGACGACATTACGCTCCTCCCTGGTTGTCATTCGCGAACCCGAATCGTCAGAAGGCGCCGAAGAGGCCAGCAACGAACAGACTATCGAGATGATTGACGGCCAGGCCACTTTCAGCGATCGTCCCCCCTGTCTCGAATCGTTCAGTCAGGCGGAAGAGCCGCTCGTCCTGCTCGAGCAAGGACGGACCACCGTTGCCGCCACTCGCTTCTTTCTCGATCGCGACATCGACGTTGCGCAGCTCGATGGCCCGGTCGAGCTCGACCGGGCGCCGGAGGGGGACAGCGAAGCCCTCCGGGCCACCTCCGAGTCGATGACCTTCGACCTCAACACCCAGCGCTCCACCCTCACCGGTGCGGTGGAGGTAGTGTCGGGCGACCGCGTCAGTCGGGCCGAGACGCTCGAGCTCGATGAGGAAGCCGGTCTAGCCACCCTTACGGGGAGCCCGGCCCGTAGCGTGCAGGGTCAGGACGAGATCGAGGGCGAGACCCTCCTCTACTACCTCGACTCCAACGATGTTGTGGTGCTGGGCGGGGTGAAGGGGACACTAGAGGTCGACCTGGACTAAGTGGGCTCAGGTCTCGTCGAGCGCCTGCTGCCGAATCACGCTTTCGGCATGGTGATTATCAGCAGGCCGGCCTGCAAATGCGCACTGGTACGCTCGCGGTCGACCGGCTCGGGAAGCTCGATGTTCCGCTGGAAGTGTCCGTTGGGACGCTCGCTGAATAGAATTCGCGCCTCTCCATCCATGGTCTCACGGATGCCGGCGACGACGAGGGTCTGCCCTTGCAGGGCTAGCTCGATATTCTCCTCGGGGACGCCCGGTACTTCCATCACCAGCCGGTAACCACTGCCGGTGTCGAGCAGGTCGGCCTTGGGCGCCGCTGCTTCGCGGCGGTGGTCCATCAGACCCTCGATCCGGTCACGAATCGCGAGCAACTCTTGGACGTCACTAGCCGTACCGAACTTCTCTAAATCCATGCCAAAGAGTCTAGCACCTGCCTCGAGCGCCTCCGTTGGCGGCGTGACTCGGGGTCAGGCGGTAGGGTTGGGAGCGATGGATTCGCTTCCCAAGTCGACCGGCGAGTGGCCCGGCCCGTCGCCCGGCCACTCGCCGGTCGGCCCACCTCGACTCATTCCCATGCTCGGTGCCCCCACGGCATCGGGCAAGAGCGCTGCGGCCCTGCAACTGGCGGAGCGATTTCCTCTCGAGCTCGTAAACGCCGATGCGATGCAGGTGTATCAGGGGATGGACATAGGCACGGCCAAAGCGACAGTGGAGGAGCGAGCGAGGGTACCGCACCATCTCATCGACCTGGTGACCCCCGAGGAGTCCTTTAGCGTTGCCGACTGGGTGGTGCGGGCCGAAGGGGTAATCACAGAGGTGTTGCGCCGGGGTCGACTGCCGCTCGTCGTGGGCGGGACCGGGTTCTACCTGCGGGCACTATCACAGGGTTTGCCGACGGTTCCGCCGGCCGATCCCGCCGTACAGGTGGAGTTGTGGCGCGAACTGGAGGAGCACGGACTTGACGCGCTCGAGCAGGAGTTGGCGGCAAGCAGCCCCCAGGATGTCCTGCGCTCACAACGCAACCCCCGCCGGCTGGTGCGGGCGCTGGAGATACTGAGGCGCACCGGCCGCTCACCGCGCGACTTTCCCACCAGGCAGCCGGTCTACCGCTACTCGATGGCCGTGCTAGAGCCGGCCATGGCCGTGTTGCGGCCGCGCATCGAAGCGCGCTGCAATAGCATGTTCGAAGCGGGCCTCATTGACGAGGTAGAGCAGCTGTTGGCGCGCTATCCGCAGCAGCTCACCGCCATGCAGGCCATCGGCTACAAGGAGGTGGTTCAGGCATTGGCGGGACGCGTGAGCATGGAGAGCGCACGGGAGGAGGTCCTGAGTGCGACGACACGCTACGCCCGGCGACAGCTCACCTGGTTTCGGCGGCAGCAGGCAGATATTCGTGAGGCGCTACTGGCAAGTAAAGCGTTGCGGCCCCTCGGGTCGTGGTTGGAGGGGCTGGCCGGCTCGCCCAGGGAGGATTGAGTGGCGAAATTTGGGCCCGAGCCGGGATACGGGCCTGCCGTGGTACTCGGACAGGGTCCGACTCGGCCTCCCCTCCCTGAGCCCACATTCAGCTCAGCGAGGAACCGCCTAGAATTGCCGAAGGGGGTGCGACATGAACCTCTTGGGGCTCAGCGTCATCACGATCGTGGGACTAATCTTGGCCGTTAGTGGCGGGTGCCGACGCGCCGGCGGATGCGCTCCCAGCGATGATCCGCAACCGAAGCTCAGCGCGCCTCGGTCGGCTGCTTCGACTCCTTCTGATCCTTGGGCTCGTTCGGTTCGCTCGGCCCTTTACTCTTGCCGCGCTTGCCAAAAAGCCCCTTGAGCCGGCCCAGCAGCGTCTCACGCTCGATGATCGGCTCGCCGACTTCCTCGGCGTACTTCTGCAAAAGGCCTTTCGCCTTGGCGGAAAGACCCAGCGGCACATCCACTCGTACAGTCACGAGTTGGTCGCCCATTCCCACCTGGCGCAGTCGCGGCATCCCTTTTCCACGGATACGGAGCTCGGTCCCGGGCTGCGTGCCCGGCGGCAAGTCGACTATCTCGGGCCCATCCATGGTGGGCACCTCGAAGGAGGAGCCAAGGGCGGCTTGCGCAACGCCCACATGCAACTCGAAGTGGAGGTCGTCGCTCTCACGCGTGAAATGCTCGTGAGGCTCCAGATCGATGTAGACGTAGAGGTCGCCCGCCGGTCCCCCATCGACGCCGGCGTTCCCCTGGCGGGGCACCCGTAACCGGTAGCCTCCATCGATTCCGCGTGGCAGATTTACCGTGACCGTGCCCTTGCTACGCATCCGGCCGCTGCCCAGGCACTTTCCGCATGGGGTGATGATCACTTCTCCCAATCCTCGACACTCCGGGCAAATCTGCGCCGTTACGACCGTGCCGAAGAAGGATTGGGCTTGCGCTCGTACCTGCCCCACACCGCTACAGGTGGAACAGATCTTCTTTCCCTCCGAATCAGGTTCGGCACGCTCGCCGTTGCACCTGTCGCAGGCCGCCAGCCGGTCCATCTCGACCTCGATCGCTTCCCCCTCACGCGCCTGTTCCAGGGTTATGGAGACTTCGGCCTCGATATTCTCACCGGCTTGTCCGCGACCGGCGCCACCGGGCCTCGCTCCGCCGGGGAAGCCCCCACCGAACACCGAGGAGAAGATGTCGAAGATGTCGCCCGAAAACTGGGCGCCCTCGTCGACACTGCCATATCGGTCGTAGCGTGCCCGCTTCTGAGAATCGGACAGGACCGCGTACGCCTCGTTTATGGACTTGAAATTGTCCTCGGCCTCGCGGTCGCCGGGATTTCTGTCGGGATGGAACTTGAGGGCAAGTTTTCGGTAGGCAGCCTTGATCTGGGAGTTGTCGGCTTCCCGGTCAACTCCCAATTGTTGGTAGTAGTCACTCATCAGTCCAACAGTATAACGACGGCTGAAAGTAGGCTGTTAGACAGCACTCAGGGGGAGTTCTTGAGTTCCTGAAGGGCACGAGCCGCATCCTCGGCGCTGATTTCACCCCGCTCTAGTCGCTCGAGGATGTCCGACCGCTTCTGGGCACGTACGGGCCGCGGTTCGGCCGCGGTTTCGTAGCCCAGCACCGACACCAGGGCATCGAAACGCTGCCTGATGGTGGGGTAAGAAAGTCCGAGAATCCGCTCGACCTCCTTGAGGTTCCCCCGCACCTTCACGAACAACCTCAGAAACTCGAGGTTTTCAGCCGGAAGGAGTGAGAATTCGTTCGGCTGGAAGCGGCCTTCGATCGTTACACCGCTCTGCGGGCAGTGGAGCCGGGTAACTTCCAACGGCTCCCCACTTACTGGGCAGTGCGTGGGCATCGTGTGCTTGGCCGGAGCCATCAGGCGACCTCCACTACGATCCTGGCGCGACGGCCCATGTCTCCTTCGGGATTCGTGTCTATGTCGACCAGCCGGCCTTCGGGCAACTCCTCGTCGAGCGCCTGCAACAGCTCGGCGAGCTCGATTCCTTCGTCCTCCAACCTTAAGCGGACGTCCTGAGGAATAAGCTTGCCGGCGAACTTGGCGAGCGCCAGTGGCACGGTGACCGACACATGTCCACGATTGCCGTACTCCTCGTCGCCCGCGTCGATGATTATTCGCAGCGACCTGGTAATGGTTTTGGCTTTGTCCTTTCGAGCTCCTCTGACTGCATCCAAGATGGCCACATGCCGGGCGACATCGCGGTTGACCGGGCTCGTTTCATCCCCACTGCCATCGACCGCGCCGAGCAACTCTTCGGCTTCATCGGCGTTTATCTGTCCACCCGCCAGCATGTCCAGTATTCGGCGTCGTTCCACAGCCTCAGCCATTGTCGCCCCCGTCGTTGTACTGGTCGCCTAGTTCGACGTCGAGGTCGCCGGTGCTCAGCTCCAACGACAACGCACCCCGCCCTTCCCCAAGCGTGTGCTCGAACGCCGCGCCAAGGCCGGTGCGGCGTCTACTCCAGCCCTCCGGTAGCGACAGGTCGCCGATGCTCACCCGACCGCTCACCTTGACATCACTCCCCGGAAGCAGACGGACGTTGATGTCTCCCGCTACGGCGTGCACGAGATTACTTCCTTCGCTGATCTTCAGCCCGAGGTCGATATCCCCGGCGCTCACGTTCAGGTCGACACCGTGGACCTCGTCGGCATCGAGGTCGCCGGCCAGGAGATGGCCAGAGAGAAACGCCAACGGCCCGTGGATGTTGACCTCACCGGCCTTCATCTGGAGGCGAATACCCCACCCTGGTGGAATGGTGAGCTTGGTATTCCCCTGGCTGATACCGCTGAAGATACGGCCGAGGATCGAGTCGTTCTTAGAACCGAAAGAGCCGAGTTTGAAACCGCGCTCGGTCCGATCGAGCGATATTTCACCCGCCCCGCTTCTCACCGCCGTCGGCGTCTTGCTGTCCTTGTCCACCTCGATTTCGAGATCGCCGGCCAGGACGTTGACCTCTACCCATTGCAGACCCTCCGGAGCCGTCCCGCCTTGGTGAGTGCGGGCCGTCTTGGCCGCGGTCGCTGGTCCTGGCTCGCGGGGCGATTCCGGCGCTTGGAGGGCTTCTGGCCCTTCGGGCGCTTCTGCCACACGGGGTGCTCGATTGGCTTCTGGTCCTTGGCCCGACTGCTTACGTAACTCGTCGTCCACTCCACCCAGCTCCTGCTCGGTCTGGTCGATATCGTCCAGTACGCTCAGTAAGCGATCGGCTTCTTCCCGGGTAATCCGGCCGTCGGCAGCCAAGGCGTCGATTCTCTCGCGATCGTCCATCAGTGGTTCCTTCCCTCGAAGGCGACTGGTGCTCGTTCGCCCGACAGTCCGGGCCGCAGTTGGCGTGGTTCGAGCCGGTCGGCCAACCTACGCAGCGCTACCGCTACGGCATGACGATAGTTACTGGCCGGTACATGACGCCGTACGGCCGCCTCGTTGTGGTACCGACTGACTCGCTCCTGCAGCTCCCGCTCAAGCTGGTAAGACACCTCAATCTCCTCCTCGGCCACATGCTAGTGGCAAAGTCGGCTAATTGTCAAGTCCACCTTTACAATCTATTAGTTGTGATTTTCTATTTACTGCTCGTGGCTGGCCGTTTCGCTTGGGAGTCGTTGCGCCTGCAAGAGATAGGAGCCGGCGACGAAACGAGTAATCCGGTAACCTTTCCCCAGATAGTTGACGAGCGCACCGCGGACGGCTAGCCGCCAAGCGGTCGCTAACGTCGGCGTGCCGGCGAGCAGCGTCCCCAGATCATGCGGAACCCTCACGGTGACCGCTCGGTCGGTCAGGTGCAGTTGAGGCTCTGCCGGTCCACCCGCCTCCCCTTCGGTGAGCGCGGTCGCGGCAACAGACGGAGGCGGACGACTAGCCCTTCTCGACTCCAGTCCATCGAGGCCGGGATGGGTGATTTGCCAGCGGGCCATGAGACGGTCGCTATGCAGCCCGGCATTGAGTGCATCGGCCATGGGACCGTATGCGTCGACGAGGTACTCGGCTACGGTTGCACCCAAGTGCTCAAGATTGAGTCGGGCGTTGGCGGCACGTAAGGGATCGAAGGTCCACTCGACCCAGCTGATGCCGCGCTCCAGACACCAGCGTCGTTGGTACCATTTGAGTCCTCGCCCTATGCCCACATTTCTGGCAGTTGCGACTACCGCGGTCATGTGCGAGTGCAGTCCCGGAGCCGGGTCGAGTTGGGGCCGAAATGATGGAAAGCCGTAGCAGAAGCCCACGAGTTCACTACCCTGCCATGCTCCGGCGACAAGTCCACCCGCATACTGCACTGCCCTCAACTGACTAACGGACACGCAATCCGAGTCGCTCGACGGCCAGACTGAGCGCTGGACGGCCTCGCATCGTTTCAGATCCGCAAGAGCGTCGATCTCGGCTATCCTCAGTCCCCCGCGTTCAGTCGAGCTCCGCCCTTCTTCTGAGTTGGCCTCCGTCATCGTCCGCAGCTATGCCTTCGGTTGGAGGGTACACGTGGCGTGAGACCAAGCGCTCGCGTTGCTCTAACGCTCATCATCGGCATGCGAAGGTACCAGCGGCGACACACCTCGCAGGTCGAAGCGCGGTTCGTCAATTGTCCAGCCGGTTTCGCGTTCGATCCGGTCTTTTAGAAAACGTCCCAGAGGGACACCGTCGATCTCGATGGCGGGTACATCAACCACCTCGCCCGATTCTCGGCAGATCAGGTGATAGTGCGGGATGACGTTATTGTCGTATAGCGACTCTCCGCCCACTCCCCGGAACTCCTGCACCAGCCCGGCATCTCTCAGCACATTCAGATTCAGATATACCGTCGATAGGCTCATCTCTTCGCCGCGTTGCCCGAGCGAAAGGTGCAGACTTTCGGCGCTCACGTGGCTGCTGCCTTCACGAAAGATCTCCATTATCGCTTCACGGGGCCGACTATAACGGAGCCCATGTCTGCGCAGTAGAGCGCGAACACCCTCTAATCGATCCATCTGCCTCGTGCCGTCATTATCCGCCATAGTTGAGTACCGGAAACCTCATGGGTCTCGTATTAGTTTAGCACGCATAAACATCAAGTCGGAATACTTCCGACTTGATGTTCGACTGGCTTTCGGTTGGCCGGCTTTCGGTTGGCCGGCTTTCGGTTGGCCGGCTTGGCGTTGGCTGGGTCGGCGTTGCCCGATTTCGTGTTCGCCGGCTTGCACCACCAAACTGCACAGCCGTCTCGTACCGGCTGGTGACTCTAAGCGGACTGGACCAGCGCTTCTTCGTTACGGTCGTCGTCGCGGTCGCGAGCCCAGCCCTCGATCGCTCCTATCACCTGTTCAAGACGAGCTCCCACTTTGGTAAGAGCGTAGCTCGTCTTGGGCGGCATAGTCGAAATTACCGTCTTTTCCACGAGTCCCAGCCGGCACAGATGATCTAGTCGTTGCGCCAAGGTGGTGGGATTGCAACCACCGGCGGCTCGACTCAGCTCGTTGAAACCCGCAGGTCCATCAAGTAGACTCCGGACCACGTGGAGCGTCCACTTCGTCTGCAGTAAATCGATCGCTGCGTGTACCGGACACGCTTTTTCCTCACCTGACATCTACTCAATTCTACCACAAACACACTCGATTTGTGTTCCTACTCGACATTACATAACACTATTAGGCGAATAGCGGAGGCGCCATGGAATATCCCCTACGCAACATGTGTTCCCTCGCCGCCCGCCCAAAGCGGCCACCATGTTTTCAGGGTCAGATGAGGGACTCGACCGCCTGCCGCTCCTCGAGCAGTTCGGCTTCGGTTGCCTTCATTCGCCGGCGCACATCCTCACTCGGTTCGAGTCCCTCTACTACCTCGACGCGGCCCTCGCTCACCGTTACCGGGAACGAGTAGATCACACCCTCTATGACGCCGTACTGGCCGCTACTCGGTACAGCCATACTCACCCAGTCACCTTCCGGCGTTCCCTGCACCCAGTCTCGAACATGGTCGATCGCCGCCGCTGCGGCGGACGCAGCGCTCGAGGCCCCGCGGGCCTCGATGATCTCGGCGCCGCGCCTCTGAACCCTGGGAATGAAACTGTCACTCATCCACTTCGCGGTAACCAGGTCCGTCGCACTCTTCCCGGCCACGAGAGCTTCACCGATGTCGGGCACCTGAGTGCTCGAGTGGTTGCCCCAGATGGTGACGCGCTTGATCTCGGAGACCTGGGTTTGCGTCTCGTGGGCAAGCTGGCTCTTGGCGCGATTATGGTCGAGCCTTGTCATAGCCGAGAATTGCTCTGCTGCCAAGTCGGGAGCGCTACGCATGGCTATGAGGGCGTTGGTATTCGCGGGATTGCCAACTACAAGCACCTTCACGTCGCGGGCTGCACTTTCGTTGAGCGCTCTCCCCTGCCCTGTGAAGATCTTCCCGTTGGCCTCGAGCAACTCCTTGCGTTCCATCCCCGGACCGCGTGGCCGCGATCCGACCAGCATTGCGATTTGCGCGTCACGAAATGCGACCCCGGCGTCGTCACTCGTCTCCACCCCATGGAGCAGCGGAAACGCCGCATCGTTTAGTTCCATGACCACGCCTTCGAGTGTGCGCATCGCCGGCGTAATCTCGAGGAGCTGAAGGATGATCGGTTGGTCCTTGCCGAGCATGTCACCGGATGCTATCCGGAACAGGAGCGCATAACCGATCTGTCCCGCTGCCCCGGTGACAGCCACACGAATCGGTTTCTTCATGGTGTCCTCCAAATCTACTTGATCAAAATCGTTCAAATGGTAACACTCTCTTCAAAGCTCACTTTGCGCCTTCATCGAGCCCTTCCATAACCTATTACGTCACTTATCACGAGCAGTAGCGCTTCGAGAGCCGACCTGAGCTCTTTGCTGCACCGGGCCATGCCGTGGCCTTGCAATTAACCCTTACCGTTTCACGTGAAACAGTAAGGCCGCTTCATTCCCGGTAGCCCAGCAACTCGAGAAGCCGTTCGAGCTCATCTTCCGAATGGAAGTGCAGCTCGATTCGGCCACGCCGACCGCCGGCAACCCGGACACGTGTACCCGCATGCCTAGTGAGCTCCTCCTCCAGCTGCCGATAGCGCCCATCCGAAACGTTTCGGGGCCGAACGGCACCTCGCCGCAGCGCCTCGGCCTGCCGAACGTTCAACTCACCCTCAATGATCTTGGCGAGTGCCCATGAACGGTCCTCCGCCGCTTGGGCGAGGACCGCCCGTGCATGGCCCGCACTTATCTCCCCCGACTCCAAGGCTGCCAGTGCGTCGGCGGGGAGCAATAGAAGCCGGAGCGAATTGGCAACCGTACTACGGCTCTTCCCTACTGCTCTCGCAACATCCTCCTGGTTAGCTCCGAACTCCAGCAGTTGCTGAAACGCCTTGGCCTCCTCCACCGGCGTCAGGTCCTCGCGCTGAAGGTTCTCCACGATCGCGATCTCCAGGGCTTCCTGGTCGCTCAGTTCGCGAACTACCACGGGCACGCTTGTTAGCCCCGCCTCCTTCGCGGCACGAAAACGCCGCTCACCTGCAACGATCTCAAATCCGCCCTCCACAGGCCGAACCAACAAGGGCTGCAAAACGCCCTTCTCGGCTATCGAGGCGGTCAGCTCAGCGATGGCCGCCGGTTCGAAAGTCTTCCGGGGCTGCCCCGGCGCCGCGCGAACGCGGTCGAGCGACACCGATTGCGGTCCCTTCTCCACTTTTGGCAGTAATGCATCGAGCCCACGACCCAGACCTCTAGACTTGGCTGACACGCTGCAGCACCTCCTCGGCTAATTGAAGGTACGCCACGGCGCCACTCGAGCCAGGGGCGTAATCGAAGATAGGCTGGCCGTACGAGGGCGCTTCGGCCAGGCGAATACTGCGGGGAATCACGGTGCTGAACACTTGCCCACCCAGGTGCGCGCGCACGTTCTCCTCCACCTGCTGGGAGAGTTTGGTTCTAGTGTCGGACATGGTGAGCAGAATCCCGAGGATAGTCAGGTTGCGGTTAAGGCCCCCTTGTACTCGGCCCACCGTATCGATCATCCCAGCGATTCCCTCAAGCGCGTAGTACTCAGTTTGAAGCGGCACAATAAGCAGATCCGCGGCCGCCAGCGAATTCAGCGTAAGCGCCCCCATCGACGGCGGCGCATCGATAACGATGAAGTCGTAGTTGGGCCGCACGCCCATTAAAGTGCGGGCCAGCAGTTGCATATTCTCGGTAGAGGCATCGAGCTCTACCGCTGCGCCGGCGAGGTCCGCCGACGCTGGGATAACAAAGAGGTTGCTTTCACCGTAGCGTAGCACCGCCTGTCGCGCTGCTACGTTACCGACGAGAACATCATAAATCGTGTGCTGAGGAGCTGTGATGCCGAGCCCGGAGCTGGCGTTCGCCTGCGGATCGAGGTCCACCAGAAGGATCCTCCGCGTCGCGGACAGGGCGGCGGCAAGGTTTATCGCTGTGGTGGTCTTTCCGACGCCCCCTTTCTGGTTTATCACCCCGATGGTGGGCAAGCGGAACCTCCTGGTAACAAAACTGCGACGAGCCTACCATGGGAAGCGAGTTGCTCCTCACGGCTTTCGATCGCTGCCGTCCCCAGTTCGGCTTCCAACCCAGCCAGCTCCTGGCGCCAATCTGGCCCCTTCCGGGAAATCATCCAAACTCGCTCCCCATGCAAGTGCCGGCACAGTCCGTACACCTCGGTGAACGTCCCGACGGACTGGGCGACAACGGCGTCTGCACAAGGTTCGGTTACCGCCCGGACATCGTCCTGATGCACAGTGACGTTATTGAGTCCAAGTTGAGCAACGGCGATACGGAGAAACGACGCGCGTCGGCGCCTGCGCTCGACTAATACGATTCGTTGCCTGGGGAGTTCGATTGCAAGCGGAATCCCTGGCAGTCCGGCGCCAGAACCAATATCTACAACTGATTCGGGAGCAGGGGAGAGCGACGCAATGAGCCGACCGTACTGTACTGCTTCGGCAATCAGGCCGTCTAGGTTCTGTATCGCCCGCTCAGAAATCAGGTCGAGCGTCCTGTGATATCGCTCGATGAGCGATGCGTACTGCTTCAGCGGCTCAGAGAGCAACTGTTTCACGTGAAACATTCTTGCGCTTCACGTGTACCAGTAGTGCCGTCAGGTCACTGTCTCGCACACCCCGTAGTCTCTGCGCGGCGCCCAACGTGCCAGGTAGACTTCTTATCAACACTTCTCGACCCTCATTGGAGAGGCTGGAAACGATCCGAAAATCGACTCCCCCTAACGACAGCTCTTCGTATTCACGCCTGCCTTCCAATTCCCGCCGACTCCGCTCGATGTACCCCGCATACTTAACCAGAATTTCGACCTTCTCCTCCTCCTTGCGCGCTAGTGGAGTTCCGGAAGCGCCGATACGGCCCCGAACCTCGTCGTAGCCGATGCCCGGCCGCGACAGTACCTTACTGGCCAGTTCTCCACCGATCCTGGATTTCCTCAGGCGCTCCACCTCGGCACTTACGCGCGCCTCACTCTCCCGTGAAGCCGCCAATTGGGCCTCACTGACGAGCCCCCACTCATGCCCCACCGGCCTCAACCGCTCTCGGGCGTTGTCCTGCCGGTGAAGCAGGCGGTACTCGTTACGAGAGGTCAACATCCGATACGGTTCGTCGATTCCCCAACGCACCAGATCGTCGAGCAGCACGCCGATGTATCCCTGATCACGGAGAACAGTAACAGGAGCGGCGCCAAAGGCTCGCCGGGCGGCATTCACACCCGCGACCAAGCCCTGAGCAGCGGCCTCTTCGTAGCCACTGGTTCCGTTTATCTGACCGGCGCTAAATAGACCCGGCAGCCGCTTGGACATGAGCGTCACATCTAGCTGGGTGGGGTCGAGTGCGTCGTACTCGACGGCATAGGCGTAACGCTGAATTACGGCTCTTTCGAACCCGGGGAGCGTACGGATCATGTCGTCTTGCAAGATCGGCGGCAGCGAGCTGGAAAAGCCCTGCAGGTACACTTCACTCGTCTCAACTCCATCGGGTTCGACGAAAAGCAGATGTCGATCCTTATCGGCGAAACGAACCACCTTATCTTCAATCGACGGGCAATAGCGCGGTCCCCGTCCCTCGATGTCGCCGCTGTACATCGCCGACTCCGACAGGTTCTCCTCGATCAACTTGTGCGTTTGTGGTGTCGTGTTCGTTAACCAAGTGGGGCTTTCCATTGCGCGCGGGCCCGGCCTGCCGGTGAACGAGTTCGCGGGGTTGTCTGCGGGGACAACCTGCAGAACGTCGAAGTCGACGGAATCGGCCCGGATGCGCGGTGGCGTACCAGTCTTGAACCTAAGCAGGCTATGACCACTCTCGCGGAGGCTTTGCGACAGATGGCGCGCGGGGGCCTCACCCTGACGCCCGGCCTCGCGCTGCATCTTCCCGTACCACACGACACCTGCCAGAAAGGTGCCGGTACACAGAACGATACTCCGGGCATGTAGCTCCCGGCCGTCCGTAAGCGTGCAACCCGAAACCTCACCCTTCTCGACCGTTATCGCAGCGACCTCCCCGCGAACGATCTCTATCCCGGAAGTATCCTCCATCAACGCCCGGGCAGCCGCGGCGTAACCGTCTCGCTCGTTCTGCACCCGCAACGACTGAACCGCCGGACCCTTGCTGCCGTTGAGGGTGCGCGAATGTATGGCGGTCGAATCAGCTAGCGCCCCCATCACCCCGCCTAACGCGTCCAGTTCGAACACCATCTGAGACTTACCAGGTCCGCCTATTGCGGGATTACACGGCATCAATCCGATGCGATCCGGATTCGGCAAAACCAGGGCCGCACTACCGCCCAAGGAAGCAACTGCATGAGCCGCTTCGATTCCGGCATGGCCACCACCCACGATAATTACGTCGAATCTCATAACCTTCCTCGTATACCCCCGGGAGGTGTCTAGTCATGTAGCGGAACAAGCTCGGCCCTTATTCTGAGCGGCTTGCCCGAGCTGAGCGGCTTGCCCGAGCTGAGCGGCTTGCCCGAGCTGAGCGGCTTGCCTGAGCTGAGCACCTTGCCCGAGCTGGGCACCTTGCCCGAGCGTCGAGGTACGAACCGGCCCTTCTCAGCCGCTGGCCTCAGCCGCTCGCCTAACAGGTGAGAGCCGCTCCCCAACGGGCATTCAGTATAGCCCCGTTGGGGGTTATGTCATGAAATACACACTCCGCAACGATCGCCAAGAAGCACGAAACTCATCGGCGGACCGGACACCCGAGTCTGTTAAACTGCCCGTTGCTATATGGAGAGGATCCCACCCGCAGTGAGCCGCGAAACAGCTATCTGGGAAGATATCCTCGACTTCGTTCAGGATCAGATTCCCGACGTGGAGTTCCGTACCTGGTTCAAGCAGGTCAAACCGCTTGGCATAGAGGACGGCACATTCATGATCGGCGTGCCTCACTCGTTCGCCCGCGACTGGCTCAAGAATCATTACGGGGTTGTCCTCGAACAGGCCCTGGGCGACCTCGGGGCAAGCTCTCCGCGTGTCGGGTTTCAGGTAGTTCCTTTTCAAAACCTCGAACAGCAGGGGATATTCACCGTCGACGGCGCACCCGCCGTGAACGGTGATGAGGGAGGGGCCAAGCAGGGAAAAGCACCTAAGCCTTTCCTCAATCCCAAGTACGTGTTCAACAACTTTGTCGTGGGGCCAAATAACAATCTCGCTCATGCCGCTGCGCTGGCGGTGACCGAAGCACCCGGGAGAGCCTACAACCCACTTTTCCTATACGGACAGGCCGGTCTGGGCAAGACGCACCTGATGCACGCAGTTGGGCACTCAGTGGCCGAGCGGTTTTCGAGTCTACAGGTGGAGTATGTCACCACCGAGACCTTCACCAACGATCTCATCAGCGCCATCCGCGAGGACCGGATGACCTCGTTCCGCGACCGCTACCGCTCGATAGACCTGTTGCTCGTCGACGACGTGCAGTTCATCGCCGGCAAGGAGCGCACCCAGGAGGAGTTCTTTCACACCTTCAATGCCCTTTATGAGTCGGGCAAGCAGATAATCCTCTCCTCCGACCGGCCGCCCAAGGACATTCCCACCCTTGAAAACCGGCTGCGCAGCCGCTTCGAATGGGGTCTCATCACCGACATACAGCCGCCCGAGTTGGAAACTCGCATCGCGATCCTGAACATGAACGCCGAGTACCGAGGGGTGCAGCTACCCAACGAGGTAATCGACTTCATCGCCCGGCAGGTCACATCAAACATCCGTGAGCTCGAGGGCGCCTTGGTACGAGTTATCGTCTACGCCAGCATGAACAACTCCCCGCTCGACCGACAGACGGCCGCGCAGGCCCTCTCCGACGTGTTCACACCAGGGGACATCGCCGTCACCATGGATGACATCCTTCGCGCGACGGCCCGCCAGTTCGAGATCGAGACGACCGACATCAAATCTAAGGGACGCCGTCAGGAGCTTGTCGCTCCACGCCAGGTCGCGATGTACCTGATTAGGGAGATGACCTCCCACTCCTACCCGGAGATCGGTCAGTTCTTCTCGGGCCGCGACCACTCGACCGTGATGTACGCCGTACAGAAGGTGACTTCCAAGATCGACGGCAACAGCGAGTTGAGTGCGCGTATCAGGGCGATTCGCGACGAACTCTCCTAATCACCCGCCGACTCCGTCGAAGTTTCGCTAGCGGTGTCGGCCGTCGAGTTCGCGCTTATTACCGCTGAAGTGCCCGCTGAGGTCGCGGCACCCGCGGAGGTACCAGCGTCGGCCCTCTTCACTGCCCCTTCAACGCTCAACCCTCTCGACTCGATGTAGCCGGCCGGAACTATGAAGAGCGCTCCGCTGGGTACTGCACGTACGGCCAGCGGAGTGGTGCCTATCGGCTCACCATCTATCTGTACGTGGAGCGGCGGATTGGCCTCTATCTTCACCGACTCCGCCTGAAGCATCCGCACATCCTGATGCCCAGAAAGGTTGCCCGTGAGGATCCGCCAGGCGACTTGGACGATCCCGAGCAGCGACGCCGGCGTGACAATGAGGACGTCCAGCTTGCCGTCGTGCGGGTCGATATCGCGCGTTCCCCGCAGCTCCATCCCTTCGATGTCGCCCACGTTGATCACCATGACTGTATGCGCCCGGAAGTGGTGATGATGTCCGTCGATCTGCAACAGAATGTTAGACCGTCTCAACCGAAAGAGGTTGCGAACCCCCGCCAGGAGGTAGGCAGTGAACCCAAGCCTGTTCTTGAGTCTCCTGGGTGTGTCTTCGATGAGCTGAGCGTCGAAACCGGCCCCGGCCACCAATGCGAAATAGCGACCGCTTCCCTCCACCCGACCCACGTCGTGCCTCACGGCAACGCCAGCGAGAGCCACCTCCAGTGCCCCCTCTAGATCGGTGGGGATACCCAGAGCGCGGGCCACGAGATTGGCGGTCCCAACCGGCACCTGCGCCAGTGGAATGTCTCGCTGCCCTTCGATGAGCCCACTCATCGCCTCCATCGTCGTGCCATCGCCGCCGAGCGCGATTACCATGTCGACGTCCACCGCTTCACGAGCCCAGCGAGCTGCGTCACCCTCACCGCTCGTCTCACGCAGCTCGAACTCGACACCCGCTTCGTCGAGCCTCTCCTTCAGCCTCTTCAGATTCTCTGGCGAGGACCGCTTGCCAGCTACCGGATTCACGATTACCAGGGCTCTCCGACGCAAGTCTGCACCTCCAGTCTCGATGGTACTTCGTCTCGGCCCGTTCCCTGAGGCGATAGAGAGCAATTTTCAGCCTTTTCGCCCAAGAAAAACCGCACCTGTGGATAACATTGCCTACAAGTTGTTGAAAAGGTGTGGAGCAGTCTGTGGACAAATGCGTGTCGGACGGGGCTTGTGGAAAGATGTGGAGAACCTCGCTACTTGCCCACAGACAAACCGTACTTATCCACAAAGTTCTTCACAAGCAGATTTTCGTCAGGTACAGCCACAATGTGGCTTTTCCACAGTTTCCACAGGCCCTACTATTACTGTTGTCTCCCTCCATCGACAGATAAATTCCGACGACCCATTCCTTTATCTGACCAATTTCGAATCTCATCTGACATTCCAAGGAGCGCAAGAATAATCTTAGGGAGAAGCCGTAGAGGTCCTAGTCCAAAGCTGGGAAGTTGAGACACCAAAGCTATTCAGAGGTTATGCTCTTCCCGGCGCATTAACGCCTCGGGAGTCACTTGATGAAGGTCCACGTATCTAAGAACCAGCTTGCCGACGTCCTCGGACACGTGGAGCGGATAGTTCCCGCCCGCTCGTCCAACCCGGGCCTCAGTCTCGTTCGACTCAAGCTTTCGGAGGACTCGCTTATCTTCAGCGGTTCGAACATGGACATGGACATCGAAGCTCGTGTGCGGGCCGATGTCGTGGGGCAGGGCGAGGTGGCGGTACCGGCGCAAGTCTTCGGGCAAGTCGTCCGGGCCCTCCCAGGCGATCAGGTAGAGCTGGGATTCGACGACAAGGAGATGGAGATAGTGTCCGGCTCCTACTCCACGCGACTCCAACTGGTCGAGGCTTCGCAGGCTCCGACACTAACCTTCACCGAGGATTTCGCAGGCGAACTCGATGCCAAGGAACTAGTTGCAGCCCTGTCACATGTTCGTTACGCTGCTGCGACCGCCGATTATCAGGCCATCTTTCGGGGGGTCAAACTCGAGCTGGCCGATGGCCGTACCCGGGCAATAGCAAGCGATGGATTCAGGTTGGCCTACTACCACCTCACCAGCACGAGTGGTCTCGAAGCAAACCTGGTACTCCCGGCTCGCAGCGTCGAAGAGCTCGTCAGGATATTGGACGAGGGGACGGTGCGCATGGCGGTGGGAGAGGGGCAGCTGATGCTCGCCACACCTTCCACTCGTCTAAACGTCAAGCTCATGGAAGGGTCGTTCCCGGATTATGAACGGGTGATTCCCTCCTCCTTTCCCTTGAGTGTTACGACCGAGGCCAAGGGACTCTCCGAGACCGTGTCACGTGTGGCGCTAATGGCCGACCGAACAACCAACAACCGTGTCGACATGTTCGTCAAGGATGGCACGATGCAGATTACTGCCGAGGGAGCGTTCGGCCGCGCGCAGGAGGCCGTTGCGGTTCGTCAGGAAGGCAGCGAGCCGGAGATCGCCGTTGCTTTCAACGCCAAGTACCTTGTCGACGCAGTTTCACCTCTGAGCGGCCAGATCTGTATCTCACTCTCTCGTGAGACGGCTCCGAGCGTGCTGGTGGATCCGACCCAACCGGGTTATCTGGCGATGGTAGTCCCTCTCCGAACAGGATAGGCAGTTGCGGTCTGTGCCGCGGTGGCTTGAAGTGGTGGGGTCCGCAGGAGGACAGTCATGACTCGTATCGAAGACATTCACGCCCTCGAACTGCTCGACTCTAGGGGCAACCCTACTGTCGGTGCGGTCGTGCGCCTCGAGAGTGGCGTGGAGGGTCTCTCCCTGGTTCCCTCTGGGGCCTCTACCGGAGCTCACGAAGCAGTTGAGTTGCGTGACGGCGACAAGCGCTTCCTGGGCCGGGGGGTGATTAGGGCGATCAGTAACGTCAATGAGACCATCGCCGCCGAACTCTTGGGAATGGACGCTTTTGACCAGGTCGCATTGGACCGGGTAATGATCGAACTCGACGGCACTCCAAACAAAGCTCGACTGGGGGCCAATGCGATTCTGGCTGTCTCGCTCGCAGCAGCGCGAGCGGTCGCCGCCACACTCGACGTGCCGCTCTACCGGTATCTGGGTGGCCCAGCTGCCCGGGTCTTGCCCGTACCGATGATGAACGTGATCAACGGTGGGAAGCACGCAGATAACCGCGTGGACATGCAGGAGTTCATGCTGGCGCCAATAGGATTCGATACGTTCCGAGATGCCCTGCGTTCAGGAGTCGAGACTTTCCATCACCTCAAGAAGGTGCTTTCCGGCCGCGGTTACGACACTAACGTCGGTGACGAGGGAGGGTTCGCGCCCAACTTGCGGAGCAACGAGGAGGCGATCGAGGTCATCCTGGAGGCGATCGAGAAGGCCGGCTACGTGCCAGGGGAGCAGATAGCGATCGGGCTCGATCCGGCATCGACCGAGTTCCACGACGGCGGTAACTATCAGTTGGACGCCGAGGGGCGGAGTCTCTCCGCGGACCAAATGATCGATTATTGGAGTGACTGGGTAGATCGCTATCCGATCATCTCCATCGAGGACGGCCTGGCGGAGGACGACTGGGGCGGCTGGGCCAAATTGACCGAGCGACTGGGGGATAAGACCCAGTTGGTAGGGGATGATCTGTTCGTGACTAATGTAGAGCGGCTTGGACGCGGAATAGAAGAGGACGTCGGCAACGCCATCCTCGTCAAGGTCAACCAGATCGGCACCCTAACCGAATCTCTGGCCACTATCGAATTGGCAAAAGCCAACGGTTATCGGGCGATGATAAGCCACCGCTCGGGTGAAACAGAGGACAGCTTCATCGCAGACCTGGCTGTGGCGGTAAATGCCGGGCAGATAAAGACCGGTTCCGCCAGCCGCAGCGACCGGTTGGCCAAGTACAATCGCTTGCTAATGATCGAGAGCGAACTTGGGGATGGAGCGAGCTTCCTGGGCCGAAAGGCGTTTCGCGGGTGAGTCCTCGCCGTACAAAGATAGTTGCCACGCTGGGGCCGGTGACCAGCAACCAGGAGATGATCGTCGCCCTGCTCGAAGCGGGGGTGAACGTCTTCCGCCTGAACTTCTCGCACGGCAGTCGCGAGACACACCGAGCCAACATCGAGATGATTCGGGCCGAGAGTGAGCGGCTGGGCCGGTCGATTGGTGTTCTGCAAGATCTACAGGGGCCAAAGATCCGAACCGGCACCTTCGCCGACGGCCGAGTTCTCCTCGAGGTCGGGAAACGGTTCGATTTCACCTGTGACGATGACTCTCCTGGCGACGCCAAACGGGTTGGCGTTACCTACAAGGGTCTTTGCAATGACGTCAAGATCGGCGACACTCTACTCCTCGACGACGGCCGCCTGGGTGTGCAGGTCACAGCCCTGCGGGGCAGGGTCATAGAGACGGAAGTGACCTTGGGTGGGGTGTTGTCGAACAACAAGGGGATCAACATTCCTGGGGCCGACCTCAGCATTCCAGCGCTTACCGACAAGGATGTCGAGGACCTGCTGTTCGGCGCCGAGTTGGACGTCGACTGGGTAGCTGTCAGTTTCGTCCGCTCGCGTGACGATCTGCTTCTCGCTCGCCACTACCTGGCTCGCGCCGGCTCGAACGCCAAGCTCATGGCCAAGATCGAGAAGCCGGGGGCGGTTCAGCGCTTCGATGAGATCTTGAGCGAGGTGGATGGCGTGATGGTTGCGCGCGGCGACCTGGGGGTGGAGATGCCGCCGGAACGGGTACCGCTCATCCAGAAACGGCTGATTCGTGCCTGCGTGGAAGCCGGTAAGCCGGTCGTCACCGCCACCCAGATGCTCGAGTCGATGATCGAGAACCCAACTCCGACCCGCGCCGAGGCGAGTGACGTTGCCAATGCGATCTACGACGGGACCGATGCGATCATGCTGTCGGCCGAGACAGCAGTGGGTTCCTATCCTATCGAGGCGGTGCGCATGATGGACCGAATCGCGCGCTCGGTCGAAGCCGATGACCGCTACCAGACCGACATGCGCGAGCAGTACCCCAAGCCGGACGACACCACTGCCGATGCCGTCTCGCTGGGCGCCTGCCAGATGGCGTTCAACCTGAGCGCGAACCTCATCGTTACCTTTACTTCGTCGGGTACGACCGCCATGCGGGTCTCACGCAACCGTCCGGCGGCGCCGATCCTGGCCGTAACTCCCAGCCGGCGCGCCTTCCGACAATTAAGCGTCGTTTGGGGGGTCATTCCGCATCGAAGCGAAGAGATCCACTCCACCGATGAGATGGTGACGGTGGCGATAAAGGCGATCGAGGATCGTGGCTTGGGGCTGGCCGAGAGCCGATTCGTCATTACCGCCGGTGTGCCGTTCGGAATGCGCGGAACGACCAACCTGATTCGCGTCGAAAAGATGCAGTCCTAAGGCCGAGCTAGTCTTGGCGTAAACGAATCGTTGTGGGGCGCTGTACTTGTGGCGAGAAGGAGGAAGGGCGGTCAAGCAAGCGGGGACCGCCCTTCATTCAATTCGGCGTGCCGAGCCTTATACTACCGAGCATTTACTACCGGGCGGTCGAGCTGTTACTCCGCCCGTTATTCCATTGGCTTTTATTCCTCGGCAGTGACCTTTACTTGCAGGTCGATTTGCACATCGGGATGAGGCTTGTAGGGGATGGTGTATTCGCCAAGCGTCTTGAGCGGTTCGGCGAGGTCGATCTTGCGGCGGTCGATTTCGACGTCGTAGGCAGCCTTGACCGCCTCGGCGATGTCGCGGTTGCCAACCGAGCCGTAGATGCGTTCTTCGCCGGCCTTGACGCGAATCTCGATGACAGCTTCGGAGAGGAGCTCCTTGAGACGCTCGGCATCACCCTTGCGCTCGGAAAGCTGACGCGCCCTTTGGGCAAGGCGGGCCTGAAGCTCGGCGCGGTTCGAGCGGGTGGCTGGTAGAGCCAGCCCTTGCGGGATCAGGAAGTTACGGGCATGGCCGGCACGAACCTTCACCATCTCGCCCGCATCGCCCAACTTGTTAACGGGCTCGAGCAAAATGACGTTCATCGGCGGACCAACTTCTCCGTAATGGGGACGATCGCGAGCATGCGGGCACGTTTGATCGTTGTAGCGAGCCTACGCTGGTGCTTGGCGCACGTGCCGGTACGACGACGAGGCAAAATCTTGGCGGTATCACTGATGTAGCGCCGAAGCATTCTGCTGTCGTGATATGCGGTGATTTCTAGATCTCCGGTGCAGAACTGGCACACCTTGGGACGGCGACCGCGGCGGCCACCTCCACGCTTGTCGCGAGCTTTGCTGCGCGCGTCTTTTCCTTTGCTCTCTCTTGCCATTTAGAAGGGTAAGTCCTCTTCCGGTGGAAACTCTTCATCTATGTCAAGCTGATTCGCCTGGGCGCGCGAAGCCACTGGCTCCGGGCGGGTTCCGGCTCCACCAACGCCGGGACCACGAGTCAGGAACTCGACGCGCGACCCTTCGATGCGCGTCGTGTATCTACGGTTACCTTCTTTGTCTGTCCAGGAATCATTAACCAGACGACCCGTTGCGAACACCGGATCGCCCTTTGCCAACTCCCCGCAAGATTCCGCCAGTTCGCGCCACACGTTTACGTCCACGTAGTGAGTGCGCTCCTGGTCGTTGCCGCTACGGTCACGAAAACGCTCGTTGACTGCGACGCTAAAGCGAGTGACCGCACTCCCCGAGGGGGTGTAACGGAGTTCCGCATCGCGAGTGAGGTTGCCGATGATCATGACTTCGTTGAGGGCGTTGCGCAGGCGCTGTTGTCCTTTGGCGTCCTCAACGGTGGCGGCGGTAGGATTTGAACCGGTGGTGCGTGAGCCGAACCCCATTACCTCTACACGGGTTGCCTTGACGTCGAGCGCGCTGCGGCGCTGGCCGTCCTGACTCTCCCACGAGCGGTAATCGAGGCGGCCCTCGGCGAATACAGGAACACCTGCCTCCAGCTGATTTGCCAGAGACTCGGCCTGTGCGCCGAACACCGTCACCTTGTGGTACCAGGCCAGCTCTCGCTGCTGATCGTCATCACCCACGACGTGATCGTTGCCCGCGAGGCTCATCTCGAGGATTGCGAGACCACCAGGGGTGTAACGCAGCTCGGGACGCTGGGTGAGCGTACCTGCAAGGAAGATGTAGTTCAGTCCTCGTGCCATGATCTACTCCTACGCCTATGAAGCGGTCAGCGTTCTGCTGGTCTCAATCGGCGGCTTGTGATTCCTGGGGAGCGGCAGGCTTTCTAGTCTTCCACTCCGGACGATCCTTCACGACCAGCACACGCATGACGTTATCACGCTGCCTAATAGCCGCTTCGACCGCCTTGGGTGTTTCACCAGTGAGGTTTAGGCGATAGATTACGTAGTACCCTTCGTTGAGCTTGCGGATTGGATAGGCAAGCCGACGAGAACCCCACTCATCCACCTCTATTATCTCGCCACCAACGCGCTCGACTTGGGTCGCGACGGCGTCCTTTTCCGTCTGGACCTGCTGTTCGCTGAGGTTGGGGTCGAGGATCAGGTTGAGATCGTACTGATTATTGCTCGGCATGTGTCACCTCCTTTGCAAGGCCGGTAGCGGCACCTTCTCCGTAGTTTAGAACTCCGCAGCTTTAGAACTGTAGCTTTAAAACTCAGAAGCTCTATAACCAGCAACTTTAGAAGATTCCGCCCTCTCCAGCACTCTTTCCAACATAGGCGCTTCAAACACAGGCGCTTCAAACACAGGCGCTTCAAACACAGGCGCTTCAAACAGAGGCGCTTCAAACAGAGGCGCTTCAAACATAGGCTCGCCGCGAAACGCGGCAAATACTGATAGTAGCACGTGCCGTCAGGTGGGCGGAATCCCGGCAGACGCGTCCCAGTGAAGGAGGCCCGGACAAAGCGCCGGCCAAAGTGCCCGGCTAAAGTGCCCGGGCCAGACACGGCCGGGCGAAGGTGCCGGGTGGCAGCAGTCCTCAGCGGTTTACGCCAACCATTTCATCCGCCACCCGAAGCGCGTCACGGACACAGTCGTTGACGGCCACTCCGTGGAAGGCGTTTCCGGCCAGAACCAGTCCCGGCCAGTGGCGAGCCGCGGCCATCGCCCTCTCTACACGGCCACGGTGACCCAACTCGTACTGCGGTATGGCCCGCGGGATCGAGATCCTCTGCGAGAAAATCGGTTCTGCGGTGACGCCGAGCGTTAGGCGGAGGTCGTGAGCAACGGCCGCGAAAGCCTGGGCGTCTTCCAGCTCGCCAAAACCCGGGTCGAGGACGCCGCCGGCGAGGACGCGCAAGAAAACCGTTCCAGCTGGGGCCGACTCTTCGAAGAGTGACGACGTCCAGATCGCCCCTAAGCTGCGAACGCCCTCGCCACGAGGCGCCAGAAAGCCGAAGCCGTCGAGTGGATGAGCCACGTCGACCCGGTGATACGCCATGACAAGCACATCGACCTGCGCGTAAGGGATCTGCTCGAGCGCGTCGGTGGCCCCGGCGAGGATCGGCCCGAGCAGGCGGGCGCTGGTGTAAGCAGGCGTCGCCACTACCAATTGTTCGGTTTGCAACCTCTCGCCGCTGGTCAACGTGACTTCATAGCCGCCACCGTTCCCGGCGTTCACCATTTCGACCTCGGTCCCGGTTCGTAGGTCGTCACCCAGGTGGCGACCCAGCGCAGCCGTGAGCTCCCCCATGCCTCCCGGCTTGAAGCTGTAGAGGGCGGCACCTGCAGACCTTCTACCCTTACTACTACCTCTTGTACTACTACCCCTTGATGACGCCATTGCGCGCAGCAGGCTGCCATGATCGCGCTCCATCTGTCTCATCCGCGGAAAGAGGGCGCCCGCGCTCAGGCGGCGCGAGTCTCCGGCGGTTATCCCTAATACCATCGTCGCGGCCAGGGTGCGGGCGGCTTCGCCGCCAAAGTGGCGGGCCACGAAGTCGTGAACCGACTCATCGGTACCGTTGGCATAGCGGCGGCCAAGGAGCGGCTCCAGGGCGGCGCGAAGTTTGCCGGCGGGGGAGAGCAACTCGGTCGCGAGGAACTCCCGGGGTTTGACGGGAACCCGCCGCAAGCTGCCGTCACGGTAGAGGTAGCGGTAACGGGCGTGGTCTGAAGCGGGCGACAGCTTCGCCTCGAGTCCGAGTTCCTCCACCAGTTCGAGCGTATGCGGAGCAGCTTGGAACCCGTTGGGGCCCCAATCGACGGTGAAGCCGTCGATGCTACCGGAGCGCACCTTGCCCCCGGCCACATCCTCCTTCTCGAGCACGAGGATCGACCAGCCTGGGCGTCGCTTCCGTAGCTCGAACGCGGCTGTGAGGCCCGAAATGCCGCCACCGATGACGATTACGTTATGGACCACGCTTCTCAGAATACTCGACCGCGTTCTCAACCGCGGAACCTGCAGCCGAAACTATCGCCGCGCGAGACAGAGGCGCGCAACCCCGGTGATGCACACTCCCGGTGACGCACACTCCCCGGTGACGCGCAACCCCGGTGAAGCTATCCTGAGCGCATGGCCAATTCTCCACCCGCCCCCCCGGGCGGAGCCGCTGCCCCCATCAAGAGTTACTGCCAGACCGCCCCCGGTCACCCACTCCACGGCCCCTACCACGAGCAGGAGTACGGCTTTCCCGTCGAGGAGGACGACATTCTCTTCGAACGGTTGGTGCTGGAGATCAATCAGGCGGGGTTGTCGTGGATCACCATCCTACGCAAGCGGGAGGGCTTTCGCCGGGCCTACGACGGCTTCGAGATCGAGCGGGTGGCGCGCTACGGCAACGAGGAGCGGGAGCGGCTTCTGGCTGACCCCGCGATCATCCGAAACCGACTCAAGGTCGACGCAGCGATCGAGAATGCCAGGCGCATCCTCGCCCTGAGAGAAGAGCACGGCTCCTTCAAGCGGTGGCTCGAAGCTCACCACCCGCTGGACCGAACGGAGTGGACGAAGCTGTTCAGGCGCAACTTCAAGTTCATGGGAGGGGAGATCGTGAACGAGTTCCTGATGAGCACCGGCTACCTCCCGGGCGCTCACGGCGAAGGGTGCCCGGTGGCCGTCCGGGCGTTGGCTGCATCGCCGCCCTGGAGCCGCTTTGTGCAGTCGGACCGGCCAGGAGGCGATTGAGCGCCAAAGGAAGGGCTAATCGAAAATTGCGAGCCACGTACCGTCGGGGCAGTAGCAGCGGTGCTATAGCTGGTTAGCGAAGCGGGCCGTCGAGGCTCGAGTACGCACTTGTCACGCCCGGGGGGCAGCTTGACCAGCGCACAGCAACTACTTGAAGCCTCACCGCTGCAGACGGCGACCCTGGATTCGCTCCTGCACGGAGTGCCTGGCGGGCTGCCGCCCGAGCTACTCCCTGGACTGCTCTCGGCACTGCCGATGGTGGCGCTGTCACTCCTCGGCGTCCTCTATATCCTGGGCGTGGCTAGGGCCTGGCGCAAAGCCGGCTGGGGTCGTGGCATCTCCGTCGGCCGGGCCAGCGCAGGGCTGCTCGGGCTGATGGCCCTGGGAGCGGCGTTGTCTGGGCCGCTCGAGGCGCTCGCGGTACTTCTCTTCTCGGCCCATATGGCGCAGCACCTGCTCTTGTCGTTGGTGGCCGCGCCGCTCCTCGTGCTCGGAGTGCCACTCCTTGCGCTCCTGTGGCTGCTCCCACCGCGATTTCGTCGCACTGCCGTAAAAGGTTGGCGTCGCTCCGGCCCGATCGGGCGAGGTTGGCGCCTGGTCATCCACCCGGTCGCAGCCTGGCTTATCTTCGTCGTGATCCTGTGGGCCTGGCATCTTCCGGCCGCCTACGGAGCGGCGTTGACCAGCGAGCTCGTACACGTGCTCGAGCACCTGTCGTTGCTGGGCAGCGCTGGCCTCTTCTGGTGGATGCTCTTCCAGCCGCTGGGCCGCCGCCGGCTGAACCGCTTCCTGGCGCCGGTGGTCCTCTTCGTCACCGCGCTGCAAGGGGGCGTTCTGGGAGCGATGATCACTCTGGCGCCCGAGCCCTGGTATGGCCACTATGAGCGCGTGGCTCGGGCCACGGGAATCTCTGCGCTAGCCGACCAGCAGCTGGCGGGCCTGCTCATGTGGGTGCCGCCCGGCGCCCTTTACCTGGGCCTCGCCTGCTGGATGCTCTACCGGGCGCTGGCGGGCGTCGACGCGGCAATGAGCACACCAAACCACCAACGTATGGCGCCCGCCGGTACTCCCTATCTGAACAGCCTGGTCATGGCCTCGGCTCTCGCCATCGCCGCTACCGGTGGTTTCGCCAATGCTCAGGTGCTGCGCCCCGCTGGTCCAGCCGCGCAGGGGGTGAGCGAACTCTTTTGGGTGATGCTCATCATCGCAGCAATCGTCTGCGTGCTGGTGTACGCCCTGCTCTTCACCGCAATCTTCCGGCGGCGTATCCCAAACGGGGGCGAGCCGCCGCTGGGAACGGGGCCGTTCGTGGTTCTCGGCGGGATCGTTCTGCCCATCGTTATCCTCGTTCCGCTGCTCTTCTGGTCGCTGGCGCTTACCGCCGGCATGGTTCGCCCCACCGAGGACGCCGTGACGATCGAAGTGATAGGCCACCAGTGGTGGTGGGAGGTCCGCTACCCGGAGGTAGGCGTGACCGACGCCAACGAGATCCACATTCCCGCGGGCAGGCCGGTGCGGCTGCAGCTGACATCCGACGACGTGATCCACAGCTTCTGGGCCCCAGGACTGCAAGGGAAGATGGACCTGGTGCCGGGCACCGTGAACACGCTTTGGATCGAGGCCGACGAGACTGGGATTCACTCGGCCAAGTGCGCCGAGTTCTGCGGCACGCAACACGCCAATATGCGCCTCCTTATCGTTTCGGAACCTCAGGAAAGTTTCGACGAGTGGTTGCAGAGTCGAACGGTTCCACCCCAGCCGCCGCTCGATCCGCTGATCCGCGAGGGGCAGCAGGTTTTCCTCGGCTCCGCCTGCGTGTACTGCCACACCATAGAAGGCACCAACGCCAGCGGCCGCTTGGGCCCCGATCTCACCCACCTCGCCACTCGCATGACCTTGGGTGCCGGAACGGTCGCCAACAATCGAGGAAACCTGGGCGGCTGGATCGTCAACTCGCAGGCGATAAAGCCGGGTAACCGGATGCCGCCGATGTATCTCGAATCCGAAGACCTGCAGGTGCTCCTCGCCTATCTGGAGAGCCTCGAGTGACGTCACGTTCCCGCGCCGTAGAGCTGCTCCACCGCACCTGGTCAGGTCCCACCAATCCGTTCGCACGGGTGTTCATGCCGGTCAACAACAAGATCGTGGGCGTCCGCTTCATGGTCACCGCGTTCATCTTCTTCGTAATCGGCGGGGTACTGGCGCTGCTGATGCGCACCCAGCTGGCCGTGCCCGAGAACGACTTCCTCGACCCCGAACTCTACAACCAGCTTTTCACCATGCACGGGTCCACGATGATGTTCCTCTTCGTGGTTCCATTCATCGAGGGTTTGGGGATTTATTTCGTGCCGGCGATGATCGGCGCGCGCGATATGGCGTATCCCCGCCTCACGGCCTTCGGCTACTGGATCTACTTGTTCGGGGGCCTGCTGTTCTACTCCTCTTTTTTCGTGGGTCAGGTTCCCGACACCGGTTGGTTCGCCTACACGCCGCTCTCCGGCAAGGAGTTCTCTCCCGGGATCGCCCAGGACTTCTGGCTCATCGGCTTGAGCCTCACCGAGCTCTCCGGGATCGGGGCCGGCGCCGAGCTGGTCGTCACCGCGCTCAAGCTGCGCGCACCCGGCATGTCGATCACCCGAATGCCCATCTTCGTCTGGTCGATGCTGGTGACCGGCTTCGCGATGACCTTCGCGTTCACGGTGCTCTTCGTGGCGACGCTCCTGCTCGAACTCGAACGCACCTTCGGCATGACCTTCTTCAACCCCGAAAGCGGCGGCAGCCCGATCCTGTGGCAGCACCTCTTCTGGATCTTCGGCCATCCGGAGGTCTACATCATGTTCATTCCGGCGACGGGAATCGTATCGACGATAGTGCCTACCTTCGCCCGGCGTCCTCTAGCCCTCTACCGGTTGGTGATTCTGGCGCTGCTGGTGACCGGTTTCGTGAGCTTCGGGCTGTGGGTGCATCACATGTTCACCACCGGTCTGCCCGAGTTGGCCGCCTCCTTCTTCACGGCGACGAGCTTCATGATCGCGCTAGCTACCGGGACGCAGATATTCGCCTGGATCGCGACCTTGTGGGGCACGCGGCCCCGGCTAACGGTGCCGATGCTCTACGTTCTGGGTTTCGTAGTCATCTTCATGCTGGGCGGCGTCACCGGGGTGATGATCGCCTCCGTCCCGTTCGACTGGCAGGCGCACGACTCATTCTTCATCGTCGCGCACTTCCATTACGTGCTGGTTGGCGGCGTGGTCCTGCCGCTGCTGGGGGCCATCCACTACTGGATGCCCAAGATCAGCGGGCGAATGATGAACGAGACGCTGGGCAAGATCGCCTTTTGGATCGTCTTCGTCTCGTTCAACGTCGCCTTCTTCCCGATGCACATCATGGGACTGCTGGCTATGCCCAGGCGGATCTACACCTATCAGGAGGGAACGGGGCTCGACGGCTACAATCTGCTCTCGACCATCGGTTCCTACGCTCTGGGCGTGGGAGTTCTCCTCTTCGTGATCGATGTCGTCCTGAGCTTGCGCTTTGGGGCGCCCGCCGGACGCAACCCCTGGCAGGCGGGCACGCTCGAGTGGGCCGGCAGCTCGCCCCCGCCCTCTTTTTCGGTGGAGACGCCGCTGATCGTGCGTCACCGCGAGCCCCTTTGGATCGATGGCTGGACCGGCGGGACGATTGATGGACGCACCGATGGCCGCACGGATTGGCGCGCCGATGGGCAAGATGTCGAGTGGTCAGAGGGGCCCCAGGAGGGTCAAGGGCGGCGTGAGCCGGACGAAGAGCAGCTGGTGAACGCAGCTCGGGCGCTAGACGCAGGGCCCGAAGGATGGCGAGCCGGCCTGGTTACCTCCAGCTTCGGAGGGGAGCCTCGAGGAGTGCACTTCTACCCGGGGCCCACCCTCCAGCCGTTCATTGCCGCGTTGGGTGTCTCCCTGGTCGCCCTGGCGCTCCTGCTCAAGATCGGCTGGCTTGGTATCGCCGGCCTGGTTATAGCCGCCGTCACCTTCGGGATGTGGCTGTGGCCCACCGCCAACGAGCGGGATTTCGTCTGGCGCTCCAACCGGCTGCTCGATCCCAACGGGAAAGACCCGTCCCCCGGGGGCGCCGAGGTGGGGGCGTTCGGAGCAGCAATGTTCTGCGTGGTGGTGTCCACCATTCTCGTGGTGCTGCTATTCAGCTATCTCTATCTCGTTGGACCGGCGGGCCCGCCGCAGGCGCCAAGCTGGCTGCTGCCGGCGGTCGCCGCCTCTGGGCTGGTCATTGGCGCGATACTCACGGCTCTGGCGGTCGGCCGCCTGCGAAGGGGCGACTCCGGGCTGTTCGTTCCCTTCCTGTCCCTCTCGTTGCTCTTGGGTCTCGCCTTCTTGGCTGTGCAGGGGTACTCGCTGCTACAACTAGATTTCTCGCCAACTCTGAACGCCTACGCCTCGGCCTTCTATACCGTGAACGGCTTCGTCCTGCTGATCGTGACGATAGGCGTCGCGCTACTGGTCGCCGCGCTGCTGCGCCACGTACGCGGTCTGCTCGAGGGAGCCCTGCCGACTCCGCTCTTGAACGCCGCCCTCTACTGGTACACGGTCGTAGCGCTGGCCGTCCTGTCGTTCGTGGTCCTGTACCTGGTGCCGCTCCTCTAGGGGATGGATGGTGGAGACACGATGGTGGAGAGAGTGACTAGCATTTCACGCGGCAGAGCGAGCGCCCCATTGTGGGGAGCCCTGCTGCTTGGCTCCGGCGCCTGGAGCCTGCACCTGATAGTCAGTCACTTCTTGGTGGAGGCGGTCTGCGCTCAGGTGGCGGCGGCCGGCGGCAGCGCAGAGGTAAGCGTATGGTTGCCGCTGCTGATAGTGACGGCGGTCGCGGCCGGCCTGGCTCTGGCGGGAGCAGTTTTCGCGTGGAGTCGGCGGCGGGTACTCGAACGGCGGGGCCCGGGACTGGAACGGGCGGCCGGGCTGTCGACAGTTGTCGCCTCGCTTTCCCTATTCTTCGTGCTCGTGATCCTGCTGGAGTCGGCACCGCTGCTGATGATTGGTTGCGGAGCCTCGTGACCGGCACTCGGAGCGAGGGAGGGGTAAGCGCATGCTGAGGCTCGTTTCCTTTAGCGTCGCCGCCCTGATCCTCGTGGCGATCGGCCTCGCCATAACCGCCTCGCAGGGAGGCATCGGGGTCGCGCCTGACCGTGAAATTCCGGGCGGGCGCCCCGATCAAGGCCCCATGGCGTTCGTGAAGTACGGCTGCGGCGGCTGCCATGAGATAGCCGGAGTGCGCTCCGCCAAGGGCAAGGTGGGGCCTTCACTCACGACCTTGGGCGAACGCGCGTATATCGCCGGCAATCTCCCCAACACTCCCGAGAACCTAGTGCTGTGGATCATCAACCCGCAGGGGATCGAACCGGGAACCGCCATGCCCAATCTGGGCGTGACTCAGGAGGACGCGCGCTCGATGGCCGCCTACATCTATAGCCTCCACTGACGGCGCCGCCGTGACGTGGTGCTTGCCGCGCCTCACGGGGACCGGGAAAGGACTGGACGACCATGCCAGACGATTTGGATAAGAGGCAGGCGGAAACGCCCGGGGAAAGTGGAAGCATGGGCGACGCCCGCAGTGAGGGCAACGGTGGCGACCGCCGCCTCGACAGGCGCAGCTTCTTCAAGGCGACCGGCGCGCTAGCCGTTGCCGCCGGGCTGGTAAGCGCCTGCGATACTCCCACCCCCAGAGAACAGCCTCCTGTGCCGCCTCGCCCACTACCCGAGAGCGCGCCCCAGTCGAGGGTTCCAGGACCGTTCGAGGAGGTGCCGCGTACGCCGGCTCAGGCGCCCGATCCAGCCATCCTGGAGTTCTTCTCGCTGCAAGAAGCAAGGACGGTCGAGGCGCTGGCCGCCACCATTCTGCCCGGTAGCCCGGATGATCCCGGTGCGCGAGAAGCCGGGGTGCTCAATTACATCGACCACCTGCTGTCCCACCGTCACGGCTTCGCCGAAGCGATCTACCGGTTGCCTCCCTTCGCCGAGCCGTACAGCGGAGAGGAGCCACCGTCGACTCCTGCCGACGGTCCGCAGCCGGTATGGGTGCAGGCCGATGAGCTACCGCGGTACGGCTACCAGTCGAGCCTCACCCCCAGGGAGATCTACCGGAGGGGCTTGCAGATGGTGGACAGCTACAGCCGGAGCCAGTACGGCGCCCGCTTGACCGACCTTTCGGAGGACGACCAGGAGTCCGTCGTGGAAACCATGGCCGATTCGCCTGGCGAGCTCTTTGATGGCGGTGGCGTCCGGGGGCAGGGAGGGCAGTTGGGCGGTGATGAAGAGACCGGTTTCCACGCACCCGCCCTCCGCGAATTCTTCGAGGTGTTGCGCTCACACGTTATCGAAGGGATGTTCGCCGACCCGCTCTACGGCGGAAACCGCGACCTGGTGGGCTGGTACATGCTGGGATATCCCGGTGCTCAACGCGCTTACACCCCACCTGAACTGCGGACCGAGGGGACCACGCGCGAGCCGCAGAGTATCGCGCAGCTCCCTCACTTCCACCCCGGACAGCCGGCCAACGATCACGTGATCTTGCCGGTCAGCGGCAGCGATCGGCGCGAGGGGCGATGAGCAGGAGCGGGGTCCGATTCGGTAGGGCGGGGCGCTTATGGCAATAGTGCATCCGAAGGTTGACGTCGTTACCGTGGGCGCGGGCTGGACGGCCGGCATTCTCGCTTGGAAGCTGACCAACGAGGGTCGCAGCGTCGTGTCGATCGAGCAGGGGCCGGCCCAGTGGGCCCACCCCGATTTCGCCTGGAACCACGACAGCCTGCGCTACTCCACGCGCAAGGCGATGATGGCGAACATCAGCCAGGAGAGTTGGACTTGGCGGCCGGATGCCCGCCGGCCGTCGTTGCCGATGAGACGATTCGGCGCTTTCCACCCCGGGCATGGGATTGGCGGTTCGGCCGCCCACTGGTCGGCGATGCTGTGGCGCTTCACCCCGTACGACTTCCAGTACCGCAGCTACTACGAAGAGCGCTACGGGGAAGGGAAGCTGCCCGAAGGGAGTACGGTCCAGGACTGGCCGGTGACCTATGAAGAGCTCGAGCCCTACTACGATGCCTTCGAGTACGACATCGGGGCCTCGGGGCGGGCGGGAAATCTTGAAGGAGAACTGATCCCCGGCGGTAACCCGTTCGAGGGTGCGCGCAGCCGGCCCTTTCCCAACCCCCCGCTCGAGTCGACACTGCCCTCGTACACCTTCGCCGATGCTGCGCGCCGACTCGGTTACCACCCATTCCCGCAACCTTCCGGCATCCTCTCCCGTGCCTACACCGACCCTTTCGGGCGCACCCGCAGCGGTTGCCTCTACTGCGGCTTTTGCACGCGTTTCGGCTGTGAGGTCGACGCGAAGTCGACTGGTCTCACCACCCACACACCGCTGGCCTTGCAGAGCGGCCGTTACGAGATCAGGTCGCAATCGAAAGTGTTGCAGGTGGAGTTGGATGGCGACGGTATGGCGACGGGCCTCACCTACATCGACCTGATCACCGGGGAGGAGCACTTCCAACCGGCCGAGCTGGTGATTCTTTCGGGTTACACCCTGACCAACGTGCGCCTGCTGCTCCTCTCGCGTTCCCGGCAGCACCCCGATGGCGTCGGCAACGACCGTGGCCAGGTCGGCCGGAATTGCACCCATCAGATCTGGGAGAACCCTGCCACCGGTGTCTTCGACGGTCGCCGATTCAACCTGTTCATGGGCAACACCTCGACCATTCAGGTGCTCTACGACTTCTATGGAAACGCCGTCGATCACGGCGACCTAGACTTCATTGGCGGTTCATCGCTGTTCTCCACTATCGGCGAGCGCGAGCCGGTGACGTCGGTTGGGAACCTGCCGATCGGAGACGGGAAGCGTTGGGGACGAGAGTGGAAGGAAGCGATGCGGCGTCAGTGGGACTCCTACGTTCCAATTACCATGCAGGGGGAGAGCCTCGCTTACCGGCAGCATTTCTACGATCTCGATCCGATCTACAAGGACACCCACGACCTGCCACTATTGCGCTTCACCTTCGATTGGACCGACAACGAGCGTAATCTTTACCGTTTCATGCGCTCGCGCAGCGAGGAAATCATGCGGGCGATGGGGGCGACCAGCAGCAGCACCCAGGAGGAGTTGCCCGAGTACAATTTGCACGCCTACAAGAGCACCCACATGACAGGTGGCGCCATCATGGGGCATGACCCGGGTGACTCGGTGACAAACAGGTACGGACAGGTGTGGGACACGCCTAACGTGTTCGTTACCGGCGCGGCACTCTACCCGCAAAATCCCGGGGCCAATCCCACGGGAACCCTCGCGGCGCTCGCTTACGCCACCGGAGACGCCTTGGCCGCTCGCTACTTCCGGAATCCCGACGAAATGCTGGACTGAGGAGCGGCGGCGAAGGGGACGCTCGGGTCCGGCCCGTAGTGGACGGGAATACAGGCCACGGTGGCGTCCCGCTGCTATCTCTCATGATTGATCCATCTCGCGTTGCAGGCTCGACTCGGTTAACAAGGAGGAAACTCATGAGCACGATCGTTGGAATGTTCGACGACCAACTGGCAGCAGAACGGGCAATAAACGGACTGGACGCTCTCGGTCTCGACGAGGGCAGTATCCACGTCCTCAGCCGCGCCGAGCTTTCTCGCGGCGGATCGCTCATCGGCGCGTTCGCCAGGGCGCTACGTCCAGGAGACGGGGCGGTCTCTAGCGAGTTGATTCGGCTAGGGCTGGACCGCGAGGAGGCCGAGTTCTACGAGGAGGAACTGGACGAGGACAGCGTCGTGGTGGTCGTCAATGCCGACGGCGAGAACGGCGACAGGGCGATGACTGTGATGCAGGAGGCTAATGCCGCCTTCAAGGAGGATTGAGGGTGCGGGCGCCTTGAGGACGGCTTCACTGCTCCGCGGAAGCCGTGCCCCATGCGGCGCGAACCGACACCGTTTTTCTTCGTGATTTGCACCCGGTCGGTCGTCGGCCCGACGATCCTTAGGAGCAAACCGGCGTTTAGATCAGAAGCGTCGCCTCGCAGGGGTTGTGGTCCGAGGCCAAGCTGTAATCGGCAATCACCCGTGCGCTGTCGACCTCGACCGCCGCGTTGACGAAAATGTAGTCGATTGTTCGCGCCAGGAAGTCGTCACCATGCATCTCCGGATCGCCCGAGGGGAAGGTGACGCGTTCTCCCTCCGCTAGCTCGCTCAGTACGTCGTGCAGGCCCTCCGCGAGCAGGCGTACCTCTGGCGAATCCGGATGGCCGTTGAAGTCGCCGGTTAGGACCACCGGCGTGCCAGCGGCGGACCTGGCCCTCTCCAGGAGCTGCGCGGCCTGCCGCCGGCGCTGCTCGTCGGTCAGACCCAGGTGCGTGACCATCACCGTGAGCGGTGCGCCGTCACCGTCGGTGTCGACCTTCGCCGAGAGGACGACGCGGGGCTCGCGAGTACCGTGTGGGGCGTCCTCATCCTGCGGCACCCAGAGGCGGCTTACCTGCGGGTCTTCGAGCGGCAGCGAGCTGATGAGCGCGACGCCGTACTCGCCGCCGCCATCCCAGGGCGTGGCTGGTCCAAAGCAGTAATGGGGCATGCTCAGCCGAGCCGCTAGCCAAGCCGCCTGGTCCTCCTGTCTGGCTCGGCGCGTTCCTCGATCGACCTCCTGGAGTGCCACTATCTGCGGCTGCGCCTCCTCCAGCACCCGCGCCACGGCTTCGAGGCCGTCCGGGTGATACAGCCCCGACTTGATGTTGTAGGTGACGATCTTGAGCCGCATTTTGCCCCCCGCTTCTAGTGCAACGCCTTCTCCCGGCGTTCGGTCCGTGAGTCCGAGAGGCGTTCCACCAGATACTCGCCCACCATCTTCCACCAGTACAGCCCCGCCTCACGGGAGGAAGGACCGTGTCCGCTTTCGTCGTCGACGTAGTACTCCACCTCGCGGCCGAGGCTCCGCAGGCGCTCCACCATCTGGTCGCTCTCCGCCTTCACTACCCGCTGATCGTTTGCGCCCTGAATGACCAGCAGCGGCGCTCGGATGTCATCGACGTACGTTATGGGCGACCGTTCCACGAGCATCTCACGGTCCTCGACCGCGTCGCCCACCCACTCCTTGAGCATCGCCTTCCAATGCGGGGGGACGCTTTCGACGAAGGTGATGAGGTTCGAGGGTCCGACCACGTCTACCACCACCGACCACAGGTCGGGTAACCGGCCGGCTGCCGAGAGGGCGGCGAATCCTCCGAACGACCCGCCGAATACCGCCAGCCGTTCGGAATCGACCCAATCGAGCCCTCGGAGGTACTCCGCTGTGTGGCGGATATCCTCCAGCTCGGCCCCGCCCCAGTCTCGGTGGATTAGTTTCTGGTAGGAGGCGCCGTAACCGGTGGACCCACGGATGTTGGGTGCCAGAACGCCAATTCCTCGGCTGAGCAGATACTGATAGAGGCCTGAGTACATATATAGGGGTCGCTCCTGCGCCTCGGGGCCGCCGTGGATGGACAATACGACCGGAAAGGCCCCGGGACCTTGGGGGCGAAACAGCCAGGCCGGAATATCGCGGTCGGACGAGGGGTAGGAGACGAGTTCGGGCTCGATCAGAGCTTCCTCGGGAACCCCTCCCAGCATGCTCTGCTCGAGCGGTCGCACTGTATTCGCTTGAAGGTCGACCTCGTAAATGTTCGAGGCCTCGGTGGCCCTCGCGAAGACGATCACGGCGCGGCGCTCGCTGGGGTGCAGGGAGATTGAGGACACCACGCCCAGCGGAAGATCCGGCGCCTCTAACTCGCTCCCCTTCTCCAGGTCGTAGGCCTGCAACCGGCTGGCGCCATCGACGTTGATCACGGCCAGGGTCGTGCGCCCGTCCTCGGCCAGATCGAAGGCCTCCACGTCGTGCTCCGGTGCATGAGAGTAGCCCCACTTACCACTAGCGAGCGTGTAGAAGGCGAGACCGGTGTATTCGCGGCCCTGATTGGTGAGGAGGTAGAAGCCGCGGTTGTCCTTCTCCCAGTGCGTGGGCTGGAATATTGCTTCCCCTTCATGCGGAGTGACGAGCGTCTTTTCACCACTCTCCAGGTCGAGAACGTAAAGGTTCTGATCGGTGTTGCTGCGGAAGTCGACGATTATAAGGTTGCGGCCGTCGGGCGAAAGGGCCGTTCCGTAGAGGATTCCGCCGGTGAGCAACCTCGCGGCCTCTCCCGTTTTCGCGTCGAGAAGTTGTGGGTCCATCTCGCTGGGCTCGCGGTCGTTACCCGTGATTACGATGTGCTTGCCGTCGGGCGTCCAATCGCTGACCGTGTACTGCACGCTAGGGTTATCGGTGAGCTGCCGCGGCCAACCTCCTGCGGCGTCCACGACGAATACCTGGTGCATCTCGTCGCCGTTGAGGTCGCAGGTGAAGGCAATCTTAGTACCGTCTGGCGACCAGCTGAAATCGGTTACCCGGCGCTTGCTGAAAGCGGTCAGTTGCCGGGGAAAGCCGCCGCCGTCCGGCATGAGCCAAAGGTTCGCGTAGCCGGTGGTATTGGCGATGTAAGCAATCCTGGTGCCGTCGGGGGAGTACTTTGCCGCTCCCATGAGACGGACGGCGGCATACTGCTCGAAGCTGAGATTCGACATTCGATGTCCTTCCATGACTGCCGCTATGCAAAACGAGAGCCGGCGCATGCTTGGCGACAGTCTAATGGAGGCCGGGCCGGTGAGTCCGGGCTGGCGTGCATTGAAGCCCGCTAGCGCGTCTCCGCGTACTTCTTTGTGTCCTTCGACACGCTAACAGTCGTCCGCTTGAAGGGCGCCACCGGGTTGAGGATGTTGCGGCATTGCGGGTTCACGCAGCCGGGGCAGCGCAAACCGTACTGACTCGTGCAGGCTTCGCCGCTCGCCAAGTGCTCGGCAGCGATCTCCGCGAGAGCGTCCTGGAACAGCGGCAGGCCGTTGAGTGCCGGCGCTCGCTTGTAGTTCGTAATGCCGGCTTCATGCGCAACTTCGCCGTACTCGATGTCGAGCTCGTGCAACGTCTCGATGTGGTCGCTCGTGAAGGCGATGCCTACGACCAGCACGTTCCGCCGTTTCTTGGCGCCCAGTTGTTTGATTACCTTTTCGGTGGACGGCCCCAGCCACGGCACCGGACCCACATCGGACTGGTAGCAGAGCAGGTACTCGTGCGAGAAGTCGAGCCGCTTCATCACTTCGTGAACGCTGGCCCCCACCTCTTGCGGGTAGGCGTCGCCCCGGTTGATAACTCCGAGCGGCAGCGAATGGGCGCTAAAGAGGATGAGTACATCGTCGCGCTCCTCGTCGGAGAACTGCTCGAGCCCCTGCCGCACCGTCTCGGTCATCGCCTCCATGAAACGCGGATGTGTGGGCCAGCGGTCGACCACGCTCCATTCGAATGAGTCCTGGAGGCCCGTACGTCTGGCGGCGCGCCACAGTTCATTGAGCGAGCTGCCAGTCGTGGAGCAGGAGAATTGCGGGTACTGAGTGAAGGCAATGGCGCGCTTCACACCGTCGCGCGCCATTGCTCGAAGTGCGTCTTCGCTCTTCGGCTCGACATAACGAAAGGCCACATAGAACTTGTGGGGAGCGGTTTCGGGTGAGAGCCGATCCAGCCGTTCGCACATGCCGCGGCCCTGCTCCTCGGTCCATCGGAGGATGGGGGAGCCGCCCCCGATGTCCTGATAATTCTGCTGCACGCTCTTGGTGCGGCGCTTTGCTATGAACGGTCCCAGATAATCCTGAACGGGGAGCTGGATGATCTCGCGGTCGGCGAACAACTCGAGCAGGAAAGGCCGCACCTCGTCAAGGCTCTTGGGTCCGCCGAGGTTCATCATTACGATGCCGGTGGGAGAACGGCCGTTGGGCGAATGACCGGTAAGGGCGGTTTCGCTGGATGAATCCATGAGCAAATCGTACCGCGAGCGCAGCTGGTTCAGCCGTTCACGGGGATGCAGACTGGACCAGGGGTGTCGGGCCACCGCACAAACCACAGTTTGTCGTCTTCCAACATAATCTGTTGAGGTGAAGGTCGATCAGCACTACGTCGATCCGCGCCTCGTGGCGCTGTACGACAGGGACAACCCGCGCGGGGCGGACACCGAATTCTACGTTCGCCTTGCAACTCGCCTTGGGGCCCACCGCATTCTCGATTTGGGCTGCGGAACGGGTCTAATGACCCGCGAACTGGCGATCGCAGGTCGCCAAGTGGTTGGCGTCGACCCCGCGCCGATGATGCTCGCCCACGCGCGCCGGCAAGCCGGAGCTGATGAGGTGCAGTGGGTCGAGGGTGATTCTAGTGCCCTGGGAGAACCTGAAGCTGATTTGGCGATCATGACTGGTAACGTGGCGCAAGTCTTCCTGAATGATGCACAGTGGGATGCAACTTTAGGCCATCTGCACGCTGCGATTCGGGGCGGAGGCACTCTCGCCTTCGAGAGCCGAAATCCGGATAATCGGGCCTGGGAAGGATGGCATCGCAAGGCGACCTACGAGCGTGTCGATTCGTTGCACGGGCCGATGGAGTGTTGGCTGGATGTGGTCAGTGTGGGATATGGCCGGGTTCACTTCATGGGTCACAACGTGTTCACGACGACCGGGGAGGATGTGGTCGTGGAGAGCGAATTGCGCTTCCGGAGCCAAGCAGAGCTGACCGATTCCCTCCTCAAGGCTGGATTCACCATCGAGCACGTGTATGGTGATTGGAATTGCGGACCCGTAACCCAGGCTAGCCGCGCCATGATATTTGTTGCAAACCGTAGCTGAAGAAGATGCATCGGAGTCATAATCTGATTTGAAAAGACCCGAGGTGACTGACATGCCAATCCGCAGAAGTGTTACTGAGGTGGCCCGCCACTTCACTGAATACATTAACCGAGTTGCCTACAGGGGCGAACGGTTCACCCTGATGCGCGGAGGCAAGCCGGTGGCTGAACTTCGACCGGTCCCGTCAGGAGTGCGCCTTGGCGAGCTTCCGGAGATTCTTGCGGGCCTTCCGCATCTCTCTGCTGAAGACAGGGGGACATTCGAGGATGATCTCAACGAAGCGCGAGATGAGCTGGTGAAGGCGCCGATCACCGATGCGTTGGGCCGGTAAATTCGGCAGGCATCATGGGTGGTAAGCCCCTCATACGGACTGCGAATTACTGTTGGAACTGTACTTACGCTGCTTCGCGACCAAACACCGGACGACATCGTTTCTGAGTCCGGAGTTCACCTCGGGAAAAGATGGCTACTCGCTGTTCTCTCATTGATTCTCCGTGACAGTGGTGCTTGCGGTGCAGTTTTCGTGCGCCGTCGCGGTCCCGCCGTCGGTTGCGGCCCCGCCATCGGTTGCGGGCCTGTTATCGACCCATTCGCGCGGCTGCAACAACTCAAGCATCTTCGCCTCTGGGCTGCCCGGCTCCGGCTGGTAGTCGAACTCCCAGCGGGCGTAGGGAGGCATGCTCATCAGGATGGCCGCAATGTTGCCCTGCGTCTGCAGGCCGAAGAGCGTCCCACGGTCATAGACCAGATTGAACTCCGCGTAGCGGCCGCGTCGGTAGAGCTGCCACTCCCGCTCGCGCTCAAAGTACGGCGTATCCTTGCGGCGCTCGACTATGGGCAGATAGGCGGGTATCAGCGTCTTTAAGCCATCTTCGGTAAAGTCGAGGTCGGCACCGAACGAACCCTGCCCAACGGGCGACAGTTCGTCGTAGAAGATGCCGCCCACACCCCGCATCTCACTGCGGTGTTTGATGAAGAAGTAATCGTCGCAAGTCTCCTTCATCGCCTGATAGTCGGCTTGAGGGTGGCGGTCGCACAGCTCCTTGAGCGTTTGATGGAAGTGCGCAGGGTCTTCCGCGAAAGGATAGTTGGGCGTCATGTCGGCGCCGCCGCCGAACCACCAGATATCACTCTCACCCGAGTCGCCACCTACTTCGAAGTAGCGGAAGTTAGCGTGAAACGCCGGCACATGGGGATTCTGAGGGTGCAGAACCAGCGAGACACCGGTGGCGAAAAAGGGCCTGCCTTCCGCTTCGGGGTGCTGCTTGGCCAGTGACGGTGGTACTCGCTCTCCCTCTACCGCGCTGAAGTTGACGCCCGCCTTCTCGAACACCTCTCCGTTTTCGAGGATCCGCGCCCGGCCGCCGCCGCCTCCGGGACGTTCCCAGTCGTGCTCTTGAAAGCGGCCGTTGCCATCGATCGCTTCGAACGCCGCGATGAGCCGCTGTTGTCCGGTACGCAGCATGGAAGTCACCCGGTCGCGCCGGCTCACTCGGACTCCTCTTCGCTCGAATCGCGTCTCGAACCCCGCCTCGAAGACTCACCCGGGCGGGCCGGTTCGACCTCGAGCCCATCGAAGAAGACGGTGGAGCCTACCGGACGCAGTCCCGCTGCCTTCGGTGCCTCACTTTCCGCATGCCGGTCGAAGGTCTTCACGGTGTCGATCAGGAGCGCCACTGCTCCGGGATCCGTTTGCGGCAGGATGCCGTGACCGAGATTGAATATGTGGGCTCCACCGCGGCCCTCTCGAAGCACGCGGATCGCCTCGGCCACCAGCGTTTTGGGCGGCGCCAGGAGCAGCGAGGGATCGAGATTGCCTTGCAGTGTCTTGCCGGGAAGGTGGTCTCGTACCGCCGATAGCGACAAGCGCCAGTCGACGCTCACCGCTTCGGCAGGCAGGCGGGAGATCTCGTCGTAGAGGTGCGAAGCGTCGACGGCAAGGTAGATCCGCGCTACCCGGTGGATCTCCAAAGCCTCCAGCACTCGTTTGGCATAGGGCCTACCGAACTCGGCGTACGAGCGAGCGTCGTGCAGGCCGGCCCACGAGTCGAAGAGCTGAACCGCCTGGGCGCCGGCCTCGATCTGCAGCGTGAGATAACGGATCGTGACCTCGGTGAGCCGGTCGAGCAGAGCGTGCGCCGCCACCGGTTCCTGCCGTAGGAAGACGCGGAACTCGGCATAATCTTTCGATCCGCCCCCCTGAACTATGTAGGTGGCGAGCGTGAGCGGAGCTCCGGCGAAGCCGATCACCGGCACCGGCGACTCCTTGCGGATCAACCTCAGAGCATCGGCAACGAAGGGCGCGATCTCCTCCTGATGCGGAATCCTCAGGCTGTCCACCTGACGCGGGTCACGAATCGGCTCCTCGAATACCGGTCCCGGCTTGAAGTCCAAGGCCAGTCCCATCGCCGGTAGCGGAGTCATGATGTCGGAGAAGAGGATTGCGGCGTCCATCCCGTAGCGCCTCACCGGTTGCAGCGTTACCTCTGCAGCCAGCTCCGGCGTGCGGGCCAGCTGCCAGAAGCTGTACTTCTCCTTGAGCGCCCGGTACTCGGGAAGGTGCCGGCCCGCCTGGCGCATTATCCAGATAGGCGCGGTTGCTGTGTTTTCGCCGCTAGCGGCACGCAGAAAGAGACTCACGTACACGCCTCCTCTCCGTCGTTGGGCAATCCGTCCGGGTTAAAGCGGTAGCCCGCGCCCCAGACCGTGTGGAAGTAGATCGGTTCGGCCGGGTCCGGCTCGAATAGCTTGCGCAGACGCATGACGAGACCATCGATGGTGCGGCTGGACGGGAAGCTGTCATCGCCCCATACCTCATCGAGGATATCGTCGCGAGAAACGACCTCGCCCGGCCGCCGCGCCAACAACCGCAGGATTCCCAGCTCCCGCTCTCCCAGCAACTCACGGCGGCCATCGGCCAGTTGGGCGGTCCAGGCGCGAAAGTCGACTCGGTGCCCACCAAAGGCGGCCTCCGAATCGGGCGGCGGCCCCCAACCCTTGCGGCGCAAGATGTTGCTCACCCGCAACAGAAACTCGGGTAGATGGAACGGCTTGGGCAGATAATCATCTCCTCCGGCCTGAAGTCCGCGCACGCGGTCATCGGGCTGACCGCGTGCCGACAGGAAGAGCACCGGTGTCGCGTCCCCCTCCTCGCGCATCTCTGCGCATAGCTCGTAGCCGTTGAGGCCCGGCAGCATCACGTCGAGAACAACAAGATCGGGCCGCTCGCTGCGCCACCTCTCGCGGCCGGAGCGGCCATCGCGCGCAACTTCGACATGGTAGCCCTCTTCAACCAGGTTATCGGCCAGGACCTCGGCTAAAGTCGCCTCATCCTCGACTATCAGCAGGGTTGGCTGCTCGGCTGCCTTGCGTGCGGTCATTGGGCCTTCCCTGCTTCGGGAGTGGCCGGTCGAGGTGTGGACTTGGCCGTCTGCCGCTGCGGCAGCACCACGGTGAATCGGGCTCCGGATCCATCCTCCCGATTCTCGCAGCGTACCCAGCCGTTCATCGCCTCCACCGTGCTGCGCACAAGGTGCAGACCAAGCCCCATCCCGGGCGTCTCACGAGTCATTTCATCTCCAGATCGATAGAAGCGCTCGAAGATCCTCTTCTGCTCCCCTTCGCCGATGCCGATGCCTCGGTCCTCGACGTGCAGTTGCACCAGGTCCCCCCGTGCCTCCAGCCGCACGGTGACCGGTTTCAACTCGCCCTGACTGTACTTGATGGCGTTGTCGAGCAGGTTACTGAGCACAATTGCGAATGCGTCCTCGTCCACCGATACCGGTAGCGGCTCGTTGGGCAGCGACAGGCGAAGCTGCGCCCCGCGAGCTTCCAGCCCCTGGCGCAAACGCTCGACCTTGCTCCTTACCAGGTCGCCCAGTTCGAACGGCGCGAGGAGCGGCGCCTCGGGGGACTGCTCGAGCCGCGCGCTGGCCAGCACCTGCTCGGAGGTCTGTTCGAGCCGAGCGACTTCGGCCACCATCCGCCCAAGATACTCCCGTGACTTCTCCACCGGCAGCGGGCGCATAAGGGCGGTTTCGATCAGCAGGCGCAAGGTGCTTATCGGCGTCTTGAACTCGTGCGTCACCGCCGACATGAAGTTCTGCTGGCGCCGCTTGAGTTCGCGCTCGCTACGCAGGCTCGAGGCGATGAACACCAGACTAAGGAGAATGACGAGAACGAAGAACGGCACCTCGAATGCGAACATCCGCATGTAGCTTCGCTGAGTGCTCAAGAAGTCCACACGTGCGGTTTCATCGATGACGAACTGTCCGCCGGCATCCAGCCTCAAGTGCGGATAACGCTGCAACAGCTCGCCGGAAAGCGCCTGTTGGCCGCCGCTGCCGCTAAGGGCTTCGCCCGCCGTGATGGCGTCTCGTTGCCAGGCACCCAAGCGCTCCTGCGTGACCTGCGCCATATAGCGTTGCTGGAAGATCATCCACCAGCCCACCTGAGCCAGAACGAACAGGATGATCACGGCGAACGCAACCCGGGTGGCGAGCTGCGAGGCCGGCGAAAGGCCAAAGGGGAGTCGGGGCGACAGCCGAGACACTAGCCCTCGAGCCACCCCTTCTCGAGGACTTCACAGGCGTAATAGCTGAGGATAAGGTCGGCGCCCGCCCGGCGGATCGACAGCAGGCTCTCGCGAACCGCCGCAGCCTCGTCGATCGCTCCTGCGGCGGTCGCCGCCTTGAACATCGCATACTCGCCCGACACCTGATAGGCCGCGAGCGGCAGGTTGGTCAGCGGCCGCAACCGGGCCAGGATATCGAGGTAAGCGAGAGCCGGCTTGACCATCAGCATGTCGGCTCCTTCCGCCTCGTCGAGTTCGGCTTCACGCAAGGCCTCGCGGACGTTGGCCGGGTCCATCTGGTAACTACTCCGGTCGCTGGGAACGCCGTGATCGACGCCTGCCGGCTCTCCGCCGGCTCCACCGTTGGGGGCCGAGCCGGCGGCTTCGCGGAAGGGACCATAGAACGCCGACGCGTACTTGACGGCATAGGAAAGAATCCCCACATCGCTCTGGCCGGCCCGGTCGAGGGCGGTTCGGATGGCCGCGACGCGGCCATCCATCATGTCCGAGGGGGAGACCATATCGGCGCCTGCTTCGGCATGAACGAGCGCCATGCCGGCGAGCCGCTCGAGGCTCGAGTCGTTGTCGATCCGAACCCCTCGCGCTGTATGTGACAGCAAACCGCAGTGACCGTGGTCGGTGTAGCCGCACAGGCAAACATCGGTGATGAGCACGAGGTCGTTGCCGAATTCGCGGCGCGCCTCACGTAGCGCGTTTGCCACCGGACCCTGAGGATCGTCGGCGCGCCCGGCTGCCGGGTCCTTGTCTCGCCCGGGCAGCACGCCAAAGAGGACCGTGGCACGTATCCCCAACTTTAGGGCGCGCTCGAGGGCCGGCAGCAGCCGGTCCACCGAGAGGCGTGATACGCCCGGCAGAGAGGCGATCGGCTGAACCTGATCGTTGCCCGGCACCACGAAGTAGGGCGCCACCAGCTGTTCGGGAGCCAGCCTCGTTTCGGCTACCAGCGTCCGCATCGCCGCGCCACTACGGAGCCGTCGTGGACGCTCGAGCGGGTAGGGGTTATCGATCATGCCAGGACCCTTTCTATTGCGGCGAGTGTCGCCTCCGGGCTGGGCTCATCAGCCTCTTCACACTCCCAGCCCCGGTCATGCACCGCCTTGGAGGTCGTCGATCCCAGGGTAACCAGCCGCCCGTAGCTGGCGACCTCGGTGGGCAACGCTTCCACCGCCGATGGACTTGCCAGCACCACCACGTCCACCTCGCCGGTCTGAAATTCAGAAGCCTGCCTCCGGCTAGGGCGGGTGTCGTACACGACAAGGGTGCGTGTCGCGAATCCTGCCTCGCCCAGCTCCCGCTCGAGTGTGTCGAGAGCTCGGTTTCCGCGTGCCAGTCCGACCGGTCCCATGGCCTTTGGGTGGGCGAGGAATGCCTGAGCAAGCCCACGGGCATTGTGGGGTGTGCCAACCAGGGCGGCCCGAGCGCCGGTGGCCTCGAGCGCAGCGGCGGTTGCCGGACCTATCGCGCCTAACAGCGGTTTCTGCGTCAACCCAGCCGTCATCTCACTGGGCGGTAACGCTCCGAGCGAAACCAAGGCTTCGACCGTACTCCTACTGGTTATGAGCAGCCACGGCAAGGACGTTAGCGTAACCGCCGCGAAGCGGGTGCGGGGGTCGGTGCGAGTTACGGTTTCCACCAGCGGTAGGCGCAAAACCTCGAAGCCGCGCGCTTCAAGCAACGCCTGCAGCTCATCGAGTCGACCCGGCGACTGAGTTAGGGCGACCCGTCTGTGGGTCACATGATTCACATGATCCTCCGTGCTTTGGGCTGGCCCAATAACGCCGTTCGCGCTACTCGTGTCGCCTCAACCACCCGACCTCGCGGCTTCCCCGTCGGGCCGGCCCAGGGCATCGAAGGCCAGCATCGCCGCCCCCTCCGGTGAAGTGTGCTCCACGACCACTCCTTGGCCCTCGTACCAAGCATGCAGTCGGACGTTCTCTCCATCCAAGGTAGCGTGCGCGCCCAACGCCAGTTGGCAACCGCCGTGGAGCATCGCCATCAGCCCCCGTTCGGCCGAGATCGCACGGTAGCCCTGTACGTCATGGAGTTCGGTGAGGAGCGCGGCAAGCTGATAATCGTCGCGCCTGACTTCCAGCGCAAGCGCTCCCTGCGCGGGCGCCGGCACCAACACCTGAGGCTCGAGCACCCGGACCTCCAAACCGTCCAGATCGAGCTCGAGTCGACCGAGGCCGGCCGCGGCCAGCACGATCGCGTCATAGTCGCCGTTGCGCAGCTTCTCCACGCGGGTGGGGACGTTGCCGCGCAACTCGTGCAGTTGGAGGTCGGGGCGCAGCATCGCCAACTGCTTGCGGCGCCGCGCAGCGCTGGTGCCTACCCTTGAGTCGGGCGCCAGCGGCAACGGGGACTCCTGCTCCCTATATGCCACGGGATTCACCAGGAGGACATCGCGAGGATCCGCGCGTTCCGGAACCGCCGCCACTTCCAGGCCGGGTGCGTTAAGCGAGGGCAGATCCTTGTGCGAGTGGACCGCCAGGTCGGCCCTTTGGTCGAGAACGGCGTCCTGCACCGCCTTGGTGAAGAAGCCCTGGCCCTCCATCCGGTCGAACGGCCGGCTGTCGACGTCACCCTGAGTGACGATCGGCACCAGCTCAACCTCGTGGTCCAGAACCATGAGGCGCGACCTTACGAACTCTGCCTGCCAAAGCGCCAAAGCGCTCTTGCGAGTGGCGATGCGGATGACGCCGCCACTCCGGTTCGCGTCGTTCATCATGGCGCCCTCGGCGCTCGCCTCGGGAGCGCTCACTCCAGCAGCCCCGTTTCCGCCAGGAACGTTTTCGCTGCCTCGAGGCCGTGATCGCGCGCCACCGCACGAAGCCCCTTTACCGGGACGTGGGCGAACTTGTGCGCCAGCCTCCGCGCCTCGTCCGGCGGAAGAGTGTCGCCGATGGTTTCCAGATACAGCTCCCGCAGGCGCCTTATCGAGGGCCCGAGCTGTCGCTCGGACCACTCGTCGATGGCGAACTCGAGCTCGGCGCGAACGATCTTCTCGGCGTCGGCCAAACGACCGCCCAACTCCTCACGGCGACGCGCGCCCGCGAGCTGCAGGGTGTCCACATCGAGTACCCGTAGGCCACGCGCGGTCGCTGCGTCCCGATCTACGTTTCGTGGTATCCCCATGTCGATGGCGAGTTGCAGGCCGGGCATCTTTTCGAGCGTCCGTCTTCCCAGCAGTTGCGCTACCGGCGTGGCGCACACAACAGCCGCGACCGGCGGCGGGGTCTCGAGGAACTCCTCGAGGGTTTGGAAAGCACCCCCCAGATGCCGGGCCAGCTGCCGGGCGCGCTCCTGGGAGCGGTTCACGACCAGCAGATTCACGTGGGGCAGAGAGGCGATATTCTTCGACGCGAGCGTGCCCATCTCGCCGGCTCCCAGTACGGCCACGGTGTCGCCCGCCCGCACTTTCGCCTCGAGTTCCGGGCGAGCCAACGAGAAGAGTGAGGTATTCATGGGGGCCAGGGCTACCTCGCGCCGCACCTTTTTAGCGATACGAAGGGCGCTGTCGAAGGCGAAGGCGGTAACGGTTCCGGTGGACCCCTGTTGCTGTGCGACCAAGTACGCCTCACGCACCTGACGCATTATCTGGTCTTCACCGGGGTTGAGCGAGTCGAGTGAGGCTGCGATTCGGGTGAGCTGCTCGAGCGCGGCGTCCCCCACATAAGCGTACGGGCGCCTTCCCACTCCAGCGGGGGTGAGACGGGTTCGAGCTTCCTGGGGGGAGAGGCTCTGTGGCAACGCCACCACCACATCCCAGCGGTTGCAGGTGACGATAGGGACGAACTCCGCGAGGCCAAGGGAGGCCAGCGCGATGTGAGCGTCGCCGCCAAAGGCTGTTTGCCACGCCTCGAGTGCGCCTGCTCCACCACGTCTATGCGATACGCCGATCAAGGCTAGTCGTTCCACCGAATCCTCATCTTAGTCCGGTGGAGCCGGGTCAAATGTCGCGAGTGCCGCGCCACGATCTCGAACCAAACTACGGAAGTTGCCCGGCCGGCGACCGGAGTAGTCCGTGATCTGCGGTTGCGGCAGGCTCGGAGGCGGGTGGAAGGATCCGTATTGAGATTCCGCCTACTGACGCGAAGGCACGCGTTCCCTATGCTTATTTGCCGATAGCATAGTGGGTGTCGCAAGAAGGCTTTTCGGCACCCATCAGACTTGGGGGAGTGCGATGAGAATGATTCCGACGAACGTCCATGGTGTTATCGATTACATCGTAGGCCCAGCGCTGATCGCGGCACCATGGCTCTTTGGCTTCGCCGACGGGGGCGCCGAGACCTGGGTGCCGGTGCTTTTGGGGGCTGGCATCATTCTCTACAGCCTGGTAACCGACTACGAACTGAGCATGTCGAAAAGCCTGAGCATGTCGGCTCATCTTGGTATCGACATTGCGGGTGGCGCGTTTCTGGCGGTTTCGCCCTGGCTCTTGGGGTACAGCGACCTCGTCTACTGGCCTCATCTGGTGGTCGGTCTCGCCATAATCATCATCTCGCTCATGACCAAGACGGTGCCGGAGTACAAGCGGGTGGTGAGACGCTAGAAGAGAAGTGAGGAAGCCGGCGGACGTGACTTTCGGCGGGCTGAGGTTCGCCGGGTTAGCGCTGTTGCTTTGGCCCCTGTAGTCAATTGAAAAACAGAGGATTGCTCAACGCGACGATCCGATCGTCCGTTTCGTGCCATAACTCGGCGCGAACGAACTTTCCCGCCCGGGTTAGGTCGAGTTCAACTTCGACCTCGTGCTCGCCAACGGGGATCTGCTGGGTGTAAATCTCGCCCAATTCTCCCATAAGTCGGAGTAGGACCGGGAGGCGCGAGCCGATGGAGGCCACTGCCATCCCTGACGACCGGACAGCCTCGAGTTGCGGGTCAGATGCGCCTGGCTCCTTGGTAACGACTTCAGTGCCCACTGTCCCCCCCATCGGCACCCCATTTACTGCCAACTCAAGCCGCGGGCCCGCTGGACCTTCGCTTACGAACACCCTTCCACTCTTGAGGGCCGCGAGGCAGGCTCGGACCGAGAGTTCGTCCAGCCACAGCCAGGTGGTGGGTGAACCGACCTGCAGAATCTCCGGGTCGTGATCGGGCCAACCAGGCTGGTGGCGGTCACTACCACCAACCAGTACGACGCGCCGCCCCTCGCGTAGCAGTCGGTCGTAGAACTCGAGGGACACGTCATTACCGGCCGGCCAGGGCGCCTGCCAAGCCTCGACGCAATCGGCTTCCATGGGAACATGGTATTGCCAGTCGGGACCACCCGGTTTGGGGTGATTGATCGAGATGACTCCGCCCAGAGCGTGGGCGCGCTCGGCCACCGCGTCAACGTGCGCCGGCGCAGTTATTCGAAAGTCGACCCAATCGGCGGCGCCCCACACGTTGGCGTGTCCGGCTGCGGTGGTTACCTCCTCGCCGGGGAGCAAGAAGAGTTCGCTACTGCTCATTCTTGGCAACTGCCGATGATGACTCACGGTGTTGTGGTCGGTTACTGCCAGAAAGCGCAGGCCCCTATGCTTAGCAGCATTGACGAGGTCGCTCAGGCTGCCGCGGGCGTCACTGTGGTGCGTGTGGCTCTGGAGGTCGCCCGGGTACCAGCCGGGGGGCACCGGGAAAAACGGCTGTTCGTCGGCGTCGGCTATCGGCGTGCGCGGCGCATCGTCGAGTTCTATCGCCACAAAATAACGGCACCCGTGCGGAAGGATTTGGTAGAGGCCCAGAACCAGTTGCCAATTGCCGGGCGGCATCTTCCCGGGAAGGTAGCCGGGAGTAGCATCGTCCATGGCGATGAAGAATCGATCGCGGGCGCCGCCGCTCCAGCCGCGGAACCCTTCACTGGAGGGAAAGGCGCCGGCGCGGCCATCCAGCAGCCCCAGGTCGATCACGTTGCCGGGATCGTGCTCGAGCCGCACGTCGATCCTGGTCGTGCCGGCAGGAACCGGGAATGGGAGGTAGAGGTAGGGCTGACGGCGTGAATCGTCTGGAGTTACTCGCCCCTCGTGGATTATTGGCGGCAAGGCCTCACCGGATGAGCTCGCCGCTGTCACGGAACAGGTGCAGTTGGTCGGGATCGGGTCTTAGTGCGACCTCGCCGGACAGCTGGGGCTCCTCGTCACCAAAGAGCCGGGCGGTCACCAGCCTGTCGCCAACCTGGAGGGTGACCAGCGACTCGGGCCCAAGCGGTTCGACGGCGTACAGCGAACCGTGGATAGCGTTGCTGTCGCTGTTGTCGGCTATCAGCATGTGCTCGGGTCGCACGCCCAGCTGTACCTTCTGGCCCGCCTCCAAGCGCTTCGACCAGGCTTTGGGCAAGGTGAGCCGGAAGCCCTCCCCGGTTATCACCGGAGAGGCTTCCATCTCCACAACGGCCGCAAGCAGGTTCATCGGCGGGCTGCCCAGGAAGTTGGCGACGAAAGTAGTGGCCGGCTGGCGGTAGACCTCGAGTGGAGGGCCCATCTGGACGATCTCGCCCTTGTCCATCACGGCTATCGTGTCGGCCAACGCCATCGCCTCGGACTGGTCGTGGGTCACGTAGATGGCGGTGACGCCTACCTCTTTCTGGAGGTGCTTGATGAAGCTGCGCGCCTCGAGACGTAACTTGGCGTCCAGATTGGAGAGCGGTTCATCGAACAGGAAGACCTGCGGCGTGTGTACCAGAGCCCGCGCCACGCTGCTTCGCTGCTGCTGCCCGCCGCTGATCTCGGCCGGGCGGCGCTCCAGGAGATGGCCTATCTGCAGCCTCTCGGCGACCTCCTTGGCCCTCTCGGAACGTGAGGCCTTGTCCTGACCGCGAACCTTGAGCGGGTAAGCGATGTTTTCGCTAAGCGTCATGTGCGGATAGAGGGCGTAGTCCTGGAACACCATCCCCACGTCACGCTGGCGTGGAGCCTCGCGGGTAACGTCGCGACCACCCATTCGGATCGTGCCGGAGGTCGGGTTCTCCAGTCCCGCGATCATCCTCAGGGTCGTGGTCTTGCCGCAGCCCGACGGACCGAGCAGGCACACGAAAGCGCCTTCGGGGATGTCGAAACTCACGTCATTCACGGCCGTGAAGCTACCGAACTTCTTGCTGACCTTCTCGAACGTTACCGTTGCCATGCTAGCTCCTGGAGATTGACGTGCCTCACGACTTGATGCCCCCGAAAAAGCGGAAGCCGTAGCGCCAGTTGACGAACATATAGAGGACCAGCACCGGCAACGTATAGAGGAGCGAGTATGCCGCGGTGAGGGTGATGATCGGCGTTCCCGCCTCGCTGTAGAACGAGTAGATGGCGACACTGGCCGGCATCTTGGTAGAGCTGCGCAGAAGTATGAAGGGGATGAGGAAGCTGCCCCAGATGTTGACGAAGGCCCACACCGCAACAACCATCATCCCCGGCCGGATGATGGGCAGGGCGATGTCGCTGAAGATTCGGAATGATCCCGCTCCCGCGACGAGTGCACTCTCCTCATAAGAGCGAGGGATCGAGTCGACGAAGTCCTTCATGATGAAGATCGCTGCCGGCAGCAAGCCTCCGGTGAAGACCAGGATCACGCCCAGATGGGTATCGATGAGGCCCAGTCGGAAGACCAGCAGGAAGATCGGCACCATCGCAGCCGTGCCGGTGACTATCGAGCTGAACAACACCAGGCCGTAGGAGATGGTTGTTGTTCCCGGGATGCTCGAGCGCGAGAGGGCGTAAGCGGCCAGCGCGGCGCACAGGGTTACCAACAGCATCCCGCCTACTGCCTGGATGATGCTGTTCTGGAAGAGCGCCCGCATGGCGAAGGAGTTCCTGAAGACCGCCTCGAAGTTCTGCAGACTCGGATTCTCGGGGATGTGTACCGACAGCACGGCCAGCGGATTGAAGGGCGCTCCCAGCAGCCACAACAGCGGAAGCGCGAAGAAGGAGGCCGCCACCGCCGCGAGCGCATAGAAGAGTATTCGCCCGAAGATCTGTCTGAGGCTCATGCCGGTCTCCGCTCGCGGCGCAACAGGGAGAGGTAGAAGAGGGCGAAAACGAGATTTATGAGCATCATTATCATCCCCACGGCCGCTCCTTCACCGAAGCGGAAGAAGCTGAACGCCGTCCGGTAGGTGAAGATCGAGACGACGTCGCTGCGGAAGCTTGGCCCACCACCCGTGAGGAGAAAGGGTGTGAAGGTGTTGAAGCTCCACAGGGTGATCAGGATCAGGTCCGTAGCAATATGCGTTTTGATGAGCGGAAGGACGATGTCGCGCAGCTTCTGCCATAGGTTTGCTCCGGCCACCTCGGCAGTTTCGAGGTGACTGGGTGGAATGGAACCGAGGGCGCTTGAGAAGAGGAGCATCGAAAAGGCAGTGCCGCGCCAAATGTTGAAGATGATGATTGACAGCAGCGGATAGTCGATCAACCAGTCGAGCTTCACGAACCCGAGAACGGCGGCAATTTGATTCAGCGTTCCACCTTGCCAGTCCAGAAAGGCGAACCAGGCAAAGGCCACCACTACGTCGGGCATTATCCAGGCCACGATCGATAGGGTGGTGACCGTCTCGCGTACCCAACCCTTCCGCCGGTAGAAAAGCAGCGCCAGCAGCAGGCCCAGGACGGCCTGCCCCAGGAGGGCCGAGAAGAATACGAACTGCCCGGTAACCAGCAGCGAGTGGCCGAACTCTCCCCGCTGCAGGAAGGTGGTGGGATCGAACAGCTGCAAATAGTTCTGGAAACCCACGAAGTCGGGGTCGCGAGCGGTGCGCCCGGTGAGCGTGCGGTTGGTAAACGAGACCGCGGCGATCCAGAAGAACGGCAATACGATGAAGAAAAATACGAACAGCGCCGCCGGCACCAGGAAGATAGTTCCGGTGCCCAGGGGGAGCAGGGGGCGACGTTGATGCAAAGCGACCTCCACGATTCAAGCAGCGCGCGGGACGCGTTATAGGGGCGAGGTTAATTAGATACGAGGTCTAGGTACGAGGCTCAGGAACAGGCTCTAGGGACGAGGTAGCGAGACCAGGTCCGGGGGCCGCGAATCGCGGCCCCCGGTTAGAGGGAGTGCTCAGTCGAGTTGATCGACTACGTTTTCCTCTCCCACGATGTCGGTTACCGCGCTAGCGTAAGCGTCCATCGCTTCCTCGGGTGTCATCTCGCCCGAGACCACGCGTTCGGTCATCAGCTGCGCTTCGTAGGAGATTTGCGGATAGGCGGGATCGTTCGGCCGGGCGGTGGTGTACTGTCCCAGCTCGGCGGCTGTCTCGGTGAGGTACTCGCTGTCCGGCACGGGTACGTCATCGCGGACGCGAATGCGTGGCTCGATCTCCTGCGCCCCCATGAGCGACTCTGTCGAGTTCATGTAGGCGAGCAGTTCCCAGGCGAGTTCGGGGTTGTCGGAGTTGGGGTTGACCACGTAACCGGTACCGCCCGAGATGGTGACGATGTCCTGTCCGCGGAAGCCCTCACCGGGCTCCTGCGCCGGAATGGGCGCCCAGCCCATCACTTCGTCGCGATTCTCGACCGCGAACTCCTGGTCGGGCGCCGTCGGGCCGCGGTAGAAGTAGTCGCCTTCGAGCAGGATGGCGGTCACGCCGTCGCGGAAGTTGGCGAAGCTGCGGTTACGGCCGTCCTGCACTAGCTGCAGGCGGGCGTCGCCCAGCTCCTCGTCGAGGTAGATGGTCTTGTAGAGGTTGAGGGTGTCTAGGATCCCCTGCGAGCGAACGATCCAGCGGCCCTGGTCGTCGAGCAGGAAGTGTCCGGTGCCCAGAAGCATGGGGAAGTAGCCTTGCATCGTGGTGGCTTCACCCATGGCGGTTCCGGCGTTTATCTGCAGCGGGGCGGAGTCCGGGAAGGTTTCCTTCACGGCGCGGGCAGCGTCGAGTACCTCTTCCCACGACTGCGGCTGCCAGTTGTCGGCGTTCTCTACGCCGGCTTCTTCCAGCATGTCCTTGCGGTAGAAGAACATTCGGTAGTCGGTGCCCAGCGCGATGCCGTAGCGCTCACCGTCGTAGGAGAGCAGCTCCTCGAGGCCGTCGGGGATGTGTTCCCAGCCCTCCCAGGAGCTCGCGCTTTCGCCGCCCGCGGCGCTGAGGGGCTCGAGCAGTCCGCCGGCCACGAACTCGGGAACCCAGAAGCCGTCGAACGACATTACGTCGGCCCCGCCGCCCACTGAGAGGTCGAGTGCGTACTGTTCCTTGAGTGCCTCGTCGGTCCCGCCGAACTGGGCGAGCTCCACGTTGACGCCGTCATGCTGCGCCTCGAAGCCGGGGATCACGACTTCCTCGATCCAGCGGACGGTGTTGTTGTTGACGCCGTCGGCGATGCAGCGGCAGGTGATGGTGAGAGTTTGGGCGAATGCGGCGGTTCCCAAGGTCAGGGCCGCCAGGGCGATGGTTAGAAGGGAAATTCCTCGTTTCATTGACTTCCTCCTCTTACACGAACGGTAGTAGTCGTAGCCGAATGGAAGCGCTCACATCACCGAACGGCCTCACCTCCGAACGTAATTGCCAGAGACACGATCTCCTTCGGATCCAGGGAAAGCGGGATTTCGGCCAGATGCTCGCCTGTCGGCCGCAACTCCCGCCGGGTTTTTTCATCGAAATCAACAAGCTCTACTCGCGCCGGTGCTCGCGCCAGCCTGAGCGGGCCATCCACTCGACTTTTGCCGGGGTTCCAGAAGCGCACTATCAGCGCATTACTGGTGGCGGCTTTCTTAACCGCCGAGAGCAGCAGGCCCTCGGGAAGCTCGAGCCAAGCACCATCGTCGTGCCTGGGGCGGTCGTTTGCAGGGCGGTGGCCGGCGGGGTGTTCACTTGCAGGCGCAGCGGTCGCTTCCACCAGCGGATGCGCTGTAAAGCGATCGGCTGTCGCAGGTACGCCTGCCTCGTCCCAGGCGCCGCCAAAGGGCATCAGCGCCAACTCGAAGTTGTGCTCTCCCAGGCATTGTGCACCGGGGGTGGGTAGTGCCGGGCCGGCGCCCTCAGGGCGGGACACGAGATCGTTGCGTGAGAGCCAGCCGACGCTGCGGAGCAGGGTCACCGCCAGGCGAGTTCCGTCCGGGGTGCTCTGGGCCGAGTATTCCGGGAGACCGGCGTTTAAAATCGCCAATCCCCGCCTGCCGTCGCCCACTGCCAGGAATCTCCGCTGGTGATCGGTACCGCTCGGGGTCTGGAACCATCCCTTTGCCTTGGGTAGAGCGATGGGACGCTCGAGTACATCGAAATGGCCCTCGACGGCCACCTTGTCGTCGGCTATGTCGCAGTGGGCGACCAGCTGCAACCGGTGATCCTGGGAACCGTTCTCGAGCTTCACGTCGAGGCGCACGAAGGGGTCTCCTGCTTCCAGCCGCGCGCTTACCGTGAACGGAGCTCGTGCCCGGCCCTCCCTGCCCAGGCGGTCTTCGCTCAACCGCTCGGGCAGCAGCAGCTCCCCGCTAATTCGTAAGGCTCCCGAGAGGCTCTCCGGTGATAGGGCTTCCGCCGATTGAGCTCCAGTGGCATGCCCGACCAGCGAGAGCCCGTGCAGCTCCTTCACCAGCGGTTCGTCACCGGCCAGAGGCGAGAAGTCGTACTCGTCGCCGGCGTCCGCCACGTCCTCGAGCGTGAGCTTCACGTTCATGCGCGCACCGCTCGCCTTGTGGGTGAGGACCAGTCCGGTGGGGCGGCACTCCAGGAGCAGGCGGTCGTTCTCCAGAGTGTCGTCGCCGGCAATGACGCCGCCGGCAATTACTCCACCACTCGGGCCATTCGCTCTTCGCTGCTCCTCGCCCGAGCGCACGTCGCTCAGCTCATACGAGGTGACCGACAGTGGCGCAAGCTCGGCCAACCAGCGAACCCGCATCTGTGCTTCGCTCTTTCGGGCGTCTCCGGGAACAGGCGCCTGGAGGTGCTCGAGCTCGGCCCAAACGGTACCGCCGCTCGAATCGAGCAGAGCCGGCGGACGCTTGCCGGCAGGGAGCGGCAGCAGCGCTTCGAGAACGCCGCGCCACGGCCGGGGATGCGGATTGAAGACGGTTAGGAAGGCAGGATCCTCGGCGATCCGGTCACCCGCCATGGGCGGCGAAAGCCTGTCGCCGATGAGCGGAGCGGGCGCCACCTCCCAGTGGCCACCGGTGAGGTGCGCCAGCGCCTTGCGGCCCAGATTGCGGGAGCCGGCCATGACGCCGGCGAAGCGCGGCATCATCTCATCGTGAACCTGGTCGATGGAACAGCCGCAGATCGAGTCGTGGCAGTGGTTGCGCAGCAGCTCCTTCCAGGCCCAATCAAGGACGCTGTCCGGGTAAGGGGCGCCAGCCAGATAGGCTCGAACCGAGAGCGGCTCGGCATAGCGCTCGACAGCCTGCTGCGCGGTGTGGTTAGCCTGCTTCAGGTAGATTCGGGCCGAGAACACCCCACTCAAGACGTGATGGTAGCGGCTGCCTCGGAACTCGCCCTGGAACTCGCGCAACTTGCCCGCCGAATCGTCGCGTTCACCAGCTTCGAGAAGCACGCCGTCGATATACTCCCGTAGTCGTCCCAGGCGGAAGCTCGCCCCTTCAATGTGCTCGTTCAAGAGCTCGATCACCTTGGGCAGGTCCTTCTGCGGCGGCAGGTGGTCGGAGCCGTTCAGCAGGAGGAGATTGCTCCCCGTGGCGTAGGCACTGCTGCCGCCTTGGATGCGGCCCAACGACTCGTCGAGCCACCCCTCCATGCCGATGCGCTCGCTGCCGCCGTAGAGCGCCTTCTTCGCATGCGCGACAGCCCGATGGGGGTCGAAACCGTCGTAGCGACTCCAGTCGCGGTAGCCGATTCCGGCTGCGCTGGAGTAGGTAGTGAGCAGGTGTACAGCCAGTACCGAGGACTTCCCGTCGGCGCTGCTCCAGCGGAACTCTCCGCCTATCTGCTCGCCCTCGTTGCCCACGCCGCGCTCGAAAACCAGGCTGTCGAAACCGAAGCCGTGGGCGAGGCGTGGCAGTTGCGAAACGTGACCGAACGAATCTGGCGTGTAGACCACCGGCATCGGCTCACCGAAGCGGCGACAGGTCGAGCCGCCGATGAGCAGGTTGCGCACGAGCGCTTCGGGACTGGAGAGAAACTCGTCGGGGAGGGTGTACCAGGGTCCTATCGCCAGGCGGCCGCTGCGGACGAACTCACTTATTCGCCCCTCGGCTTCGGGCCTCACCGCGAGATAGTCGTCGAGCACCACCGCCTGACCGTCGAGCATGAAGTGGGTGAACTCGGGATCCTCGTCGAGGAGGTCGAGCACCTGATCGACGGTCTCCACCAGTCGCGCCTGGAATACCGAGAAGGGCTGGTACCACTCGCGGTCCCAGTGGGTGTGCGGGACGATGGTGACGGTGTGATTTGCGGCCCGACGGTGCTCGCTGGTGACGGCGCGCGAATCGTCGAGGGTAGCGGCGCGGGCGCTCATGCGGACTCCCTGATGGCGATGGAGTGGGGTACCAGACGGCGTTCGGCCGGAAGAAGCGGATCTTCGACCCGGTCGAGTAGTAGCGAGGCTGCCTCTCGGCCCAACTCGTAGGCGCTTAGGTCCATGCTGGTAAGCGGCGGATCCACATACTCTCCAATGGCATCGTTATTCATGCCCATCAGGGCGATGTCATGGGGCACCCGGACGCCGGCAGCTGTGAGCGCCCGCAAGGCGGAAACGGCCTGCGGATCGCTGGCAGCCAGGAGCCCGTTGGCCCCTGCCTCGCGCGCCTCGAGGGCCAACTGCGCGGCGACTTCGGGCGTGCCTTCGTTGAAGTAGACCTCACCCTCGACTCCCGCCTCGGCCGCCGCCTCTTCGATGGCCGCCAGGAAGCCTTCGGCGCGGTCTCGCGCAAAGGTCTGTACCCGGGCGCCGTTGATAAAGGCGAGTGAAGTGCGGCCCGCATCGATAAGGTGCCGGGCGGCGTCGAAGCCCACCTGCCGGTTGTCGTTGTCGACGCTCAAGCCCCGCCCTCTTGGGTCGCGCCCCAGCACGACGTAGGGGAAGCTGCGCTGCGCCATGAGTTCCAACAGCGCCGAGTTGTCGCTGGGGTTGAGAAGCACGATGCCATCGGTCCAGCGCTCGCTTATAAGCGTCTCGGTGTGGGTTGCCGCCTCGCCGTCGTCGGCGACGATCGAGAAGGCGACCGTGTACGAGCGCTCTTTGGCCGAGTCGTGCAGTCCGCGCACGAAACGGGTGAGGAAGCCGCTGGTGAGCGCCTGGCCGCCCAGGGGATCCAGCAGATGGATGCTGTAGGTGAGTCCGCTGGAGAGGCTGCGGGCCGAGCGGGAGGGTCGGTAGTCGAGCTTCCGCATGACTTCGAGGACTCGTAGCCGAGTCTCGGGTCTTACCCGATCGGCATCATTGAGCGCCAGCGACACGGTCGATACCGACACTTGCGCCTTGCGGGCGATATCGCGAATTGTTGTCACTGGCCCCTCCTTTCGAACCGGTTCGATGCGGCTGGCTGTTTCCCACGGAAACGACCTCGACCCATCTCTCGGCACGCTTCCGTGACTCTTCAGGCTGTTTTGCTGGCGCAATGGTAGCACAAGGAGCGGCCGTGTCGAGAGCGGCTGTCGGCGGTTAATCTAGGCCATGAAACAGCCCTTGCGCGTCGCCCTCATCGGGGCGGGCAGGATCGGCGCTAACCACGCCCGTCGCCTTGCCGCCATCGCCAATTGCCGGCTCGTCGCCGTCGTAGATCACAACGAGGAACGAGCATGGCAAGTAGCCGAGCCGCTGGGCGCCCGTGGCCTGACGGACCCAGAGAGCATTTTTGACGACCCGGAAGTCGACGCGGTCGCGATCGCCACTCAGGTGGCTTCGCACGCCCCCCTCGCCCAAGCCGCGGCGGAGGCCGGCAAGCCGTTCTTCCTCGAGAAGCCGCTGGCTCACGACCTCGAAGCTGGATGGAGGGTGGTGGAGGCGGTCGAGCGATCGGGTATTCCTGCCCAGGTCGGCCTTCATCGGCACTACGATCCACCCTACGCAGAGGCGCGGAGGCGGATCGCTGCCGGTGAGCTGGGCCAGCTCGAAGGTTTCCGGGCGGTTGCCCGCGACCCGTACCCGCCGGCCCTGGAGTACCTGATCACCAGTGGCGACCTGCTGGTCGACATGGGCATCCACGACCTGGACTGCGCCCGTTTTCTCGTGGGCGAGGTCGCCGAGGTGTACGCGGTTGGGGGCGCGCTGGCCGTGCCGGAGCTGGCCCAACACGGACTCTTCGACACGGCCGTCGCCACCCTCAAGTTTGAGAACGGCGCGGTGGGGACGCTCGAGGTCGCGCTTCGCACCGCTTACGGCTATGAGATCCGTACCGAGATCCTCGGTGAAAAGGGGAGGCTGCACATCGAGATCGACCGCCGGCCCGATCTGATGGTCTACGACCAGCGCGGCGGCGCCTTCGAGCGGCCGCGAGATTTCGAGGAGCGCTTCGCGGCGGCTTACCAGCTCGAGCTCGAAGCGTTCGTTGAGGGTGTGATCTCCGGCGTACCTCTGCATCCGAGTCCGCGCGAGGCCTGGAAGAGCCTGAGGCTGGCGTTCGCCGCGCAGCACTCACTGCAAACAGGCGTGACGGTCGCGGTGGAGGAGTTCGCGGCCATGCCGGGGTGATCGGGCGCCACCGTCACTGCCCCCATCTTCACTGCCACCACCTTCACTGCCACCGTCACTGCTACTGCCACGGCCACTGAGTCGCTGCCTTAACCTCGGCCCGCTTTTATTGACACGTTGCCAGGACGGGCTTATTGTGCTTCTGTAACCAAAATGTATATGACCTGGTTGTCTGGGAAGAAGGGACAGTAGTCCCACGGAGGTATCGATGAAGCGGATTGCCCTGGTGCTCACCCTATTCATGCTGCTCGGAAGTGCGGCCTTCGCGCAGAGCCTCAATGTGCTCTGCAGTCCCGACCTGGCCTGGTGTGAAGCGCTCGGCCCTGCCTACGAAGAGGCCACTGGAAACGAGTTGGATTTTGTGCGTCTCAGCTCCAGCGAAGCGCTCGCCCGCCTGCGTGCCGAGGCGGCCAACCCCGTCTTCGACGTCTGGTTCGGCGGCACCGGCGATCCGCACCTGGTCGCCTTCCACGAAGGGCTTACCGAGTTCTACATGCCGTCGGTGTGGGATGAGCTTATTCCCAGCCTCACCAATGCCGTGGGCGAAACCTACATCCCGCTCTACACCGGCGCGATCGGCTTCGTAGTAAACGAGGGGATCCTGGCAGAGGAAGGTATCGAGGTTCCGCGCTGCTGGGAAGACCTCACCGACCCAGCGTTTAAGAACTTGATCGCCATGCCCGATCCCAACTCTTCGGGAACTGCCTACACGATTATCGCCACACTGGTCCAGATCATGGGCGAAGAAGCGGCGTTCGAGTACCTCGCCGACCTTCACCAGAACATTCAGCAATACACCCGGTCGGGCAGTGCCCCCGGTCAGCTGGCGGGCCGCGGCGACGTCGCCATGGCGATCCAGTTCCTGCACGACGGCGTGAAGTTCGCCCAGCAGGGCTTCCCGCTAACCAACATAGCGCCCTGCGAGGGTACCGGTTTCGAGATCGGCGGCCTTAGCATGATCGCCAACTCGCCCAATCGTGACGCAGCCATAGAATTCATCGAGTGGTCCCTCACGCCCGAAGCGCAGTCCCTTGCCGCGGAACAGGGCGAGTCGTACCAGGTGCAGTCGAATCAGAACACTCCGGTACACCCGGCGTCGCCCGATCTCGATAGCCTCAACCTCATCGAGTACGACTTCGAGACCTTCGGTGATCCTGATGTCCGTGACCGGATAGTAGGCCGCTGGACGAACGAGATCTTCCCCGTCCCCCGCTGATCGTCGCGCCCTAGGCGTCAAGGCGTCCCATCCCGGCCCGAGTGCTGGGGTGGGACGCCCACATGGTTCTGGAAAACATGGTTCTGGAAAACCTGGTCCCGGAACACCTATTCAGGAGCACCCCCTTGGCCGTCCGTACAATTTCTCAGTCGCGCTCCCCGGCGGTCAGGAGTTCCGCCTGGATTTTCGCGGCGTTTTCATTCGTCGTGTTCCTGGCGCTGCCCTTCGGTAGGCCCGGCCGGCCCTTCCTCACCATCGATGAGGCCTACCGTCCCTGGAACCTCGATTCACCCTGGTTGTGGCTCGTTCCGGCCATGGCGATAATGGCCGCGATCGCCGCGCTGCTCCCGCTGGAGCCGATTCGCCGCGGAAACATCCTCACCGCCGCGGGCGCCACCGGGTTCCTGATTGGAGTCGGCTGGCTCATGGCCACGAGCATTCCCTTCGGCATGGGCGCACTCCTGTCGCTCACCTCGTTGCTGATCGTAACGGGCTACGGGCTCAGCCTCTCTGGCCGGATTCAGGGCGATCCCTTCATCGCCTGCAGCATCCTGTTCGTTGGGCTACTTATCGTCCTGCTGATCATCTACCCGTTGCTGACCGTGTTGCAAACGGCGATTTTCATCGATGGCCGCTTCACCTTCGACAAGATCATCGCGACCGTGAACAGCCCACGCTTCCTCTTCATAGAGAATCCGTATACGACGCGCGACGAGGTCGCACTGATCCGCAACGTAACGATCGCGGGCGCGGCGCTTTCTCTCGCCTGGTTGCTACTAAGGCGCGCCGCGATTTCGCGGGTGGTTACGGGCACGCTTGTTGGTGCGATCCTCGGCCTCGCACTGGGCCTCGCACTATTCGCCCGCGGTGCGATAGTCACCAGCCTTACCCTGGCGGTCATCGTCGCGACCGTGGCGACCGTTCTGGGCCTGGCATTCGCGCTGTTAGGACAACGCACCCGAATCCCCGTCGTACGCCATTCCATGGGGGCGATCAGCCTACTGCCAATCATCACGCCGCCGTTCATCCTGGCGTTCGCAATGATCTTCCTGCTGGGCCGCCGGGGCCTTCTGACCCACGACATACTGGGCATGTCCAGCAGTTGGATCTTCGGCATGCCGGGTGTTGCGCTGGCGCAGATACTCGCCTACACCCCAATCGCCTACCTCGTCATTCAGGGCTCTGTAGCGGGACTCAACGCCGCCCTCGAGGAGGCGTCGGTCACTCTTGGCGCCAGCCGCTGGCATACCTTCCGCACCATCACCTGGCCGCTCGTTCGTCCGGGTCTGGCGAACGCGTTCCTGCTGAGCGTCATCGAGTCGTTCGCCGACTTCGGCAACCCGCTCATCTTGGGTGGTGACCGGAACTATCTTGCTACCGAGGTATTCGCCGCGTTCGCGGCGCGCTTCGACCCCAGTGAGGCTGCTGTCTATGGAGTATTCCTGCTGATAATCGTGCTGCTCGTGTTCTACGCGCAAGCTCGTTGGCTGGGCCAGAGCTCCTTCGTGACCGTCACCGGCAAACCGTCGCGGGGTGGCTTTTCCCCGCTTCCCCGGGCGCTCGAGGGCATATTGCTGGTGGGCTTCTTCCTTTGGGCTATCGCCGTTGTGGGGCTCTACGGCTCTATCGTCTACGGCTCGTTCGTCCAGCTCTGGGGTATCGACTCCACACTCACGCTCCAGCACTGGCGCGACCTGGCTAACGCCGGTATCCCGGTCTTCCTCTACACCGCCCGCATCGCAGCGATAAGCGCGGTACCTGCCGCCCTGCTCGGCTTCCTCATCGCCTACCTGGTGGTGCGGCAGAACTTTTGGGGGCGGCGCTTTTTGGAGTTCGGCTCGATGCTTTCTTTCGCCACCCCCGGCACCGTGATGGGCGTCGCCTACATCCTGGCGTTCAACACGGGACCGTGGCTGCTCACCGCGACCGCCACGATCATCGTGCTGGCTTTCATCTTTCGTAACATGCCGGTCGCGATCCGGGGAGGCGTCGCCGGCTTTGCCCAAATAGACATAAGCCTAGAGGAGGCAGCGACCACCTTGGGGGCCAGTTCGAGTCGAACCCTGCGCACGATACTCGTGCCGCTCCTGATAATTCCGCTCATCGCCGGCCTCATCTTCGCGTTCGTGCGGGCGATGACCGCCATAAGCCAGGTTATCTTCGTGGTAAGTCCCGGCAACATGCTCACGACCGTCCTTCTGTTGGGTTGGGTCGAGCAGGGCCAGACCGGCCGTGCGGCCGCCATGGGAACTCTGTTGATAGTTTCGATGCTCACTGTGATCCTGCTGCTCATGCTGCTGACCAGGCGGCGGGGCCTCGCATCCGGAGAGGTGGTTCCATGACGCCCGCTCAGGAAATCGGCGCAGCGCCGGTAAGACTCGAAGCGGTAAGCAAGACTTTTTCGGGAGATGTGGTGGCTGTCGACGCCCTCGACCTGACAATCGAACCAGGCTCGCTCGTCACCCTGCTTGGCCCCTCCGGTTGCGGCAAGACTACTACCCTGCGGATGATCGCCGGGCTCGAGCGTGCCACCGGCGGGCGGATTCTGATAGACGACCAGGACGTCACCCGGCTGCCGGCAAACCTGCGCGACGTGACGATGGTCTTCCAGAGTTACGCCCTGTTCCCCCACATGAACGTCTTCGACAACGTCGCCTACGGCCTGCGGGTTGCGAGGGTTTCCGGCGCCGATCTCACCAGGCAGGTAGCCGAAGCCCTGGAGATGGTGGGGATGGAGGGGCTCGAGAAGCGCAGCTCGGCGGCGCTTTCGGGCGGCCAGCAGCAACGAGTCGCATTGGCCAGGGCCCTGGTGATGCAACCTCGTGCGCTCCTTTTCGACGAGCCGCTTTCCAATCTCGACGCGAAGCTGCGGCGCCGGGTGCGTCAGGACATTCGCGACCTGCAGCAGCGCTTGGGGATAACCAGTGTCTACGTCACGCACGACCAGGAGGAGGCGCTGGCGATCAGCGATCTGATCGTGGTGATGCAGAACGGCCGGGTGCAGCAAACCGGTTCGCCCTTCGAGCTCTACACCCGGCCGGCCAACCGTTTCGTCGCCGATTTCATCGGCTCCGCCAGCTTTCTGCCGGGGAACTCCGATGGTGAGTACGTGGACGTGGGCGGTTACCGCTTCGGCCATCGCCAAAAGATCGAACCGGGCGAGGTGACTGTCATGGTTCGGCCCGAAGCGGTGCTCTTGGCGGCAGAGATGGACACGGCCGATGGGCTTGCGGAGACTGGGCTTGCGGCAACTGGGCTTGCGGCGACGGTCAAGAGCGTGAGCTATCTGGGCCTCGCCACCGACGTAGTTTTCGACACGCCGGCGGGAGAGCTCGGCGCCACCGTCACCGGCGAAGGCCGATCGGAACTGCGTAAGGGCGACAACGTCTCGCTCGCCTTCCGGACGGCAGGCATCTACCTGCTTCCGAATGAGGACCAGGGCGGGGCGGCAGCACCTTCGCAGGGCCGGGCGCCGGCCCGCTGATGGAGCAGATCCGCCTACTGGTGGTCGACATCGATGGCTGCCTGGTAGCTATCGAGCACGCCGCCTACGACCTGGCCGGGCTGGCGCGAGTCGCCGACCTCAACCGCCAGAGCCGCGAGGACGAGACGGTTCCTCCGCTCACGATCCTCAGCGGTAGGCCACACCCGTATGTCGACGCCCTCATGCAGATACTCGACATCCAGGTGCCGGCGATCTTCGAGAACGGCGCCGGGCTAGCGCTGCGTTCGCCCTACGGGGCCCGTTACCGGCCCGAGGCGGAGTCGGGACGAGCGGACCTGGAAAACCTCGGCCGTGAGCTGCGACGTCATTGCGAGTTCAGCATTCAACCGGGGAAGAGCGCTTCGCTCACCCTGTTTCCGCGGGATGACGAGGCAGGAATTTCGGAGATCGAGCGCGTTCTCGCCGAGCTGTTCGAACGCCACTCGCTGGACCTCGTCATCGACCCCGCTCAAGAGTGCGTTAACGTGCTGGTGCCTGGCGTCGACAAGGGGCTGGGCCTGCGCTGGCTGGCGGAGGAGCTCGGAGTTCCCCTCGCGCAGGTCGCCGGTATCGGAGACAGCGTCGGGGATCTGGCCTGGCTCTCGCAGTGTGGTTTGTCGTGCGCGCCGAGCAACGCCGAGGAGCGGGTGCGCGAGAGTGTCGACGGGGTTTCGGCGTACGAGGACGTAGCCGCTGTAATTGAGCTTTACGAGCGGGTGATCGAGTCGAATCGGGCTGCGCGGACCGTGACTCGGGGGGAGTGAATTTTCTTCTATGGCACCAAACCAGAAGGAATTTCTGATTGATGAGGCCGGCTATTTGGTTTGCTATACCGCCGACTCCGAATCCCTCAGGCTGAGGTACGTGTCCAGCGCCTCGTTCACCACCTGGTTGAGTGACTTTTGGTGGGTGACCGCATAGACCGAAGCGCGACGGTGAAGCTCCTGTCCTGTTCTGACGTTAAACGTTCCCTTGAACGGCTTCTCGGGCTTCTTCCCCAACTCTCGAGAGGTCTCAAGATAATCGTCAACCGCCTCCTTGAAGGCCGCCTCGAGAGAGCTGACGTCAGCGCCTTCGAAGGTTACAAGGCTGCGAATATATTCCAGCTTCCCGTAGAACACATGGTCTTCAGCGCTGTACTGGACTGACCCGAGATAACCTTTGTACTCCATCATGTTCGTCATACAAGTCCCTCCTGAGTAAGAGTCTTGAGCACCAGCTCGACTTGATAGGTCTTCAATTCGTTTCCAGGATGCGGCTTGTGGAGGCTGATGATTGCCGCTGTGTTATGCGAGAAGCGCCTCCTGGAGCCCCCCGTCTTTCCTCGCTTCACTTCCTCGTAACCCAGCGCCCTAAGGAGCCTCACGAGATCGTTCCACGAAAAGTCTTTCGGCTGACTCCTCAGCCTCTCGATCAGCTTCTCCTTGCGGCTCATCCGTTCCCCTCACAAACCAACGTCGGATTCAAAACCCGGATGCAACTAAGTATAGTTGCTTAATATCAAGTGGTCAAGGCGGGAGAGCTGACTTCAGCGCACCGAGGGTGACAAGGCTGAGGATGGTCCACCGAGGAACCCTTTTGGCGCAGCGCCCCAATTGAACCTGCTCTTTTCGATTGAGCTTTGTTCAACACCCCTGCCGGTGTCATATTGGGGGAAAGGGTCAGGAGGTGTCTAGATGAAGGGTGTGCGGCTAACCGTCGGTCAGGCGATCGTAAGGTTTCTGGCGGCACAGTTCAGCGAGCGGGGCGGGGTGGAGCAGCGGCTGATCCCCGGTTTCTGGGCGATCCTCGGCCACGGCAACGTTACCGGCCTGGGCCAGGCGCTGCAGGAGCTGGGTCATGAATTCGGGCTGCCCACTTACCGCCCGCAGAACGAGCAGGCGATGGTCCACGCCGCCGCGGCTTTCGCCAAGCACAAGGACCGACTAGCAACGTTCGCCTGCACCGCTTCGATAGGTCCCGGCTCCAGCAACATGCTCACTGCGGCCGCCGGGGCCACTATCAACCGCCTGCCGGTGCTGCTCTTCCCCTCGGACTACTTCGCCAACCGCATCCCCGACCCAGTTTTGCAGCAGCTCGAGCATCCGAGCGAACACGATGTGAGCGTCAACGACGCGTTTCGGCCTGTGTCACGCTTCTTCACGCGAATAAGCCGGCCGGAGCAACTCCTCTCTGCCCTGCCCGCAGCACTGCGGGTCCTCACCGATCCGGCCGAGACCGGGGCGGTCACTATTTGTCTGCCAGAAGACGTGCAGACGGAGGCCTTCGACTGGCCGGCAGAGTTTTTCGAGCGGAGAGTGTGGCGGGTAAGGTGTCCGGCACCGGAGCCGGAACTGCTGGTGCAAGCCGTGCGGCTGCTGGCTCAGTCGCAGCGGCCCCTGGTCGTGGCCGGGGGCGGCGCCATCTATTCGGGGGCGAGCGAGGCACTGGACAAGCTGGCGTTCCAGTACGGTATACCAGTGTGTGAGACACAAGCGGGCAAGGGAGTACTGCCCTGGAATCATCCGCTGAACAGCGGTCCCATTGGAGCTAACGGCGGACTGGCGGCTAATCGCCTGGCCCGCGAAGCCGACCTGGTGATCGCTCTCGGGACGCGCCTGGGCGACTTCGTCACGGCCTCGAAGACCGTCTTCCAGAATCCGCAGGTGAAGTTCATCTCGCTGAACGTGACGGCGCAAGACGCCCACAAACTCGGATCGTTGCCGTTGGTTGCCGACGCGAAACGTGCCGTCGAGCAGTTGCATGAAGCACTGGGCGACGAGGGCTACGGCGGAACCTCTGCCGATTACCGCGGCGAAGTAGAGGCTCTATCGCGCGAGTGGCACACTACCGTTGACGACCTCCGGCGGGTCAGGGACCCCGGGCGGCTGGCGCAGTCGGAGGTGATGGGAGTAGTCAACGAGGCGCTTGGCGGCCATGCCACGGTGGTGTGCGCCGCCGGCAGCATGCCTGGCGACCTGCTCAAGTTGTGGCGTCCGGATGACGAGAAGGCCTACCACGTCGAGTACGGCTTCTCCTGCATGGGTTATGAAATTCCTGCCGGGTTGGGAATCAAGCTCGCCGAGCCGGAGCGGGAGGTGGTGGTGTTCATCGGCGACGGGTCTTATCTGATGATGAACAGCGAGGTAGTCACCGCGGTCGCCGAAGGAGTCCGCTTCACCATCGTGCTGGTCGACAATCACGGGTACCAGTCGATCCACGGACTGCAGAGGGCTTCGGGCACGCCCTCGTTCATCAATGAGCTGCGCTCTCGTGATCCGCGGAGCGGCCTTCTCAATGGCCCCTACGTAGCCATCGACTTCGTGCAGCACGCGCAGTCGATGGGTGCCAACGCGATTGCCGCCGGGGACGAGGCTCAGTTGCGAAGGGCGTTGGAGGCGGCGCGTGCTTCGGACCGCGTCACGGTGGTTGTCGTTCCCACCGATCCCGAGCGGCGGGTTCCGTCGTTCGAGGGCTGGTGGGACGTGCCGATCGCTCAGGTGACCGGGCAGGAGAGCGTCGAGCATGCCAAGGCGGCGTACGAAAAGGGTCGCGACAAGCAGCGGCTATTCTAGGGAACACATGGGAATGGAGGGCTGGCAGTTGAGCCGAGGTAATGGGACGACGATAAGGGTGGCCACAGCGTGAATGGGTTCGAGGGCAAGGAGTCGCTCGGCTTCGGCGTGATCGGCGCCGGGCGCATCGGCAGCCTTCACGCCCGCCATATAGCGGGAGCGGTCGACGGTGCTCGCCTGGTGGCGGTGATGGACGCTAATCCGAAGGCGGCCGAGAGGGCCACCTTCGGAGAAGCCTACGCGACCGCTGACGTCGACCGGATCTTGACTGATCCGGCGGTAGACGCGGTGCTCATTGCTTCCCCCACGTCGTTGCACGCACAACAGGTGAGAGCTGCGGCCAGGGCCGGCAAGGCAATTTTCTGCGAGAAACCGATAGCGCTGGAACTGACGGAAACCATCGAGGCGATGCGGGCGGTGGAGGACGCGGGAGTTCCTTTCCAGATCGGCTTCAACCGGCGCTTCGATCCCGGTTACGCCGAAATTGCCCGGGCCGTTCGGGCCGGCGAGTTGGGAAGCGTAGAGATGTTCCGCAGCCAGTCGTCCGACCCGGCGCCGCCTCCCCGTGAGTACGCTGCACTTTCCGGCGGGATCTATCTGGACACCGTCATTCACGACATCGACACGGCGCGTTTCGTGGTGGGCGAGATCGAGACGGTGTCGGCCCTGGGCCGGGTGATGGTCGAGCCGTATCTCGCGGAGGTAGACGACGTTGATACCAGCATCCTCACCCTCCAGTTCGCCTCCGAAGGGAACCAAGGCGTAGGGAACCAAGGCGTAGGGAACGAAGGCGTAGGGAACGCTGCCGGGGAGATGGCGACCGGGGCAATCGGCGTCCTGCAAAACACCAGGCGAACCGTGTTCGGCTATGACCTGCGTGTCGAGGTGCATTGCCAGCGGGGGAAGCTGGTGACTGAGGCGGAGCGAGCCACCAATGTTTGGCGTTACGGCAAGGAGGGCATTAGTGGCGATTTCGTCTACTACTTCATCGAGCGATTCCGCGAGGCCTACCGGATGGAAGTGCAGGCCTTCGTGGACGCGGTACGCGAGGGTCGTACGCCTACGCCTGGTACGCGTGATGCGGTGGAATCGTTACGGGTGGCGGTAGCGGCGACGAAGAGTCTGCGCAGCGGGGTACCCGTGCGCGTAGCCGACATAGCGTGATTGGCGCTGCGTGACTGGTGCTGGGTGACTGGCGTTAGGTGACTGGCGTTAGGTGACCGGCATAGCCTGATTGGGGTGGAATGACGATGGAACACAAGATTCGGGCCGATAAGGGTCAAGGACGGACAGTCCATGTGACTCCGGAGCGAGCCGGCTGGTTAAGCCTTGATTTCGCTGTCGAACGCTACGCTGCCGGTGGCGGTATCAGGTCGCATACCGCCGGCAACGAGCTATGCATGGTTTTCATGGCCGGTGACGCTACGGTTGTGGCGGCCGGTAACGAGTGGCGGATTACGGGGCGGCGCGAGGTGTTCGCCGGTTTGCCGCACGCCGTCTACCTGCCGCCCGGGGAGAGTTTCGAGATTCGGGCGCAGAGCGACGTCGAGGTCGCTTTCGCAGCGGCGCCTGCCGAGGGCAGCCTGCCCCCCCGGTTCATCACGCCCGATGATGTGAAGATCGAGATCCGCGGCGGGCACAACGTTACTCGGCAGATAAGTCACGTAATCGACCCCGGGGACGCCGAGCACCTGCTATGCGTGGAGGTCCTCACCCCGTCTGGGAACTGGAGTTCCTACCCGCCGCATAAGCACGATGTGCAGGCGCCGCCCGATGAGGTCGAGCTGGAGGAGATCTATCACTACCGTCTGCAGCCGGCCGATGGCTGGGCGCTGCAGCGGCTCTACAACGACGACCGGACGCTTGATGAGGTCGTCATCGCGCAGCACGGCGATACCGTTCTGGTGCGTGAGGGCTACCATCCGGTGGCCGCGGCGCCCGGCTACGACTGCTACTACCTGAACTTCCTGGCCGGAGAGACCCCGTCGTGGGTCGCGCGCGACGAGCCGCAACTGGCGTGGGTACGCGGAAGCTGGGAGGGCGGGCCCAACCGCCTGCGGCTGCCGCTCGAGGGATCGGGCCGCTAGGGTGGTCCTGCTCCAGACGCTCCTGCCGGTCCCAGCCGGGCCGCGAGTCGAGTGGCTGCCATGATCCGAGTAGGAAACGCGCCCTGCTCCTGGGGCACCATCGAGGGCCTCGAAGCGCGGATTCCCTACGCGCAGATGCTGGACGAACTGGTGGGAGCGGGTTTCGAAGGCACCGAGCTCGGGGATTACGGCTTCATGCCCACCAATCCCGAGGAGCTTCACGGCGAGCTCGCTTCGCGTGGCCTCACCATGCTTGGCGCCTACCATGGCGTGTATCTGCGTGACCCGGCCGCCCATGCACCGGGGCGCGAGAAGGCGCTGCGTATCGCCACGCTCCTCGCGGCCGTGTCTCACGCCGTCCCGGCGGACCCTGGAGAGCAGGCCTGGCGCCCTTTCCTGGTGTTGGCCGATGAGCACAGCCGCGATGCTCCGCGCTTCGAGCGGGCGGGACGAATCGGTATTGACGATGGGTTATCTACAGGTGACTGGCGGCAATTCACGAGAGGTGCACAGGAGATTGCCGATGTTGTCCAGGGGGAGACCGGGATAGAGACGGTTTTTCACCCTCATTGCGCTGGTTATGTGGAGACACCCGACGAGATCGAGCGATTCCTCCACCTCACCGATCCCGAACTGATGGCGATCGTCCTTGACACCGGGCACTATCTCTACGGTGGCGGCACCTCGGATGGTTCGTTGGTGCTCGAGGGCATCGACCGGTTTCGCGAGCGGATCCGCTACGTGCATTTCAAGGACTGCGATCGGCGGGTGGCAACGCGCGCCCGGGAGGCCGGACTCGACTATCGTGGGGCAGTGGGTGAGGGAGTATTCTGCGAACTGGGCGAGGGAAGCGTGGACTTTGGGGCGGTCCTGGAAAAGCTGCGCGAATTGGACTATGTCGGCTGGATTACCGTGGAGCAGGATGTCTTGCCTGGGATGGGAAGTCCCAAGGAGAGCGCCGCACGGAACCGCGATTATCTGCGGACGCTGGGGCTGTAGCGGGTTTCCGAGCTCGTCGCAACGAACGCTGCGACGAACGCCTTATCGAACGAATAGTCGGCGCTACGGGCGCGAGAGGGAGGAAGGTATGGACAGTAGGGCGACAGGCGCGCCATTGCTCAACCACGAATTGCTCAATTACATAGGCGGAAGTTGGGAGCGTCCCAGCGCGGGTGACTTCGGGCCGGTACACAACCCGGCTACCGGTGCGGTAATCGCTCAGGTCCCCATGAGCGCCGCGGCCGAGGTGGACGAAGCGGTGCGGCAGGGGGCGCAAGCGTTCCCGGATTGGCGGGACACGCCGGTGGTCAGCCGCATTCAGCACCTGTTTCGCCTCAAGGTTCTCCTGGATGAGCATCAGGACGAGATGGCGCGCCTGATAACGGACGAGTGCGGCAAGACCTACAAGGAGAGCTTCGGCGAGATTCAGCGGGGCATCGAGAACGTCGAGGTGGCCTGTGGGGCGCCGATCCTCATGCAGGGATACAACAACGAGGACATCGCCTCGGGCATCGACGAGCACATGTTCCGCCAGCCGCTGGGAGTCGTGGCGGCGATCACCCCCTTCAACTTTCCCGCCATGATCCCGCTCTGGTTCCTGCCGTACGCGGTGGCGGCCGGGAACTGCTTCATCCTTAAGCCGAGCGAAAAGGTCCCGATGACCACTCAGCTGCTCTACCGGCTCATCGAGCAGGCCGGTTTTCCAGCTGGTGTAGTGCAGTTGGTGAACGGCGGCAAGGAGACGGTAGACGCACTGCTCGACCATGGCGAAGTGCGAGCGATCTCCTTCGTGGGCTCGACGCCGGTAGCCAAGTACATCTACGCTCGAGCGACGGCCAACGGCAAGCGGGCGCAGTGCCAGGGCGGGGCGAAGAACCCGGCGGTGATCCTGCCCGATGCCGATATGGAAATGACCTCAAAGATCCTGGCCGATAGCGCCTTCGGCTGCGCAGGGCAGCGTTGCCTGGCGACCTCGGTAGCGGTGACGGTTGGATCGGCGCGCGAGGAGATCGGTGACAGGATCGCCCAGATCGCCGGCGAGAGGCGAGTTGGCTACGGGCTTGATGAAGACGTGGAGATGGGACCGGTGATAACCGCCGAGAGCCGCGAGAGAATCACCCAGCTCGTGGACAAGGGCGTGAGCGAGGGTGCCAAGCTTAGGGTGGACGGCCGCCAGCGGCGAGTCGAGGGGTTCGAGAACGGCTACTTCATGCACCCCACGGTCCTCGAGGACGTGGACCCGGCGGGTGAGATCGCCGGTACCGAGATCTTTGGTCCGGTGCTGTCGATGATGCATGCCCGTGATGTGGACGAGGCGATCGAGATCGTCAACAGGCGGAAGTTCGGCAACCAGGCTTGCCTGTTTACCAACTCGGGGTCGGCGGCTCGCGCCTTCCGTCACCGTGTGCGGGCCGGGAATATCGGCATCAACCTGGGGGTGGCGGCGCCTATGGCCTTCTTCCCCTTCAGCGGCTGGGGCGACAGCTTCTTTGGCGATTTGCATGCCCAGGGTCGTCACGGGGTGGAGTTCTACACCGAAACGAAGGTCGTGGTCGAACGCTGGCCCAAGGAGTGGAGCCGCCAGTTCTGATGGTGCGACAGTTATGACGACAGGTGGTGCAAGTGCGGGCGATTCGTCCGACCCGAACGACCACGGCGAGCGGTCGTTCGACCTGATCACGATGGGCCGCTCGTCGATCGACCTCTACGCCAATGAGATCGGCAGGCCGTTCGAACAGATTGAGAGCTTCAACGCCTATGTTGGCGGCAGCCCCACGAACATAGCCGTCGCAGCCCGCCGTCTGGGGCTCGATGTAGCGCTGCTCACCGCCGTGGGTGAGGACAAGGTGGGCTCCTTCATCTTGAACTTCCTCGTGGGAGAGGGGATCGACACCTCCTACGTCAGCCGCAAGGCCGGCGCGCGCAGCAGCGCGGTGCTGCTGGGGATTGAACCGCCCGACCGCTTTCCGCTGGTGTTCTACCGCGACAACGCCGCCGACATGCAGCTGACTATCGACGACGTACTGGCTGCCCCCATCTCCCGCTCCCGGGCGCTCGAGATTTCGGGAACCGGACTCAGCCGCGAACCCAGCCGTAGCGCTACCTTCCTGGCGGCCGAGCGTGCTCGGGGCGCCGGTACCACGGTGTACATGGATCTCGATTTCCGTGCCGACCAGTGGCACGACCCGCGGGCGTT
>JBBDRD010000042.1:0-83463 GCA_040905665.1 Trueperaceae bacterium
ATAGGTGTAGTGAAATGAGTTTTGGACATGTGTTAGGACGAGTTGTGAAGGTGACTCCGATGCGTGTGGCCCTGCTGGTCTTGGCTCTACTCCTGGCGCTGGCACTGTCAAGCGCACGGCGCGACGTCACTCCGCCTGAGCTGTACTGGGAAATGGGGGAGCGCGTGCCCGCGGCCAAGCCGTTCGAACTCTTCGTCAGCGCCAGCGAACCGGTTACCTACCTCGTCAGCTACGGTGAGCTCGAACTCGAACGAGTTTCGCAAGACCTTACCGTGTCGCTCCTCGCCCTCGCCGGCAGGAACGACGTGACCGTACTAGCGGTCGACGCCGCCGGCAACGAGGTCTCTTTACAGCGAACCGTTCTCGGTGTACCTGTCGTGATGCCTACCCTGCATGCGGTAGCGGAGGTTGGAGCCGGAGATCCGGTCACGGTAGTGGCCCGTTGGTCGAGTGAAGCAGCCGTAACCGACGCATCACTACAGCTCATTGGCGCGCCCGGCGCCGTGCTACCTGGTGAAGACAGCCTCAGGCTGATCGCCGCTATTCCGCTCGGCAACCCCGACGCGCTCTGGCCGCTGGAGGCGCAGCTGGTCGACGAATTCGGTCGGTTGAGCTCGGCCCACGGCCAACTGCGGATCGTCGCGGGCCGTCACGACGTCGAGGAGCTAAACGTCGCTGCCACGACGCTTAGCGTAATAACTCCTGCCGGCCGCGATCTCGAGCGGGAAGCATTCGAACTCGCCTACGCCGATTGGCTTACGGAGCCGCAATGGAGCGAACCCTTCCTGCTGCCCATCGAGGGTCGTTCGACGAGCGGATTCGGGCTTCCTCGTCGTTACGCGCCGGGCGGACCGGTCTCCTACCACCTGGGCAGCGACATCGGCGCGCCCACCGGAACTCCGATTCTCGCCACTAACGACGGGGTAGTGCGGATCGCCGACTTCTTCCCCATCAAAGGGGGCCTCACTATCATCGATCACGGTGCGGGAGTGAGCAGCCTCTACTTTCATCAGAGCAGAATCCTGATCGAGCCGGGGACGAAAGTAACCAGAGGACAGCCGATTGGCGAGGTGGGGTCTACTGGACTCTCGACCGGACCGCACCTTCACTGGGAGATGCGGGTTGCGGAGGTACCGACCAATCCGATGGCCTGGGTGGACCGAACCTGGCCGTAACCGGCAAGAGGCTCGTGCTTGGCACCCCCTTTACTAATCGCTCGCGCTGGCGCTCCTCGCCCGCGCCGTCCGAAGCGGGTTCGCAGGTTCAGTCATCCGTCGCACCGGTGGATCGCATATGTTCCAGCGCCGCTTCGACGACCTCCGATTCGGGAATGTCGGCGACAAACGAGGCGTCGTGGTTGCAACTCGTACGGGTGCAGTCGAGCCCGCAGACCGGGCACTCCAACCGCCAGGCGAGAAGCGGCCGATGCCGGGTTCTAAAGGCAGGGCCGGCGTTGATCAGATTCCCACACCAGTAGATTCCCACGGTCGCCGCGCCGACGGCGGCCGCCAGATGCAAGGGACCGGAGTCGTTCGACACCAGTAACCGGCAACGACCGAGGAGCCCGGCCAATCCACCCAGGCTCAGTCGCCCCACCAGGTAATCGGCCGGTTCGTGCATGCACTGCACCAGATCGTCGCCCAAGGCTTCATCGTCCGGTCCACCTATTACCGCCACCCGTGCGCCTACCTTCGCCAGCTCGTCGCCTACCACTGCGAACTTGCTCGCCGGCCAGCGCCTTCGCGGATCGCTCGCGCCCGGATTGAGCAGCGCAACCGGACGACCATCGGCCGGAAGAACTGCTTCGGCTTCGGACCGATCGGCGGAGGTGAGCGCGAGGCTGGGCTCGAGCGAGACCGGTACCGCGCCCACGGAGGACGCCACTTCCAGCAGGCGCATTACCTCCGACTGGTAGTAGACGTAAGGAACGTTCAGGTCGAGCGCGGGAGCGCCGGGAGCCCGAAGGCCGGCACTAACCCGAGCTCCCAGACGGCTTACGAACCGGTTGGAGTTTCCGCCGCCCCCATGCAGCTGCAGGGCCAGATCGAACCGGCGCCCCTGCATCTCCTCGAAGAACGCGTCGATCGTTGCGGCCTCTTCGGCCACCCCAGCCTCCTCACGCACTCCTCGCCAGATGGGCACGGTAACGACCTCGTCGACCGGTCCTGGTCGGCCCTCGATCAGCGCCTTGTGCCAGGGCGTGGCCAGCAGGGTGATCTTGGCGGCCGGATAGGCGCCTCGCAAGGCCTCGAGCGCCGGAAGGGCGAACATTAGATCGCCGATGCCGTTGGCCCTTAGTACCGCTATGCGTTCGACGCCGGGGATGTGCTGGGTGTTCCTGCTCACCAGCTGCTCAAAACTGTTCCGGAGCCCCTATCTGCTTGTTCCAGTCCCGACACGCCTGCTCGCGCGGTCTCGGCCAGAAGCTCTATCACGGCCCGGGCGACCTCCTCCGGCGGTACTCCTCGTAGGCAGGCGTGATGCCCTTGGGGACACACCGAGCAGTAGCAGAAGCGGCAGGGAACGTCGTGGTAGAGCACGCGCGAAGGCACACTCCAGGGGGTGTGCTGAGGGTTGGTAAGGGCGTAGAGGTCGACCACCGGCGTACCGACCCCGGCGGCCAGATGAACCGGCCCGGTGTTGTTGGCCAGCAAAAGCGGCGCGCGCCCCAATAGAGCACAGAGCGTACCCAGGTCGAGCTGTCCCGCCAGGTCTACCGCGCCGACGTTCGCCATCCGGCGAATTCCTGCAGTGAGCGGAGCCTCGGCGCTGCTGCCGGTCAACACCGGCGTGAGTCCATGCTCCTTGGCCAGTATCCGCAGAACCTCGGCGAACATCTCCGACGGATAGCGACGCGCGGGCGCGCTTGCTCCGGGGTGAACCGCCAGCCAATCTCGCCGACTGTCGAGGCCAAGTTGGCCCAGGAGCCGCTCGATGCTCTTATGCGACTGCCTGTCGGGAACTACGCGGAGCCGCTCATCGCCGGTCGTTGCCCCCACCGCCGCTACCAGGTCGAGGTGACGCCTGACTTCATGCCGCACCCCCTCCTCCGGCTCGCTTTCGTGCATCCAGTCACTCAGCAGGTGATACGGATTCTCCCGGCAGTAGGCGAGTCGTAATGGAACCTGCGCCAGGTGGAGCAGCAGGGCTGCCGGCAGCGGGCTCTGACTGTATACGGTGAAGATGACGGCTGCATCGTACTCTCCCGAACGCAAGCGCTCCACCATTCGTTCATCCGGGTCGCTGCCCTGTCGAGCCGCTGTGGCCTTCATCCAGGGAGCGCCATACGAGATCGTTTCATCGACGAAGGGCAGGAGTTCCGCCGCCTTAGCGCCCGCCGTTGAGGTGAGCAGGGTCAAGTGGCGGTCGTTCCGCCCCTCCTTGAGCGCCGCCAGCGCCGGACCGGTCATGATGACGTCACCCAGTGCATCGAGTCGCACGCACAGAATCCGACGCGCCGACTGCCAGGCCGCGGTCCTACCAGGTCCGAGCTCAGCTGCCCCATCGGCCGGCGTATCGGATGCTGGGCTGGTTGCTGTGTTGGTCGCTGGGTTGGTCGTGGAGGTTCCGTTCACGCCGGGCCACCTCCTGCGGCCGTTCGCACCTCGACCGGAAAGGCGCCGCGAACGCGTTCGATGATTCCGGTAGTGGAGCGGCCGTCGAGGTAGGGAAGGAGTTCGACCCTGCCGCCCAGGCGCTTGACCAACGCGGCTTCGGGCAGGGAGGCTTCGCTGTAGTCGCCTCCCTTGACGAACACGTCGGGCCGCACGGTCCCCAACAGATCGACGGGCGTCGCCTCATCGAAGGGCACGATGTGGTCGACGCAGGAGAGCGCCGAGAGCACCTGCAACCTGTCTTCCAGGGGGTTGATCGGGCGTTCCGGGCCCTTGAGAGACCTCACCCCGGCGTCGCCGTTAATCCCAACGATCAAGACGTCACCCAGCGCTTTGGCGCGGCTCAAAAAGGTCACGTGGCCACGGTGGAGGATATCGAAGCAGCCGTTGGTGAAGACGATCCTCTTTTCGCTGCGGCGCAGCTGCTCGACTCGCGTGGCTAGAGCGGCGCCGCTGCTCAGCACCTTTTCGTCCCCGATCAGGGAGCCCAGGAGGTCGTCGCAGTTGCATACCGTCGTGCCATCCTTGGCTACGACGATGCGGGCTGCCGCCGAAGCGCATTCGGCTGCCGCGGGAGTGTCTGCGCCGGCGGCGAGCGCCAATGCCAGTGCGGCGGTAAAGGTGTCGCCGGCGCCGGTGGCGTGGATATGAGGCATCGGTTTGGCGTAGGTGCGGTAAGGGGGCGCGTCGCGCTCGAAGAAGAGCGCCCCTTCTTCGTCGAGTGTGGCGGCAACGATGCGCGCCCCGGTGGTTTCGAGGAGCTGCTGCTCGAAGAGCTCGAGCTGCGCAACCCGGTCGCCACGTCGCTGCGTGAGACCTAGTAGCCTCGCTACCTCGCCGTAGTTCGGTTTTACCGCCGTCACCTGCAACCGGCGGTAGCGTTCGGGGTATTTGGCGTCCACTACCAGCGGTCGCGGCGCGCTTTGCTGGAGGCGAGAGAGGGCCTCAATGACTCCCGGCGTTATCGTCCCGTAGCCGTAGTCCGAGACGACAACCATGTCGCAGCGTTCATAGGCGTCGATCAGACGCCGAATCAGCGCGGCCTCGGTGGCCGGCTCGAGAGGCTCCGTGCTTCCCCGATCGAGTCGCGCGACCATCTGGCCGCCGGCAAATACTCGGCACTTACTTAGCGTCTGCCTAGTGACTCCGGTTACGACGTCGCTCGGATCCAAGCCACCTGCTTCCAGCGCCGAGCGAAGTCGGCGCCCCTCTTCATCGGGCCCCACCACCGCCAGGTAGTTGGTATGCGCGCCCAGAGCGGCTAGATTCATAGCCGAGTTAGCCGCCCCGCCCGGCTGGTCGAAGCGCTCGTCCAGGCTCACCACAGGGACCGGCGCCTCACGGCACAGCCTGTCGGAGGTGCCATGCATGTAGGTATCGAGCATTGCCTCGCCGATTACCAGCACTTCGAGCCGGGAAAAACCGTGGATCAGTTGGAGTAGATCGTGTCGCATCTTGCCTCCCTCCGCTCCGTTGAACCGATCAGGATTGCCGCGGCCGCTTCCCCCAGATGAGGCGCGACGAGGTCTGGCGTGCGGCACGGGCCACCGATCCAGAGAGTCTCACCGCCGAGTTGGGGGCCAATATGGGGGCCGACGATACGGGGGCCGCCTATATCGCGGCCGCCACTAGTGGGCCCACGTTTATGATCACTGTCGAGCAGCACGGTCCGGCAACCTGCCCGGCAACCGGCCTCGACGTCGTTGAGGATGTCGCCAACCATCCAGGAACTCGTTAGATCGATTCCGTGCTGAGAGGCGGCCGCTTGTAGCAGACCCGGTTTCGGTTTGCGGCACGAGCAATCGCGGGCGAATGTTGCAACTATCCCGTCGGGATGGTGCATGCAGGCGTGGAAGCCGGCTAGCTTCACGTCGAAGGGTGCCAGCAACTCCTCCAGCCTCCACTCGACCGTCCTGAGCGCCGTGGGCGGAAAGAGTCCGCGTGCCACTCCCGACTGGTTCGTCACGACGATCAGTTCGAATCCGGCGTCGGCGAGCCGGCGGAGTGCCGGTCCGGCTCCCGCGGTGAGTCTCATTTCGTCCGGGTCGACGTTATACGGCACGTCTTCTAGAAGTGTCCCGTCCTTGTCCAGGAACACGGCCGGTCGCCGGCTGGTGCTCGTTACGGCCACGATGTCTCCCGCATGGGGAGCACCATGAGTTCGGGGATGACGGTTCCGCTGGGCTGCGATAGCACGAAGCGGATCGCTTCGGCAACATTGCGCGGCTCCTGCAGCACGCCGGGATCGGTATCCGGGAAGCGCTCCATGATGAAAGGAGTCCGCATCCCGCCTGCTATGAGGGCGGTGACCCCTACGCCCACCTCACGCGCCTCGACGTGCAGTGCGTGACTCAAGCCCAGCAGGCCCCATTTCGATGCGTGATAGGCGGCCGCATTCGCCCAGGTACGACGAGCCGCCGTGGACACGATGTTCACGATGTGCCCGCAGCCGCGCTCCTTCATGCCCCGGAAGGCGAAGTGGGACATGAGGAATGCTCCCCGCAGGTTCACGTTCAAGACCTGGTCCCACTCATCCACCGAGAGCTCGTCGAAGGGCACCGTGCGGTCGACACCGGCATTGTTGATTAGGATGTCCACTCCTCCGAAGCGCTTCTCGGTCGTAGCTACCGCCTCTTCGGCCGCCCCGGCGTCGGTTATGTCGAGTTGCAAGGCCACCGTAGTTCCCGGGCAGTCGCTCAACGATTCAGCCACCCGCTGGGCTGCTTCGCCGTTGATATCGGCCACTACGACATGGGTTCCCAACGAGGCGAGTAGGCGTGAGGTTTCGGCGCCCAGCCCGCTGCCGCCGCCGGTTATCAGCGCGGTACTACCATGCAGCGTCTTACCAACCGGTGGAGACATGTTCGGACCCTCCCTTAATGCCGGCCGTTTGTGACATGAACCGCGGTTGATCGAGGACCTCACGGTAGACCGCTTCGATGCCGTCAGCCACCCGCTGCCAAGTGAAATCCGCCGCCCTGCCCAACGACCGTTCCCTCATTCGCGCCAGCAGTTCTTCGTTGCGTAGCATGACCGCCAGGCGCCCTGCGATCGCGGTTGGATCCCTGGCGGGTACCAGGAAGCCTGTTTCGCCGTCGACGACGGTGCTCTTGATGCCGCCCACGGCAGAGCCCAATACCGGCACACCACATGCCATCGCCTCGACCGGAGTTATTCCGAACGGTTCATACCAGGGTGTGCTGATGAAGACATCGGCGGCGCAGTAGTAGTCCCGCAGTTGGTCTCGGTCACGCTGCCCTTCGAATCGAACTCGCTCCGCGATGCCTTCCTCCCGTGCGATCGACATCAAACGGCCAAGCTCGGGTGTCCTCAGCGGATCGGGCGCAGGGCTATCGCCTCCAACGATCACCAACCTGGCCGCGACGCCATACTCGTTCACCAACCGGGCGACACCACGAATCGCGTCTTCCACCCCCTTGCGAGGCACCATCCTGCCCAACTGCAGCACGACCCGTTCATCCTGCGGCAGATCGAGCCTCGCCCTTGCCTCGGTCTGGGGCAACGGCCCCATCTCCTCAGGTGAGTATCCGCACGGCACCACGCGTATGCGTTCTTCTGCCGCGCCGTAAAGGCCCAGTAGATCTTCTCGATCCTGGGGACACTCGGCAATAACCAAGCGCGCCTCATCTGCCAGGCGCTCCTCGATCTCGAAGCGCTCGTTAGGGAAGGTGTCGGCCTCGCCCTGATGACGTCGCCTCACCCTCCCTAGCGCGTGGAAGGTTATAACGAACGGCACACCGTGCGAAAGCTGGAGGTGGGCGGCGACGAGGCCCGACATGAAGAAATTGGCGTGTGCCAGGTCGAATCCGCTCTCCTGCCTTCCGATCCAGGCATCCACCTGCGCGCCGAACTCTCTCATCAGAGGAAGCAGCTCCTCTTTGCGCACCGCTTGCTCGGGCCCGGCTCGAACGTGGACCAGACGCACGTTCGGTGCGCAATCGAGTTCCTCCGGCAAGCTGGGATCGTCACGCCGCGTGAACACCACGACGTTGTGCTCGCGCCGGCCCAGCTCCTTGGCTACCTGCGCCACGTATACGTTCTGTCCGCCACTGTCCACGCCACCCAAGGCCGCCAGTGGCGAAGCGTGTTCGCTTATCATCGCGATATTCATTTGCCCCTCCCAAAATCGTATGCGCCTGCTACGACGCCGCCGCAACCACTCTTTCGCTTCGGCCGCCGGCGACCTCCCGTAAGGTCGATTCCCATTCGCGAGCGAAGCGTTCGATGCCAAAGCGCTTGTGAGCGGTTTGTCTCGCTCCTTCGCCCAGCCGGCGGGCCAGGCCCGGGTCTCTGAGAAGCTCGTGCATCTGGCCCTCGAGCACCGCTAGATCGGTGTGGAGGTAGCCGTTGAAGTCGTTCTCGATAACTGTGACCATCTCGGTTGTAGCGAGGGCGACCACAGGCACGCCCACGGCCATCGCTTCGCATACGGCCAGCCCGAAACTGGTGTAGCGGATCGGATTGAAGAAGAAGCGGTAGCGCGAGGCGAAGGCGGGAAGTCGCGAGTGGGGGATCTCGCCCAGGCCGCCGAGTTGATCGGCTTCCATGCCTACCAGGTCGAGTGGCAGCGATTTGCGCGCGTGCAGGAAGACGTCGGCTCCCAGGCGTCGGCCACGCTTGGCCAACTGATTGATTACCACCAGGCCGCGCTCGAGCTCCCCCGTGTAACTCACACCCTCCGGGATCACCACGCCATGTTCGATGACGGTCGTGGGCGTGCTGCCCGAGTCCCACATCAGATCGTTGAAGTGCGTGACGTGTACCAGCAGGGCGTTCGGATCGTCCACCGGGTGCTTGGTGTCGCTGGGGTGCTCGCGTGGCGGGTCGTGCTCGATGTAGACACAGGGCAACTCGAGCTGTCGCCCGGAGAGGATTGCGGGCCGGTCGACGAGGTAGTTCCTACGCGACTGGCACAAGATCACGTCGATCTGCTCGTCCCTGACCTGTTCCCACGGTACCTCGCGTACGTTGTCACCCCAGGGATGATCGCCTGCCCGGCCGCCGTAGCCCTCGGAGCGGTCCTCGCTCAGCGGCAGGATGAACTCGCAATCGGCCTGACTCAGATAGTAGAGATAGGCGCCATGCACATGCCAGGTGAGAACACGTAACGGACGGGTCATCTGAACCCCTCGAACCATCCGGTTACGACAGCGCGACTGCGCGCGCTTGCTATCGTGAAATTTCCCATAACCCCCCGCTTCCCCGGACGAGGATAGGGGTGTCAGGAGCAGGAGTTCATCGTGCAGGCGCACAACTTCTGCGATTGGTTTCGGCGGACATGTTGGGCATATGCCAAAGCGGGGTGCAGTTAACCGCTGGGCAACGGGTAAAGTCGAACCTGAAGGGATTCTTAACTGCGGATGAGTTTGGACGGGAAGAGAATCGCTAAAGGGCGAACGCGAGGGCTGTCCTCTGCTAGGACCGGCCGGCGATCACTCTTGGGCAGCGGCCTCAGTCTCGAGCGAACGTAGCACCAACGCCAAGCGAATTTGCACCGCCTGATCGAAGACCCGTGGATCGAGACCTGTTATCAGGGCGACTTTCTCGAGGCGGTAGTTGAGTGAGTTTCGGTGCAGGCCCAGGCTCTCGGCGGCACGAGATGGATGACAGTCTTCACGGAAGTAGACCTCGAGCGAAGTGATCAGCTCCGGGTCGGCATCGAGAGGACTCAGCAGGTGCTTCGCCAACTCCATCTTCGTCCGCTCATCCGAAACTCCCACGAAAGCTGCCACGCCAAGGGTGTCGAGCGAATGGACGCGGTCGGCGGCGCTGAGCCGTTGCCCCAGGCCCAATGCCGCACGGGCGTCGGCGTACGAACGGGCCAGCCCTCCCGCGCCACGGTGGTAGCGTCCGATGCCGATACTCAGCGGTACTCCGGTCTCGGATTGCAGGCGGGCCAGCAGAGCGCGCCCGGCGCGCTTTAGTGCCGCCAGGTTCGCCCACGAAGAGGAGTTGGCCACGTCCTCGGCGTCGGCCCAGTGACGCAAGTTACGGGTATCACTGGCTTTGAGTACCGCCACCTCGCCATCGCCGATATAAGCGCAGATGGTGTCGTTGGGCAGTTGGAAAAAGGAGACGATTTCATCAATGACTGTCTGCCCTCGCCGGGCGATGTCGTCGCGCCCCCGATCCTCCGTCTCCCCATCGAAGATGTATCGCCCGGCGTCGATGAGAATCACCGCCCGCGGCGGTCCTATATCCATTCCCAGCAGCCGCGCCTGCCTCACCAGGGTCGCCTCGTTCTCCCCCGGTCCGTGGAGAAGATCGTGGATGATCTTGTTCTTCAACTCGGCGCCATGAGGGAGAGTCCCTACGATCGCCGCCTGGTCGACGAGCAGGTTCACCAGGGCCTGGGCCAGATGGGCCGGAACGCTTCCGCCGTCGAGGGGCGGTCCCACCACCACCCAACCCTCCTCGCCGGCGATTTCGACCTGGACCTCCAGGCTCTGTTCGCGGGCGTTGCCACGAACGAAACGACCTACCCAACCCGGCCGGCTTGCTGCGACCACCCGGTGATCCCGGTCCACCACATAAGTGGGCGCGCCCAGCAGGTGAGCCGCCTGGCCGCTGAGGGCTTCGGCCACATCCTTCAATCGCAGCTCGGTGGCGATCATGTGCCGTTTCCTAACTCGACTCGAGCATTTGCACTTGTTTCTCCTCGGCTCGAAGAGGGAAGCAGATCGTCGAGGGTGGCTTGGCCGAGGTCGTTCAGGACCAGATGAGCTTTCCCCACGCGCTCCCTGGGCCCTAGTCCAACTACCCGAAAGCCCCCGGCGAGCGCGGCAGCCACCCCCGCCGTGGCATCTTCGACTACCACGCACTCCTGTGGCCGCAGGTCCAAGCGACCGGCAACCCAGAGGAACGTATCCGGCTCGGGCTTGGGGCGCAGGCCGCTGCAGCCGTCGGCAAAAGCGTCGAAGAGGTCCAAGACCCCGAGTTTCGAGCAGACAAGGCGTGCGTTTTGGCTCGACGAGGCCAGCCCCAACCCCAGCCCTGCCGCGCGGGCCGAGTGCAACAGCCCCTCTACCCCCGCAAGGAGGTGTTGGGGCCCCAGCTCTGCGACGTACTCGAGAAAGTAGCCGTTCTTGCGCTCCCTCAGCTCGCGTGGGTCACTCTCCTTGGAGCGCCCGGCCAGAAAGAGCTCGAGTGCTTCGCCCCTGGACCTTCCCCGCAAAGCTTCGTTTGCCCCCCTCGAGAAGGTTATTCCCAGTTCGCCGGCGAGGCGTTTCCAGGAGCGGTAGTGGAACTCCACCGTGTCGGTAAGGACCCCATCGAGGTCGAAGATGATTCCTGCTCTCACAATGCCTGCTTGCACAATCCCCCGCTTTCGCTTGCACAATGCCTCGATGCTAAGCGCCCGGCGGCGAACAGAAAATGGGCGTTCCTACGCTGATAGAGGGGCGGCTGCGGGTTCCCGGCGCTATACTCGGCCCAATGAACGAGACTCAAACCGCTACCATCGATCCAGCGGCCACCAGCGTTAGGCCCCGGGTGTTGTCCGGGATGCAGCCCACCGGAAAACTCCACTTGGGCAACTACCTGGGGGCGCTCAAGCAGTGGGTGGAGAAGCAGGACGAGCGCGACAATATCTTCTGCATCGTCGATCTTCACGCCCTCACTTTGCCGGAATCGATCGATCCCAAGATCCTCAAGCAGAACTCGCGAAATGTCGCCGCTCTCTACATGGCTGCCGGCATCGACCCTCACAAGAGCCTGCTCTTCATCCAGTCGCATCTGCACGAGCACAGCGAACTAGCCTGGATCCTCAACTGCGTCACACCACTGGGCTGGTTGCAGCGAATGACCCAGTTCAAGTCGAAGGGAAAGGGCGCCCAGGGCGTGGGTAGCGGCTTGCTGGTCTACCCGGTGCTGCAGGCGGCCGACATCCTGCTGTATGACACCGAGCTGGTTCCGGTGGGGGAGGACCAGGTTCAACACATCGAACTCACTCGTGACGTCGCGACGCGCTTCAACCACCTCTTTGGCGACGTATTCGTTCTGCCGAAGGCGACGGTGCCCGAGTTTGGTGCGCGGGTGATGGGCTTCGACGAACCCGAGATGAAGATGAGCAAGTCGGTCGCTGCCGGACGCAGCGGGCATGCCGTACACCTACTCGACGAGGACTCGACGATAAAGAAGACGGTGATGTCGGCCGTCACCGATTCGGGACGAGAGACGAGGTTCGAGTACGCTTCGCCCGGTGTTAGAAACCTGCTCTCCCTCTACCAGACACTGCGAGGCGTGAGCCTGGCCGAGGTGGAGGAGAAGTTCGCCGGCAGCGGCTACGGCGACCTCAAGAAGGGTGTGCTGGAAGCGGTGTTGGATACTGTGGGGCCGATCCGGCGGCGCTATGACGAAATCATCGCGCAGCCGCAGATGCTCGACGATATCCTCGAGATGGGCGCCCAGAGCGCCCGCGCCCTGGCCCGACCGACACTCGAGCGCGTAAAGGCCGCCGTGGGAGTGGGCTGATATCAGGGGCTCCGGTGAACCGGCTGCTCTTCTTGTTCATCGATGGGGTGGGCCTCGCTTCCGCCGACCCGTCCCGCAATCCCTTCGCCGCTGCGCAAACTCCCTTTCTGCGTGAGCTGCTGGGGGGAAAGCTAACAGCTGAGCAAAAGGAGCGAAAGGGTGAGGTGGTGCTGCGCCGCCTCGACGCCACGCTCGACCATCCGGGCCTTCCTCAGTCGGCGACCGGCCAGGCGTCGCTTTTGACCGGCACTAATTGCGCGACGGTAATGGGGCGACACTACGGACCGTGGCCGGGCCCCACCCTGAGGCGGCTGCTCGAGCGCGGAACGTTGTTCAGCGAGGTAGTTACGGCCGGCGGAGGGGCGTTGTTGGCTAACGCCTATCCGCCCGGTTACTTCGAGGCGCTCCGCAGTGGCCGTGCCAAGAGTAATGTGCCGGTCCATAGTGCGCTTCGCGCCGGACTCGAGTTGGCCGACCTGGGCGCCTACAGCAGGGGAGAGGCGATCGCGGCCGACCTCACCGGTGAATACTTCGCTACGGTCGACTCTTCACTGCCGGTCTTTGGCCCACAAGTGGCGGGAGAGAGGCTTTCACGGCTGGCGCGTGGCGCGAACTTTACCTTCTTCGACTTCTGGCTGAGCGACAGGGTAGGACACCGGGGTTCCTTCCATGAGGCGGTGCGCTTGGTCGAGAACCTCGACCGCTTCATGGCTGGCGTTGCCGATGCTCTCGATGGCCTGACGCTGCTGATCACCTCGGATCATGGCAACCTCGAGGACAAGGGAGTAAAGGGACATACGCGCGCCCCTGTTCCGCTCCTGGCGATCGGACCGGAAAGCTTCCAGTTCGCCGGCTGCGCCTCTCTGCTAGACGTCGCTCCCGCGGTGCGCCGGGCGTTGACGTTGCCGGCCGGTGAGCCTCCGGGCGAGCGCTAGGAACCCAGTACCAAGATGGCCGCCTCGTACCAGGCGCCGATGAGCAGCAGCAGCATCGCAATCGGCAGCATCAGCGCGAGCCGGCTCACGGCCAGCGAAAAGGCGCCAAAGCCGTTGCGAATGAGTGTGCGCAGCAGAATGCCGCCGCCGGCCACCACCAGGAAGTAAGCGGTGAGCTCGATCAGGATGAGCACGATCACGAAGGTCGCTTGCGGGCTTGCGAAGGCGTCGACCAGGCCGAAGGGGATCGCCTGCACGAAGAACGACACCAGCGACAAGAGGTAAGCCGGCACGCCAAAGAGCAGCGCCAGGCTAAAGGTCACCGACAGCGTCACCACCACGAAGTTCTGGTAGAAGGTGACGGCAGCGGCTCGCGCCACGTTGCCACTCCCATACGCCTCTGTCGCTCCCACGGCCGTGATCGCTTCATTCACCACCGCAAGGGCGGCATCGGTGCACTCTTCGGGCAGTCCACTTCCGGTGACCACGCCGAGCGCGAATACGCCGTAGAGAAGCAGCATGGTGAAGAGCACCAGGCCGCGGTTTTCACGTATCACGTCCATACCTCGCGCCAACCAGGCGCGCAGGAACGAGGGCCGGGCCAAGAGGAAGAGAACGACGATACTGAACAGTCCGAAAAGCCAGGCGACGGCCGGCTGCTGGAGCCAGTCACGTCCCCCGGAGCTCACCCGAAAGCCCACCGGCTGGGCGACCCACTCGTCGCCCTCCAGGACCAGCGATACCTGGACGACCTCCAGCTGACCGGCCGGACGAACCGCGCTATAGGAGTACGTACGCACCCCCTCATCGTCACTGGCGAGCTCGCGGCGGTCGTCGATGTTGACTCTGGTGCCGGGCTCCGGCGCTGGGGTTGATACCAGGCCCGGGAGTTGCTGGCAGAGTTCGGCCGGAGACATCCGGCTAAGCTCGGCGAACTGCGGCGGTTCCTGCTCCAGCCAAGCTTCGACAGCCCTGTTCGCGGTCGCTCCCGGATCGGCTCCTCGTGCCAACTGGGCAGTGGCCCAGGGGAGGAGTGCCGCGGCGAATACGAGGAGGCAAGCAAGAGTGAGCACGCGGGGAACGGATCTCGAAAGCGTCACGATAAGAGCATACCGTAGCTTCCGGAGGGCGACGGGCGCGCTGGACCGGGCACTCGTCTGACGAGCGAGTAGTGCGACCGAACGGTAGACTGACCGCCGTGGACCGCCCCTCGGCCTGGTTTTGGAATGCTACCCGGCGCACGGCAGTCGCCCTGGTACCAACCCTGGCACGACCCGACGATGAGTTTGCCGCCGGCCGGCTCGAGTCTCAGGAGTACCGCCTCTATCTCACGATGGATCGGCGCGACCGCCAACACGCCTGCAATATCACCCGAAAACTCCTCGCTTCGAGACCGGACGCTCCAGCGGTTCTGGTGCGCGCCGCCCTGCTGCACGACGTGGGGAAGGCAGGAAAGCCGTACAACCCGGTACACAGGATGCTGGCTCACCTGTACACGCCAGGGGCAATGCCCACGGAACCGCGCTACTCGGGCCTGCGCGGGGCCTGGCAGGTCAAGCTCCACCATCACCTCTACGGAGCCACACTCATTCGCGAAGCGGGCGGCAGCGAGCAGGTGGCGCGGCTGGTGGAGCTCCATCACGAGCCGGGCGGCGACCAGGACGCCGCACTGCTGAAGGCGCTGGATGACGAGACCTGAGAGTCATCTCGAGTGGCTCTTCGAGCGTCAGCGGCTTGGGATGACGATGGGCCTGGAGCGAGTCCGGGAGTTGCTGGCAGCGGTGGGCAATCCGCATGATTCTTTCCGCTCTTTGCTGGTGGGCGGCACGAACGGCAAGGGCAGCACCGCCAGAGTCCTCGCCCAGTGCCTGGTGGCCCAAGGGGGGAGAGTCGGGCTCTATACCTCGCCGCACTTGAGCCGCATTGGCGAGCGCTTCATGGTCGCCGGGCGGGAGGCGGCGCGAGGAACGGTTTCGGAGGTGGTGGGCCGGGTGCGGGGTCAGGCCGAGCGGCAGGGAGCCAGTTTCTTCGAGGTCCTCACCGCCGCTGCCTGCTTGCATTTCGAGGAGGAGGGCGTGGAGACCGCGGTCATGGAGGTGGGACTGGGGGGTAGATTCGACGCCACCAACGCTCTCGACCCGCAGCTGTCAATCATCACCGGCATCTCCCTGGACCATACCGAACTGCTGGGGGACACTTCAGCGGCGATAGCTCGTGAGAAGGCCGGCATTTTGCGGCCGGGACGTCTGTCATTAACCGCCGCCACAGGCGATGCGCTAGCGGTCCTGAAGGAGGAGGCTGCAGGGCTCACTACGCCGCTGTGGGTTTTGGGTGAGGAGATCGAGGCGCATGGGGAGCAGTTGGCCTGGCAAGGGCAGCGAGTGAACGTTAGCTGCCCGGCAGGTGAAGTCGCCGGCCGTAGCCCCCTGGTGGGCCATCACCAGCAGAGCAACATCGCCTTGGCCATAGCCGCGGCCCTGGCCCTGGGCGTGTTGCCCGCTGCCTCGCAGCGTGGGCTGGCTGCGGCCAGCTGGCCAGGGCGCCTGGAAAGAGTTCCGTACCGGGGCAGATGGCTGGTCTTCGACGGCGCCCATAACGCCGAAGCGGCCGTGGCACTGGGCGTTGCGCTCAATGAACTGGAGAAATCGCCTTACACACTGATCGTGGGGGCGGGGCGAGACAAGGAGTTGCCTGCCATCGCCGCCGCTCTCGCCCCCGGCGCGGGTCGTGTGTTCGCTACCCGCGCACGTCACAGCCCGCGGGCACGTAGTGCGCGAGAGGTAGCGACCCTGTTCAAAGAGGGAGCGGAGGCTTGCGAGGATCCCGGCGAAGCACTGAGCGCTGCGCTGGCTGCTACCCCGGAGTTGGGAACAATCGTGATAGCCGGCAGCCTCTACCTGGTGGGTGAGCTTCGTCCACTCGTCGTGAACGAGGAGTTCGAGGCGGATGAGCGCTGGCAGTAGTGACGCGTTACCGTGCCGGCCGGCCGGCCGGATGCCAAAGGTGCTTGAAGATAACGATCGCGGCGATCAGCAGGACGCTGGTAAGGATTGCGAATGCTTGCCCCTGCTCGGTATTGGAGCGGGCGAGCACGGTCATGACGATAGCCGGATAGGCTGCAATCGCGGCCACTGCCGATAGTGTCGTTCGGCGGGATATCAGCAGCAGCGCGACCAGTAGAAGTAGCGTGTAGAACGCAGCGAGCGGATAGATGGGAAGGGCGGCGCCAAACGTGGTCGCCAGTGCCTTACCCCCCTTTAAACCGGCGAATGCCGACCAGGCGTGACCGGTCACGGCGCCTACCCCAGCAGCCAGTGGCATCGTGAATTGGATCGCAGCTGAATTACCGGTAATCACCGCCAGGTATTGGGCCAGCAGCACCGCTATCACTCCCTTGGCGACGTCCAACAGTAGGACGGCGCTTCCTGCCGCCCAGCCCACGTTACGGGCGGTATTCATTGCGCCCATGTTGCCAGAGCCCACCTCGAAGATGTTGCGCCCCGCTAAGCGGGTCACCACAACGGCGCTGGGAAATGAGCCGACCAGATAGCCGAGCGTCAGACCGGCCAGAAGATCAAACATGGGTTACGGGCTTTCGCGCCGGCCGCCCGCTCAGGCTGCGGAGTTCACGCACGTGATACGAGAGGTAGCGCGAGAGTGCAAGCCAGTGCGCCTCGCGGTCGCAAAGCAGTAACTCCAGCGCCTCACGCATTCCTTCGCCCAGCAGGGCTTGGAGTTCGGTCGCCGTCTCGCGGCCCAGTCTCACCGTGCCACCGCAACTTCCGCACTGCAGGGCGCCCACTGCCACGTCGAGAGCTTCGGGCGGTTCGTCCTTGCCGCAGCTGCCACAAGGACGGCTGCGGGGAGCCAAACCGGCCTGCTGCAGCAAGCGCCAGGCGTATAACAGCGCTACTCGATCGGGATCGGGGTGTTGGTCGAGGCCGCGCAGGCCCGAGGCCAGGTACTGATAGAGCGGTTCTCCGATATCCACGTCGACGGTAAGGGCATCGGCAAGCTCTGCCAAGATATGAGCGTATGGGTAAACGCCGGGATCGGTAAGCCTGGGCAGAGCGCCATTGAGCCGAACTTGAGTGAGGAGCGCAAGATCATCTTCACGCTTTCGGTAGTACTGGACCGTTACATCGTGAAAGAGGCTCAAGCGCCCCATGTTGCCTCCGGGCAACTTGCCCTTGCGCGCAATCCCCCGCCACTTGCCCTGCTCGGCCAACAGGGTCACCACCACGTCGCCCGAAGGCAGCGGCTTTCGGCGAATGACGATCCCGTGCCCAAGCTGGTGACGAGTGCTCACGAAGTCATTCTACGGCTGCGACTCTGGCTCCGTGATACGCCTCAAGGCTACGAATCGCAGGCGCGAGGCGCGGGAACCGGATCAACGCGCCGCGGCGCCCTCCTCGACTGAATCCGATTTTTTGGCCTTGCCGTAGGCCATTCGCAGTTTGAACATGCCGCGCTTGTGAAGGGACTTGACCTGCTCCTCGGCCAGCCCCAGCGAATCGGCTACGTCGGCCACTTCCTGCTTCGAGCCGTCGATCCCTTCCAGCCGCCTGATCACCTGCGCGGTCTCCTCCTCGAGTTCACCGAGGAAAGGCTGCAGATCGGCGGTAGTCGCTTTGGGGCCCTTGGGCTTGGACGGCTTCGTCTTGCCGGCCTTCTTCTTGCCACCCTTGGCCTTTGCCGTGCTTTTCTTCTTGGCGCCGCCGCTAGCCTTCACTCCCACTTTGGCTTCACGCGCTGCTATCAGCTCGAGGGCCTCTTCCATGGTGACGCTATCGGGATCCTGATCCTTCATCAGCGAAGCGTTGATTTTTCCGTGCTTGACGTAGGGGCCGTAGCGACCTGCGTGGACCTCGACGTCCTCTCCCGACTGAGGGTGCTTGCCCAGCACCTTGAGCGGCTCGTTGCGGCCACGCTTCTTGGCCAGCAGCTCAACCGCGCGCTCGAGCCCTACCTCCAAGACCTCATCATCCTTGCCCAACGAGGCATACTTCTTCCCGTGCTTCACATATGGTCCAAAACGTCCGATGCTCGCCTCTACCGGGTCACCGGTTTCGGGGTGTTGCCCAACAGCCCGCGGAAGAGAGAGCAGCGCCGCTGCCAGATCGGGTCCTACTTCGGCTGGATCGGTCCCGCGAGGAATCGACATCCGCTTGGGTTTGCCGCCCTCCGCGCCCTCCTCGCCGAGCTGCAGGTAAGGGCCGTAACGACCCCTCTTTAACAGCATGGGCGTGTCGCTGCCCGGGAACTCGCCCAGGACCAAATCGCCCTTGTTCCCCTCGATCAGCATACTTTCGAGGTCCTCACGGGTGAGGTCGGCCGGTGCGGTGTCTTCGGGAATGGAGGTGGTGGCGCGCTCGCCGGCCAGTTCCCCTTCGACGTACGGTCCAAAGCGACCGACGCGCACGACGTAGGGGTTCCACTTCTCGGAGCGCACCGTGGAGATCTCGCGGGCGTCGATCTCTTCGAGGCCGCCCTTAGCCCGCGACTCGATGCCCTGCTCACCCAGGTAGAAATTCTGCAGATAGGGCGTAGCGTCCAGCGCTCCTGCGGCGATGTCGTCCAGCGCCTGCTCCATGTTGGCGGTGAATTCGGTATCGACCAACTGGCGGAACTGATGTTCAAGCAGGTTGTTGGTGGCGAAGGCCGTGAAAGTAGGAACGAGCTGAGTGCCGCTCTTGCGTGCGTAGCCACGGTTGATCACGGTATCGATGATCGACGCGTAGGTGGAGGGCCGGCCGATCCCTTCGCTCTCCAGCAGCTTAACCAGTGACGCTTCGGTATAGCGCGCCGGAGGCTTGGTTTCGTGGCCCGCCGCCTCGACCCCTTGGCACTCCAACGCGTCACCCTCGGCCAGCTCCGGCAGGGGTTGCTCGCGCTCTTCGAGGGCGGCATCGGGGTCGTCGCTACCCTCGACATAAGCGCGGAAGAAGCCGGGGAAAACGGTAGTGCGGCCGGTGGCCCGGAAGGTGGCGGTGTCGCCGCCGGCCAACTCCGACTCGATCGTCGCGGTGACAAACTTCAGTCGCGCTTCGGCCATCTGGCTGGCTACGGTGCGCTTCCAAATGAGGTCGTAGAGCTGTTTCTCTCGCCCTGCCAGGCCCAGCGTGTCGGCCGTGCGCATTTCTCGCCCGGCCGGCCGGATCGCTTCGTGCGCCTCTTGTGCGTTGCGTGACTTGGTGGCGTACTGGCGCGGCTGCGGGCTCAGGTAATCCTTGCCGTAGAGCGACTCGATGGCCTTGCGGCTGCCCGCGAGCGCCTCTTGCGCCAGATTCGTGGAATCGGTACGCATGTAGGTGATGAGGCCGTTTTCGTAGAGACCCTGCGCGATGCGCATGGTGTCGCGTGCCGACAGGCCCAGCTTGCGGCTGGCCTCCTGCTGCAAAGTCGAAGTGGTGAAAGGTGGGGCAGGGGAGCGCTTCGCCTGGCGCTCTTCGACGCTGCGAATTGCGAACGGAGAGGTTCTCGCCTGGGTGGCAATCCCCTGCGCCTGACTCTCGCCCAGCAGCAGCACGTCGCGCCCTACTTCGAGGCCGCTTTTCAGCTGGCCCGTGTCGGGGTCGAAGTCGCGACCGCTTGCCAGCCTGACTCCGGTGAAGTGGGTCAGCACCGCGTCGAAAGCAGACCCCGCCTCACCACCGGCGTCCTCGCTCGCGGCCCTTGCCAAACGTGCCTTTAGATCCCAATAGCCGGCCGGCATGAAGCGCAGACGCTCTTGCTCGCGTAACACCATCATCCGTACAGCAACGCTCTGCACCCGGCCGGCCGAGAGCTTGGGGGCGATCTTTTTCCAGAGGAGCGGCGAGATGGTGTAACCCACCAGCCGGTCGAGCACTCGGCGAGTTTCCTGAGCGTCCACCAGGTGCTGGTCTATGGCGCGCGTCTGCTCGAGGGCATTCAGGATCGCGTCGGCCGTGATCTCGTGGAAGACCATCCGGCGCACGGGAACCTTGGGTTCGAGCAGCTGAACCAAATGCCAGCCGATCGATTCCCCCTCGCGATCCTCATCAGTCGCTATGTAGAGTTCGCCGGCGTCCTTGAGCGCTTTGCGAAGCTGCGTTACCACCTGCTTCTTGCGTGGCGACACGATATAGAGAGGTTCGAATCCGTCTTCGACGCTCACGCCAAGGCGGGCCCAAGGCTTGCCCTTGAACTCTTCCGGTATCTCGGCAGCGTTCGCCGGCAGGTCGCGCACATGCCCCATGCTCGCTTCTACCTGATACTCGCTGGGTAGAAAGCGTCTGATGGTGCGCGCTTTCGTCGGCGACTCCACTATTACGAGCTTTTTCGCTGTTGCCTTACTCAATGGTATTCCCCTCGGAAATCGCCCGCCATTATAAGTACCGCTGTTCGTCTGTCAAGATCACGCGGTCGATCTCGAGGGCCAGTCGCGCATGCATGCGCGAAGCGGCGACTGGTCCGAGGCGCGTGGGAACGAGCCGCTGGGGCGGCAAGCGGGTTGAGGTTCAGAGCCTGCGACGGTGGCTGATAGCCCGTCCCAGAGTTACTTCGTCGGCATACTCGAGGTCTCCGCCCATCGGTAAGCCATATGCAATGCGGGAAACGCCGAGGTTGCGGTCGGACAGTGCTCGCGCCAAATACATGGCGGTTGCCTCGCCCTCGACCGTGGTGGAAGTGGCGAGTATCACTTCGGGACCCTCCGCCAGCCGCTCGAACAGGGTAGAGATGGTCAGCTGATCGGGACCAACGCCGTTCATGGGGGAGAGAGCGCCATGCAGAACGTGATAGAGCCCGCTGTACTCGCCGCTACGCTCGATCGCCAGCAGGTCGGCGGGTTGTTCCACGACGCACAGCAGCGAGCGGTCCCTTGCCCGATCTTCACAAACCGAGCAGCGCTCCTCGCCCCGGGTCATGACGTTGAAGCACTCCGGGCACCGCTCCAAGGTCTGCTTCGCGTCGGCGATTGCCTTGGCAAGTGCCAGAACCTCGTCCTCAGGTTTATTGAAGAGGTGGAAGGCCAGCCTCTGAGCGCTTTTTGGGCCTATACCGGGTAATCTGCCGAGCTCACGGATCAGGTTGATCAGGGTCGGCGGGTACTTCAGAACATACCCCCTAGACCTCCCATGCCTCCCATGCCGCCCATCGCCTGGCCCATTTCGCTCTCCTGGAGCTCCTTGGCCTTTCGCTGCGCATCGGCCACCGCGGCCGTCACCAGGTCCTCGAGCATGTCGACGTCCTGCGGATCTACCACGCCGGGGTCGATCTTCACGGCGGTCACGGTGCCTTCGCCGTTAGCCGCCGCGGTCACCATGCCGCCGCCGGCGCTGCCTTCGACACTCATGGAAGCAAGTCGCTCCTGCGCTTCCTGCATCTTTTGCTGGGCTTTCTGTGCTTCTTTCATCAGCTTCTGAATGTTCATCGTGGCGCCACTCTACCGCGCACGCGTCGACCTTCTCGTTGGGCGGCTGCCAGTATTCATTCGCCGGCGTTCCCGTCCCCATCATCGGCTTCGGCCGTGGGAGGCGCTTCGATATCGATAACCCGTCCGGGAAAGAGTCTCTGCAAGGTATCGAAGGAAGGGTCGGCGAGTGCCTGAGAATCGGCGGTGGGATCAGCGGAGGGAGCATTGGCGGGACGGTTGGTCGGGTCGTCCTTAGCGGCGTCGTCCCTAGCTGCGTCGTCCCTAGTGGTGGTATTGGGATTGGCGCCGGCTCGGCGCTTTTGGTCTTCCGACCGACCCTGCGGCACGTGAGCCTGCTCCCAGAAGTCGGGGGGCAGCTCCTCTTCGACGTACTGTTCGCCCCGTTGTGGAAAGGCGTCGTCATCACTTGGTTCGGCAGCCGAATCCTCACTTCCCTGCTCCGGTCCCTGCTCCGAACCCTGCATTGGCGTCGGTGAGGGAGGCGTCACCGAGGGAGACGCTTCCATGGGTGGCTCCACGATCTCGTGGGTGTCTTGCGGGACGCCTGGGGAAGCGCGTCCCGTCAGGACTTTTTTGCGGCGGGCTCTCCGGGTCCTTCGATATGCAGCCGGTAGCCCGACCCGGCTATCTCCTCGATCAGCCGCTCCAGCTCGTTCTGGCGTTTCCTGATCTCGCTGTAGTGGAACTTGTGTGTGTCGCTGTAGCGGATGACGACATCATGGCCCTCGATACTCTCCTGCGCCGGCGCGAGAAACGCCTTGAGCTGCGGCCCGGCTGCGCTTCGAACCGCGTGCCAATCAAACTTCTTCCCTTGAGAGACGCTAACGGCGCTCGCTTCGGCGGACGGCTGAGCGCGGTGGTTCGATGAACCGGTCCCCGCGGCCTCGACCTTCGCGCCCTCACCCTCACCCTCACCCTTAGCCTTCGCGCCGGTTTTCTTCCGGGCCGGCACTGGGCCCCTGCCGGTGGGGTCGAAGGAGGGCAGCTTATCGGACGTATTGTCAAACGGCCGTCCCTTTTCTTCCGCTGCCGACGGCTGACCGGTGGCGGCGGGAACGTTCCCGGTGAGGGCGTTTAGCCCTTTGAGGAGGGCCACCTCCAGGCTATAGAGGTCGTCGCGTCGGATGAACCTATCCTGCTCGTCGTCCAGAGCGTGAATGAGCCGCAGCAGTGCGGCGCGCTCCACGGGTAACCGGAAACCCGGGCGGTCGGCCTCATGGGCTGCCGGAGCGCCGTCGGCGCCGTTGGAGCCGACGACCGTGGCGCCGACGACCGTGGAGCCGACGACCGTGGAGCCGACGACCGTGGCGCTATTGCCGATGACCTCATTCCGCAGGGCGTCTCGAAGAACTGTCCCGAGGTTATCGGCCAGACTGCGGGGAGCAAATCCGTCACGGTAGAGCGCTTCGGCCTCAGTTAGCACCGTCGCCAGGTCGTTACTCGCCAAGGCGGTGGCAAGCAGCTGCATCCGGTGTACCGGGGGAAGTCCGAGCGCATCCTCGGTGGCGGCGAGAGTAATTTTCGTCCCAGGGGTGAGCAACCGTTCCAGGAGCGATTCGGCGTCCCGCATCGCTCCGTCGGCGGCGCGCGCCAGCAGTGCCAGTGCCTCTGGCTCCGCCTCGATCCCATTTCCTGCCGGGCTGTCGGCCGCACCTCCTACCGTCGCCTCTCGGCACAAGCGCTCCAGTTTGCCGAGGATCTCGGCTTCGGTATGGCGCCGGAAGCGGAAGTGCTGACAACGCGACAGTACAGTCGACGGGAGCTTCTCGGGCTCGGTCGTGGCCAGCACGAAGACCAGTCCCGGCGGCGGTTCTTCGAGAGTCTTGAGGAGGGCGTTGGCTGCGGCCTTGCTGAGCATGTGAGCCTCATCGAGAATCCACACGCGCGTGCCTCCGCGCATGGAAACGAGGTTCGTCTTTTCACGCAGATCGCGGACATCGTCCACAGAGTTGTTGGAGGCCGCGTCGAGCTCGATAACATCGGGGTGATGCCCCTCGCGCACCATCCGGCAGCCATCGCATTTGCCGCAGGGCCGCCCAACTCCAACATCCGCTTCGCAGTTGAGGGCCATCGCCAGCAGTCTCGCGGTGGTGGTCTTGCCGACGCCGCGCGGACCCGAGAAGAGGTACGCGTGGCTGGGCCGCCCACGCTGGAGCGCAGCCAGGAGGACGTCCTTGACGTGCTCCTGGCCCACCACCTCGGCGAACGTCGCCGGTCTTGCGCGTTGGTAGAGGGCCGTCATCACGGTCATGCTACCACTCACCGTTTCAACCCCAGGCACTCCGAGTAGCGGGTTTTTGACGCCGTTCGGCACTTCCCGCGGTAGCATGGCTCATGGCGGCAGAACGAACCGCTGTATCCCCGCTGGGCCTGGCGCTGGGCGGCGGAACCGCTCGTGGTCTGGCTCACATCGGCGCCCTAAAAGTGCTGGAGTCGCGCGGCCTTGCACCGGACCTGATCGCCGGTACCTCCTCCGGCGCCATCATTGCGGCGCTCTATGCATTGGGTATACCTGCCGTCGAACTCGAACAGTTGGTTCGGCGCCAGAACATCCTGGAGTTGTGGTCGACGGCGCTCGACTTCGGACTCCACCGCGCCAGCTTCGTTCATGGACGACGCTTGGAGCGATGGCTGGACCGGAAGGTGTTTTTTGGCGCCACCTTCGCCGATTGCATGATGCCGCTGGCGGTGGCCTGCACCGATGTTGCGGACGGCACTCCGGTGGTGGTGCGAAGTGGCTCGTTGGCGCGAGCGGTAGTCGCGTCCTCGGCGCTCCCCGTGCTGCTGGCTCCGGTCACAATCGATAACCGGGTACTCATCGACGGAGGCTTCGTCGAGGCGGTGCCGTTTCAGGCGTTGAGGACGCTGCGTCCGGGTCGGATGATCGGTGTACACGCCGGACTGGATCCGAAGAGTTCGACTCTGGTACGCCTGCTGCGTAGACTGGGGGCCTCGAAGCTGAGCGCAGCTTGGGCGGGAGCGAGCGCCGGGCTCAGTCCCACCACTGCGCTGCGGAGTCTGGTTAGAGGCATCTCGTGCGCCTTGGGCTCCTACGCGTGCGAGCAGACCGTGCCGGCCGGAGCTCTCCTGGTGAGGGCCGATCCTCCCCTGAGCTGGTGGGATTTCCACCGCTCGCCCGAGGCAATTGCCGCAGGTGAGGCGGCAATGAATCGGGCATTGGATGTCTGGTCGGAGCAGAAGATGGATAGTTTAGAGAGGAACGAGGCATGAGCGCCTGCTATATATTCCGACGACTGGAGTCTCAGCGATGGTGGAGGGCGTTGGGCGAGCTCGAGCTAGCGCTTGAAGAGGGCGGGAGTGTCTCCAGGAGCTACTCGAATCTCGTTTCTGCGTTGATCGATGAAGGATACGATTCCTTGCCCCAAGCGGCGGCCGCCGCCTTGTGCGAGGGGGAAGAGGTGCTCGCCCGTGGGGCGGGTGAATTGCCAGCCGGCTTGTGCAGAGCTGCGCTGTTGGATCTCGCGTCCATACGCTCGAGAGTCGACAGCGATTGGCAGGGTCGCTCGGCGGCCACCACCGGCACGGCACTGGCGCCGCTCACCGCCTTGGCGCATCGGAGCGAGCGGACGAGCGAGCTGGAGGCGTGGGGCCGGCGCCTCCTGAGCGAAGAGCCGGAGCCGCTACTCGACGCCCTCCGGGCCCGCTACCGCGCTTGCGGCACTGGACTGCTAGCGCGCTATAGCGCCTTTCATTGGCGCTCCGGCGGGCTCAACGGCGTCGAAACGGCGGCGCGCGACCGGCTCGAGGAGCTCGTGGGGCTCGAACGGCAGCTCGAGCGGCTCACCCAGAACGTCGAGCGATTCCTGGCCGGCGCCCCCGCCCTTCACACCCTGCTGTATGGCCCTCGAGGCAGCGGTAAATCGACGGCCGTGCGTGCGCTGCTAAACCGTTACGCCGGTCGAGGACTGCGGCTCGTAGAGGTGCCTCTCGAGTCATTGGCTGAGCTCCCCGAGCTGAGTGAGCGTCTGCGAGGAGCGCCGCATCGCTACTTAGTCTTTGTCGACGACCTCTCCTTCGAGAGTGGCGACGCGGCGTACCACCCACTAAAGACCTTGCTCGAAGGAAGCGTGGCCGAGCGGCCCGAGAACGTGCTACTCATCGCCACCAGTAACCGCCGACATCTGGTACGCGAGGGCTTCTCCGACAGGCCAATGCCCGAGGATGACGACGTACACGCCTGGGACACGACCAACGAGCGCTTGGCGCTGGCCGATCGCTTTGGCCTCGCCATCACTTTCCCCAGCGCCAACCAGCGACACTATCTGATCATGGTTAGGGAGTTGGCGCGACAGCGGAACCTGAATATTGCCGGCGGCGAGCTCGATTCCTCGGCAATCAGATTTGCCGATTGGGGCAACGGCTATTCGGGGCGAACCGCGCGACAGTTCATAGACACGCTGGTCGTGCCCGCGCCGGGTTAGCGATTGGCTTCGGGTTCGATCAGCTCGGGTTCGAACGGTTCGGGTTTGAATGGTTTGGGTTTGATCGCGTGTTCGCCTGTTAGCAGCAGCTCCGCCGCCATTGAATAGGCCTCTCCCCGCGTCAGTTGCGATTCATCGGCTATAACAATTCCCCGCGCGATGGGAGATGCCTCAGCCGCGGGGCAGGTGCGCAGTTCACACTCGGCCAAGCGCGTCAGCTCGATAGCGGTTCCACTGGTAAGTGGCCCCTCGGGCGAGCCGACCTGATCAACGAGCCGCCGTCCCCCTTCGTTTTCTCCGAAGAACCGGGCGAGAACGTTGCTCAGCAGGTAAAGGTAGCTGAGTGTACTCACCGGCGTGTCGAGACGCGGATCGTTGGCATAGCCACCGACCGCCAGGCCGCGGCTGATCATGAGCCGGTAGGCGCGGTAGTGCGGGTGGTCAGCGGGTCCCGCCGGGTCCCTCTCGGCAACCGCTGGTAGGTAGGCGCCACGCTCCCGTAGTTGCGCCCTCACCTCGCGCACCGCACTAGGATCGGAGGCGAGTACGGCAGGCGACATTCCCCTCGCCGCAGCCATGGAAGCCGCCAGTCCCACCGCCTCGGCCACGTTCATTCCAAAGGGCACAACCCGGGCGCTTGAGGCGGCGATCGGGTCATACCCGGCCGACTTGCCAACTACCCAGAGCCCGCCGGGCTCCGGCGGAACAGCCACACAGAGGCGCACACCGTAGATCTCCGGCGCACCGAACACATAACCGGAGTCGAACGGGCTGAGCACCTGAACGTCGAGCGGGTAGCCGCCGGCTGCGATGGCGAGTTCGGTTACCCGATGATCGAGCACATCGTCGACGGTAAGAGTACACAACGCTTCGAGATGCCGGCTTTCTCGAATGTAGAGTTCTGGCGCGGCGCCTGCATAGCGTGCGTTGGAGAAGCCCGGCAATTCGCGGGCCAGATATGCGACCACACGTGGAGCCTCCTGCTCGGCTCGGGCGCGGCCGGCCGCGACGCTCCCGGAATCGAACGGATCGATTCCATGGATGAGCAAAGCGTTCACGAGGACGCTTCCGTCGTCCTGCAGACCCAGGTTGAGACCCCGTAGCCGTAGACCCTCGGCCACCGGCTGATAGGCCGCGGGATACCCGCCGAAGTGCCCCCAAGCCACCCGATCGTCGATCGACGCATACGAGCGGCCTCGTTCGACGACGCCTTGGCGCAGCCTTCGCCAATCCACGCCATCGATGCGAAAGACGAGGGTATCCACCATCCGCTGTTCCAATCCGAGAGAGGCGAATCCCACGGTGAAGCCGGCTCCGGCCGCCGCCGCCAAGTCCATGTCGGCAGTTCCGTCGATAACCTGCGTGGCGGGGTAGGCGATCGCTCCCGAGCTGACACCTATGACGCGACCCGCCTCGACGACTGGCGAGATCGGCTCGCTGCCCAGCCGAACCGTTACCCCCGCCTCGTCCAACAATGTTGCAAAGGCGGCCTCGGCCCTAACGACATCGAATGAGTGACCGCCACCCACCATCCGCCACCAGCGCGTGAAGAGCCCCTGCTGGAGATTGACCGGCTGGGTGCGCAGGTCGAGCACGTTGAGTTGTCCCAATACGAAGAGGCCACCGAGTTTCTCGTCCTCGCTGATGAGCATCGTGGTAGAACCGGACTCCGCAGCGGCGACGGCCGCCGCAATCGCCTCGGGTTCCGAACCCACCACGATCACGTCGAAGGCGCCCAGTTCGCGGAGAGTACTCTGGCCTAAGGCGCCACTCACGAGTAGAACGAGAAGCGCGAGCGAGATCAGGATCCTCTTCATCACGCTCTCCGCAAGGTCAAAGGCGGATCATCGAGGAGGTCTCGAGCTATTCGCCCGGCTGCTTCCGGCCGTCCGAGCCGCCTCGCCGCTTCGCTCATAGCCTGCCTACGAGCGGGATCGCCAAAGAACCGTGCCAGTTTGAATTCGAGGGTGCTAAGCGGATCGATCCGCATTCCCGCCCCATGCTCGAGCAGGAAATTGGCGTTGGCTTCCTCCTGCAGAGGGTACGGGTCGACCACCGAGAATGGTAGTCCGGCGGCCAGGGCTTCGCTGGTGGTGAGGCCCCCAGGCTTGCCGATGACGAGATCGGCCGCGGCCATGAGTCGCGGAACCTCGTCGGTATAACCGAGTACATCGAAGGTGACTAGACCGCTGGGGTCGGCGACGGCTTGGCGGGCCCGCTGCTGCAACTCGGGAGTGCGGCCGCACACTACTACAGCATGCAGGTGCCAGCGCAGGCCGCGCAAGCGCTCGAGCATCGAGCCGAGGATCTGCTGGCTCATCCCGCCCGCCATCACTAGAATCAGGTCGCGGTCGACCGCGAGGCCTAGCTTAGCCCTGGCCTCCTCTTTCCCATCGAGTGATGCGAAGCGGCTGTCGATCGGTATGCCAGTGACTCGCACGTGCGCCGGCGCAATTCCCAAGGAGGCCAAATGCGCCTTTACCTCGTCGGCAGCAACGAAGTAGCGGCTTACTTCCGATTGCAGCCACAGCCGGTGAGCCGCGAAGTCGGTGACAACCACCGCCTGGGGCGCCACCAGCCGGTGGCCCAGCGTGCTCAGAATCTCCGCCGGAAGGAAGTGGGTATGCACCAGAAGATCGGGCCGGTAGGAGCCTATGGTGCGCGGCAAGTGATAGGAGATCAGCCGCGTGAGGCGCGAACGAAGCCGCAAGTGCCGCACCCTGGTGCGCTGTGGTCCGCGGTCGAGTCGCTTTCCCAGCCAATCCACCAGATCGGGCGCGGTTCGTACCAGATCGAAGTAGGCCTGGCGGTACAGCCGGCGGAACGGAACAGTCGTGTAGTCGAGCAAGTCCACGTGGAGCGTCTCGACGCCAAGCTCGCTGAACGCCGCCTCGAGCGCCATTCCTGCCGCGACATGACCTCCGCCGATCGAAGCCGAGGTAATGAGTACTCTGTCAGGAGCGGCGGACACGGTGGAAGTCTATCAGCCTGCCGGTTTTGTGCGGCAGCGAGAATGCCTCATGGTGGCCACCGAGACCGGTGGTAGCATGACGCGACTTAGGAGGTCCCGATGCGCGTCCTGCTGGCGCTCCTTCCCTTGCTGTTGATGGCTGCATGCGTTCCCGAGGGGCAACCCCGGCTGCATGAAATCGTGCTCTATGGTTCCGAGAACCAGCGCTTGAGCTACCTCTACGGGTCACCCACTACTCTCATGCTTGGGGACGAGGAGGTCGTGTTGGAGAGGGCCGCCGGCAACGAATCGGACCCCTTGGTGATCGGTGAGGCGTTGGCGATCAACGAGAGTCCTTACCTCCGGGAGCGCCTTGCGCCGCTGGATGCTGAGCCCAGCGAGGTGCGGTCGCTAGCGCGTAGTAGCGACTTGCGTGTGGAAGTGAACGAGGACACCGGTCCCATCGTGTACTACGACGGGCGAATGTGGTTCACCCTTCTGGGCGATGGGCGAGCAGGCGTGGACACCCGGGTAGTACCTCGCCCTCGAATCGGCGGGCTAAGAGGCCTGGGTGAGCTCACCCGTGCCGAAGCCGACGCTCTTACTCGCTATCTGGAGCAGGGCGGACAGGTGGCCGTAACGATCTTGGATGACGTGCCGGCGGTTCGCCGAGAGGCCGATGGCGTATCGGAGTATCTGCGTACCGGACTCTTCCTGCAGCGCGACTTCGCGACGGCGCCTGCTGCGGCTCGGCCCTCACGACAAGAACTCGTATGGGAGGTCATGGGACAGGGTGCTCAGGCTGTTGGTTTCGAAGAGCAGAGCTTCCTTTTGGTCGAGGACAGCTCAGCTCTTCTCAACTTGTGGAACCGTGCGTACGGCTCACAGTTGCAGGTGCCGCCGGTTCCCGAGGTCGCCTTCGAGCGTGAAACGGTAGTTGCGCTGTTCCTGGGGACAAAACCCACCGGCGGTTACGGCCTGGAGGTGGAGCGGGTGTCGCTCGAGCAGGGCGAGCTGATTGTCGACGTGCGAATGAGCCAGCCGAGCGCCGACGCATTCACTACCCAGGCTCTCACCAGTCCCTGGGTGATGGTGCGGATCCTGCGCGGCGGAATCGACACGGCCTGGCTGCGTGATGCCGATAGCAACCGACTGCTAGGGGCAGCCCGCCCAGCTCTCTAGGCCTGCATGCATACCAGGCCAGCTCACTAGGGCCTCTAGGTAAGGGAGTGCGGGTCGAACAAGCGCCTGTACTCCTCGCCCGCATAGCGGTCGGTCATCCCGGCCAGATAGTCGGTTACCGCGCGCACCAGCCCGCGTTCGTCGACGCTCTTGCGAATATCGCTCGGCAGCATGTCGGGCGTTTCGACATAGGCCGCGAAGACCCGCTCCAGGATGTGGTCCGCCTTGCGAGTCATGCGGATTAGACGAAAGTGGAAGTAGAAGTTGGTATAGAGAAACTGTTTCAACTCCGCCAGCTCGCGCCGTAGCTCCGGACTGTTGGCTACCAACTTCCCGGGAGTGTTCCGAACGTCTTCTAGATTTTCCACGCCGAGTTCGGTCACCTGTTCATCGGTGTGAGTTACGGCGTCCTCGATCATCAGCCCCAGCAGCTCACGAATGAGCGTATAGCGGTCGAAGCGGCCGAACGAGGTTTCATCCAGCCGCAGGCTCTCCAGCAGGCGGCCGATTACCGGAATCTGAGCGATCTGGACCGAAGTCAGATGTCCCGAACGCAACCCGTCATCCAGGTCGTGCGCGTTGTAGGCGAGCTCGTCGGCGATGTTCACCACCTGAGCCTCGAGGCTCGGCTGCTTGTCGGGTTCCCAATCGCTATCGGGCAGGTCGTACTGCGACTCGTGCTTCATGATCCCCTCGAGCGTTTCCCAGGTGAGGTTGAGCCCCTGGAAGTCGGGGTAACGCTGCTCGAGCTCGGTCACGATCCTCAGGCTCTGCTTGTTATGGTCGAACCCGCCGACCTCCTTCGCGAGCCTGTCGAGACTGCTCTCGCCGGCGTGGCCGAAGGGCGGGTGCCCCAGGTCGTGGGCCAGGGCAATCGTTTCGGCTAGATCCTCATTGAGTCCAAGTGCCCGTGCGAGCGCCTTCGCGACCTGAGCCACCTCGAGGGTGTGGGTGAGCCGAGTGCGGTAGTAATCACCCTCGTAATTGACGAAGACCTGCGTCTTGTACTCGAGTCGACGGAATGCACTGGTATGGATGACCCGGTCGCGGTCTTTCTGGAAGGAGGTACGGTAGCGGCTCTCCTCCTCGCTATGAACCCGCCCTCGTGAGCTGTCAGAGAAGCAGGCGTACGCTGCGTAGGTCTTCCGCTCGTTTTGCTCGAGCCTCTCTCGCGTGAACAACATAAGGGCGCCATCCTATCACTACACGCGTCGGCTCAAAACGTCCCTTCCCCAACGGCCCTTGGCACGGCTAGACTGGCCTGCCGAACCGGAGGAAGAGAAATGCTAAAAGCGCGCGACCACTTAGATTTCGCTATCGCTACCGCACAGGAGGCGGGGCGACTCACCCTCGGCTACTTTCAGAACGACCTCACGCCGGAGCTGAAGGAAGACGAATCGCCCGTGACGGTCGCCGACAGAGAGGCCGAACAGCGCATCCGCGAACGTATCGAGGCGAATTATCCCCGTCACGCGGTTCTGGGCGAGGAGTTCGGGGCATCTGATGACCAGGGTGCTACTCATCGCTGGCTGATAGATCCGATCGACGGCACCCGGGCTTTCCTGCGCGGCGTCCCGCTCTATGCGGTCCTGTTGGCTCTGGAGGTCGAAGGGCGAATCGAAGTGGGGGTAGTTCACTTCCCGGCGTTGCGGGAGACGGTTTGGGCGGCGCGCGGAATGGGCTGCTACTGGGACGGTCGGCGTTGCTTCGTACGGTCCACCGCGTCGTTGGCCGAATCGGTCGTCGCCTTCACCGGTGCGTCCGCCTTCGCCAGGCACGGGCGTGAGCAGGCGTGGCAACGGATGCAGGCCGAAACCTCCTACCAGGCCGGCTGGTCCGACGCCTACGGCCACGCCCTGGTAGCGACCGGCAGGCTGGAGCTGATGCTCGATCCGGTAATGAATCCGTGGGATTGCGGGCCGTTCCCAGTCCTGCTCGAGGAGGCAGGCGGATACTTTGGCACCTGGTCGGGGGAGCGGACGGTATATGGCGGAGAGGCGCTTTCGACCACGTCACTCCTTCTGCCGCAGGTGCTAGAGCGCCTTGCCGGTGTGGATGATGACCCGAGATAGCGGTGCGTCCTGAACCCTGGCGCCCAAGAAGGTCAAACTATACTGACTTTAATCGAGTGTCCATTCGTTTGGGGATGACGATCCTTCAACGGGAACGCCTCTGCCGGCCAGACTGAAACAGGAGGAATACTTTGTGATTCGACGTTCCGCTAAACTCCTGCCCAGATTGCTTACAGTCCTGTCCATTGTCCTCGTCGTTGGCGTCGAAGCCGTTGCGCAGGACCAAGCCTGGGATCTGGAGCGGGCAATCTCGTCGAGTGAGGACGACAGCGAGGAGTTCCTCTCGGCCTCGGCGGCCGACGAACAGCGCTGGCCAGGAGGCTTCAGTTACACAGGAAGCAGCGACCTGGAGCTTGTCTACGACGCCGAGCATGCGGCACAGATAGTAGGCCTTCGCTTCACCGACCTGGAGATTCCGCGAGGAACCGAGATCACCGAGGCTGTCATCGTGTTCACCGCCGATGCCGATCGAAGTGAGCCTGTGCGGTTGACGATTGCGGCTGAGGATAGCGGAGACCCTGCCGCTTTCGTCCAGTCTGCCGACGGGCAGGCAAACTTTGATTTGAGCAGCCGCACCAGGACGACTGCCGAGGTGCAGTGGAACCCGCAGCCCTGGGAAGGCGGGGAGGAGTATTCGAGCGTAGATATTTCAACCATCCTGCAGGAGGTAGTGAACGGCGAAGCCTGGCAGAGTGGAGGCTCTATCGTCCTGCTCATCACGGCGTCGGGGGAGCGAAGCAACAGTTTGCGTTCGGCGCATTCGTTCGACAGTGAGCCTGCGAATGCTCCACGACTGCTGGTCCGCTTCGCTCAGGTTGGCGCTCCGCAACCGGAAGCCCCGCTTGGCGGAGCCCGGGATGAGGTGCCTGTTGAGGGGTCTAGCCCGGTAGAAGAACCGGTAGAAGAACCAGTAATTCAAACCGAGGACGAGCCCATTGAAGAGCCGGCAGAAGAGCCCATTGAAGAACCGGTCGAAGAGCCCATTGAAGAGCCCATTGAAGAGCCCATTGAAGAGCCCATTGAAGAGCCGGCCCACGAGCCGATGGTCCAGCCTGAGGATCCTCCTGCGGAGCCGCTCGTCGAACCGTCGGCAGAACCGCTGGCAGAAGCGCTGGCGGAGCCTCGCCGTGAAAGGTTCGCTATCGATGCCAACCATGCCCAAGGAGTGAGTGGAAGCGTACTGCTCTCCGATTATGGCAGAGGAATCACGGTCGTCACGGTCTTCCTCGACGACGCTCTACCCGAAGTCACCTACCCGGCATCCATCCGCGAGGGTACCTGCAACTCTGGGGGCCGGCTGGTCGTGTCACTCGATCCGGTGGAGGGCAGCCGCGCCTTTAGCGCCAGTCTGCTCACCCTCGACTTCGAGGAGCTTGCCGACGGGTCGTACTACCTGAACGTGTATCAGGCGACGGAGGGCTTCATCCGAGTTGCCGGGTGTGCGGCAATGGGGGTCCGGTGATCCTCCGCGGAGCAGGTCGAGAGAACGCGTCGTACGGCCCTCCGTCGTGGCAACGTTGAGCGGATAGACTGGGCCCGATGAACGAGGTCGAGCGTCGGCAGACGGTGACAGTTCGAATCGGTGGGGTGCCGGTCGGCAGTGCCTACCCGGTAGTGGTTCAGTCGATGACCAATACCGATACCGTCGACGCCTTGGCGACGGCACAGCAGGTCGCCGATCTCGCCTCTGCCGGTAGCGAACTCGTGAGGATCACGGTCAATTCGAGTGAGGCGGCGCAGGCCGTACCCGAGATTCGATCGAGGCTCGACGATATGGGCTCCAAAGTTCCGCTGGTAGGCGACTTCCACTACAACGGCCACCAGCTCCTTACCCGCTTTCCCGAAATGGCGACCGCGCTCGACAAGTACCGAATCAATCCCGGCAATGTGGGTGTGGGACGCCGGCATGACGACAACTTCCTCACCATCATCGACGTCGCTCGGGAGTTCGATCGACCGGTGCGTATCGGCGTGAACTGGGGTTCACTCGACAGCACTCTGCTAACGAAGCTTATGGATGAAAACGCCGGATTGGCTCGCCCGCGCGAGGCCGGCGAGGTGATGGTGGAGGCGATGGTCCAGTCGGCGCTGCTTTCAGCCGAACTGGCCGAGTCTCGGGGGCTGCCGCACAACCGGATTCTGCTTTCGGCAAAGGTTAGCCGCGTTCCCGAACTATGGCGGGTCTACCGTGAGCTCGCCTCCCGTTGCGACTACCCGTTGCACCTCGGCCTCACCGAGGCCGGCATGGGGGTCAAGGGGGCCGTGTCGAGCGCTACCGCTCTGTCGGTACTGCTGGCCGAAGGGATTGGCGACACCATCCGCGTATCGCTCACGCCCGATCCGGGAGCCCCGCGCGAACGCGAAGTGGAGATAGCCCAGGAGATACTTCAGGCGCTCGAGCTTCGCTCCTTTTCACCTACCGTGACCGCCTGCCCTGGTTGTGGGCGCACCACCTCCACACTCTTCCAGGAGATGGCCCGTGACATCCAGGCCTATCTCAAGGAGCAGATGCCGCAGTGGCGCAGGCGCTACCCTGGCGTCGAAGAGTTGCGGGTGGCGGTAATGGGCTGCATCGTCAATGGGCCCGGCGAGTCACGCCACGCCGACATCGGTATTTCCCTGCCAGGAACCGGAGAGAGCCCGAAGGCGCCGGTGTACCGCGACGGCAAGCTGGTGACTACTCTGCAAGGAGAGAACATCGCCGGTGACTTCAACGCAATGGTCGAGGAGTACGTGCGGGAGAGGTATGGCACAACAAGCAGTGTGGACACGGCTTCACGCAGGGGCTGAGGTTCATCAAGTGCAGTCCCTCAAGCCTCCCTGGCCCTACTCCGCTTGACCGTCGCGTCGAGCTCGCTGAGTTCGCCGGCCGACGCGCCCAAACGCACATCGAGCGTCTCGGTGGGAAACGCGAACTCGATCCCAAGCCGGCCGAACTCTTCGTAGATTGCCAGGTTCAACTCCTGCTGAATATCCATGTAGCGGTTGTAATCGGACGTCAGAACGTAGTAAACCGTTTCGAAATCGAGTGAGTATGTGCCGAAGGTGCTGAAGTGTGACCGATCGAAACGCGTTTCGGGAGTCGCTTCTATGAGTTCGCGGACGAGCAGGGGGATGCGCTCGAGCAGCTCCCTGGGAGTACCGTACTCGACCTGAAGGGTGAAAACTTTCCGCCGTTCCGCCATTCGCTTGAGGTTTCGTATGCGGCTCTCGAGCAGGTCGGTGTTGGCGAATACCAGTTGCTCTCCGGCGAGACTCCGAATCCTGGTAGTTCGCAAGCCGATGTGCTCCACGCTGCCCATCATGTCGTCGACGATGATGAAGTCGCCGATCTCGAACGGCTTGTCGAAGACGATCGACAGCGAAGCGAACAGGTCCCCCAGGATTCCCTGGAGTGCCAGCGCCACGGCGATCGAGCCGACGCCCAGCCCGGCGATGAGCGTGGTGACGTCGAGGCCCAGGTTGTCGAGCAACATGAGCAGTAGCAGCGAGAAGAGCACCAGTCGGCCGACGAAGGTGAGCGCAGCCAGCGAGGTGCGGCGTCCGCCGTCGAGACTCTCATTTCTACGGTAGAGATCGGCGAAGTACCCGATCACCCGGTTCCCCCAAATTGCCAGCTGAATGAGCAACACGAGCCCAAGCAACTGCCGCAAGCGCACAGAGGTCACAGGGTCCAGTACCAGGACGAAGGACGCCGCAAAGATGGCAGCCGCCAGTAGCGCCCAATTGCGGGTCGCCCCAATCAGGCCGAAAAGCAGGTCATCCATCCGGAACGCGCGCGGCTCCGTGAATGACGCCAGCCTGCGCCTCAGAGTGTTGCGCACGGCCTGCAGGATGATGAGGACCACCAGGGCAACGCCCAGCGCAATCATCCAGCGCAGCAAACTATTGGCTAGAATTACGGTTTCGGTCATGAAGGGGGGCACGTACATTGGACCTCCGGTGATTGGGTCGCTCCGGCCGGACAGTGAAGATGGCCCTGTCGGAAGGGGGCAGAGCGGTCAATCAATACTAACCGTGCTTCCTCAGGCGCAGCCGGCGCAGCGCGGCTCGGCTATGCTTACCGTATGAAGATATACACGCGAACCGGGGATGAGGGTACGACCGGGCTCTACGGCGGGGAACGGGTAATGAAGAACGATCTGCGGGTGGCGGCCTATGGCGCGGTCGATGAGGCCAACTGCGCCATCGGCCTGGCTCGTTCATTTCTCCGCGAGTCCGACCTCGACAGGGCCCTGGTCGAGGTGCAGAACGCCCTCTTCGATGTGGGAGCCGACCTTGCCACGCCTCCGAACGCTCGCCAACGAGAACATCTGCTGCCCATCACCGCTGAGGACGTCGCCTGGGTGGAAAACGTCATCGATCACTTCGCAAACGAGCTGGAAGCTTTGGCGTCGTTCATCCTGCCCGGAGGCGACGCCGGTGGTTCGGCACTTCACATGGCCAGGGCCTCCGTCAGACGCGCCGAGCGAGAGGTCACAGCCCTCGCGCAGCATGCCGAGGTGGGCGCCGATCTTCGTGCATATCTGAACCGATTATCTGACCTACTCTTCACCCTCGCTCGAGTGGCGAACGTGCGCACCGGCGTGAGTGAAACGAGGTTGAAGGCGAAGGGACGAACTCGCGAACGTCGCTCGCTCCGCTGAATTGCCGCAGCGACAAGCGCGGTTAATCCACTCTCAGCGTTCGACGCCGATAAGTGACTCGACGTCAGCCAGCCCTTCAATCTCCAGATGCGCGAGCAGCCCAGTTAGCATCGAGCGAACCGTGCCCGGCCCACCGTAGACGAAGCCGGTGTAGAGTTCGACCAGGCAGGCGCCGGCGCGAAGTCGTTCGATCAGGCCACGCGAGTCGAAGACCCCGCCAACCGAAACGATCGGAAGCTCCGTTTGCCGAGCCAGCAGTCTCAAGACCTCAACAGACCGCGTCGCCAGCGGTCGGCCGGAGAGGCCACCCTCCGGGCTTCCGCCGGCCTTCAGGCCGTTGCGGGAGAGCGTGGTGTTGACGGCCACCAGACCGGCGACCCGATGCTCCGTCGTCAGCTCGACGATTGACCCAAGCTGCTCGTCGGTAAGGTCGGGTGCGAGCTTGAGCAGGAGCGGCATCGGCCGTTGTGAGTACAGCTCGTCGCATACCGCCAACAGCTTCGCCAGCGCCGCAGGGTCTTGCAGCGTGCGAAGCCCCGGAGTGTTGGGAGAGCTTACGTTGATTACTATCGCGTCCGCTTGCGGCCACACGAGTTGCAGCGACTCCCGGTAGTCTGCCGCAGCAGCGTCGAGCGGCGCCGCTCGCGACTTGCCTACGTTTATCAGGACGGGGGTTTGCAATCGTCCCTTGCGCCTTGCCTCCGCCACCCTCCCGGCTATGTTGGAGGCGCCCTCGTTGTTGAACCCCATTCTGTTGATTATCGCGCCGTCCTGGGGCAGACGGAAGACTCGCGGTCGCGGGTTGCCTGGTTGCGCTTGCGCTGTAACGCTGCCCACCTCGCAAAAGCCGAAGCCTAGCGCCTGCCAGGCGGCCAGCGCACGGCCATCTTTGTCCATGCCCGCCGCCAGGCCCAACGGATTGGGAAACCTCAAACCGAAGCGCTCTACCGCCAGACGGGAGTCGTCCAGCTGAAATCTGGCCGCTAGCGCCGACAAGGCCGCGCGGCTACCGCTGGCCGCTTGAAGCAACGACAGCGTCCGGTTGTGTACGAACTCGGCGTCGGCGGCGAAGAGTAGCGGGCGGAGGAATCGGTACATTCCCCGAGTCTATCTGCCGGCCGCTTCAGGCCGAGGGTGGTCGGCTGGGCCGCACCTCGATCTTCGACGGCAGCGTGCGTGCGGGAGTATTGAGCAGGTAGATCACCATCTCGCCGATATCTTCCGGCTGGATCTTCCAGGCATCCGACTGGGAGGGGGTGTTAGCCCTAAAGTGGGTCGATACCGAGCCGGGCATGATCGTGGAAACTTTTACTCCGAGTCGGCGCAGGTCCAGCATTACCGCCTGACTAAAGCCGGTGAGCCCGAACTTGCTGGCGTTGTACGCCGCGCCGCCGGCGGAGAAGTTTGTGCCGGCAAGCGAACCGATGGTTATCAGGTAACCGCTGCTCTTCTTCAGTTCGTCGACCGTTGCCTTCACCGTGTAGAAGACGCCGGTGAGGTTGGTATCGATGACCGCATGCCAATCTTCCACCGGCAGTTCGTCGATCGCGCCAAAAGCACCTACCCCGGCATTGGCGATCACCACGTCGAGACTTCCGAACGACTCGATGAGCTTAGTCACTACCGAGCGCTGCTGTTCCAGGTCACGGACGTCGCAAGGAATGCCCATCGCCTCGCCTGGACCAGTCGATGACAGCTGCTTGGCAGCGGATTTCACCTCATCACGATTGCGGGCGGTGATCGCCACGTTCATGCCGGCCCGCACCATCGCTTCGGCGATTCCCAAACCGATCCCCTTGGAGCCGCCGGTCACGAGTGCGTTCTTGTTCGTCAAATTGTCCATGGCGGCAGGCTAGCATGACCGTAGCGATACGAACGCCGGCGCGCCGGCATCCTGGTAGACTCGCAAGCGGTCCATGCGACGACTAACCCTTATTCGTCACGCCCTTACCGACTGGAATGCGACAGGTCGGCTGCAAGGCCACATGGATTGCCCCCTTTCCGAGGAAGGCATCGAACAGGCGCGGGCATTGGCGAAACGAGTGGGATCGAGCGAGATCGATCTGCTCTACTCGAGTCCGCTCCAGCGGGCCTACGATACCGCCCGGCTCGCATTTCCCGAAGCCGACATTACAACCGACGAGCGGTTGATGGAGCTCGATTTCGGTGTGTTCCAGGGGAAGTCTCCCGTCGAAAACGAGGGCCACGAGGAGTGGGACTGGTGGCACCAGGACCCATTCGCTCGCAGGATCCCCGAGGGCGAGTCGTACCAGGACCTGATGACGCGGGTAGTGTCATGGATGAACGATCTTCCCGAAGCGTCTCACATAGTTGCTCTCACCCACTCGGGCGCAATCCAGATGATCATCGCTCACATAATGGGGGTGACGCACCCGCGTTGGCGAAAGCGGCTCTTCTTGCGCCACACCTCGCTCACCAGACTGCTGTTCCGAGGTGGTGAAGTGCTGATCGAGCGGGTAAACGACACCCGCCACCTGTGTAACGATTTCGATCCGTTCCTCGATTGACTGGTCCCAAGGTGCGGGAGTAGCGGCGTGTTAGACTCCTGCCGTGGCAATTGTGACTGGTGACCTGTTTGATGAGTGACGGCGAGCCACGGGCCTTCCTCGTTCGCCAGGAGGGGTTCGAAGGCACGCTCGGTGAACTCGCTCACGCGCTGCGGCGAGGTACGACCGCACCTGCAGCCGTCGATCTGCTCGCGCTGGTGCACTCCTATTTGGAACACTTCGACTCTCTGGCAGCCGAGAATCTCGAGCTTGCCAGCCTCGCGCTTCCCAACGTAGCTCAGGTAATAGAACTCAAGCTTCGCCTGCTGCTGCCGCGGCCTCCAAAGATCGCCGATGAAGAAGAGGAAGAGATCCTGGACGAAACGCTCGAGGCAGTCGCAATGCTGGAAGAGCTCGAGGACGCAATCGACTTTCTGCGGCAGCGCCGCGATCAACGAAGGATCGTGCTGCCGGCACGGGCTCCGCGTCCCGATTACCCACGCCCGGTGCGCAAACTCATCACTGGCATCGATCATCTCGCAAGCCTCGCGGCCCGATACCGCCCTAGCGGTTACTTCGAGTTGACCGTCGAGCGGCTAACCATGGGCGGTGCGATGGCACAGATGCTTGGGTCCTTGCGCCGTTGGGGCAGATCGCTGCTCTGCGACGTCGTGGAACGGCCCGACTGGCCACAGCTCACTGTCTACTTCGCAGGGATGCTCGAGCTCGTGCGCGATGGCCGAATCACCGCGGTTCAGGAGAACGACTTCGGCGAGATCGAGCTGCAGCTGAACGAGCTCGAGGCCGCCGAGGTCGCCTAGACGACAGCCTTGCTCTCCCGCTTCCGCATGCTCGGGTCGAGAACGCGCTTGCGCAAGCGGATGTTCTTTGGAGTCACCTCGACGAGTTCGTCCTCGGCGATGTACTCCAGCGCTTCTTCGAGCGTGAGCTTCTTGGGCGGCACCAGGTTGATGTTCTCGTCGCTGCCCGAAGCACGCACGTTCGTGAGCTTCTTGTTCTTCGAAACATTGATGTTCAGATCGCCATGTCGGGCGTGTGCGCCAACGATCATCCCCACATACACCTCGGTTGTCGGATCGATGAAGAAGGTGCCGCGGTCCTGCAATTTGAAGATGCTATAGGCGAACGCCTCGCCCGGTTCCATGGCTACCAGCGATCCGCCCTGACGGGTGCGGATCTCGCCCGCCAGCGGTTCGTAGCCGTCGAAAACGTGCGAAAGAAGCCCCTCCCCCTGGGTCATCGAGAGGAACACGGTGCGGTAGCCGAACAGGGCCCGGCTGGGCATGCTGAACTCCAGACGCGCCCGATCTTCACCCTGCTCCATGTTCAACAGAGAGCCACGCCTGCTCGACAACGACTCGATTACCGAACCCATTGCCTCGACCGGTACGTCGGCAACAACGTGCTCGAACGGCTCATGTTTGACACCGTCGACTTCTCTGAGGATGACCTCGGGACGCGACACACTGAATTCGTAGCCTTCGCGCCGCATCTCCTCGATGAGGATCGCCAAGTGCAACTCGCCACGACCGGCAACCCGGTACAGTTCGCCTCCCAGCTCCTCGACGCGCAGGGCCACGTTTGTGAGCAGTTCTCGCTTGAGCCGCTCACCGATATGCCGACTGGTAACGTAGCGACCCTCACGGCCGGCAAAGGGGCTGGTGTTGGGACTAAAGGTCACCGCGACGGTAGGCTGATCGACCTCGACCACCGGGAGAGGGTCGACGTGGTTGGGGTCGGCCAGTGTGTCGCCAATCTGCACGTCGTCCAAGCCGGAGATGGCGACGATATCGCCGGCAAATGCCTCGTCTATCTCGATTCGCTGCAGGCCCAGATGCCCGTACACCTTCGTTAGCCTGGCACTTACGACACTTCCGTCGGCAGCTACCCGCGCCACCGTGTCACCGGTCTTCGCCCGGCCGCGGCGTACCCGGCCCACAGCGATTCGTCCCAGATAATCGGAGTAGTCGAGGTTCGCCACCTGCAACTGAAACGGCCCGTCCTTATCGGCAGCCGGCTCCGGTGTGAACTTCAGGATCGCCTCGAACAGGGGAGCGAGGTCCTCGGCTGGACTCTCCAGGTCGGTCCACGACTTTCCCTCCCGGGCGATTGCGTAGAGGACCGGGAAGTCGAGCTGGTCATCGCTGGCTCCCAGTTCGACCATCAGGTCGAAAGTAAGGTCCACGACAGCGTCCGGTCGGGCATCCTTACGGTCGATCTTGTTCACCACCACGATCGGCTTTAGTCCTCGGGCGAGCGCCTTCTTGAGGACGAAGCGCGTCTGCGGCATGGGTCCTTCGGCGGCGTCAACCAGCAACAGCACCCCGTCCACCATCCCCAGGGCGCGTTCTACCTCACCACCAAAGTCGGCGTGGCCCGGGGTGTCGACGATGTTGATCTTCACCCCGTTCCACTCGACGGCGGTGTTCTTGGCCAGGATGGTGATCCCGCGCTCGCGCTCGATAGCGTTCGAGTCCATCACACGCTCTTCGACCACCTGATTGTCGCGGAAGATGTGGGACTGCCGTAGCAGTCCGTCCACGAGAGTGGTCTTCCCGTGATCGACATGGGCGATGATGGCAATATTCCGATAGCTCATTGGAGTCCTCACTGAGTGGGGGCCACTATTGGCCCGACCCGACAGTATACTCACGCGGCGGCTCCAAATCGCGCACCGGACAACGTTCAGGCGCCGCTCCCAGCGCCGGCGCGCGCAACCTCCAAACCCGACGTCCGATCCGAATCCGATCCGGTATTCGTTGTGAAATCGGCCTCTGTTCCGATGTGAAACTCGCACGACAGGCGGCAATAGAGTACGTGGTAGCTTTTTTACCGGGGTAGCGCTGCGGAGGTATGATGCAGATCAAGGTCTACACGACCCGGTGGTGCGGTGACTGCCAGATCACCAAGAAGTACCTGGCCAAGTTCGATATCCCCTATCAGGAAATCGACATCGAAAACGATCCCCAGGCGGCTGAGTACGTCATGCAGGTCAATAACGGCCGGCGTAGCGTGCCGACCCTGGTTTACAACGAGGAGGCGACAAGCCTCTCGCATTTCAGTCGCGCCAAGCTAGACGAATTTCTCCAGCGTCACCAACTCCTGGCGAGGACGGCGTAACCGCCGATGAGGTGACCCGGGAGTTCGGTCGTGCGGGAGTGGTCGGTGGCGGTGCCGTACGGGAGATGTTCTCGAGAATCGCGGGCCGCTACGATCTGCTGAACTCTGTTCTCTCACTGGGCCTCGATCGTTTCTGGCGACGAGAGGCAGCGCGACTTGCCCTTGAACCGCTGGTTGCCCTCGAACGAGGTACTGGTGCGGTGCTCGATGCGGCCACAGGTACCGGCGAGTTAGCCCTCGCGATGAAGAGCATGGAACCGCAAACGCGTGTGGTCGGAGTCGATTTCTCGCAGCCGATGCTGGAGCTCGCCGGCCGCAAGTCACGCAGGCGGGCGCTCGAAGTGGAACTCGTTCAGGGTGATGTGCTCGACCTGCCCTTCGACGACGACACGTTCGGTGCAGCCACCATCGCATACGGCTTACGGAACCTGAGCGACCTCGAGGCGGGCCTGGCAGAGCTGCGGCGGGTGCTGCGCCCGGGCGGCCGGCTCGTGATTCTGGAGTTTCCGCCCCCGCCCGAAGGGATGTTCGGCTCCCTCTTCCGTTTCTACTTCCTGAACGTTCTGCCGCGCATCGGCGGCTGGATTTCGGGAAGCCGAGAGGCTTACGAGTATCTGCCCACATCGGTTCTCGCCTTCCCCCGGCCCCCCCAGCTCGCCCGCCTCCTCAACGAGGCGGGCTTCACAGGCGTTCGCTTTCGCCTGCAGAGCTACGGCGTGTCCGCGATATTTAGTGGAGAGAAGACAGCATGATTAGTACGGGACTGCAAGGATTCGAGATCAATACCGACGTCGCGCTTGTCGACCCCGACTGGGATGAGTTCGCCAGCGAGCACGACAAGCGCTTCGGTCTCGCCATCTCGCACTTCAAGAGCGTGATCAAGGGCAAGTCGTACGACAACGAGGCGATCCGCCTGCGCGTTGGCCCGGCGGGCTATTACGTACAGCCCAAGCGCTTCCCGGCTGCCTTCTATGGCGATACCACCCCGCCCACCGTCGAGTTCGTAAGCGAGGATGAGGCGCTAGTGGCGACCTGGGAGGCTGCCGCTCTCTACCGCAGCGGCGAAGCACAAGCACTCACAGTGCTATATCGTGACGGAGATCCGGCAGACATATTCTTCGGTTACCGCAGTGGCGGCAAGCGTCGCTACGAGCTGGGCCGGGTTCGGGCCCATATCCCGCTTCACCTTCGCGTGATGGTCGACGGCCCCAGCGATACCGACCTCCTCGAAGGGGGTAAAGGGGTGCTCATCTATCAGCGCACCCGCGACGGACGTCATCTGCTGCTGCGTGCTCCCGGACGACGCCAGCCGTATCTGGGCTTCCGAGAGGCGCTGGAGTAAGAGTGCGTACCTACCCCGGCCGCGGTCACCGCTACGACCTGGCCGTGGTGGGAGCCGGCATCAGCGGCAGTGAGGCTGCGCTGGCGGCAGCCGTCGCCGGTCTCGACGTACTGCTGGTCACCACCAGCCTGGATACCGTCTACATGTTGGCGCATGAGCGCGCGCAGCTCGATGCTCCCGCCGGCACGCTCATGTCCACACTCACCGCTCAAACCGTGCTGGAGGGGGAGAGGATCGAGCGCTGGCCGCTGCACCGGAAAGCAAAGTATGCGCTCGAGTCCCAGAGCAGGATCCATCTGCTGCAGTCGAACGTTACCGGGCTCATCGTCCAGCAGGGCCAGGTGCGGGGCGTGCGAACTTGGGAAGGGGTGGAACGACAGGCGCGTGCCACCGCCCTCTGCGCGGGCTCCTTCCTTGAGGCGCGGCTCGAGCAGGGGAAGTTGCATGAGGATTCCGGCAGGTTGGGGGAGATGACCTACGACGAACTCTTCGAGGATCTGGCGGGCCGGCAGGTTTCGTTCGACTCGCTCACCCTCTATCTGAGCGAGCACGGCGAAGGGCTTCCGTACACTGTTTCGTGCAAGGTGCTCTCGGCGAACGAGATGCGCGGATTCGAGGTCGACCGCTTGCCTGGGTTATATGCAGCCGGCGTTTGCGCCGCCGGAGCGCTCGACTACGAGCAGGCGGCTGCCGCGGGCCGCGACTTGGGACTGGCATTGGCGCAAGAGCTGGCAGCGGCAAGCGAGGCCGGGAGCGAATAGATGCCGCTATGGTGACCGCAGTATCGAGGTTGTTGGCTAAGGACGCGGCAGGCAATCAGTAGCGGGTCATCAGTAGTCGAGTGTGTCATCCCGTGGCCTGAGGTACGACTCCATCTCCTTCAGCTGGCCCTCCTGAGCGAAAACAAATCGAGTACCACCGGTTCGACTTGCCAACAGCCGGTAGCGGAAGGGCTCCACAGCGGTAACGCTCGAGACGACGTAGACGTCGTCGTCGTAGCGCACCTCTTCGCCCACACTGAACCTGCTCATGGAGGCAACAGTAACTTGCCGGGGCTGCTTACGGGCGCTATTGAGCTGTAGGGGGCTCGAAGATCGGTGGTAGCGGCAACTCCGGTAACAGGCCGCGCAGCCGGGCGCGCTCGAATAACTCCGCCACCGCCTTCCTTCCCTCCGTCCCCAAATCGCGGCTATAGCTGTTCACATAGAGGTCGATGTGTCGCTGACGTACCTCACGGCTCAGCTCCTGGGCGTGCTCGGCAACGTAGGACGCAACTTCTTCCGGGTGTTCATAGGCGTAATTCATACTGGCGCGAAGTGCTTCGACGAGCCGGCTTAGCCTTGCTTGGCCCAGAGTCCGAAGTGCGGCCACGCCTCCCAAGGGAAGTAGGTCGCCGGTGGTTGCCTCCCACCACTCGCCCAGATCGAGATACTTCACGAGCCCGTGAGCGGCATAGGTGAAGCGGCTCTCGTGGATGATCAGCCCCGCGTCGACCTCGCCAGCCGCAACCGCGGGCATGATCAGGTCGTAACGGAGCTCCCGGTAGTTGAGGTCGTCGGGCTGAGAGAGCCTGAGCAGCAGGTTCGCGGTAGTGAGGCCGCCGGGAACCGCCACACTCCTCCCGCTAAGACTTTCCAGCGGTTGGCGAGTGACGATGAGAGGACCGACTCCACGACCCAGGGCCCCGCCAGAAGGCAACATGACGTAGCGGTCGGAAACGTGGCCGTAGGCGTGATAGGAGATCTTGGTGACGTCCAGACTGCCTCGCAGGGCAAGTTGGTTGAGTTCCTCTACGTCACCCAGATGAACCTCGACCGGCTCGAACCCGACACGCCCATGAGCGAGCGCATAGAACAGGAAGCAGTCGTTGGGGCAGGGGCTATAGCCCAGGGTGAGGGGCGCCGCCTTATGGGTCAATCGAGAGCACGATGTTCGATAAGGATGCAGCGGTCCTGCACTACTTCGATCCCCGCCGCTTGAAGGCGGGCGGCTGCGTCATTGTTGCGGATGCCCAGCTGGAACCAGACCGCTCGTGGAAGCGGCCGCATTGCCAGGATATCGTCGAGATGCGCCGGTATGTCCTCGGCGCGGCGGAAGACATCGACGATGTCTATCGATTCGTCCAGTTCGACGAGGGTGGAGACGAAGGGCTTGTCCCACTGCCTCTCGCCGAGATGTCGCGGATTTACGGGGAAGACCTGGTACCCGCCTCGCGCCAGATAGTCGGGAACGTAGTAGGCCGGGCGTCCTGTTCGGTTGCTGGCGCCCAGGACCGCCACCGTTCTAGATTCGCGTAATAGCTCGAGTATTGAACTCGGGGCAGTGACAGTCATGCATAGAGGTTATCGCCGGGATGCCGGGAGCCCACGTCGCCAACGCGTTGATGCTCCATGCCTTATCTGCTAGACTTGAGCGCTGTTGCGCCCGATTGGGCGCCTATTCTTGGAGGTGGAGTCCATAGCGAGAGAGATGAAGATTAATGATCAGATCCGGGCCCGGCAGGTGAGGCTCATCGGTTCCGACGGTCAGCAACAGGGGATCGTCGATACCCGCGAGGCCGCCCGCAGAGCCCGCGAGGAGGAATTGGATCTGGTCTTGGTTGGTGAAGCCGCGCAACCGCCGGTCGCCAAACTGATGGATTACGGCAAGTACCGCTACGAGCTGCAGCAGGAGGAGAAAGAAGCCCGAAAGCGCTCTCGTCAGCAGGAAATGAAGGCCATCAAGTTTCGCGTGAAGATCGAGGAGCACGACTACGGGACCAAGGTCAACCACATCCGCCGCTTCCTCAAAGGGGGGCACAAGGTTCGGGTAGTAATCATGTTTCGTGGGCGTGAACGCACCCACCCGGAGTTGGGTCAGGAAATTCTCGATCGCGTCGCGCGCGACGTCGCGGAGATGGCGGCAGTCGATCAGATGCCGACCCTGGCCGGTATGGACATGAACATGACCCTTCGCCCCGTCAGGGACTGATCAGTCACTTCGCCTCAAACGCCGTAGACTCTGTTGATAGTGGGCGATTGCCCGGAATGTAAAGCCAAGAGGAAGCATGAGGAGTAGTTAGATGCCGAAATTGAAGACCCATAAGGGCACCAAAGCCCGTGTCAAAATCACTGGGCGAGGTAAGGTCACGGCGATGCGCTCCGGAAAGCGGCACCTGAACTTCAAGAAGTCGGGTAAGCGCATTCGCAAGGGCCGCAACGACCTGGTAGTAGCCAAGCCGGACGCAGAGCGCATCAAAGCGCTGCTGCCGTACGATTAGGGGCCTGCCATGCCAAGAGCCAAAACCGGGACCGTCCGGCGTGCCAAGCACAAGAAGATCCTCAAGCGTGCCAAGGGATTTTGGGGTCTGCGCTCCAAAAGCTTCCGAATCGCGCAGCAAACGTTGCTCAACGCAGCCGATTACGCTTATCGGGATCGCCGGGACAAGAAGGCCGTCTTCCGCCGCCTGTGGATTGCGCGCATAAATGCCGCTGCCCGCAAGGAAGGGTTGAGCTACTCGCGCTTCATCAGCGGTCTGCGTCAGTCTGGGGTCGAACTCGACCGCAAGGTACTCGCGGATCTGGCAGTGCGCGAGCCCGACGCTTTCCGCAGTCTCGTGGAGGTTGCCCGGGGGACTTGAGTCATTCTTCGCTCCGGCATATCGGGACCGTTCAGATCGGTACCGCACGCATCGGGATCGCTTATGAAGGGCGGTCCCGATATGCGTTCGCCGGGCCACCACTACGGACCTTCTGCCGCCGAAGATTCACCGGCCCGAGCCGCGGCAGCTTGCGGTTACAATGACTTGCCGGCAGGAATTCGCATTTGCACGGCAGGGGTGATGTTTGCGGGTAATTGCAGACAACTCGACATGCGGCCAGTGAACAACGCCGCGCAGACAGCTGAACGCTACGGCGCCAACCTGTGCGACCGGAAAGAGGCAGCATCTTGACGCGAGACACCACCTTCATTCTCCTAGTCGAGGACAATCAGGACGACATCGATCTGACGTTGCGGGCTCTGCGGATGCATAATCTGGCGAACGAGGTAGTTATCGTACGCGACGGCGCCGAAGCCCTCGATTTCCTGTTCTGCCGTGGGGACTATGCAGAACGCAGCCCCGATCAGAAGCCGCAACTGGTCCTGCTCGACATCAACCTGCCCAAGCTCTCGGGTCTCGAGGTGCTCAAGCAGGTGCGTAATAGTGAACGTACTCGGCTGCTCCCCGTTGTCATGCTTACCACCTCGAAGCAGGACCGCGACGTTTTGGACAGCTACATGAACGGCGCCAACTCTTACGTACAGAAGCCTGTTTCATTCACTGAGTTCACTGAAGCGGTCCGACAACTAGGCATCTATTGGCTGATCCTCAATGAGGTCCCATGGCAGTCCAAGGCTTAGAAAGGCGCGTTTTGGACGAGACTGACGAACTCAGGGTCTTGTTGGTGGAGGACTCTACCGACGACGCGGAGCTAAATCAGATCGAGCTTCAGCGAAACGGCTTCACGGTAGATTCCTGTCGCGTCGAGACTCGCGACGCAACTCTCGAGGCACTCAAGGGTAACCAGTGGGACGTCGTCCTGAGCGACCACGCGTTGCCTGGATTCAGCTCGCATGAAGTCCTCGAACTTCTCGACGAGCTCGCGATCGACACCCCCTGCATAATCGTCTCCGGTGCGATCGGCGAAGAGGCAGCGGTACAGCTACTGCAAAGCGGCGCCATCGACTACGTCAATAAGGACAAGCTGTATCGGCTGAGTCAGGCGGTTCGCAGGGCTCTGCGTGAAGCGGACTCCTCCCGTGCACGGCGCGACGCAGAGGCGGCCTTGCGGCGCAGTGAACAGGCGTTGCGGGAGCTCAACGAGACGCTCGAACAGCGGGTGGAAGAGCGAACGAAGGAACTAGTCGCCCAAACCAACCTGTTGGAAGCGGCTCTCAATACGCTCAAGGATCTGTTCTTCGTCGCCGACACCGATCGGAGACTGGTGCGCTGGAACCGGGAACTATGCAGCATGACGGGTTTGGATGAGGACGAAGTGGAGAACCGGCGTCTGACGGTACTCGTGCATCAGGATGACCGCGAGGCGATGGAGCAGTGGTACATGCACGTACTAGAGGACGGCGCGGCCACCGTTGAGGCTGGGCTGCTGGTCGACTCGGGCAAGTTCGTTCCTTACGAGTTCACAGGAGCCAGGCTGCGAGATGGCGAAGGGAGGCCGATGGGAGTGTGCGGAATCGCACGTAACATCTCGGCCCGCCGACAAACCGAGCAGCACCTCAAGCAGGCGATTCGCGAAGTAATCGATGACGCCACCTGGTTCGCACAATCGGTTCTGGAGAAGATGACGCAGGTTTCCTCCACCCGCTCCCCCTCGATAATGGCAAGCGATCTCACCGACCGCGAGCGCGAGGTGATCGAGATGATCGCCAAGGGCATGAAGAACAACCAGATAGCCAAGGACCTGGGCCTCTCTTACGCCACAGTGCGAAACTATGTCGCGCGGATCTACGGCAAGCTCGACGTTCATTCACGTGCCGAGGCCGTGATTTGGGCTAGAGAGCGCGGATTCGGGAGCGACTGAACCACTCGCGGTTATCATTGCCGGCATGCGCCTAATCCACGGCAAGCACGAGGCATTTACGGTCTTTAAGGAGCGCTACTCGGGCAGCGATGACGCTAACGCCGGCGAGCTGGTGAGGGAGATACTCACCGCGGTTCGCGAGCGCGGTGATGAGGCGGTGCGCGAGTTCAGCGAGCGGTTCGATGGGGTGCGGCTAAGCGACTTTCGCGTGCCGGCCCGGGCGTTCGATGAGGCGGTCGAGAATGTCGGGTCCGATCTACAGGAGGCAATAGGGCTTGCTGCGAGGCGAATCGCCAGCTATTACCGTAGTCAGCCGGCGCAAGGCTTCATCGAGGAGCAGGACGGCACTCTGTTGGGGCAGTTGGTGCGCCCGCTCGAGCTCGTAGGCTGTTATGTGCCGGGTGGCACCGCGCCGCTCTTTAGCACTCTCCTGATGACGGCCATACCGGCGAGGGTGGCCGGCGTCGAGGAGATCGTGGTGGCGACGCCGCCGGACAGATTCGGTGAGGTGGCGCCCGAGATCCTGGTCGCCGCTCGCGAGGTGGGTGTGACTGACGTATACCGCGTCGGGGGTGCGCAGGCGATAGCTGCACTGGCGTACGGCACTCAGTCGATCCCCCGAGTCGACAAGGTAGTCGGGCCAGGAAATCGCTGGGTGGTGCTGGCCAAGCAAGCGGTCTACGGAGTGGTGGGCATCGAGTCGTTGCCTGGACCAACCGAGACGCTGGTGCTTGCCGACGAGAGTGCTTCCCTGGGCCATGTGGTGGCCGATCTCCTTGCCCAGGCGGAGCATATGGGGGCGCAGCCGGTGCTGGTCACGACCAGTCGGGATCTGGCTGAGGCACTGCCGGCCGCCTTGGAGGCGGCACTCGCCGACCTTCCTACTGCCGCGACTGCTCGTGAGTCGATCTCTACGCGTGGCCTGCGGGTCCTGGTCGAAACACTGGCCGAGGGGATCGAGGTATCGAATCGCTTCGCGCCGGAGCACCTCTGCCTGCTGGTGGACAAGCCTCACGATCTGGTGCCGCTGGTGAGGAACGCCGGCGGCATCTTCGTGGGCCACCACAGTATGGAGGCACTGGGCGACTATCTCGCCGGCCCGAGTCATGTGATGCCCACCGGCGGTACCGCTCGCTTCTCGTCGTTCGTCAACGTTTCGGACTTTCAGAAGCTGATACCGATCGTAGGCGTCGGTGAAGAACTTCTGGGCCAAGTTGGGCCCGCCGCCGCTAGAATGGCGCGCGCCGAAGGACTCGAGGCCCACGCTCGCGCCATCGAGTCGCGAATTGGGTCCGCAGGGAAGTGAGTCCAGCTGCCAAGAGTGCTCGCCCTGGCGCCTCTGATGATTGCGATGTTCGTACTGCAGGATATATTCCGTTCCGCCCGGATCAACCAGTACCGCCTCATTGCCTCCGCCGGCGCCAATGAGGTAATAATTCTCCATCAGCGGCCCTACATTAAGGCGCTCTAGGAGGACCTCACTGGGGTCGGACGTCACCACGATCTGCGAATCATCGTCGCCACGATGTCGCGGTACATCCTCAGCCGCATGGCCAGGCCGGCCAGCAACCCACGCTTTTCCTCCTTCATTACTTGAGACACGCCTTCGAGGCGCACGTCCAGGCAGCGCCAGCCTTGCCGTTTGGCGGCGCCGGTGATCGCGACCTCGATGCCAAAGCGGGTCGAGGCGAGTTCCGGCACCGCCTCGAGCAGTTCCCTTCGAACAGCTCTCTGTCCGCTCAGTTGCGGCGTGAGGCGCTGTGCCGCCGTGGTGCGCCAACGGCCCCCCACGAACACTCCCCGGGTCATGTCGGCCTCACCGGCAAGGACCGGCCCGGCCAGTGCCCGGAGGTGAGCGGGTAACAGACCCACCAAGTCGGCGTCTACCAGCACGATGACCCCGCTGCGGACATTTTCCAGACCGGCGGCTACCGCTCCGCCCTTGCCCTGGTTCCGGTTCAGCTCGATGACCTCTGCTCCGGCGAGGCGGGCTGTCGCGGCAGTGCCGTCACGTGAACCGTCATCGACGACAACCACCTGCCCCAGCGAGGCCTCACGCGCTACGCCCACTACTTGAGCGATCGTATCCGCCTCGTTGAAGGCCGGAATCAGGACCGAGCAGGTGACCTCGACAGTTACCGTGGCGCTCCCCAGCGGGGCGGCGCCACTACCCGCGGATGATGCCGCCGAGTTCATTGAAGGTAATGAGGAGAATCAGCGCAAGCACCGCCATGATGCCGATGAAGTGGATAGTTTCCTCTTGCCCGGGTCTAAAGGGGCGCCGTCGTAGCGCCACTACAGTGGCCAGCAGCATGCGGCCGCCATCCAGTCCGGGGATGGGGAGCAGGTTGAAAACCGCCAGCGACAGGTTGATGAGCGCAGCGAGCATGAGAATTGGGGCGATGCCCACCTGAGTCGCCTGATTCACTGCGCTAATCATGCCCACCGGTCCTGCCACCTCGTCGGTCGAGCTGCCGGTCAGGATCGAGCCGAAGCCCCGGACGAAGGCAACTATCGCTTGTGGGACGGCGCGTAGGCTAAAAACGAATGATTCCGACAAAGCCTGCGGGAAGCCCACTGCAGCGTCCATCACAGTGACCGCCCCCAACGTTATACCCAGTTGCGGCGCGTTCTCGACTCCTTCCGGTGGCCAGGGCCGCTCGAAGGCGATCAGTTCACCGGCGCGTTCGACGACGATGGCCAGATGCTCATCGGAGCGAACCGTATTCACGACTCGTTCCCGGCTAGGATCCTCGACGCCGTTGAGTTGCGCGATCCGGTCGCCCGCCTGCAAGCCCAACGCTTCGGCCGGAGACCGGGCAACGACACCTTCGATTCGGGCGCCCGACTCGACTACCGCACCCGAGGTGAGCGCCCGGTAGGAGGGCTCCAGGGTGATTGCGAGCGCGATAAGCAGGGTGCCCAGAGCGAAGTTCGCGATGACGCCGCCTACCAGCACCCAGAGCTTCTGAGGGAGGTTCTTTGTCGCCATCCCTTCATCGGGATGGTGAAGATTGCCCTCCTCATCGACCTTGGGCGTCATGCCCGGCAGGTCGACGTATCCCCCGATAGGGAGGAGGGAGAGGCGCCACTCGGTGCCCACCCAGCGCCGCTTCCACACAACCGGCCCCATTCCCACGCTAAAGGCGCGGACCGGCACCCCCACACTGCGGGCGTTGAGGTAGTGGGCCAGCTCGTGGACGGTCACCGAGACAGTGAGGATAAGCAGAAAAATTACGGCTGTGAGCATAACTCCATCGCACAAGTATGCCAGATGAGACCCGCTGTCGTGGCAGACTGACCGACCGAGAGGGGGAACTCAGGCCGAAGCCGCATCATCGCGTCCGCGCAACTCGCGCACCACGTCGGTCTTGCTGACTACGCCCACCAGATGACCGTAGCGGTCGAGCACCATCAGTCGGCCGAGCTCGCCCGAGCCCAGGAGTTTCACCGCGTCCATCGCCTCGGCATCCGCCGTGATCGTCTCGGCAGGCCTTACGATCGTCTGCACCGTATCGTCATGCTGGGCTTCGCGCGCATCATCCAGGCGAGCGAAGCCCAGCAAACTGTCGGCCGAATCCACCACCGGGTAACCGACATGCCGGCGGAAGTTGGCTAGGCGCAGGAACTGCCCGATAGGCATATCACCCGTCACGCTAATGACATCATTCGTCATCAGATCGGCCACCGCCTTGCCTTCCAGCGCCGCGGTCATGGCTGCGTAGCGGGTCTCGGCACGGACAGCGTTGTAGACAAAGAAGGCCACTACGACCAGGAGAAGCTGGAAGGTGAGGAAGCCGTAGAGACCGAGCAGCAAAGCGACTACCCGGCTAACGCCGGCAGCAATTCGTGTCGCTTGCAAATAGGGCACCACTAGGGCGAGCAGCGAACGGAGTATCCGGCCCCCGTCGAGCGGTAGGGCAGGGAGCAGGTTGAACAGCGCCAGTGCCACGTTGGTGAGGGTGAGGTAGGAGAACACGAACAGCCCGCCCGAGCCCATCGGCACGAACTGCCAGATGAGCCAGCTGAGAGCGGCCAAGAGGAGGCTGGTGAGTGGACCGGCGATTCCCACGAGCGCTTCGGCCCCCCGTTGGCGCGGGAGTTCCTCGAATTGGGCGACGCCGCCCAGGAACCATAGCGTAATCTCCTTCACCTCGACATCGTAGAGGCGCGCGGCAACTGCGTGACCGAGCTCGTGGATCAGCACGCCGGTGAAGAGCCCGAGGGCGGCTATCAGGCCAAGGATGTAAGGGGTGACGCCGTCGAGCAATGTGCTCGCCCCGCTCAGGTCGAAGCCGGCTCGACGCAAAAGCACGAGATAGCTGGGCAGCTGGTTGGCGATCAGCCAGGCAAAGAGCGGCAGCACCAGCAGGAACGAGGTGTCAAGCTTCACCGGTATGCCCAGCAAGCGGAAAGGCAGACGAATGGCTCCGCCGAACATCTCTAGTGGCGACCCGGCATGAGAATGGGAGGCCGGGCCCGCGGCAAGGCGACATCTAGCAAGCGGCGCCCACTCACACCGGCGCCTTCCGTGCCAGGCGGTTACAGGCTTGCCGTGCCAACGAGCGGGCGTCGCTGTCGGCGGCGGACAGGTCGCTCCAGACAAGGACTCCACCAGGACCCTTCTCGAGCACCTCGGCTATTACCTCGGCAATGGCAGGGAAGGGAAGGCGGTGCCCAAGGAAAGCCTCGACCGCAACCTCGTCGGCGGCATTGAGGTAGACCGGCGCGAAACCACCTTTCTCGCCCGCACGGTAGGCGAGCGGTAAGCAGGGGAAGCGCTCCTCGTCGGGCGGCAGGAACTGCCACTCACCGCGTAGCGGCAGGGGAGAGAGCGGTATGGCGGGCCGCCGGGGCGCTTCGATGCCGTACTGGATGGGGAGGCGCATGTCGTGCGGGCCTATCTGCGCCTTGATCGAGCCGTCGCGAAAGCGGACCAGCCCATGTATGAGCGATTGCGGGTGGATAACGACCTCGATCCGCTCGAGCGGCACTCCAAAGAGGAAGTGCGCCTCCAGCACCTCCAGGCCTTTGTTGAACAGCGTGGCCGAGTCGACACTCACCTTGGCGCCCATCGTCCAGTTGGGGTGGGCAAGTGCTTGCTTGGGGGTAACCGACCAGAGGTCGGCAGGTTGCTCACGGAAGGGTCCGCCCGAGGCGGTGAGCACGAGGGCGTGAACATCGGCCGATTCCTCACCGCGCAAGCACTGATAGAGAGCCGAATGTTCGGAATCGAGCGGAGTGATGAGGGCGCCGGCCCTCTCGGCCAGCTCCAGCATCAGAGGTCCCGCAACGACCATCGCCTCCTTATTCGCCAGCGCCACGTGGAGGCCGGCAGCCAGCGCGTGAGCAGTGGGCTCGAGGCCGGCCATGCCGGGAATGGCGGAGACGACCGTGTCGACGTCAAAGGCGGCTACCTCGTTGACGCCCTCCTCACCGCTCGCCAACCTGATTCCCGAAGGCAGCCGGCGCCTCAGTTGCTCCGCGACGTCCTGATGGCACGCAACCAGCCGAGGGCGAAACTCCCGTGCTTGTTCGACCAGCAGTTGCCAGTTTCGGCCGGCCGCCAAGGCGGCTACCCGGTAACCGCGCCAACGTGCGACTTCGAGTGTCTGCGTGCCTATCGAACCGGTCGAGCCGAGGATGGAGATCGTTTTCATCCCGCGCATTGTCGCCCATTGGCAAGCTCGCGACAATCGCGCCGCTCCCGATTGCGCCGCTACCGATTGCAGCCGGGTGGTAGTCTGCCGCGATATGGTCGGCAAGGATACCGAGGGACGAAAGAACGCAGAATTGCATCGTTTGGAGGAGGCTGCCGGGGGCGGCAGAGTCGCCCACACCGGCTTTCTCGAGCCCGACGTGAGCGCGCAGCTCGTGCATGCACTTACCGGTCTGGGTGTGTCGGCGCGGGCTTGGGGCGGCTTCGCGGGCGCCAGGCGACGGGTAGTGACGGCGTTCCCCTCACACATTCCGGAGGCGAGTACTTCGCTGACCAGCGTATGCCTGCCGGAGGTGGGCGACACCGCAAATCTGCGCTCCTTGGTTTCGGCGGCCGGCGTGCCACGAGAGGCGTTGGGCGATAGCGTGCAACACCGGGAGGGAGTCGCGCTTGTGACCTTCGATCCGCCTCCCGCAGAACTCACCTCGTTGTCTGCACTCGAAGGCCACCCGGTTACGCCACGCGTCGTTCCCCTCGACACAGGGGTGGCCGGCGGCCTGCGACGTTTGAGCGTAGTGGTTCCCTCGCTGAGGGTGGACGTTGTTGGTGCGAAGGGATTCCGCGTCTCCCGCTCCTACTTTTCCAAGGGGGTCGCCGGAGGCAAGGTGAGTGTGAACGGCAACAGGGTAGGAAAGTCCGGCGGCGCCGAGGTTGGCGACGAGATCTATGCCGAGGGACTGGGAAGACTGCGGGTGCTGAGCGTCGACGGAGAAACGCGGCGTGGCAACGTCAAGGTGAGCCTGGAAGTAGAGGCGACCTGAGGCGTTTGCTCCGTGGGCGCAGTAAATGAGGGAGCAGCAAATAATGTCTGCTCCAGCCGGAGGCTAGAGCCGTACTCGTTTCCCACCATCTTTCGAACGCGATTTGAAGATCATCCGAAAGGGAACCTCTTTGAACGCGAGATCCTGGCGTATGCGGTTACGCAGATACTGTTCGTAAGGCCGAGTCATGAACTTCTCGCTGTTGACGCTAAACACGAATGTGGGGGGCGCAACGTCGGCCTGCGTGGCGTAGAAAAGCTTGAGCGGCTTCCCGCCAAAGTTCGGTGGTGTTTGTCGCTGGGTCCACACGTCCACCCAGCCATTGAGCTCGCCCGTTGTTACACGGCGCCTGGCGGTGTCGTAGACGCGGATGACGGTAGCCAGCAGCTCGTGCAGGCCGTAGTCGTTGATGGCGCTGGTGTAGACCTTGGGTGCGAAAGAGATGTGCCCTAGTTCGGTGTCGATGAGCGCTTCGAACTCCCGAAGCTTCTCGTCGGACACCAAGTCCCACTTGTTTACCGCCACCACCACCGGTTTCCCGCCTTCTAGCGCGAGATTGGCCAGCCGCAGCTCGTGATCACCGAGTTCGAAGGGATCGACTACCAGGATGGCCACGTCTGCCGATTGCAGGGCGCCTTCGGAGCGCAGCTTGGCGTAGAACTCGAGGTCGGCGTCGGGCTTGCGCCTGATACCTGCTGTGTCGACCAGAACGAAGGGTCGGCCGGCGAAGTTGAACTCCACGTCCACGGCGTCGCGGGTAGTTCCGGGCATGTCGGCCACGATGGTTCGCTCGTCACCGACGATGGCGTTGAGCAGACTCGATTTGCCTACGTTGGGCCTGCCGATGATGGCGACCCGGACGGCCTGCTCCTGGACCCAATCGTCCTCGGGCGGCAGTCGCCTGCCTATCTCGGCGAGCAACTCGTAGGTACCGCGAGCGTGTTCGGCCGCGGTGGCGAACGGTTCTCCGAAACCGAGCGCGAAGAGCTCGAAGAACTCGGGTGTTTCCTCGTGCTGCGGATCATCGAGCTTGGTCGCGACTAGCAGTACCTGGCGGCCGCTATCGCGCAACCACTCGGCTACCTGTTTGTCGCCGGCCGTGAGCCCCATCCGCGCGTCGACGCAGAAGAGCACCAAGTCGACGTCTGCCAGCGCAACATCGACCTTGCTGCGAATCGCCTTCTCCCAGCGGTCCCCCGACCAGAGGCCGCCGGTATCCAGCAGGAGCAAAGTGCCGGTCTCTTCGCTCTCCAGCTTGACGCTTTTCACGTCCCGCGTGACCCCCGGCTCGTCGAAGACAATCGCCTCACGCCGCCCAAGCAGACGGTTGAATAGAGCCGACTTGCCGACGTTCGGGCGACCGACTATCGCGACCTTACGCAAGGAGTGTGCCCCCTCTCACCTGATAGCCGTTAGCCCAGTCTCTTGCTGCTATTCGGCCCTTGCCCGGCGCCTGAACAGAAATGAGAGTAAGCGATCCTTCGCTCGCCGCTACCGTGACACCTTCGGTCCCCACCCGTATTACCCGTCCGGGCTCCCCATCGTCGGCCGCCGGCCGCATTTCGTGGATTCGAATGCTCTTCCCGCCGTACTCGAAGCGCATGCCGGGCCAGGCAGATGTTCCTCTGAAGCGGTTGTAGATGGCGGAGGCTGCCTCCTGCCAATCGACGTCGCCGTCTTCCTTGTGCAGCAGTGGAGCCATTGTCGCCAGAGAATCTTCCTGCGGCCGGCAGTGCAGCTCACCCCGCTCCAGCAGCTCCAGCGCCTCACTGATGGCCTTGGCCCCCAGCAGCGACAGTCGTTCGAAGAGCTGTGGCGCTTCCTCGTGAGGCTCGATGGCGATACCTTTTCGAAGGCACACCGGTCCGGTGTCGAGTCCCATTTCTGTTTGCATGATGCTCACGCCCGTCTCCCGTTCACCGCATATGAGCGCCCATTGCACCGGCGCCGCCCCCCGGTACTTGGGAAGCAGACTGGCATGAACGTTCAGGAATCCCGCGCGTGGCAGGTCCAGCAGGCTCTGGGGGAGAAGCTTACCGTAGGCGACGGTGATAGCGATGTCGGGTTGGAGCTCGGCGAGGAGGTCTTGAAACTCTTCGTTCCCCTTGAGTTTCGCGGGTTGCGCCAGCGTAAGACCCAGCCGCCCGGCCTCCCTAGCCACCGCCGGCGCAGCCCGAATCATTCCACGACCCGCGGGTTTGTCGGGCTGGCTCACCACCAGGGCAACTTCGTGCCGCTCTTTGAGCGTGAGAAGCGCCGGCAACGCGAAAGCGGGGGAGCCGAAGAAGACCAGCTTCACCCTAGGGACGGCTCTTTTCGGTCCGCAGCGTGCGCAGCTCTTTGAGTCGCGCTTTGGCGTCGCGCTGCAACTGGGCCAACTCGGCGCGGTGCTCCTCGAGGAACGAGCGTCGCTGATCATCAGGTAAGCGATCGAAGAAGAGGATTCCTTCCAGGTGGTCGTACTCGTGCTGGATTACCTGTGCGAAGTGCCCCTCGGCACGGAGCTCCCGCGGGTGGCCCGTTACGTCTTGAAAGCGCACCATTACGCGAAGGTCGCGCTCGAGCTGGTCGACGTAGAGTCCCGGAACCGAGAGGCAGCCTTCGGGCGCCAATTGTGTCCCGCCCCGCTCCACTATCGTGGGGTTCACGAACACGTGGTCGGCGATCTGAACGAGTTCGCCCTCCTCGTCGCGATTACACTCGCTGGCCACGAACAGGCGCAGGGGCTCACCCACCTGCGGCGCGGCCAAGCCCACCCCGCTGTCATCGTGCATAGTTTCGACCATGTCCGCCGTTAACCGCTCGAGCTCCTCGTCGAAGCTAATAACCGGCCGCGCCGTGCGCCGTAACACCGGGTCGCCGTAGTAGCGGATTGGCCTGATCAAAACTACCTCCCGCCCAGCCGCCTCTGGTCGTCAAGGGCGAATGGGTGGACGCGAGAGCCGGACAGTGGCTGTCGGCGAGCCGACCAGAAGCACGCCATCGGGCAGCTCGAGCGTCACTGGCAGAGTATACCCACCCGCTTCGGGCTCGTCCGTCGGCAGAGAAACCGTTGCAGGCACACTCTCGAGCGTACCCAAGACGCTCGCCGGCCCGATCAGCGACACCCCCGGCTCCTCCATCCCGGCGGTGACGGTGAACCCCGGAATAGCGGGCGTCTCCAGCTCAACCGGGACGCTACGAGTCACGAACACAGGTTCCGCTTCAACCGCCACTCGCACCTCTTGCGGTTCGATAGCCACGCCGCTCACCGGTTGTCCGGCGCTATTGACGGCAAACGGCGTGGTCGAGCTCTCGCCGGGTGACGGTCGCACCGGTGCGAGAACCCGGGCGACTTGAGCCAGGGCGGACGCTCTCGCTCTCACCATGATCTCGCCTGGCACCACCATCGTCGTCACCCTTGCGTCTGGCGGGCCGGTGCCGATGATAACTACGTCCACCGGCACGGTCTTGCCGGTGACGGCCTCCACCGTGCCGATCACATCGCCCGGGTTGACCCGCCGTAGATCGACCGCCTGCGGCGACAGTACCCGGATGGGCACCTCGAACGCTCCGCTCTGGTTGCTGAGGTCGAGAAGCGCCTCGAAATTGTCGGGACGCAACCGGTCGATCTGCCCACTGGGGCCCGAGATGGTTATTTCCACGAAGTCAGGCAGGCCGGTAACGACACTATCGGCGGCCAGGCCCTCCACGGTGATGGGGACGAACAACGAGCGCTGGGTGATCGAGGTGTCATTGACCGTAACGAACAGCCAGATGAAAGAAGCCAGCACCACGGCTCCTAATTTCTGCGGCCAGGCGTGGAGCAGCACGTTGAGCAGCCGGTGTACCTGCTTCATCCGCCGTACGCCTCCCGGAGCGCTTTGAGTACGTCGGCCGGGGCCATATCGCTGCGCAAGATTCCGTCGCGAGCCAGGCTCACGGTGCCGCGTTCCTCGCTCACGACCATGACCAACGCATCGGTGACCTCCGAGAGGCCGAGTGCCGCGCGGTGCCTGGTGCCGTGCTTGGCGCTCCAGCCTTCGTGGCGCTCGGAGAGGGGGAAGATCGCACCGGCGAACGAGAGGACCTCTTCACGGATGATTACGCCGCCGTCATGCAGCGGCCCGTGCGAGGCGAAGATGGTGTTCAAAAGCGCGGCGCTTACGGGCGCATTGAGCGCGGTGCCGTTACGGCCATACTCCTTTAGCGGGGTGCGCTGCTCGATCGCGATGAGAGCTCCACGGCGTTGCGCGGCAAGCTCCCGCACCGAGGTCATGATCTCCTGAACCGGATCGCCGGTAGCCGCACGGGTTAGCCTGCCGCGTCCCACTCGTTCCAGGGCGGCGCGTAGCTCTGGTTGGAATACCACTACCAGAGCGATAAAGCCTACCGGCGCCATCCGGTCGAATACCCAGTTCGTCGCCTCCAGGCCGATCTGCGTGGACAGGAACCAGAGGCCAATGAGCGCCGCCAGCCCGCGCAGAACGTTCCAGGCGCGCGAGCCTATGAGCAACTGGTAACCCTGGTACAGAAACACCGCGATTATCAGGATGTCGACCAGGTCCAGCAGTCGAAAGGTTTCAAAAAACCACAAGGGGCCCTCCGGGGCAAGGAGATAGCGGAGGCGGGGAAATCAACGAGCTAGAGCGTTTCCGTAATCGTAGATCGGCAGGCAGTAGGGACCTACTTCAAGCCGTCCCAGGATACCATGCAGCGCGCTTCTTCTCTTTGCTGACGGACGGCGTCGTGGCGGATTGTGGCGGGTTAGAGTGGCGCTTGGAGGTCAACAGTGGAACAGATGAACAAGAGAATCGAGACCCTCAGGGGGTATCTTTGACGTCGCGGGCAAGCAGGCCCGGCTGGAGGAGTTAGAACCCCAGCTCAACGATCCGGATTTGTGGAATGAGCCGGAGCATGCACGTCAGATAGCGCAGGAGGAATCGCGTTTACGTCGCGTGCTGGACGGTTTCCAAAGGCTGCAGAGTGACCTCGAGGGGCTAGCCGAGCTGTATGAAATCGCGGGCGCCGACGAAACCGAGGAGCTCGACGAGGAGAAGGTTCGTATCGAGCACGCGCTCGACGAGCTATATCGAGAGACCCTTTTCCAAGGGGAGCATGTAGACCGGGCGGCTATCGTCACAATCAAACCGGGTGCAGGCGGCACCGAATCGTCCGATTGGGCGGGGATGCTCTTGCGGATGTACCGCCGCTTCGCAGAACGGCGTGGATTCAAGGTGGAACTGCTCGACCTGGTACCCAGCGACGCTGCCCCGGGTGGAGTGGACTACGCTCAACTGATCGTTCGTGGCGAACGTGCCTTTGGACTGCTGTCGGTCGAGGGAGGTGTGCATCGTTTGGTGCGCGTGAGCCCCTTCGACTCCCAGAACCGACGCCACACCAGCTTCGCCTCGGTCGAGGTGATGCCCGAGATCGACGACGAGATCGAGTTGGACATCGACCCCGGCGACATTAGGGTCGACGTATATCGCTCCTCGGGTCCCGGCGGACAGTCGGTGAATACCACCGACTCGGCCGTGAGGGTCGTCTATCGAAGCGGCACCCCAGACGAGGTCGTCGTCACCTGTCAGGATGGCAAGTCGCAGATCAAGAATCGCGAAAAGGCGATGACCGTGTTGCGCAGCCGTCTTTGGGAGCGTGAGGAGCGGCGCCGGCTCGATGAGCAGCTGAAGGCGCGGGGCGAGCAGAAGGCGAACGAGTGGGGCTCGCAAATCCGCTCTTACGTGCTCGACAAGCAGTACGTAAAGGATCACCGCACGGGCGACATGCGGCACGATCCCGACAACGTGCTGGACGGGGATATCGAGGACCTCATCTGGTCGGGGTTGGAGTCCGCTGCTCGAGGGCGCCGCGAGGCATGAGCGGCCCCACATGCGGCTACGCCCACCGGAAGCAGCCCTCGGATAACCTCCCTTCCCCGATACAGTCGACCGTCAACCACGGCTGACGATGCGGATTCTGGCGGTCGCCGACGCCGTCTCACGGGTGGTTTACTCGGAACGATTTCCCGACAACCTCGGGCCGATCGACGTTGTCCTCTCGGCCGGCGACATGCCCGGTCATGTGCTGGAGTTCATGGCGACCAAGTTGCGGGTGCCTCCGGTGTACGTCCTCGGTAATCATGGCAACGGTTTCTTGCGGGACCCCGCTACCGATACATTGACCCTGCCCGGTGGCTGCATCAACGTACACCGGCGCGTCGTAGAGGTGGGCGGTTTATTGATTGCGGGTGTTGAAGGAAGCGCCCGTTACCGGCCGGGAAATCAACAGTACAGCGAGTTCGAGATGACACTCCACTGTGCGTCGCTGGCGCCACGGCTGGCCTGGAACCGTCTCGTCAAGGGTCGAGCGCTAGACATCCTGCTCACTCACGCTCCGCCGCAGGGACCGCACGAGGGTGAGGATTACCCACATCGGGGTGTTCCCGCCTTCAATCGTTTCTTGAGGCGCTGGCGCCCGCGGCTCCACGTGCACGGGCACGTGCACCTTAGTGGCGCCAACGCGCCCCGTGAGTACGTGACCGATGGAGGGGTCCGGGTGGTCAACGCCTTCGAGTTCACGCTGATCGAGCTCTTGGAGTAGGGTTCGTTAGGGCGGCGCCGCGCCGGCCCGGGACTCCGTCGGGTGTCCGACCCCATCCGCCGGGCGCCCGTGGTACACCGAACGCATGGACTGGTTGCGCAATGAGTGGTCCTCGCGGGGCCTCACGCTGGAGTCGTTCCGGGGCGGTGTGAGCCTCGAATCCTCGACGCTAGTGCCGAGTGAGTCCGAACTGGACTCACTGATGCGGGGCTGCCTACTGGTGCCGCTGCCCGACAGCTCTCGACTGCGGCTCACGGGTGCCGACCGCGTCGACTTCCTCCACGGACAAGTCTCAAACGATGTGCGCGGTCTGGAGCCCGGTAGCGCCAATCGTTCATTGCTCCTCAACCATCGCGGCCACGCGCTTGCCGACATGCGGGTTTTTCGCCGGGAGGACGTGATCGATATCGTGGTGGAAAGCGGCGATGTCGATCTGGTGGAGGAGAGCCTGCGCAAGCACATCATCTTCGATCAGGTCGAGCTAACACGACCGCCTGAGGCCGGAACGACGCTTACCTTGCAGGGGCCCCAAGCCGCAGCGCTACTCACCGCCGTGCTGGGCGACGAGTTCGCCGGCGCCGGCCCTGCCGCTGTCGATCCCGCAACAGGCGACTCTCCCACCACCAAACGTGGCGCACTCAGGTTTACTACCGCCGAGTTCGGAGGAACAGCGGTAACCGCCCTCCAGTCGCGCCGCACAGCCTCCGGTGGATTCGATCTACTGCCCACCGTCGATGGCGGTCAGCGTTTGGTGGAGGCACTATTGACTGCCGGCGCGGTTGCAGGAGGCAGGCCGACGCTGGAGCTTGCCCGAGTCCTGGCCGGCGAAGCCAGCGCCGCCGGGGAGGCCGGTGAAGGCGTCTTGCCCCAGGAGTCGGGGCTCGAGGAGCTCGTTTCCTACCGCAAGGGTTGCTATCTGGGACAGGAGATCATGGCTCGGATCGAGGCGCGCGGCAGGCTACGACGCGAGTTGGCCGGTTTGCTGCTCGATCAGGAGCCCGCTGGCGACGAGCGCGGAATCGTGCTGGTAGGTAAGCCCGTCGGCCGACTCGGAACGGTTGCCCGGCATCCGCAGCTCGGCGTGGTCGCTCTGGCGGTGTTGCGTAGCGACGTTCCGCAGGACGCGAGCCTCGAAGTTGGCGGCGTGCAGGCGAAGCGCTTGCCGTTGCCTTTCGAGCCCGCGCTCGACATCACGTCGGTCAGGTGAAAGGCGTCAATGCTGTGCCCGGGGCACGGTGTACACAGAAGCCGGCCGGGGTCATCGCTATAATGGCGTCATGAAGGAAAAGCGGCGCTGGTTGGTAGAGGAGTACGCGGAGGCGACCGAGCGGACGCCGGAGCGAGACTATCCGACCCGGACGCTCTCGGGAATCGAGGCCGAGCCCGTCTACACTCACGAGGATCTGGCCGATTTCGACCCCGAAACTGAACTGAATTACCCGGGCAGTTACCCCTACACCCGCGGTGTCCAGGCTTCCATGTATCGGGGAAAGCTTTGGACCATGCGGATGTTCGCCGGTATGGGGGCCGCCGAGCAGACCAACCGGCGCTTTCGGAGCCTGTTGGACGCCGGCCAAACCGGCCTTTCGACAGCCTTCGACCTGCCCACGCTGATGGGCTACGACAGCGATCATCCCTTCTCCAAGGGTGAAGTGGGCCGCTGCGGTGTAGCCGTCTCCAACTTGGCCGACATGGAAGTGCTCTTCGATGGCATAGATCCCGCTTCGGTCACCACTTCGATGACAATCAATTCACCGGCCAACGCGATCTGGGCGATGTATCTGGCCATGGCCCAGAACAAGGGCGTCCCGCTAACGAAGTTGGGCGGCACGATTCAAAACGACATCCTCAAGGAGTTCATCGCACAGAAGGAGTACATCTTCCCGCCGGCGCCTTCAGTAAAGCTCGTGGTGGATACGTTCGAGTGGGGTCCTCAAAACGTTCCCAAGTGGAATTTCGTGTCTGTGTCGGGCTATCACATTCGCGAGGCCGGCTCTACCGCGGTGCAGGAGCTGGCGTTCACCCTTGCGAACGGCATCCATTACGTGCGCAAGGCGTTGGAGCGCGGCCTCGACATCGATGAGTTCGCCCCTCGGATCTCCTTTTTCTTCAACCTGCACAACGACTTCTTCGAGGAGATCGCAAAACTCCGAGCGGCTCGCCGTATTTGGGCCCGCCAGATGCGAGAAAACTTCGGTGCACACAACCCGCGCTCCTGGATGCTGCGCACCCATGCGCAAACCGCGGGCGTTTCACTCACCGCGCAGCAGCCGCTCGTGAACGTCGCCCGAGTGGCGATCCAGGCGCTGGCCGGGGTGCTCGGCGGGACCAACAGTCTCCACACCGACGCTTTCGACGAGGCCTTGGCGCTCCCCAGCGAGGAGGCGGCTACCCTGGCGCTTCGCACGCAGCAGGTGATCGCCTTCGAGACAGGTGTAACGAGTACCGTCGATCCACTTGCCGGCTCTTACTATCTGGAGAAGCTCACTAATGAGATGGAGCGCCAGACGCTCGCCTACTTCGAACGGATCGATAACCTCGGCGGGGTGGAGAACGCAATCGAGGAAGGCTTCTTCGCGCGTGAGATCGGTGACGCCGCCTACGACCAGCAGCGTGAGGCCGACAGCGGAGAACGCGTCGTGGTCGGCGTGAACCGCTTCGCCGGCGCCTATCCCGAGGTCCCCATTGAGCCGATCGATCCTCAGGTCGAGCGACGTCAGGCCGAACGCTTGGCCCGGATCAGGCGGGAGCGAGATCCGGGGCGTGCCGACGAGGCGCTGGAGAGCTTGCGGCTTGCGGCGGTCCGCGGCGAGAACACCATGCCGGCTTTCCTCGAGGCGGCGCACGCCTACTGCACGCTGGGGGAACAGATGGACGTCCTTCGGCAGGTTTATGGAGTTTACGAAGAGCCGGTGCTCATCTGAAGCAGGCGACCGGGGTCACTTTTCCGAGGAGAGCCGGGATTGACCGGCACCCGCCGAGGGCAAGGGACCCTAACAGGGAGGAACCATGCGAGAGCGCGCAATACGCGTTCTGATTGCCAAGCCCGGCCTCGATGGCCACGACCGCGGAGCGAAGGTGATCGCCCGTGCCCTGCGCGACGCCGGCATGGAGGTCATCTACACCGGCCTGCGCCAGACGAGCGAGATGATCGTGAACGCGGCGGTGCAGGAGGACGTGGATGCTGTCGGTCTTTCGGTACTCTCCGGAGCGCACATGCACTACTTCCGAGAGATCGTGAAGGGCCTGACCGAGCACGGAGCCCAGGACATCCTGGTTTTCGGGGGCGGCATCGTGCCCGACCAAGACCTACCCGAACTGCGCGACTTGGGAGTGGGCAATATCTTTACGCCGGGAACGAGTACGACCGAAGTCGTTAGCTATATTCGAGAGATGCTGGCGGAGCGTTCTGAAGTGAAGGGCGCCGGCTGACCACCGGCGTCGACTGCATTAGAGCGCCGCTAGTCACGCGGAATCTTTCACCCTCTAATCAAAGGGTCCCATGTTACATTCGCACCTGGTCGTAGTCGGCTGGGCATCGCGGGGATGCTCGGGGTCATTTCGGTCCCACCGGGGAGAAACTGCCTGGAAGGGTCAGAAATGTGAAGCTTCTTCGTCATTGCGTCGTCGGCCTGCTTCTAACCGTCACAACGCTCGCGCTCGCGGATGGTTACGCACTGAGGACCGTTCGCTCGGGGGACAGCATCGGAGCGATCGCCAATAGGTACAACCTGACTGTGGACGCGCTGATGCAGTTCAACGAGTTGGAATCGGCGACCATCCATCCGGGGCAGATACTCCGAGTTCCTTACGTTGCCGCCGTCGGTGGTACTGCCGAGCCGGCGCCCCCTCCCCCTCCCGGATTCCGTCAACACGTGCTGCAGTCGGGTGAAACCCTCAGCGACGTAACCAATCAGTACGACGTCACCTTGCAAGCACTCGTGGGCGCCAATCCCGACCTCTCGTCGCTTGACCGTTTGCCGGCTGGAATGGAACTCCTCATCGCTCCGAGCGACGGCCTGGTCGTCACTCTCGAGAGCGAGGGTGAGCTCGGTCGATTGCTCGATCATTACGGCGTCAACGCGGTTGATGTTGCGCGCGCCAACGACTTGACGTCGCCTGCGGATATAACACCGGGAATGCTCCTCTTCCTTCCGGGTGTCGAACCGATGGAAGCACTCGAGCGACTCAGTAAGGTCCGCGAGCTGGAGAACACCTACCTGTGGCCGTTGCAGGGCCGCATCACCTCCTATTTCGGTCGCCGCAACTTGGGGATGGGCACCTCGAACTTCCACCGGGGCATCGACGTCGCCGCACCATTTGGTTCGACGATCACCGCGGCTCGAACTGGAACGGTTTCGTTCGCCGGCTGGTCGTCACAGGGCTACGGTTACCTGATCAAGGTTCGCCACGCCGGTGGCGCCGAGACCTGGTACGGCCACAACAGCAAGATCCTGGTTGGGGTTGGAGAGTACGTGCGGCAGGGAGAGCCCATCGGCTTGGTGGGTTCCACCGGGATTTCCACCGGTCCTCACCTGCACTTCGAACTGTACGAGCGGGGACGGGCAATTGACCCGCTAGGTCAGCTCCGCTAGCCGGCCCAGGCAACAGTAAGGAAGCCGCCGGACGAGCAACGCTAGGCGTGAAGGCGGGAATGGGACTTCAATCCCACCCCGCGGATATCTCCTTCTTGCACCTTAGCGGTGCGAAAGTCTTGGCTGCTTTCTGACGAGGTTGGCAGGGGTTGCCGTAGTGGCGGGGAATCCTAGGAAGGCCGCTATGCTGTTCGGAGCGGCGGAAGCCGTACATGGTGCGCACGGTCTAGTGCCCGAGCCGGTGGATCGAGCCGAAATGGAGCGCAGCGTCGCTCTTGGTCGAGCGGCCGTCACTCCAGAAACCTGGACGTCTTGCACCGCCGAGGGAACGCGAATGTCGGTGGAGGAGGCAATAGCGGCTGCCCTCGAGGGTGCTCAAAGTGCAGCGGCCGTTACTTCTGGGCCCACAGAATGCGCCCGCACGAGGGGCAGCGGGTGACAGTGCCGCCCTTCCGGGCCTTTTGCACCACATGAATGGGTAGCTTGACGTTGCAGCCGCCGCACTGCTGATTGCTCACCACCGGGACTAAGCCAACCCCACGCCGGGCCTTGCGAACCTGCTCGTACTGCCGCAGTAGCTGGCTGTCTATATCCTTTGCCAGCGAATTCCGCTCGCCCGAGAGCGACTCCATTCGTGAGTCGAGTTCCTCGAGGCGGGCGTTCTCCTGAGAGCTGAGCTTGGTCAAGACCGGCTCGAGTTCACTCAGCTCCCCTTCGAGTCCAGCGATATCCTCGTCGAGCGACTCGAGGTCTCCAAGCAAAGGCATGGTGTCCTCTTCCAGCTCCTGCACCCGGGTGGCGAACTGCAGTTCCTGATTCTGGAACTGCGAGGCCTCCTTGGAGCTGTCGGCCCTAAGTCCGGCCGCTACCGCAGCTTTTCGGCGTTCGTCGAGTGCCTTGAGTTCAAGTTCGTTCTGGGCCACGCGTTTTCTGAGTTCGTCGCGTTCCTGGCGACGTTTGCTGAGTCGCTCCTCCAGGCCCTGCTGGCGTACTCGCGTTTCGATCAGTTCCGGTGGAGTGCGGCCCTTCTCCTCCTGAAGGTTGTCCAGTTCCAGATCTCTAGTCTGGACGTCGCTGAGCCTATCTAGCAGCATCGGACCTCCCGGATACGATCGACAAAAATAAACTCCGTTCGATTCAGATCAAACATTCAGGATCAAACGGAGTGCCGTCATATGCAAAGAAAATGGGGGATTGCCTCACGCCCTCGAGTGTAGCACGCTGTCCACCTCGTTCGCGATCTGGAATTGTCGAGTAGCGGCTCATTGGAATGTGGGGGTGACGGTGTCACGCCGGCCCTTCCCCTTGTTGATCGGAAAGCATGTCACAATCCCCTCATGTTCGAGGAGTCCCCCGACGGCTTTATTTCGAGGTGGCGAAGTCACGCCGCTTTCGTGCAGATATTTTCACGGACCGAGGGTCTTCCGCTCCTCGAGCTCGAAGCGGGAGGCGCGATCTTCCAGGTGCTCGAGCGCACCGGCCCCTACCTCGCCCCTCCCGGCAACGCCAAGGCGATCATCAACGCCACCGTCGACAGCGTTGAGATACATACCGGCGGCAGGAAGTTTGTCGAGGCAGCGTCCATCGGGCATATGCGGGGTTGCGGCATAGTGACTTTGCGTGAGGATCCGTTCCTGGTGCTCGATGTGGGTGTCCCGCTGGTCGTTGGATTTCAAGGACGGGTCGCCGCCGAAGTGATGCCAGGCGTATGGGTGTCGTTCGAGGCGCTTCCGCCGATCCACGGTTTCGTGCTCCATGAGCCCCGGTCGACCGTGCCGCGCGGTCCCGAAGGCGAGGCTCCCTGAGCTACCGTGCCGGCCCGTCGACTATGTTCGCCGGTGCCGGTCTACTTCTGGCTCGGTTTGCTAGCATGGCCTGTTCATGAGTCCGCCACGTCCAACCACAGTTCACTCAGCCGGCAGCCCTTCAAGGGCCAGTGGCCGAACGGCCAAAAGCGCCACCGCGCCAGTCGCCCGCATTTCGGCGGTAGCGGCCGACTCACCCGCCCGGCGAACCGGCGTCGAGCGCGACTGGGAGCTGTTATCGGTCAACGGCCGGGAGATCCCCGACATTCTGGCTTACCGCCGCGAGCTGGAGCGGGGTGAGGTGGAGCTGCAGGTTCGCTCGCCCGAGGGTGCCATACTCAACTTCGAGGCGTCCTGGGAGGACCCCGGTCTCGAGTTCGACGAGGTCATCTTCGACGGCATTCGCCGCTGCGCCAACAAGTGTGAATTCTGTTATGTGCATCAGATGCCCAAGGGGATGCGCAAGAGCCTCTACATGATGGATGACGACTTCCGAACGAGCTTCCTGTACGGTTCCTTCGTTACTCTCACAAACCTGAGTGAGGGCGACGTACAGCGAATTCTCGACGAGGAGCTCAGCCCACTCTACGTTTCCGTTCATACCGCCGATGAAGAGCTGCGCCGCGAGATGATGAAGTGGTGGCGGCTCAAGGTGAGCGACGAACGCAGCACCAGCATCAGAGGGATGATCGACCGGCTCAGGCCGATCGATCTCTATACTCAGGTAGTTGCGGTGCCGGGCCGCAACGACGGTGAACACCTGAGCCGGACTCTCGAGTACCTCGTCGACCAGTCAAATGTCCTTGCTACCGCTGTCGTGCCGGTCGGCCTTACCGAGCACCGGAAGAACCTCCCAGAGGTGCGTGTGTTTTCGCCCGAGGAGGCTCGCGACACCATAAAACGTGTGCGCTCACTACAAAAGCGGATGCTTGCAGAGCGTGGAACCCGCTTCATCTTCCTGAGTGACGAATTCTATCTGCTGGCAGGCGAGCCGCTTCCCGCGGCCGACGAGTACGAGGGCTACGCGATGCTCGAAAACGGAGTCGGCATGGTGCGCGACTTCCTGTCGGAGCCCATGCCCCATCTACCGCTGCGGTCTGAGCGTCCTCGCCGCGTGCTGCTCGCCACCGGCAAGCTCTTCGCACCCGTACTCGAGAGCGCCGTGGCGCCCTTGCGGCGGATCGAGGGACTCGATCTCGAGGTGCGGGCGTTGCGAAACCGAACCTTTGGGGAGACGACAACGGTAGCCGGACTCCTGGCGGGTCGCGATTTCCTGTCGCAGATAGAACCCGGTGAGGCCGACCTGCTGCTCGTCTCACCAAATGCGCTCAAGTACGGGACCGAGCTGCTGCTCGACGATCGGACGCTCGATGACTTGCGGAACGAGTTGCGGATGGATGTGGAAGTTGGGGGGAGTAACCTCTCTGAACTTACGCAAGCGGTGCTCTCGGGCGCCGGTATCACGAGCGGCACCCAGTTCGGCTTTTCCACCCACGCACTCAAGGAAGCCGCCCGGCAGCACTGAGGAACAGGTACTCGTCATCGGCAACCGTCGGTAAGGTATCTGCCGTGAAACTTTCAAGCTCGAGATAACGCCGATAGCGGCAGTCAAGCGTTTATCGCTGACGGTCGGGCTAAACTGCGGCATGATCGAAATCGGCCTTAGAAACGTTAGTGCCGAGCGCCTCGGCACTACTCATGGAGTCGAGCTGGAGCGGGAGTTCGAGGCCTGGTCGTCGCGGCTCGAGAGTTGCGTTGCGAATATCTGGAGCAGGCGAATCGACCCGCAGCAGATGCTGGGCTGGATCGATCTGCCGGGGGTAGAGGAAGCGGTTGCTGCCGTCGAGGGTTACACCCGTGAGGTGCTAGGCGCCGGCGTCGTTACCGACCTCGTGGTCCTGGGGATCGGTGGCTCGAGCCTGGGAGCGATGACGGTGGTGAGTGCCTTGCAGCATCCTTACCGGGCACTTCAGCTGCAGGGTGAGGGGCTGCGCCTGCATTTCGTCGACAACGTCGATCCCGACGTAGTCCAGAGCCTCCTCGAAGTGCTCGACCCCCGGCGGACGCTGGTCAATGTAATCAGCAAGTCGGGGACCACCGCCGAGACGATGGCGGCCTATCTGGCCTTCCGACAATGGCTCGAACAGGCGCTGGGCGAAGAGTTCAGCAGCCGGATCGTTGCGACCACCGACCCGGAGAGTGGCATACTGCGCCCTTTGGCTCAGCGGCGCGGCTACCGCACCTTCACGGTTCCACCATCCGTTGGAGGACGCTTTAGCGTGCTGTCGGCTGTCGGTTTGCTGCCTATCGCGCTGGCCGGCATCGACGTGCGCGGCCTGCTCGGAGGTGCGGCGCGAGCGAACGAAACGGTGCGCAAGCCGCTGAGCGAGAATCCGATCTTGCAAGCCGCCCTGATCCAGTATCTCGCCTATCGTCGCGGCAAGGCGATCAGCGTCCTGATGCCGTACAGCAGTCGTCTGCGGAACCTGGGTGGCTGGTTCGTTCAATTGTGGGCCGAGTCACTGGGCAAGGCGGAGAGTCGCAGCGGCAGCCGGGTACACGAGGGAAGCACGCCGCTCGCCGCCATGGGAGCAACCGATCAGCATTCGCAGGTCCAGCTGTTCAATGAGGGGCCCAACAACAAGTTGGTCGCCTTCATCAGGCTGCAGGAGTTCGACGGGGTGACGAAGATCCCCGACTCCGAGCCGGGACTCGAGGAGTTGGGCTACCTGGCGGGGGAGAGCTTCAACAAGCTCATCAATGCTGAACAAGCGGCCACGGCGCACGCGCTGGCGCAGCACGGCCGGCCCAACTACACTCTGGGCCTCGAGCGGCTAGACGCCGCTTCTCTGGGTGAGCTCATGCAGTTCCTCATGTGGCAGACGGCGGTAATGGGAGAGCTCACCGAGATCAATACGTTCGACCAGCCGGGCGTGGAGCTGGGCAAGGTGTACACCTATGCGCTCATGGGTCGTGAGGGCTTCGACGAGGTACGTGCGGAGCTGCGGGAGCAGGAGCTGGAGTAAGGCGTCGAGCTGCAATGGCGACGGTGACTGATGCAGTGCGACGGTAAATTAGGAAGCACAATGCTATCTTCCGGCCTTGAACGTTCTGAATGACGCGACGGTAGAATTCAGAGTGTCGAATGTCGAACAGCCCCATCCGCAACGACGAAGGTCGCTGCGCAACTATCTCGACCTGGTCCGCTTCGAGCACACCCTCTTCGCGCTCCCTTTCGCCTACGCCGGGATGCTGATTGCTGCCGGTGGCTTGCCCGGCTGGCCTATTTTCGTATGGATCACGCTCGCAATGGCAGGAGCGCGCACTGCCGCAATGGCGCTCAATCGGGTGATCGACGCACGTCTGGACGCCGCTAATGCACGCACCGCCGGACGCGAAATACCACGCGGCGTCCTCGCCAAACCCGACGCTCTGCTGCTCGCAGCGATCGGAATCGCGCTGCTCGGCTTGGCCGGCTGGGCACTCAATCCGCTCACCCGCAATCTGCTTCCCGTCGCCGTACTGGCGCTTGTGCTCTACTCCTACACCAAGCGCTTCACCTGGCTTTGCCATCTCTGGTTGGGAGCCACCATCGGCGCCGCCGCGGCCGGCGGCTGGATTGCCGTTACAGGTTCATTTGCGCTCGCTACAGTGGCGCTTTGGGTGGCGGTGGCTCTTTGGATCGCCGGCTTCGATGTGATCTACGGGATTCTCGACATGGAGTTCGACCGCTCGCACCATATTCACAGCATTCCTGCTCGCTTTGGCTTGCAGGCAGCGCTCGCGATATCGGCTGCGATGCACGCCCTCGCCGTCCTGGTGCTGCTCTGGCTGGCCCCGCTTACGGATCTCGGCTGGCTCTATGCGGTTTCGGTGGCGGTAGTGGCGGGCGTGCTGGTTAGATCGCACCTGTTGGTTCACAGTCGCGGCGCCGGGGCGGCTCTCGCTGCTTTCAACGCCAACCTCTACGTCTCCTCGCTCATTCTTGCCGGGGTTGCCTTCGATCTGTTCTTGTGACTCCGGCGCCCGTCACCCGCCGGGTTGACACTTCGTACTGCGACAACTAGACTCGTTACTTGCGTGGAGCCGTAGTGTAGCGGTTTGCATATCTGCCTGTCACGCAGAAGGTCGCGGGTTCAAATCCCGTCGGCTCCGCCAGAATAGAGGCGCCATCCCGTGGGTGGCGCCTTACTCGTGAAATACGCCGAAAGCAGGGCGAGTACTCTCGGTAGGTTGAGTTTGGGGAAGTGTGAAATAGAAAGCCGCACCCTTGCCCACTTCGGCTTCCGCCCAGACCTTCCACCGTGACGGTGCACGATACGCTGAACTGTGGCCAGCCCGATCCCCATACCGTCAAAATCGGTGCCGGAGTGTAGACGCTGGAAGGCCACGGGTGTTTACCCGGGTTAAGAATTTCCCGGTTTGTTCGCCCTCAACCTCAACCTCGCCTGCTTCGGTAAGCGCAGCCGCTCCAGGACGGCAAAAACAATCCAGGGTGCACTCTCTTCTGCCTGGGCTTGATACCTTACACGGATGGATGATTTGCCCCTTTTCCCGCTACCCGACACCGTGGTGTTCCCCGGGATGACCGTGCCATTGCACATTTTCGAGGAGCGCTACAAGCGGTTGGTGCGAACGGTCGTCGACAGCGAACCCAAGCGCTTCGTCATCGCGCTCGCACCCAATGCGGAGGCGATTCGCGACTTGCGCCCGCCGCTGCCCCACTACGGGAGCTTCGTCGACCTGCTTTCGGTCGAGGAGAACGACGACGGAAGCTTCAACGTACTTGCTCACGGCCAGGAACGGTGCCGGCTGGAAATCATTCGGGAAGAGAGCGTCGCCGAGCCCGAGGGAAGCGAGCATTCGCTGTACTACGTCGAGGACCTGCCGGAACCGGTCGAGCGGGAGGATCCCAACCAGGAACGCCTGATTGCCTGGGACGCCGTTGATACCTTTCGTGCCTACGCGGCGACTTTTTTCGCTTTCGACGCGCTCGGTCAGATCGAGGACTCTCTGCCCGAGGATCCTATCTACCAGGCCTCTTTCATTTGCGCCAACATTCGCGTACCTGCCGCATCGAGACAGGTGCTGCTGGACGCACCAACGCTGTCGTCGCGCTTCCAGCTGGCCCGAAAGCTTATGCAGGAGCGGCTCGATGGCCACCGACCAGCTGCGGATGACGCAGTTGATGCAGATGACGAGGAGGCGTGACCACGGCCGGGAGTGGCGGAAGGATGGCTACTAGGGACGAGGTGTCCGCTGCCGTGAGCCTCGGGTGACCGAAGATACCGCCGCCTTTACTTTCCGCTGGGGTGATTACCCGGCGGTAACCACGGCGCTGCCGGGCACGGGTGGACGCATCAGAGTAGAGCCGGAAGATTTCCTGGTGCGTGAGATCCCCGCTTACGAGCTACAAGGTAGTGGCTCTCACGCCTACGTGCTGGTGAGAAAGCGCGGGCTCACGACCCGCGACCTGGTGCTGGCGCTACAGGGTGCCGGCCTGAGCGAAAAGGAGATCGGGGTGGCGGGCCTCAAGGATAAGTACGCCGTGACCGAGCAGTGGCTGAGCGTCCCGCAAGCGCGGTCCGGGGCGCTCGACGCCCTCGAAAGTTTAACTGGCGTGGAGATCCTGGAACGCACTCGGCACCGGAACAAACTCGGTATTGGCCACCTAAAGGGCAACCGCTTCTCTATCCGCATCCGGGAGGTCGAGGCGGGCGCAGGAGAGCGGGCCAGAACCGTGCTAGGCGAGCTGCAAAGGCGCGGCTTGCCCAACTACTTTGGTCCGCAGCGCTTCGGGCGCTTTGGCACTAACGCAGTCGATGGCCTCCGGCTCCTGCGCGGGGAGCATGTTCCGGGTGGTCACCGGCTAAAGCGCTTCTTCCTGTCGGCGCTCCAATCGCTGGTATTCAACCGGATCGTGGCCCTGCGGCTCGAGCGGAATCTGTTCGAGACGGTGGTGGTAGGGGACTGGGCGCGCAAACATGACACCGGTGGCACCTTCGAGGTGAGCGATCCGGAGGAGTGCCAGCGGGCCCAGCGGCTCGAGATAAGCGCCACCGTGCCGCTCTACGGCAAGAAGGTGCGGCCCAGTGGCGGCATACCGGGGGAGCTGGAAGGAGGGGTGCTGGATAGCCTGGGATTGCGTTGGCTGGACTTCACCGCTCGTCGTGGCGACCGGCGCCTGTCACGCCTGGCGATCGGCGAAGCGCAAGTGACCGAGGAGGAGGGCGCTTTGCGCCTGGACTTCGAGCTTCCCAAAGGCTCTTACGCGACTAGCCTGCTCCGTGAAGTCATGAAGGTGGAAGTGGACGAGCCAGCCGAATCGGGCGATGGGGCTGGTGAGGACGAGGACGACTAGGTTCTCTGAGTGCTAGGACGAGGCCCGGGTTGACCGTTCGCCACCAAAGCGGCGCTGCGCCAACTCTGCCATGAAGAGCGCCAGCGCCGCCAGTGCAAGGTATGGCCACAAGGGGTAGCCCGAAGTCTGCAGTTCAGGGGCGTAGCCCTCCGGAGAGAGCAAGGCTACGCCGCCGGTGCGGCCACTTACTGTAGTGAGCAGATCCCTCCCGCCACCAGTATCGAATTCGGCATGCGCTCTGTCGAGTGGAACGCGGGCGACTACTTCGCCCCCCTCTACGACGAGCAAGGTGCCCTGGTCGGTGTCTACCGGCAGGCGCCCTTCGTAGCGACCCGGAGCCACCTGCTCCAGGCTCACCGTCCTTCCCCCCAGGCGCGCTTCGAGCCTGGCGTCGTTGATGTATTCGCCGTCCTCGACTGCGTCCACCACGACCCTCAGCTCGTTCCCTTCGCGGGAAGCCGATGCGCCGTAAGAGGCCGGCTGAGCCTGCAGCCAGCGGACAACCGTTCCCATCAGCGTGGGAAGTTGGGCGCCTCCCGCCAACGCACCGGTCCAACCGTTGAGATCGCTGGTGAAAGCGGCAGTACGCCCCAGCCCGTGCCTCCGCACCGCCAGCACCGGCTCCTCCTGCTCACCTTCGATGAGAATCTCGGCGGTCGGCTTAGCGGCGCTGGCGATGTACGCGTCGATCGCCGGCAACTCCCCGTCGTATGGGGAGAGGGGATGCGGTTGGGCGATCGGTCGTAACGGCTCGTCGCGCAACAGCGAGCGGGTGGCGGTGAGTGCCTCGCTGGTGAAGATTCTGGGCAGGGTCGCTACGTCGAGAGCGCTGTGGTAACGGCCCCCGCCAGCCTTGGCGATCGCTTGAAGCACCTCGAAGTCGGCGGAGCTACCGATTGCTATGGCCGAGGTAGTAATCCCCTGCGCCGCCGCCATTGTCGCCACGAGCGAGAAGTTGGGCGGCTGACTTTCACCAAATGGCCCCTGGCCGTCGTAGAGTTTGCCGTCGGAGAGGATGATGACGTGCTTGAGGGCGGCCTCGGACTGATTGAGGGTGCTGATCGCATCGCGGTAGGCGGGTTCAAGAATGGTGCCGCCACCGGTGCCGATGCTCACGATGGAGGTGAGCATCTCGAGCTTGCCGCGGTCGGTAGCCTGTCGTAGCCGAAAAGCCCACTGATGGCTGTCACTGAACACGATCATCCCCAGCAGGTCGTCCTGGTAGGCCACCTCCACCACACCAAGCGCCCCTTCCTTGGCCAGTTCGATCTTGCTGGGATTTCCGGTCGCCATCGATTGCGAGCGGTCGAGCACTATCACCAGCGCTACCAGGGGGATCTCGACTTCCGTGCGGAGGTCGGTGTCGACGGGAAGCACCGCCTCGACGGGGGTGCGGTACCAGCCGCCGAAACCGAAGCTCTGGGGACCGCCCGTCATCATCAGCCCACCGCCGTTCTCCACATAGGACCGGAGCTGCTCCAGCTGTCCGGGAGTGAAGCTCGCCGCCGTGTCTCTAAGGACCACCGCCGAGTAGGGTAGCGGCGCCTGAACGTCCGCTGGTTCTCCCTCGACCACGTCGAACTCCTGGGCTCGCAACAGATCGGCAAGCGCAGGGTCGCCGATAATCAGCACCGGCTGCTCCTCGCTTACCGAGATCTCCGCCGTCCGGCTGTCGTCGACCGGGCTCTGGTCGTAATCGACCTCGATGCGGGCGTTCAGTTGAATATCCGCGTTACTCGGAACGTCGAACTGGAATGGGATCGCGCTCTGCCCGGCGGGCAAATCACTTTCGATGATGAGTGGCTGCGTGCCGTTGCGCGATACCAGGAGCCGCGCGCGGGCCGGCCTGTCACTTTCCACTACCGCTACGGCTTCGACGGTCTCGCCCGGGGCTGCCTGTTCGGGCACCAGAAGGCCGGACAGCCTGGCGTTGGCGCGAGGAGCCACCCATAGCGTATCCACCGGCACCGAGGGGAGCGCCTGCAGGGCGTCGCCATGCGATTGGGCGCCATCTGAGAGGAGCAGGATGCGGTCGGCTCCTCCGGCGGCGGCTACTTGCAATGCGCGCGCGAGGTCGGTCGATTCACGGCCCAATTCGGGAGCCACTGCGGCGTCCTCTGCGGGGACTTCACCAGCCTCGGCCGCGAAGTAGAAGATGCCGGCGCCGCGGCGCCAGTCGCCTTCGAGCTCTGGTGCCAGAGCTCGGGCGGCATCCCCCACGCTTTGCGAAACGTCGATGAGCAAGGTCATCTTTCCACCCGGACCGCTAATGCTTGGCCCCGATAGGGCCAGGAGCAGCGCCGCGAGTCCCAGGACCCGCAGCAGCCAGCCGCGAGCACGGGGTAGAAGCAACAGCAGAGGGAGAGCAACGAGCACCCAGGGGAAGGTGAATTCGAGCCCGGCTATCACCACGCCATGCTACCAGCCGCGGCCTTGGGAACGCCGCTAGAGCTACCAGCCGCGGCCGTGGGAACGCTGCTCGTTGCTATCGGCCGCCACCGGCTGAGCGACAGGGGTGGGAAGGGTTTTTCACATCTGGAACGGATTAGCCGATAAGGGCGCCGACGGCAAATCCGCTCTGGTATCATCTCCTGCATATGCCTGATTCGCGCCAGCGCTACATCCTCTTCGCGACGGCGAACGATGAGCGGGGGCAGGCGATGAGAAGCGTGGTGTCGGAGCTCAAGCTCGACAGTAGGGTGCTCTCGAGCGTCGAAGAGTTGCTCTTCCACACCCGCGGCTCGGTCCCCGAAGCCTTGGTCGTCGAGCACGAACTCGTCAGTGAGGTAGCTCAACTCGACCTCATCACCCTGCTGCGGCGCCGCAAGCCGCTCGCCGAAATGCCGATTGTCTACTTGGGGCCGCCGGACGCCCGCACCCACGCGACCGCACTTGAATCTGGGGTTGACGTCTACCTGACCGCTCCAACCGATCAGGCTGTCCTGCGCGGTGTGCTCAAGCGCCTGCTCCTACGCCGTCAATCCGACACCGAGCTACGTTCCACCCTCGAGCGATTGCGAGAGTTCGAACGAGCGTACAAGGAGAGCGAGCGGGTCAAGGACGACCTTATCCACATGCTGGTCCACGATCTCAAGAGTCCTATCGCCAGCGTAATGGGCCTGCTGGAGCATTCGATCGACATGCTCGACCGGGGTGAGCCGGTCGACTCGATGTCGGAGTTGCTGAGGCTGGCTCGGACTGAAGCGCAGCACCTGTTGAACCTGGCGGCCAATATCCTCGATGTCCGGCGAATGAAAGAGGGCCACATGCCCTATCAGCCCGACCTGGTGGAGAACCTGGGTGATCTGGCGCGGCAAGCGCTCCGCGATGCCAGCGGCTCCCAGCGTCAACGTCGCTTCGGTTTTCTGGTGCGCGAGGAGGCCGAGCGGCTCCACGCCGACGGCGCCCTGTTGCGGCGTATCCTCGCCAACCTCTTCGCCAACGCGGTCAAGCACACCAAGAATGGTGGTTACGTGGATTTTCGCGCCTGGCGCGAAGGGGACGATTTCGTTCTCTCGGTGCGGGATGACGGCGAGGGGATTCCCGAAGCCGACCACAAGCGAATCTTCAACGCTTTCGAGCAGTCTCGCCACACCATTCATGACCGCTACGACACGGGCATGGGGCTCACCTTCTGCAAACTGGCCGTGGAGAAACATGGCGGACGCATATGGGTGGAGTCGAAGGTGGGGCGCGGCAGCACCTTTCTTTTCACCATCCCGGCTATACCCGCGGGCATGATCGATGACGCAATGGTCGTTTGATCGATGGTTTCGAAGGTGAGCAAAGCGTCGGACGGTCTCGCCATGCCGGTTCCCGAACCGAGTTGGAGCCTCGAAGCCGAGCTGTGGGCCAGAGGATGCACCCCGGTGGCAGGTGTCGACGAAGCGGGTCGAGGAGCGCTCGCCGGACCGGTTGTGGCCGCGGCAGTGATGCTGCCATTGGGCGCGCATCCTTATCGTGACTCAAAGACTCTGCCTGCATTACGCCGTGAGGAATTGGCCGATCTTATCCGCCGCAAGGCGCTCGCGTGGGGAGTGGGCGTGGCCGCACCGCGGGAGATCGATGAGGTGAATGTCCTGCGAGCAACGCACTTGGCCGCCGCCAGGGCACTGTCTCAGCTTCGCCGTACTTTCTCCCCAGCGGGGCTCGTCACCGACTATCTGTGGCTCGAGGACCCGGCCGAAGTTCTCCCCGTGCCGCAAGCCGACTGCCGCTCGTTTCAAGCGGCCGCCGCAGGAGTGCTGGCGAAGGTGACTCGCGACGCGCTGATGCGGGAGCTGGCCGTGAGACACCCGGGTTACGGCTTCGAGCAGAACAAGGGATATGGAGCGCCGGCGCACCTGGAGGCCCTGGAGGCGCTGGGCCCCTGCAACTCCCACCGGATGTCATTTCGTCCGATAACGCGGCTGGTCGTCGCTCCCGCGTAGAATGCTCGGTATGGGACATTCGCGGTGGAGGTGTCTATCGCCATCACTGGTAGCGATCAGAAGACTGAGGAATCAATGGGAGATGAACCGTGCCTGAGTGCATTGGAATCAAGTTCGACAATGGTCCGAAGCTCCACTACATGGAAGCTCCGCCCGTTGCCCCGACAGTGGGCACGCATTGCGTGGTGGCGACCCGTCGTGGACTGGAAGTGGGAATAGTACGCACCGATTTGCGCGACCACCCGAAGCCGGACGGCCACTACATAAGGGACGCTTTGCCCGACGACGTCGAGCGCTACGGTTCACTGAACCAACGGGCCGAGGAGCTCAAGTGGCTCTTGCGGGCGCGCGTAAGGCAGCACGGGGCCAACGTCAAGGTGGTGAGCCTGGAGTTCACCATCGACGAGACGCTCCTGGTGGTTTCCTATACCGCCGAGGAGCAGGCGCCGCTTAGGCTGATGGCCCAGGAGCTGCTCAAGCACACTAATGCTCGCATCGAGTTCAACAATGTGGGGCCGCGCGACCAGGCGCGGATCTTGGGCACGGTCGGCGCTTGCGGAGGCGGTTCCTGTTCGTCGACCTGGCTGCAGAGTTTCAATGCCGTCTCGATTCGCATGGCGCGGGACCAACAACTACCCCTCAATCCCGAGAAGATCAGTGGCCCCTGCGGGCGATTGATGTGTTGCTTGCAGTACGAGCACGACATGTACCGCGACCTGCTCAAGGGGATGCCCAAGAAGGGTGTGAAGGCGTGCCACACCGAAACGGGGCATTGCGGCCGGGTAGTGAAGGTCAACCCCCTCAAGCAGACGGTCGAACTAAAGACCGACGAGGGCGGTATCGAAGAGCATCCGGTTGCCGAGATCGAACGATTACGGGGCGGCAACTAGCCAAGGCGGTTCGGAAGCGCCCTGAGTTCGAGCATTAGCACCCGCAGCGCCAATGGCGCCGGTGCGTAGCCCGAGATTGCTTCCTCGCATTCGAGCAGCAGGTCGTCGGCTCCTGCCCGTGCAACCGGCGGAAGAAGCTGCCTGAACCGCTCCCGCAGCATCTCGACGAGCTCCTCCCCCCAGCCGCCCTCCTGCCAGCGCTCGGCCAGGGCGTCACTCGCCGCGAGCGCGGCTTCGAGATCGGCATCGAGGAACTCGACGAACCGGTCGACCTCGGCCGCCACCTGCTCCGCCTTGTCTCGAGGCTCAAGGAGCGGGCCGGGACGGCCCAGCCGGTGTGCCGGGTGGCCCACGAGACCTAGTCCGGCAGTATCGACCGGAGCGAAGCGCAAGGTGATGCACCGTGAGGCGATGGTGCTCAGCACCGCCTGTGGGCTTGGTGCAATGAGCACGATGCGAGCGTAGGACGGTGGTTCCTCCAGCATCTTGAGAAACGAGTTGGCCGCGGCGACGGTGAGATTGTGAGCGCCGTCGATGACGCCCACCCGCTGTTGGAAGGCGGGGCGCTGCTCGAGCCAGCGCGACAGCGGGTCGTCGAAGTTGGGCCGTGGGACCAGTTGTCCTATGACGATTTCCTGCTTGCGGCTTTGTCGACCCGTGCCCGTGGTGGTCTTGGGCGATATCTCGCGGTAATCGGGGTGCACGGAATCGAAGCGCCGGCAGGAGTCGCATTCGAGGCAGGGACGCTCGCGCGGTTCGGCCTGGCAGTTGAGGAATCCCGCCAGCCAGCGGGCGACTCGTCGCCGCCCCACGCCTTCTGGTCCAACGAAAAGCAGTGGGGAGCGGCCGAGTTCACGAAGCGTCGCCAAAACCGAGTCGTGGCCCTGAACGAGTAGCTCGCTCAACGTCTTCACCTGCCGGCCGCCAGTCGCGCTGCCAAAGCCTCGGGGTACCCCGCATCTCTCACGGAACGCTGAACAGCAAGCAGGTCGAACTCCACGCGACGGAGATCGATCGTCGCCAGTTCGTCATCGTAGATCGCATAGCTTGCGAGTGGCGAGCCGTCGCGAGGCTGCCCCACCGAGCCCGGGTTGAAGAAGAGCTTCGCCTTGGGAGGGATGCGGTAGGTCGAGCGTTCGCCTTTGAACGGTATTACCCGCCACAGCGCCTCCTTGCCAGCGCTCACCGAAGCGAACACCTTGGGTACGTGCGTGTGGCCGACGAAGCAGATCGACCGCTCCAGCAGGGGGAAGTTCAATTGGGCGCTCTGCAACGACGAGATGTAGTCCCAGGGTCGCAGCAGGGCACCATGAACCGCTTGCCAGACGCCGTCGGCTGCCGCCATCGTGAAGCCGCGCAAGAAGTCGATACTCTCGCCGGAAAGCGCTTCCAGATGCCGCTCGATTACGATGGAGACGATGTCCCCCTCCACCGCCCTGCTGCTCTTTCCGTCGGCCAGGTCGAGGAGCAGCCGATCGTGGTTGCCCATCAGGCAGACGAACGGGTCCAATTCCATGAGCCGCCGGGTTACCTGCTCCGGCTGCGTGTAGTAGCCCACCAGGTCACCAAGAAAGAGCACGCGGTCCCAGCGCTTTGCTCTCGCGTCACGCAAGACCGCCTCCAGTGCGATGTCGTTGCCATGGATGTCGCTCAGGAGGAGGTATCGCACGGCGACCAAGATACCACCCGCCCTTCCTCGGCTAGGGCGGCCAATGACGGCTATACTGACGCTAATGGCAAAGTTCGTGCCGCGCGTCATCGCCCTGCTGATCTTCCTTTGCGCTGGCGCGGCAGTCGCCCAAATCGCAATCCCCACCCTGGGAAGCAGGGGTGAGGTTCCGATGGAGCGCAGTGCCGCATTCGCGGATCTCATCGACAGCTTTAGCGAGGAGTTGCGCTCGGCGGTATCCGCAGCCGGCCTGGAAGTGAGCTTCGCCGAGCTGATCACGCCAGGCATCGCCGGCAGCCTCGACCCCGAGTACACCAAGCTGATAGCCGACCTATACGATATGCGCTTCGCCATTTCGGGCGAGATCGCCTTGGTCGTCGATGAGCGCGCTCAGAGCCCCTACGTCGTCAATATGATCGTGGTCGATACTCAGCAGAATCGGGCCACCGATCTCATAAGTCGCCCGCTGGCCGCGGAGGATCTGCGCCTCACTGCCGTCGCTCTGGCGCGTGTGATCGTCCGCTTTAGTGAGCAGGCGCTGGCGTTGCCGGCCGGTGATGCCGGCCTGTTCGTCTCGAGCCAGCCGGGCGAGGCAGAGGTGTATCTGGACGGCGTGAGGATCGGCGCGACCCCAGCACTGGACGTAGTCATGCTGGCGCCAGGACGCTATCAGCTCGAGATACGCAAGGAGGGCTTTCTGCCCGAACTCCGTACGGTGGAGCTGCGCTCGCAAGCTACGACTTTCGAGCATGTGCCGCTGGCTGCGATCGTCGGCGGATCGATCCAGGTCGTGAGCAGCCCGGCGGCCGAGGTGTTCCTCAGTGGGGAGTCTCGAGGTTTTACTCCGACTTTCATTCCGGCCCCACCGGGAGTGCAGTCGGTGCGACTGGAGAGAGACGGCTTCGAGCCCGCCATCGCTTCGGTTCCGGTACGCAACTACCGGGTGAGCCGGCTGGACCTGCAGCTCGAGCCGGCCCAGGAACCGCTGCTCTACTGGGAGGTCGACCGCGAGTTCCTGGTGCTCATAGAGGGCGTCATTCAGCCCGGCGGCTACGCCCGGAGTGCCCGTCCTGGCCTGCTGGAGGTCGAGGTGCGTCGCGGCCGGGAGCGTCAGCTCCATCAGGTGGTCCTACCCGCCCGAGGTGCATTCGAGCTCGACCTGGAGACCGGCCAAGTTCAACCGCTCGAGCGCTGAGCCGATACCGCCGCCGTCACCGCTTCAACGGAATCCGGTAGCCGGCGCGCCCGCCCAGCCGCCAGCCGGCGCCCGGCTGCAGTCCGGCTTGCAACCCGAAACGCAACTCGCCCAACTCCAACTCGTGACCGTACTCCAGGTCGAGCCGGTAGGGCCACGCGTCGAGCCGGTAG
>JBBDRD010000043.1:0-2024 GCA_040905665.1 Trueperaceae bacterium
CATCGCTGGCATTTCGGAAGGTGTGCGGAACACCGGGCTCGACGGCTTGTCGGTCTCCTTTCCTTAGGGTCTTCCAGGTGCCGTTTACGTTGACGTCGAGGGATCCCTCGAGGATCTCGTAGGTCTCTGTCGCGTGGGGATGGACGTGGAGCGGGGTGCCTCCGGTACGCGGCGCTAACTCCCATTCCATGTCGAACGTTTGTCCGCCGGATTCCGATGGCGTCCTTTTGATGATGAACTTGGTTCCCAGAGGGCCGAGATCAAGAACGTCGCCGGATTTGAGCATGGATCAGAGTAGCGCAATCTTTGTTGTCGGGTAGAGAGTCCATTTTCGCTCCCCAGGGTGTTAGCGTTGTGCCTGCTCGATTGGCCGATAGTTCGCGCTTACGACGCCGCAATGGCAGAGTGGGCGAACCAAAGTGCCGTTCATCCGGCCGAACCGCTTCAGAGCCGACCTCGCTAGTTGGGCTGGGGTGGGACCGTGATGATCGCACGACAGTACAGCTCGTAACGGAAGACGGCGCCATCCTCGTCGAGTGCGGCATCGACGAGGATGGCGCGAGTGGGCAGAGGAGAAGTTGCCTTCTCCCTCAAACCTCAGCGTCGCGTGCTCGGCTTCGGCGCAGCCCGGCGGCCATCACTCCCGCAACGACCACTCCCGTTGGGAAGAGGCCGATCGAGAACACGCCGATGCTGAACACACCGATGCTGAACACTCCTATCGAGAAGACGCCGGCCGAGGCGACGCCGGCGGAGAAGATACCGCTGCTGAAGATTCCGAGCGCGAACTCACCCGCTGCAAACACTCCCTGGGCGAAGCTTCCGGCCGCGAAGTAGCCGCGGGCGAACTCTCCCGAGGTGAACGGGCTCTCGACCAAGATCAGTCCTGCCAGTGCCAGCAGTGCTGCGGCCGCGACAATTCCGATCGACAGTGTCCTCTTCATGCTTCTCTCCTTCGCCGTCTGCCTGCACGGCTATCTTTACACCGTTAAGATACGCTACAATCTTGTCGATGTCAAGATATGGCTAATGACGATCGATACCACCACGGCAACCTGCGCCAAGCCCTAATCGATGCCGGGCTCGATATCCTCGAAGAGCGCGGAGTCGATGGCGTGACCCTTCGGGAGGCGGCTCGACGTGCCGGCGTGAGCCATGCAGCTCCCTACCACCACTTTTCCGACAAGGCCAATCTCATCGAGTCGATCGCCGTTCATGGCTTCGAGGGCTTCGCTCGCGCCCTCCAGCGTGCTTGGGAGAGTACTTCCGGCAATGCACTGGAACGCCTGCAGTCCACAGGAATCGCCTATGTAGCTTTCGCGCTCGGCCGGCCCGCCCTGTTCCGCTTGATGAACCGTCAGGAACTTCGTACGCCCAGGCTCGCGAGCGACAACGAGCCGGGCCCCGTCGAGCAGGCGGCCCACGCCTCCTACCAGATACTGGTCGACGGCATTATCGAGTGTCAGGCAGCAGGACTCATCGCTCGGGGCGATCCGAATCCCTACGCGCTCACGGCCTGGTCCCTGGTTCATGGACTTGCGGTGCTGGGTATGGACGGCCTGATCATCGACCGAGAACCAACTGTGGAAGCCGGAGAGCAACTGGCCCGAATGGCTACCGGTGTACTGGGTCAGGGCCTCATGGTCAGATGACCGAGTTCGCTTGACTCCTTAATTTTGACGCGCTCCTCTTGTGCCTTGGGCCTCCGTACCTCATCTCTCGCAACTGCTATTGTTCGATCCTCGAGGAGGAAAGATGTTGGCGGACAAGGATGCGATGGCGACCATAGCCGTTAGGGATATCACGGCGGCGCGGGAGTTCTATGAACGGGTGCTAGAGCTCGAGTCCACTGGTGGTATGCCCGGCGTGGCCACGTACAGGAGCGGCGGTTCGACGATCGTCGTCTACGAGTCGGAGTTCGCGGGTACGAACCGCGCGACGTCGGTGACGTGGGGAGTCGGCGACGAGATGGACGGAATCGTTCGGAGGCTTGCCGACGCCGGCGTTGGGGGGGGGGGGGGGGG
>JBBDRD010000043.1:2034-12138 GCA_040905665.1 Trueperaceae bacterium
CCCCCGCCAGCACCTCGAAGCCGGACGGAGTGACGAACGCGACGGCAACGTCCATCTGGCGGACGGATTCAAGGCAGCATGGTTCACCGATCCCGACGGCAACATCCTCCACATCAACAATCAGTAGCCGGCACGAAAGAAGCGGGCAAGCAGACCGGGAATCTCCCTCAGATCGCTCGCCACGAAATCCGGCACGAATGCCTCGGCTGGAGCCGGGTGGTACTCCCTGTACAGCGCCCCTTCGAGTACAGCTTCCAGGTATGGGCCGAATTCGCTGTGAGCGGTGCGCTCGCGCGGCTCGAGCCGGCGAAGCGAGGGCGCGAGCCGTGGTGCGAACCAGACCGAAGTGAGGCCGGCAAGATTCGCACCCAGTACGTCGTGCTCTAGTGTGTCGCCCACGTGGGCGATCAGGTCGGGAACACCTGCGAAATACTCTGGGCTGGGCTTGGCGAAGCCGGCTGATTCGGGACTCAACACCTGCTCGAACAGCTCGGCGATCCCGAGTGCCGAGAGCACCGGCCACTGGTAGGCCCGGTAGCCGTTGGTCGCCGCCACCAGCTTGAGGCCGCCCTCGCGCAACTCCTCGAGGCACTCACGCGCCCCCGGCAGCAGGGCGATCATGCCCTCCTCGCCGCAGCACTGCTCGACCAGCGAGGCGACGTCGGGAACGCCGTCGCCTCCAAAGTCCCGGCTCACCTTTGCCAGAATGGAGTCCCAGTCGTAGGCCGCGACGAAGTCGCCGGCAACCATGCGGGCCACCCACTCCTCGCGGACAGCCTGATCGATGAGCTCGTCGGCATCCTCCGCCTCGTGGGAGCGCAGTAGCGGATTCTGACGAATGTGGGCACGCATCCGTGGAAACACCCCGAGTGCGAACGGGTTCTGGATCAAAACGCCGTCGAGATCGAAACTTACGGTGGCCACTAACGCGCCTCCTAACCCTTGAGGGCGCCCACGGTCACACCGCGCAAGAAGTAGCGTTGGAAGGCGAAGAACACGATGACGACCGGGATCGCCGCCAGAACCGCTCCGGCCATGTGCAGGCCGAAGAATAGCGGCGCCTCCTCCCGCAGCAACACCAGTCCCACCTGCAACGTGCGCATCTCGCTCGAGCGTGTCACCACCAGCGGCCACACGAAGACGTTCCACTGGGCGACGAAGGTGATGATGCCCAGAAACGCGAGGCCGGGTCGAACCAGTGGCAGTACCACGCCCCAGAACGTCTGCAGCTCGGTCGCGCCGTCTACCCGGGCGGCGTCGAGCAGCTCGGAGGGCAGGGTCTGGAGGAACTGTTTCATCAGAAACACGGCGAACGGACTCACCAACAGGGGCAAGATGAGACCCCAATAGGTGTCGGTCATACCCAGTCTCACCACCACGATGAAGAGAGGCACCAGGATGGCTTCGAAGGGGAGCATCATCGCCATGATGTACAGCCAGAAGAGTGGTCGCGAGCCGGTGAAGTGGAGCTTCGCGAAGGCGTATCCGGCCATGCTGGCGAACACCAGCACCCCGACGGTGATGATCACGCTCATGAACGACGAGTTGAACACCCACCAGCCGAAGTCGCGGCGCCCGACGATATCCCGGTAATTGTCCAGCGTCGGGTTGGCGGGGAAGAGGTCGGGTGGAAATTGCACCGTGAGGGCGGACGGGGTAAGGGAGGTCACCACCATCCAGTAGAGCGGAATCAGGGCCAGCAGGCCCAATACCGTGAGCAGCAGAAGCATTCCCGCCGCGCCCAGCCGGGTCGGTTTTATCGGATGTTCGGGATCTCGTACCCGCCACATTGCGCCCCGCATCAGTACTCCACGTTCTGCCCCAGCCAGCGGAACTGGACCGCGGCCAACGCGAAGGTGATGAGGAAGAGCAGAATCGCTTGCGCCGATGCCAAGCCCAGCTCGAACTGGCGGAAGGCCGTCTGGTAGATGAGGTAGACGACCGTTATCGTCGCGAACTGAGGACCGCCACCGGTCATGATGTAGATGCTGTCGAATACCTGGAAGGTGTTGATCGTGCCGGTTACCACCAGATATAGGAGGGTGGGCCGAATCAGCGGGAGGACTATCTGGCGAAAGGTTACGCCCCGCGATGCACCGTCCATGATCGCAACCTCGTACAGGTCACGCGGAATGCGAGCCAGGGCGGCCGACAACAGCACGATACTCGAGCCGCCACCCATGATGACCTGCATCGCTATGAGCGCCGGCAGGGCGGTCGAGGTGTTGCCCAGCCAGGTGACAGGCTCCAGTCCCAACAGCGACATGAAGGCATTGAGGAGACCAAAGGTGGGGTTGAAGATCCACAGCCAAACCAGAGAGATGATGACGCTGGAGGTTACGGCGGGCAGATAAAAGGCTGACTTGTAGAACGTCTGCAGTCCGTGTGACAGCGGATCGAGCAGATAGGCGATGAGGAGCGCCTTGCCCAACCAGAAGACGACCACTGCGGCCGTGAAGACAGCTGTATTGCGTAGGGCGATGCCGAAGAGCGGGTCGCGCAGCACCGTACGGAAGTTCTCCAGGCCCACCCACTCGATGCTCCTCGGTTGGTAGTCGAGAAAGGCGAGGGCGATTGCGCCGGCAACGGGAACGAGGAAGAAGACCGCGAAGAAAAGGGTATGCGGAAGGACGAAGGCGTAACCCCAGACGTTCTGAGCGAGCCAGCGCCCCGGTCGATACGACCTGGGGCGCTGGTTGTGGCGAGAAATGGGTCGCTGCAAGACCTAGCGGTTGAACACGGCCCTGTTGGCCTGCTCTACGAACGTGTCCAGCGCCTCTTGCGGGGTCGCCTGACCGCTGAACGCGGACTGCAACGCCGCCGTAAGAAAGTCGAGCGCCGGGGCGACGTCTACGTGAGATGGGCCGTAGTAGGGGACGCCGTGGGAGATTGCGTTGGTGTAGGTGGCCACCTGTTGGGAGATGTCCTCGGTGTAAGCCTGAGTCTGTTCGAAGGTGAGCTGCTCGTTCACCGATTCTCGGGCGGTCACGTAGAGCAGGTCTTCCAGGAGGGCCGCATTCTCCGGATTGGTGATGAAGCGCGCCAGCTCCATGGCCATCTCCTGCTCGTAGGGATCGTCGTTCTGGAGGACGAGGAAGCCGCCCGAGGTCTGGAACGCCACCGGTCCCACCTCCGGATCGGAGGGGTAGGGGGCGATAACAACCTGGATCGGATCGGCGATGCGTCCCTCATTGATGTAACGGCCGATCCGGCCGATCTCGTAGATCCCGCCGTAACCCATCGCCGCCCTGCCTTGATGCAAGTTGTCGATGGTGTCGTAGACGCCCAATCCTGCCGCGCCTTCGGGTGCGATGCCGTGCTCGTTGATCATGTCGACCATGAACTGAAGCCCCTGCACGCCCTCAGGCGAGTTGAGCACGAACTCCGTGCCCTCTTCGTTCATCAGTCGCGCACCGAAACGGTGGAGCCAGGCGAGCATGTTCTCGGTGTCCTGCGCTGCGAGTGTAATCGCGTAGACATCGGTGTCGCCGTCGCCGTCACGGTCGAACGTCAGTTGTTCTGCCGCCGCGAGGAACTCCTCCAGCGTCCAGTCGCGAGCCGGCAGTGCAGGCAGTTCGACACCACGTTCCTCGAAGATGGCAGGATTCAGCAGCAGAGTCGAGCCCATGCCGTTGTTCGAGTTGTTCCAGGGCCAGATATAGTGCTGCCCTTCGACCAGCCCGCTTGCGAGCGTGTAGTCGATGAAGTCGGCACGATCCTCGGCGGTGAGATAGTCGTCGATCGGGGCGAGCAGCCCTTGCCGTGCCCAATCGGGGTTCCACTGCAGGTCTTTGAGAACGTCCGGCGGGTTGCCTGCGAAGAGAGCGGTAGTGACCTTCTCTCCGAATCCCTGATTAGGTACGATCTCGAACTCGACTGTCACGTTGGGATGGAGCTTCTCGAACTCGTCGCTGATGTACTGCGCGAACTCCTCGCCCGTGGGGGAGCCGTCTGCGGGGAAGCCAGGCGGTCGGATGCGCCACGGGTTGATCCACCACGATAGAGTGATTTCCGGTTCGTCGGACTGTGCGAAGGCCGGAATGCTGGTGGCCAACAGGAGTAGTGCCAGGGCCATGGTTAAACGTTTCATCATCCAGTATCTCCCTCTTGTGTGGATCTACATTTTCGATTATAGCCAGGCGCGCCGTCACGAACCTCCCGTCCCACACTTCGTAGGACCAGGCCACGGGCACGTCGACAAAGCAACCGTCAAGGCGTATCCGTAAGGGATGGCTTACGAAGACGTGCTGACGGCGTTGGCCGACCCCACTCGCCGGAGAATCTTCGAGGCGCTTCGCCAGCGGCCCATGACGGTCGGTGAACTGGCCGCGGGTCAGCCGGTGAGCAGGCCGGCGGTGTCGCAGGAGATGACGCCTAAATAATTGTGCGCGCTCCCCGAGCAGTAGTCGGGGAAGCCTGTGATGATGACTCGAGATGAGATCACGCGAACCGTCCCATCGGGTGTCAGGCGCCGGACATGAGTAAGCCATCCTCCGATGGGCAGGACCCAGCCAGGGTTATCGAGGACCTCTGGTACAAGAATGCCATCATCTACAGCCTCGATGTCGAGACGTTCATGGATGCCAATGGCGACGGCATCGGGGACTTCGAGGGTCTCATGCGACGACTGGACTATCTGCAGTCGCTGGGGGTCGAGGTCCTCTGGCTAGCTCCATTTCACCCGTCACCGCAGAAGGATAACGGCTACGACGTGGCCGATCACTACGGCGTGCACCCGCGCTACGGCTCGAGCGGCGACTTCGTGGAGTTCATGCACCAGGCGAAGAAGCGTGGGTTCCGGGTGATCATCGACCTGGTGATCAACCACACCTCGAACGAGCACCCGTGGTTTCAAGCGGCACGCCAGGACGAGGATTCGAAGTACCGGTCGTACTACGTATGGTCGAAGGAGAAGCCAGAGTTCATGACCGACGGGGTGGTGTTTCCCGGCGTGCAGGAGTCTACCTGGACGTACGACAAGAAGGCCCGGGCGTACTTTCACCATCGATTCTATGAGTTCCAGCCGGACCTCAACATGATCAATCCAAAGGTGCGGGCAGAGGTTCGCCGGATCATGGGCTACTGGCTGGAGTTGGGTGTGGCCGGCTTCCGGGTGGACGCCGTGCCCTTCCTGTTGGAGGCGAACGCCCCCGACAAGACCGAGCCAGAACGGCACTTCGAGTATCTGGACGAGATGAGGCAGTTCCTTCAGTGGCGGGTGGGAGATGCGATCTTGCTGGGTGAAGCGAATGTTGCCCCCGAAGAAATGAAGCCCTACTTCGGCGGCAACGGTGGAGCCGGTAGCGGGATTCATATGATGTTCAACTTTTATGTGAACCAGTATCTGTTCTACGCGCTGGCGACCGCGAACAGCGAGCCGCTGGCCCAGGCATTGCGCGAGACCCAGGGAATACCCGCCACTGCTCAGTGGGCGCAGTTCCTGAGGAATCACGACGAGCTGGACCTGGGGCGGCTCTCCGATGAGCGGCGCGAAGAGGTATTCGCCAGGTTCGCTCCCGAAGAATCGATGCAGCTCTACCGGCGCGGGATAAGACGGCGACTGGCCCCGATGATGGGCGACCGCCGGCGTGAGGAACTCGCCTACAGCCTGATCTTCTCGCTTCCCGGTAGTCCGGTCATACGGTACGGGGACGAGATCGGAATGGGGGACGACATGCGACTCGACGAACGCGATGCGGTGCGCACCCCCATGCAGTGGTCGAACGAGTCACAGGCCGGGTTTTCGACCAATCAGGAGCCCGTTCACCCCGTCATACGAGAAGGCATATACGGCTACGAGAGGGTAAACGTCGAAGCGCAGCGCCGCGATCCGGAGTCGCTCCTGAACTGGATGACTCGTATGGTCCGGCTGCGGAAGGAGTGCCCCGAGATCGGCTGGGGCGAGTGGGAGATCCTGGACATTGAGACACCAGGCGTCCTGGCAATGCGCTACGAGTGGCACGGAGCCGGGTTGGTGACGGTCCATAACTTTCGGGAAATACCGCGTCAGGTAGACCTCGTCGTCGACGTGGACGGTGGCGAGACACTTGTCGACCTGCTCAACGAGGGGCGCAGTCAATCCGACGACAGGAAGCACCAGATCTTCCTGGAGCCTCACGGGTACCACTGGTTCCGAGTGGGCGGATTGAACTACTCGGTCGCACGGGCGTCAGCCTAGCTCGATGGCGAGAAGGACCGAGGCGATCGCCGCCACCGGCGTCTTCGAGCATCACGACGGCGGAGTGCGGTTAAGCGGGCACTACTGTCAGAGGCGGTGATCGGTTGGATCATCGATGGCATGACAATCTCTCCGCGTTACCAGCACTACTGTGACCGCTGCTCCTGCCTTGGGCAGGCGACGCTCAACGACCGTACTGCCGACCTTTTCGTTTGCGAAGACCTCGTCGTGGCGCGCTATGGAGATGAGCCAGGGGAAGCCGAGGCGGAGCACATCCACAATCTGGGGTTGGAGTCGAGCCCCTTTCTACTCGCCGCCTACCGGCTCTACCTCGACGAGAATGGCAAGACCGCGTTCGCAGGAACGGCCGTTCACCCCAAGCCGATCCAGAGTTGACCGCAGTTCCGTCTCGTCAAGGTACCTCTGCTAGCGTCACAGTCTCCCCCCGTGAGACTGGCTTACCGTCGGGGTAATCGTTTGCGGGAAGTTTCCGACGGTGTAGGTCTTCCGCCGGAGCACCGGAGCAGCGTCTTAGGGGGATGCCATGCGGAAATCGTTCAGCCTCGTCATAGCGGCCGTGTCGTGGATCGTCACACTCGGCCTCACTTTCGCGTTTGCCCAGGAGGAGCAGAGCGACGTCTACAGCTACTCCATACCCGGCATGCAGGTCTATCCGGAGTGTGTGGCGGTAAACCCGGATGGCACGGCGTTCTTCACGGCAAGTTCCACCGATGGCACCGTATATCGTGGGGACCTCGGCTCCCGGGCAGCCCGGGTCTTGGTACCTGCCAGCCAGGCAGCGATCGGCCAAGGGTTAGGTGTCGACGTCGACGACCAGGGCCGGCTCTGGGTCGTGGGCGGGCCGACCGGCTCGATCGCCGTGTACGACACCGAGAGCGGTGAGGTGGTCGCACAGCTCGATACCCCGCCCGCCGAGCGCACCTTCCTGAACGACGTCGTCGTCGCTCCAAACGGCTCTGCCTACATCACCGATTCCATGCGGCCGGTGATCTTCCGTGTCACTTCGTCCGACGGCGATATCGGCGAGATCGAGCCGTGGCTGGAGCTGGAGGGCAGCCCGATCGAATACACCACGGGCGAGAGTCTCACCGAGAGCATCAACCTCAACGGCATCGCGGTAACGCCGGACGGTAGCCATCTCATAACGGTTCAGATGAACACGGGGCAGCTCTTTATCATCTCCCTCGAGGATGGGAGCATTATCGAGGTCGACTTGGGAGGGGAGACGCTAACGAACGGCGACGGGCTCGTTTTCGATGACGGCACCCTCTACGTGGTTCGCCAAGCCGACAACGAGATCGTCACGGTCGACCTGGCCGAGGATCTTACGAGTGGCCAGATCGTGAATCGCTTCTCGCATGAGCAGCTCGCCTTCCCGGCTTGCGCCGCGCTGGCGGGCGATGAGTTGCTCGTTGTGAACACCCAGTTCAATCGGCAAGAGGCGGGCAATCCGCTGATTCCGTTCCAGGTGCTCAGCTTCCCGGTCCAGATGGTCCGCACGCAGAGCGGAGGACAACAGGCCCAGGCGCCTGCCGAAAAGGGCGCTCAGGCCGAGCAGCAGGATGACGCCCAGGCGCAGGGCGACGCGGCCGGCGAGAATGAGGTCGCCGGCGGCGGACAGAGCCGGCAGGCCGAGGGCGACGACACCGAGAAGACAGAGCCTACCGAGGCGCAGCAGGACGAGGCGGACGAGGGCGAGCAGCAGGATGAGGCACTGCCCCGCGCCGAGGACTCCGAGAAGACCGAACCGGTTGAGGGTGAGCAGGAAGAGTCCGCCGAGAGCGAGCAGCAGGCCGAGGAAGATCAGAATGAGGTCGCCGGCGGTCAGCAGGGCCAGGAGGCCGACGATGAGCAGCTAATGCAGGTGGGCCAGGAGGTCTACTCGCAGAATTGCGCGCGCTGCCACGGGGCCCAGGGCGAGGGCGACGTCGGTCCATTCCTGGCCGGCAACGAGAGCCTGCAGGATGCGAGCTTCGTGATCCGTCAGATCGCCCACGGCAGCGATGCGATGCCCGCCTTCGGAGGCGTGCTCACCGACGAGCAGCTCGCGGGCGTTTCCACGTACGCCCGTAACGCCTGGGAGAACGACTTCGGAACGATCACGGTCGCTCAAGTTCAGCAGGTCTTGGGTCAGGCCGAAGAGGGCGCAGAGGGTCAAGCCCAGGACCAACCGGGTGAGCAGCCACAGGCCTCTAACGACGTTCGTCCGGGCACCGCCTCCATCGAGGGGTACAGTGCCGTCACCGCCGAGAGGCTGGTAAATCCCGAGCCCGAGAACTGGCTCAATTTCCGTCGCACTTACAACGGCTGGGGTTACAGCCCGCTCGAGCAGATCACCTCCGAGAATGTGGCCGATCTCGAGCTCGCCTGGTCGTTCTCGACTGGCGTGACCGAAGGGCACGAGTCGCCCGCCATGGTCAATAACGGAGTCATGTACATCACCACTCCCGACGCCAAGGTAATTGCGCTCGACGCAGCCACCGGCGAGCAATTCTGGGAGTTCCAACGCGACCTCGCCGACGATCTGCTCCAGCTCCACCCCACGAACCGGGGCATCGGCTTTTGGCAAGACAAGGTCTACGTCGCGACCACCGACACCCACCTCATCGCGCTCGATGCTGGCACGGGCGAGGTTGTGTGGGACGCAACTGTCGAGGATTCCAGTCGCGGCTATTACATGACTCTCGCCCCGCTCATCGTCAACGGCAAGGTGATGGTTGGAGTGTCGGGCGGTGAGCTCGGAATCCGTGGCTTCATCGAGGCGTTCGATGCCGAAACAGGGGATAGCGTGTGGAAGACCTTCACGGTGCCGGGCGAAGGCGAGCCGGGCAATGAAACCTGGCCGGCCGACACCTGGACCCACGGCGGCGGCTCGGTCTGGATGACTGGAACGTACGACCCGGAGACTAACCTGACGTACTGGGGCGTGGGCAATGCCGCGCCTTGGATGGGCGACGCCCGCCCGGGCGATAACCTGTGGACTGCGTCTACAATCGCACTGGACGCCGACACGGGTGAACTGGTACACGGTTTCCAGTTCCATCACAATGACTCGTGGGACTGGGACGAGGTCGTCGCGCCCCTCCTCATCGATTTCGAGCGTGACGGCGAGACCGTGCAGGGCCTGGTAAAGGTCGCTCGTAACGGCTACCTGTGGTGGCTCGAGCGCAGCCGGGATGGCATCGAGTTCGTTGACGCCAAGCCGTACGTCTTCCAGAACGTGTTCGAAAGTCTCGATCCCGAGACTGGGCGGCCCACCTACAACGAGGAGGCCAAGCCGGCAGTCGGGAAGACGGCGGAGTTCTGCCCCTCCCTTTGGGGTGGGCGTGACTGGCCGCCCGAGGCGTACAACCCTGATACCGGGCTTCTCTACGTGGGGGCCAACGAGAACCTCTGCCACCGAATGATCGGTCAGCAAGTGTCTTACATACCTGGCCAAGCGTTTACCGGGGCGAGTTCGCAGATGTTCCTCCGCGAGGGATGGGATCACATCGGAGAGGTTCAGGCGTGGAACGTGAACACCGGCGAGATCGCCTGGCGTCACACCTTCCCCGAATCTCACATCTGGGCTCAGATGCTCACCACCGCAGGCGATCTGGTGTTCGCCGGCGGCACCATCGACCGCAAATTCCGGGCGTTCGACGCGCAAGACGGTGAGGTGCTGTGGGAGGTCACCACCAACTCGGGCGTATATGGAATGCCCACCACCTTCGCGGTAGATGGGGTTCAGTACGTGGCTGTCCAGTCCGGCTGGGGCGTCGACGGCACGCGCATGCAAAATGCCCTCAGGAACGCCGTCGGAGCGCCATTCGACGTCGAAGTACCGAAGGGCGGGGTGCTGTGGGTCTTCCGTCTGGCCGGCGAATAGGTTCGGACGGCAGGTGAACCGGGGTGAACGCGCGGCG
>JBBDRD010000043.1:12148-18256 GCA_040905665.1 Trueperaceae bacterium
CATCCCATCGCCCTTGGGGTGACCGGGGGTGACCGGGGGGCGCCGAACAGATCGGCGCCGCAACCCATACATGCCGCCTATACACCCGGCTACCGGCCAAACCTCCGTGGCCTGGTGCTCTTCCTCTGCCTGCTCTTCTTCGCGCCCGCGGCGCAGGCGTGGGAGCTTAGAGCTTGTGCCGAGCCCGACAACTTGCCCTTCTCGAACCAGTCGAGCGGCGGCTTCGAGAACCGGATCGCAGGCATCTTGGCGCAGGAGCTCGGCGCCACTCTTAGCTACGCGTGGGTTCCCGAGTCGAGGATCACCGACCGACGCCTCTACCTCAGAAGGGGAGGTTGCGACCTGGTGATCGGGGTGGCCGACGGATCGACGGGCTACCTCAGCACTATCGCCTACTACCGCAGTGCCCCCGTCTTCGTGTACCGCCAAGACGCTCCCTTCGCCGTCACCTCGTTCGATGACGAGGTCTTGCGCGAACTGCAAATCGGTGTTCTCGCCGGCGCCGGTGTGCGACCGGAGTTGGCTGCACTCGCCAACCGGGATCTCATCGAGAACGTGACCTCGTTTCCCTCACTGGGCGACGGTAATAGTCCACTTGCGGCGCCGATCGAGGCCGTCGCCTCGGGCGCTGTCGACGTGGCCGTGCTCTGGGGTCCGGTTGGCAGTTACTTTGCACAGCAGCACCCCGCATCACTGACGGTGGTGTCCGCGCAGCCGAAGTTGGACCTGCCCTTCCTTAGCTTGGTAGTGCCCATCGTGATGGGCGTGCGACCAGGCGACGAGGCGCTGCGTGACCTGCTCAACGAGGCGATCGTGAATCGCTGGGACGATATCCAAGAGGTTCTCGAGGAGTACGGGGTCCCGCTTGAGCCGTTGCCCCAGCCCAGCCGTCCCCAGCCCAGCCGGCCCCAGCCCAGCCGGCCCCAGTCGGGCGGGGCCGCGAGGGGTGCTTCGGCCGAAGACCCGCCCACCCTGCCCCGGCCGGTCGAGGCAAGGGCCGGTTCCGCCGCCGAAACTCGGCTCCGAATAGGATTCTTACTGCCGCTCCCTACCGGCGACGTGCCTCTCGAGCCCAACGCAGCCCACCTGGCGACGGCCGCGGCGCGAATGGGCGCTGTCATGGCAGAGGAGGATTTCGGAGGGGGTTCGCGCTCATCCGGGTCGCCCTCAACCGAGTCGCGCTCATCCGGGTCACCCTCAACCATGAACGGGCTCGAAGTCCTGCTGAGTAACGCTCCGAGCCCTGCAGCGGCGCGGCGAGCGGCCGAACGGATGGTCGCGGCGAACGGGGCCGACGCACTGGTAGGTGGGTACGGCTTGGGGCAGGCGGAGGCGCTCTCCCAGGCAGCAGAACTCCTGAGCGTGCCTTTCCTCAACATCGGGTCTTCGAGCGGCATCCTCAGGGAGAAGTCCGGCGGGAGCTACACCTTCCACGTCGAAGCCAGCGACAGGATGTACCTCGACGCGCTCGCGGCAGGGCTAACCGACGCCGGTTATGACCGCTGGTTCATCGCCTATCCCGACACCGCGGCGGGGAGGGACCTCCACCGCGCGGCGCAAGCGGCCCTCGAACGGCTTCCGGGTGGCGCTTCCGAGGCTGGAAGCCTTGCCGTCGGCGACCAGAGCCAGCTCATGGAGGTGGTCAGGTCGACCGAGCAGGTGGACGCCGAGGTACTTGTGGCGCTGCTGGACTGGCGCTCCCAACTCGACCTTGCGGCGCTCTTGGACGCCGTGGAGAGCGATGCCTCTTTCTCCGGCTTCCCCGATCCCGTCAGTCAGACCCGCACCTTCTACTATTCGCTTCACGGAGCTGTGTCGGATCCTGGCGAAGCCAGTTTTCTCCGGGTCGCACTCTGGGATGCATTGCTGCAAGGGGACGGGGCCGAGGAGCTGAATGACCGTTTCCTCCGGCGCTGGGGTGCACCCATGGAGCCTTCGGCATGGGCGGCTTACGAGAGCGTCAAGATCCTCGTCGACGCTTCGAGTGGGCCCGACAATTCGCGAGCGGAGGGGTTGGCGGCTGTCCTATCGAGTCCAACCGCGACCTTCGAACTGGCCAAGGGAGCGGAAGCCTCTTTTCGCAGTTCGGACCATCAGTTGCGCCAACCGCTCTACCTGCTCCGCCTGAACGCCGGCGCCCAGTCCCGAGCCGACCTCGTGTCGGTGGTGGAGCGGGTTCCGTTCGACCAGGGGGAGATCCGTTGGAGTGTGTCGCCCGAGCATCACGACCTGACGATCCGATGACGACGGGAGGAGCGCAGTTAGGTCCTCGGCCCTCCTTTGTACCTCGTGACGATCACCAGTTCGGGGCGATTGCCAGGCCCAAGTTCACGTGAAAAGTAGACAAGTATGTCTTGGCGGTCACGCTGGCGATCCGCTGCCGCGGGCTGCTGTACGTGAACTTCCCTTCGGCGCTTAGTGCCAACCAGGGAAGCACAAAATGGCGTGCCTGGACAGCAACCTAGAAAGCCGAGGCCGGCCAACTGGTAGGCCCGGAAGGTGCCGTTTAGCGCATCTCTTAGGGGAGCTGCCGTGTACGAGTCGGAGTTCGCGGGTACGAACCGGGCGACGTCGGTGACGTGGGGCGCCAGAGACGAGATGGACGAAATCGTTCGGAGGCTTGCCGACGCCACGATCACGCTGAAGGACGGCGCCCAGATGCCGGCTCTCAGGCTGGGCATCTGCCAGAGCATCGAGGCGAAGTCAGAAAGTTTCCAAACACGTCGCTGGAGTTGCGGCGACTTCATCCGGCCATAACGAGCCACAAAAGCTGTCACACTAGCCAAAGCTCGCGGCTCAACTCCGCGACGGGGCGACTAGGTCGCGGCTCGAGTCCGCGACGAGGAAGGAGAGGGTACATATGGACGACCGCAAACCCAAACCCGGTGATGAGAACCCTGGTGACAGGATCGACAGAGGGATGAACGACGACGATACGCGCGGCGAGTCGCTCGATGAAGGGCGTACGCTAACCACCCGCCAGGGACACCCAGTCAAGAACAATCAAAGTCAGCGCACCGTAGGTTCGCGTGGTCCCGCAACGCTGGAGAACTACCACTTCCTCGAGAAGATCAGTCACTTCGACCGCGAGCGCATCCCCGAACGGGTCGTACACGCACGCGGCTTCGTGGCATACGGAGAGTTCGAGGCGACGGGGCAGATAGGCGAGGAGCCGGCCTCGAAATACACGCGAGCGAAGCTCTTTCAGGAGAAGGGCAAGAAGACCCCTCTTGCGATCCGCTTCTCGACTGTCATCGGGGGACGGGACTCCTCGGAGGTCGCCCGAGATCCGCGCGGATTCGCCGTCAAGTTCTACACCGAGGACGGGAACTGGGACCTGGTGGGCAATAACCTGGCGGTGTTCTTCATCCGCGACGCCATCAAGTTCCCGGATGTAATACACGCGCTCAAGCCCGATCCGGTGACGTTCAGACAAGAACCGAACCGTATCTTCGACTTCATGAGCCAGACGCCCGAGTCGATGCACATGCTCACCCACGTCTTCAGCCCGCGCGGCATTCCGGCGAGTTACCGCCACATGGAGGGCTTTGGCGTAAACACCTACAAGATGGTGAACGCTCAGGGCGAGACCGTGCTCGTGAAGTACCACTTCCACCCGCGGCAGGGCGTTGCCAGCTTGACGGCCGATGAAGCCGCCAAGGTGCAGGCGCAGGAACTGGGTTCGGCCTCGAAGGACCTCTACGAGTCGATCGAAAGAGGCGACTACCCACAGTGGGACGTTTACGTGCAGGTCATGGAGGACCACGAGCACCCCGAGCTGGATTGGGATCCTCTGGATGACACCAAGATCTGGCCCGAGGACCAGTTCCCGCTGCGCAAGATCGGCGTCGTGACGCTCAACCGCAACGTTCAGGACTTCCATAACGAGAATGAACAGATTGCCATGGGTACCGGCGTGCTGGTCGACGGACTCGATTTCTCGGATGACAAGATGCTGGTGGGCCGTACCTTCTCCTACTCCGACACCCAGCGCTACCGGGTGGGACCGAACTACCTGCAACTGCCGGTGAACCAGGCGAAGAACGCCAAGGTGGCAACGAACCAGCGCGGGGGCGAGATGTCGTACGGGGTGGACTTTGCTCCTGGGCAGAACCCACACGTGAACTACGAGCCCTCCATCCATGACGGCCTCCATGAAGCCCGGCGCGATGAACCGAACAAGTCGCCCGAGGTGAGTGGCCGCCTCACCCGCAGCGTGATCGAGCGTCGTAACGACTACACGCAGCCTCGTGCTCGCTACAACACGATGATGGACTGGGAGCGTGACGACCTGGTCAAGGTCATTGGCGGGATGCTCGGCCAGTGCGAACGCGATGTCCAGGAGCGAATGCTTTGGCATCTGTTCCTGATCCACGACGATTACGGCCAACGGGTCGCTAGCGCCGTGGGCATCTCCGCCGAGGATGTTCGCCACCTTCCCCCGCTTGACGGCCAGGTACTTACCGACGAGGATAAGCGGCGTCTCGAGAAACTGGGAAACAACGGCGACGAGATCGATCCGACAGTGTGGGGACAGTGGACGAGCTCGGTAGCGAACCACGCAGCCAAGGCGGAAGAGGTGCTGGGCGGCATGCTCGACGCCAAGCAGGATAGCTACCCGGTGAAGTAGGCGGTGGGTGCGGGCGCCACGAGTAGAGGATGAAACGCGTGTTCGGTACCTGCGTTCGAGTGACGGGCGGCGAGCGCGCGAGCTCATCCAGGTCTGGAAGTCCGAGCTAACCGGCCGCGAGTTCGAGGTGTGGAAGTCCAACTCCTTCGCCTCGAGCAGGGATCTGCGGCCGGGCTCGCTGGGATTTCTCAGCTTCGCCTCCGGGGCCCCGGCGGTCACCGAGCGGCCACTCGAGCGGTCCGAGCGACTCGGTCGCTACTACGAGCGCAAGCGTCGAGAGGCTCAGCTCCGGGGTGGCGGCGGTAGTGGGGGCGGTAGTGGCGGGCGTCGGCCATCAGGTGCCGGCTGGCTCCTGATCGCCGTGCTGGTGCTGGTCATTCTCTGGGCCTTGCTGTAAATACACCCCCACAGGACGCGCCGTAGGGCAGCAATATCGCCCGGTTTAGGGCGTCGCTTCCGAGGTGGTTTCGCGTCAGGCACGCGGCGCCCTCCGGGTATCCCCCCGGGGGGGTCATGATCGTCTCGCTGAAGTTCTGCACCGAGAAGACGCCATAGGTGCCTGCGAGTACTGACGCCAGCGTCGCGGGGTCGTCGAGGTCGCCCTGCACGACCTGCGCCCCGGCGTTCCGCAGTTGCCTGGGCGGCAGGAGAGCCTGGGTTCCGCGCCAGCGCGCGTACTCCCCAGCCGCGGTCGAGGAGCTCGCGGGCCGCCGCGCCACCCTGCCGACCGGTCGCTCCCGTCACGAGCACGAGCTCGTCGCGTGGCATGGCGCAGCCTAGCAGCCGTGCTCCAACGACGTCGGCAAGCCGGCCGCCACCTTGCTGTACGCTGCGCTCTCGCGATGCGCGCATCCGACCCTGGGCTCGGAGCCCGTCGTCGGGAGGGAGGCCCATGACGACTCCACGCACCGCCACGCCCTTCGAGCTCGGCGGGCGCCTGCTGATGGACCCCAAGGACGCCGCCGGCGGAACGGCGTGGGCGGTGCTGGAGGATCCGAACGGCGCGGCGTTCGGACTGGTCCCCGTCGTCCCCTCGGACGCGCTTCCGAACGTCGACGCGGCGGGATCTCCGGGCGTCGGAGGGGCGATCGGTCGGGTCGCGTGGCTCGATCTGACGGTTCGCGACGCCTTCAGGACTCGGGACGATTACCGGCAGGTCGTCGGCTGGTCAGTGCAGGCCGTCGAGATGGCGGAAGAGACCGACCGCTACGCCGACTCCAACCTCGTGCGCGAGGATGGCGAGCCGGCAGCCGGCGTATGCCACGCACGTGGCACGAACGCCGACCTGCCGCCGGTCTGGCACATCTACCTGCCGGTCGGGGACCTCGACGAGAGCCTCCGACGCGTCGAAGCGGAGGGCGGCACAGTGCTCAAGGTGTCGCGGCGTGCCGACGGGAGGCCGCTCTACGCGGCGGTGCGGGAGCCGGTGGGGGCCTGCTTCGCGTTGGTGCCGGGGTAGCGGACGACGCGCGATGCGT
>JBBDRD010000044.1:0-33659 GCA_040905665.1 Trueperaceae bacterium
GTCCCTACAGCCTCATCACCCAGCAGCCGCTGGGCGGCAAGGCGCAGTTCGGCGGTCAGCGACTGGGCGAGATGGAGTGCTGGGCGCTCCAGGCCCACGGAGCCGCCTACACCCTGCAGGAGATGCTCACCATCAAGTCGGATGACATCGACGGCAGGAACGCAGCCTATGAAGCGATCGTGAAGGGGAACGACGTGCTCGAGCCAACCATTCCCGAATCGTTCAAGGTGCTCGTCAAGGAGCTCCACTCCTTGGGCCTCGACGTCAAGGTCACCGACGACGACAAGAAGCCGGTAACCATCTTCGACGAATCCGGACGCCACTGGTAGTGGGGAAAGCAGATGCGCAGATAGGCGCGCGCCGCAGATTGGCGCTGGGAACGGTTTTCGCCCACGATACCGCCAGTCGGGCATTCGCCCTAGGTATCGCTAGTCGGGCATTCGGCAGCCGTCAGTTGAAAGGAACTAAATGAACGAGTTCAGGATGTTCTCCAGGGTCCAGATCCAGATCGCTTCGCCAGAGCGGATCCGTGGCTGGTCCTATGGCGAGATCACCAAGCCTGAGACGATCAACTACCGCACCCTCAAGCCGGAACGTGACGGTCTTTTCGATGAGCGTGTCTTCGGTCCCGAAAAGGACTGGGAGTGCGCCTGCGGCAAGTACCGTGGGCAGCGCTTCGCCGGCAAGGTGTGCGAGCGTTGCGGTGTCGAAATCACAAAGTCGACCGTCCGCCGCTACCGCATGGGCCACGTCGAGCTCGCCACCCCCTGCGCTCATATCTGGTACGTCAAGGACATTCCCTCCAAGGTAGGCTCGCTGCTCAACTTGTCCACCAGTCAGCTCGAGCAGGTCCTCTACTTCGCCAAGTACATCGTCACGGATCCGCTCGGTGCGCTCAAAGAGGGTAAGCCTTTGCGCCGGGGCGACCTGCTGTCCGATGAGGAGTACCGGCAACTGCGCTACGGCCACCAGGAGACCTACACCGTTCCTCAGGGTGAGGACGCGGTGATACGCGATGGCGAGGCCGTCGAGGCCGGCCAGCAGCTGGCCAAGGGCCTCAAGAGCAAGCTCGCCGGGGTAGCCCAGTACCGCTTCCCGAGACGGCTCACGCTCGATTACCGGGAGAGCCGAGACGCTCGCCTGGTGCTGCCCAAGGCGGCCTGGATCGAGGAAGAGGCGTACGAGGGCGGGCAACCGCTGGCCGAACTCGAAACCGAGCTGGTGCTTTCCACCGGCGACGAGGGTGTCGTCGAGCTCCTGCCCATCGGCAGTGAGGGCGGCATCATCAGCATCATCGATCCCGACGAAGACGTTATCAAGGCCGCCTACCTGATCCCTGCCGGTATGAAGCCCACCGTCGGCGATGGTGAATTCGTCGAGCAGGGTGACGAACTGGCCCGCGCCGAGGCAGGCAGCTCGCTGCGCCTTCCGCAGGACGCCAAGGCTACGCTACGCGCCTCGAAGGCCAAGGCCGGCGAAGTGGGAATGACCCTCAAGGTCGAGTGGGCCCGCCGCGAGATCTTCGACATCAACCCGACGATGCACGTGCTGGTGGGCGACGGCGCCGACGTTACTGCCGGCGAGAAGGTCGTTGGCGCCATCGACGCCGCCCAGGAGATCGTTGCTGCCGCCGACGGCACCATCCACCTCGCCGAGCCCGCCTCGATCATCGTCTCACGCGCCAAGATCTACCCCTACGAGGACGAGCCGATCGTCGTGAACGGCGACCGGGTCCTGCCGGGCGACGAGCTGGCAGACGGCGGCAACGTCAAGGCCGACATCTCGGGCCGGGTCGAGATCGACCTGGTGAGGAACCAGGTACGGCTCATCGAGAGCTACGACTTCGAAGCGACGATGGGCGCCGAAGCGGTTCGCGAACTGCTCCGCTCGATCGATCTGGAGACACTCGAAGCCGAACTGGCCGCCGAGATGGAGAGCCCCAGCCGCCACAAGCGAGCCAAGGCACGCAAGCGGCTGGAGATTGCCCGTAACTTCCTCAAGTCGGGTAACGACCCGTCATGGATGGTGCTGGAAGCCGTGCCGGTGATGCCGCCCGATTTAAGGCCGATGGTGCAGGTCGAGGGTGGACGATTCGCTACCAGCGACCTCAACGATCTCTACCGCCGCCTCATCAACCGTAATAATCGCCTGAAGAAGCTGATGCAGCAGGGTGCCCCCGAGATGATCGTGCGCAACGAGAAGCGCATGCTCCAGGAAGCGGTGGACGCTCTCATCGACAACGGACGCCGTGGCAGCGCCGTGGTTCACCCCGGCAGCGACCGGCCGTTGCGCTCCCTCACCGATCTGCTGGGAGGCAAGCAGGGCCGCTTTAGGCAGAACCTGCTGGGCAAGCGGGTCGACTACTCGGGCCGCTCGGTCATCGTCGTTGGTCCTCAGCTCAAGCTGCACCAGTGCGGCGTGCCCAAGCGGATGGCTCTCGAGTTGTTCAAGCCGTTCCTGTTCAAGAAGCTCGAAGAGCGGGGCATCGTCTCCAACATCAAAAGCGCCCGCAAGCTGCTAGAGCGCTACCGCGATACCCGCGACGAGATCTGGGACGCCCTCGAAGAGGTAATCCAGGACCGCGTCGTGCTGCTGAATCGTGCTCCCACGCTGCACCGTCTGGGGATCCAGGCGTTCGAGCCGGTCCTGGTGGAAGGCCAGGCGATCCAGCTTCATCCGCTGGTATGTGAAGCCTTCAACGCCGACTTCGACGGTGACCAGATGGCGATCCACGTGCCGCTCTCGGTCTACGCCCAGTCCGAAGCACGGCTGCAGATGCTCTCCAGCCACAACCTCCTCTCGCCTGCGCACGGCAATCCGAATGTCCAGGCTGCCCGGGACATCATCCTCGGCCTGTTCGTGCTCACTCAAGTACACGTTGGCAAGAAGGGTGCGGGCAACGAGTACAAGAAAGTCGACAAGGCGCTGGCTGCTTATAAGGCCGGCGAGCTGGAGCTCAACGCTTCGATCAAGGTGGGCGGCAAGGATACCAGTATCGGCCGCCTGCGCTACCGCTTCTCGGGTGTCGACGAGGCCTTGCTGGCGGTAGAGCGCCGCGAGATCGACATGCAGGACGTTGTGACGGTAAGGATCGACGGCGAGATCATCGAAACCAGCCCCGGCCGCATGTTCTTCGCCCGACTGGTGAAGGAAACCGTTGGCGAGGACGGAGCAGAGGTTCCCGCGTCCATGCTGCGGTACGACACGGCTTATGAAAAGGGCGCACTTCGCGACCTGGTGGTCGACTCCTTCAAGATGCTGGGAGTCGAACGCACCGCCAAGCTGCTCGACGCGCTCAAGCAGCACGGTTTCGAGCTCTCCACCACCAGCGGTATCACCATCGGCATCGATGATGTCGCCATTCCCCCCGCCAAGGCTGAGCTCCTCGCCGAGGCTCAGGTCAAGCTCGACAAGATCATGGCCGCGTTCGACCGCGGCTTCGTGACCGAGCAGGAACGTGTCCAGCAGGTAGTGAAGCTGTGGAACGACACAACCGAACGCGTCAAGCAGGCGGTGTTCGACAATTTCCAGCAGAACATGCCGTTCAACCCGCTGTTCGTCATGGCCCAGTCCGGTGCCCGAGGCAACCCGCAGCAGATCCGTCAGCTCGCGGGTATGCGCGGCCTCATGGCCAAACCTTCGGGCGATACCATCGAGCTTCCCATTCGGGCGAACTTCCGCGAAGGCCTTACGGTCCTGGAATACTTCATCTCGACTCACGGCGCCCGTAAGGGCGGGGCCGACACGGCACTGCGCACAGCCGACTCGGGATACCTGACTCGGAAGCTGGTCGACGTGGCCCACGAGTTGGTGGTCCGCGAGGACGACTGCGGTACCGCCGAGTTCGTTTCGATTGAGCTCTACACACCCGAAGGCCGCTTGCGCTCCAAGAGCCAGATCGAGATGAGCCTTTACGGTCGGCGCCTTGCCCTCGACCTCGAAGTAGGTGACCTCTCCTACGAGGCGGGAACGGCGCTGCGCCATGAGGATGTCGACGCCATCTACGCCGGGCTAAAGATCACTCCCGAGTTGCGCGCTATAGAGGTGCGCAGCCCCCTCGCCTGCCAGACTCGGGCCGGGGTTTGCCGCCGTTGCTACGGTCTCGACATGTCGACCATGCGCGATGTCTCGCTGGGTGAGGCTGTTGGCGTCATTGCCGCCGAGTCGATCGGCGAGCCCGGTACGCAGCTCACCATGCGTACCTTCCACACCGGCGGTATCGCCACCGGTGGCGATATCACTCAAGGTTTGCCCCGTGTAATCGAGTTGGTCGAGGCAAGAAAGCCCAAGGCCAAGGCCGTTATCAGCGAACTCGACGGCGTTGTCTCGATCGAGGAGGATGACGAGCGCTACCGCATCACGGTGAGCTCCGAGGACGGTGAGTTCTCCAAGAACTACAAGATCGATCGTAATATCCGACTGGTCGTTCGTGAGGGCGATAAGGTCGAGGCAGGCGATCCCCTTACTCGTGGCGCAATCAACCCGCACGATTTGCTCGAGGCTCAGGGTCCCGACGCCGTGCAGCATTACCTGGTGGACGAAATTCAACGGGTCTACCGCGGCCAGGGTGTGAGCGTACACGACAAACACCTTGAAGTGATCGTCAAGCAGATGCTCAAGTACGTCGAAGTCCTCGAACCGGGAGACAGCACCTTCCTCGAGGGGCAGACCATCGAGCGCTTCGATGTCGAGGAAATAAACGACCGCCTGCTCGACGAGAACAAGCAACCCGCCTCATGGAAGCCGGTTCTGCTGGGCATAACCAAGGCGAGCCTGTCGACCAAATCGTGGCTGTCAGCCGCCTCGTTCCAGCACACCACTCACGTCCTCACCGAGGCCGCAGTGAGTGGCAAGGCCGACGAACTCGTAGGCCTCAAGGAGAACGTCATCCTGGGCCGGCTCATTCCCGCCGGTACCGGTCTGGCGGCCATACGTCGCACGCGAGTCGCCGATGAGCAGATGCTCGAACGTCACGCCCAAGCGCCTGCCGTCGCCGAAGCCGTACCGGCCGGCAAGCGTGTACCCGCCGAGAAGGAGGAGCGCACGGGCGTCTGATTGCTCCGATTACCTGAAGTCGCATGGGCGGGTCCGCAAGGGCCCGCTCGCTTTTCTGATCCTCCCGCCATGCGCATTGGGCAGGCGGAACTTCAGCCCGGAAGCCGCTTTCGGATCAACCTCATCTGGCCGCTGTGGTTCAGCTCATCCTCGAGCACATGGAACCACTTGAAGTAGTTGTTCCCTTTCTGTCCGCCCCACCAGTCGCTCTCTTCGTACAGCCACGCGTCATCGCGCTCAGCCAGTTCGGTCAGTGTTCGATTTCGAACGACATCGAGCGTCTCCAGGTAGTACTCGAGTCGATGTCCTCGGATTTGCCGGCGGGCTGCGTCGCCAAGATGCCCTCCGAGCTTGCGTAGCTCCAGGGCTTCGCCCAGGAATTCCAGGCCGAGAGTTCTTTCCTGGTACCACTCCTCGACGCTCGCGATGTGCGCAAGAAGCATTCCAATTGAGTTGGACTCGTCGTCGAGCAAATGGTCGAGCTGCTCGGTGTCGTTAGAGAAAGACGGCGGGAGTTACCCTGAAGTATTCAGCAAGAGCCTTTATCTGCTGAGTGGTCAGGTTGCGCTTGCCCCTGATGATCTGACTGAGATTGCCTTGATGGATTCCGGTAGCGCGCTCCACGTCCCTCTGCGTCACGCCTTGCTGGTCCATCATGAATTCCACCATCTCCCCAGGGCTAGCATCGGGAATGGGAAGATACTCAGCTTCATATGCGGAGATGTGGTCAACAAGGATGCGAAAGAGCGCGTCATAGGGGGAGTTTGCATTCTCGTGCACTTCGCCCCAGATCCTTTCGAGGAGTCCCAGCGCGGCATCATACTGCTCTTCGGTTTCGATAGGTGCAACATACGAGTGACCTACTCGATCGAGCCGTTCCCAGAGTTCCAGTACTTCTTTGACCGACATTTGTTCTCCTAAGGATTCCAGTGGTCGTACTCAGCGTGTGTAAAGACATGTTTTATCCATATGGTCCGATAGGCGAAGCTCATACGTGTGACCAGGCGATAATGATTCCCCTTGACGTTGAAGACCACGAAATCTGGCTGTATCAAGTCGGCTGAACTAAAGACCTGCCGGAGTTCGGCAAAGTTAGCGAAGTCGGCGTTACGGACGGCCTTGTACCAAGTATCAAGGGCGACTTGGCTTTCTGAGTGGCGCTGCCAAAAGTTGCGCAAAGCCGACTTCGCGATAACGTTGAACGACACGGGCAAGAATATATCAGGGTGATATAATTGTCAAGTTAAGCACTGAACGGGTTTCAGGCCGAAACGGGGGCATCAGCCGTCCTCGTACAAAGCAGGACTCTCGAGGTCGTATCCGCCACACCGTAGCCCAACGGCTTGGCGATACTCTCGTTACGTGTGGACGAGTTCGAAGGTGACGCGGCTTGTGGCGCTCGCGGCAGCCGTTCAGCTGTCAGCCTGGGCCGGCGCCTGCCAACCAGCGGAAAGCATGAGGGCAGGCTCCAGCTCCGAGTTCGGCGAGTTGCCCGCGGCGAACGAGCCGGTCGATCTGAACACCATCGACTATCCTCTCCTTGCCGAAGCGATATTCCACGAAACGAATGGACGTCGTTCGAAGAACGATCTCGAAGCCCTGGAGCACCTGCCGGCGCTCGACCGCGCCTCTTGTGGTCACGCCGAGGCGATGGTGGAGCAGGACTTCTTCGCCCACCGCAATCCCGGGGAGCCAGGGCTCGAGACCCCGGCCGATCGGGTGCGTGCTCAGGGGTTGGAGTTGAGGGTCGTCGCCGAGAACATCGCGGAGGTTTTCGGACTCCGGTACCAGTCGGGCGAACGGGTCTACCTGCGCCGCGAGGATGGCCGCACTCTGTTCAGTAAGGAGCCGGGTGGGGAGCCGCTGGGCCTCCGGTCTTATCTCGAAATCGCGGAAACGCTGCTCGACGGCTGGATGTCCTCGGAGGGGCACCGCGCGAACATCCTTTCACGGCGGCCGGAGTACTTCGGTTCGGGTTGTGAGTTAGGGCGGGCCGAGGAGGAAGGCATGCCGATGTTCGTCTGCGTGCAGCTTTTCTTCTCGCCGCTCTAGAGTCGTTGGCTGCCGTTTCGACAGTCCCCCGGCTTCGAAAAGTTTGAAGCCGGGGGATTCCCTGCAACTTCCCGGGGGCGCAGGTCCTGGCGAGTCCGAGTACGAGACCGGACTCGCCAGGAAGCAGTTGCTGGACTTAACCTACTGTGCCTGCATCATCCCTTGTGCCCAGTTCATGATCGCTTCGTTGGCGTCGTCCGCCACTTCGATGATCGCTGCATGCGATCCGCCGGGGAGGATCACAAGTTCCGCAGTCGGAATGCCTTCCTGCATCATCTGGGCAATCTCAAAGGGATAGAGCGTATCCGCCAGCCCTACCAAGATGAGCGTCGGGACAGTTATCTGTCCGAGAGTGTTGGTCGAGTCGGGACGGTTCGCCAGCGCCGTGGCCCCGGCGATCGCCGCCTCCTGTGACGCCTCCGTCATCAGGCCTCCGAGGTAACCGGTAAGGTCGGGGTTTTCCCTTCGGGTCTCACCGGTCAGCATGTTCTTCATCAGGAATGGCACGAGTGACTCGACGCCCATTTCCTGAGCCTGCCGCGCTACACCCTGCCAGAGGCCTGCCTCGGCTGGCGAGGCGGGAGCTGCGATGGTGTCGATTAGGATCATCCCGTTGAAGCGGTCCGGAGCCTGCCGGTACATCTCGAAGACGATCGGTCCGCCCATCGACATGCCGCCGACTATCGCCTGCTCGACGCCTAGCTCGTCCATCACTGCGAGCACGGCCCGAATCTGAATAGTTGTCTCATGAACCCCCCGTGTATGCCTGACCTGTGATTGTGTTGACGTGATTTCCTTGTCTGCTTGCCTTACCTGCCGGCCCCCCAACAAATTTTCATCGTAGTCGCCGTCGAGGTGTCGCGACTTGGACGTGGTTCACTCTTGGCCCGCGCCTCGCGGAGCGGGCCGGCCAAACAGAACCCGGGCGCTAACACCTAGCGCGAGTTGCGCTCCCCACGTGCCATGATTGCGGTGTGGTCATCGCAGCCTTCGATCCCGGCAAGAACGTTGGCTACGCTTTGGTGGACGAGGATAGACGACTGCTCGATAGCCGTGTGATGCCGCTCTCGGCGATCCAGCGCTTCGTTGTTCCCGAGGGCGCGACCCTCATCATGGGCGACGGCACCGGAAGTTACGCCGTGAGGGACATCCTGTTACGGCGGAACCTGCACGTCGAGCGTGTCGACGAACGAGGGACGAGTTTAGAAGGGCGCAATCTCTACTTCCGGGATCACCCGCCCGGCCTCCCTTGGCGATTGCTGCCAAGTGGACTCTGGTGGCCGCCTCGAACTATTGACGATTACGCCGCCTACGCTATCGCGCTCAGGTATCTCGACGGACGGTGATTGCATACGCAACCCGCTCTCGACCGCCGCCGCAAGCTGTGCCGGAGCGAACCAGATCAGCATGACCACATTGATGGCCAGGACTTGCCGGAGAGTGCAAAAGAACGAGGCCGGACGTTACCGCCCGGCCCGAATCGTCCGGATAGACGCAGTACCTAGTACCTAGTTGAGCCCTTCGTCCTCGCCCGCGTCCATCATCTGGCGCGCTTCCTGGCTTGTGATATCGAGTACTGCGCTGATCTCACCGGCTAGCAGACGCAATGCCCGACGGTATGCCTGACGATCGAGATCGGGTAGGCCTCGTTCGAGGTCCCAGCGGCGAAGCTCGCTCGCCAGGGTAGCGATCTGGTAGGGGTCACCGCTTGTGAGGATATCGGTCACACGGCGGTGCCGGGCGGCCCACTGCTTGGGGAGGTTAATCCGGCCGTTCGCGAGGCGTTCCAGGACGCTCTGCACTTCCTGCTCGGTGAGCGCCGGGCGCAGCCCGGCTTCCTGGGGAGCGCTCACCGGAACAAAGGCACGCGAGGTTCCGTTGGGAAAGTCGACCTGATAGTACTGATGGTCGGAACCGGCGACCGATTTGATGGTCGTGCCGGATACCACACCGACTCCATACGGAGGCAGCACCACCTGGTCACCGCTCTGAAACTCCTTCTGCGCTTCTTTCAAGGCGTCTGCTCCCTTCGGATCTTCGTCAAACTACATACCGCAACAGCCGGGACGTTCGGGGGCCTGCGGTTCAGTTGGTAGTTTGGGTTAGGAATTTGTACTGTTCGTGCTTGAGGGCGGGATTCGATTGGCCGACAAAGCACGCTCACGTGCCAAATTATAGCAGAAAAGAGCTCTTTCTGCACTCGGTTGGGATGCGTTCAGTCTGCTGCCGCGGGAGGCCTTGCTGGCTGCCTCGCCTGACCGAAACGAACGGTAAGCAGGACGCCCAGCAGCAGCAGGACGGCGCCCAGTAGGGTGACCACGCCTGGAACCTCGGTAAACAGCAGCAGTGCGAGGAGCGCGGCCACGACCGGCTCGAGCAGGATCATGGTGGCAACCAGGGTCGGGTCGAGAAACTTCATCGCGTAATTAACGCCGGTATGGCCCACCAGTTGCGGCAGGACCGCGAGCAGGAAGATCCAGCCGAAGGTCGCGCCGCTGTACTCGAAGTAGGGGAGACCGAACAACGCCGGGACGGGTAAAAGTATCAGTGCCGCCACGCTGTAAGCGCTGCCGGCGTAGGCCCCCAACCCAAGACCGGCACGCTGGGCGGCGCGCCCTAGCAGCAGATAGGCCGAAACGGTAAGCGCCCCTAGCAGCGCCAGGCCATCGCCAAGCAGCGGCGCCGAGCCGCCCGCCAGGTCGCCAAAGGCGATCATCGCGCCCCCCGCGACCGCCAGGAGGACGCCCAGAAGCATCGACAGGGAAGGCGGCTTGCTCAAGAAGAGCCAACTGAAAAGTGCTACCCATAGAGGGTTGGTACACACCAGTGTGACGCTGGCCGCAACCGTGGTGTACGAAAGCGAGCTTATCCAGGCGGCGAAGTGTATAGCCAGGAAGATGCCCGCTAGCACGGTGTAGCCGAGAGTCCGTCTCGTGAACGGGGTACGGCGCAGTCCGCGCCAGGTGATCGGCGCGAGCAGCAACGAGGCGATGACCATGCGGTAGCAGGCGACGACGACCCCAGGCGCATCGGCAAGCCGGATGAAAACTGCAGAGAGGCTCACCGCCCCAACGGCGATGGCCAGGATCAGAAAAATACGCCCGGTGTTGGGCGCCAAGGGTAACGGAGCGGCCATGAGCGATCATCGTACCGTGACGACTGGCACTGGGACGACCCGCACGAGATGACCGACACCCGTAACGACCGGCGCCCGGATCGCCGGCACAGCCGCCCGTGAGCACGTAGGTTAGAGTGCGCTCACACAATGATCGAGTTTCCCGAAGAGTTCGTATGGGGCGCATCAACGGCCTCCTATCAGATAGAGGGTGCGGCCCGAGAGAACGGACGCGGGCCGAGCATCTGGGACACGTTTAGCCATACCCCCGGCAAGGTCGCCGGGGGCGACACCGGTGACGTCGCCTGCGACCACTACCACCGCTACCGTGAGGATGTCGGGCTAATGAGCGAGTTGGGGCTAGGCGCCTACCGCTTCTCGGTCGCCTGGCCCCGGATCTTCCCTTCGGGTTGGGGGCGGCCGAACCGTAAGGGACTCGACTTCTACGAACGCCTGGTGGATAGCGTTCTCGAACAAGGCATAACCCCATGGGCGTGCCTCTACCATTGGGATCTGCCCCAGGCGGTCGAAGACTCCGGCGGCTGGACCGCTCGTGATACCGCCTACCGCTTTGCCGATTACGCCGAAGTAGTGGCCGAGGCGCTCGGTGACCGTGTCGGACGCTTCCTGATGCTCAACGAGCCCAGCATCGTGGCCCTGCTGGGGCACCTGCTGGGAATTCACGCTCCGGGCCGAAGCGACATAGCGGCATACGCGGCCGCCACTCATCATCTCAATCTCGCGACCGGCGAGGGTGTGAGCCGCTTGCGCAAATTGGGAGATTGGCAACTGGGAACGATTCTCAACCTCGAGCCGGTTCACGGTGTGGGCGAGGACGAGGCCGAGGTGCAGCGTGTGGTCGATCTCTACGACGCCTTCCGCAACCGCAACTATCTGGACCCACTCTTCCTGGGCAGCTACCCGGAGGCAACGTCTATCCTGCTGCAGCCCTACATTCGCGACGGGGATCTGGAAACCATTCGCCAGCCGCTAGATATGCTCGGCCTCAACCTCTATACCAGGGTGCGAGTAACGGCCGATGAGGGAAGCCTGGTGGGGTTCAGGCAACTCGACCCGCCGCGTGGCGCCCTGCGAACCGAAATGAACTGGGAGGTGTACCCCAACGCCCTCTTCGAACAGCTCCTAGAGCTGAAGGAGCGTTACGGCAACCCTCCGGTCTATGTTACCGAGAACGGTGCAGCCTTCGCGGATGCACCTGACCGTGCCGGAGAAGTTCACGACCCCGAGCGAATTCGCTTCATGGCAATGTACTTGAGTGCCGTTCGACGAGCGCTCGACGCTGGCGTCGACGTACGCGGCTACTTCGTGTGGACTCTGCTCGACAACTTCGAGTGGGCGGAGGGGTATTCAAAGCGCTTCGGGCTCGTCTACGTCGATTACGAGACCCAGGAACGTATCCCGAAGTCGTCGTTCGACTGGTATCGCGAGACGATCAGGGAGCGCGGCTTCGTGATCGAGCAGTAGAAGCAGGCAGTCATAGCTGCAGCACGTGCTCTCAGCCGGGCTGCCGGCGGAAGAGCAGCACGGCCAGATAGGCCCAACCGACTATCTGCAGGATACCGCCCAGTGGCGCTACCGCTCCCCACCAGCTGGTACCGCCGGCGACCAGCAGGTAGAGGCTTCCCGAAAAGATGACGGAACCGGCGAGTAGCCAGGGAGCGGCTCGGCACGCTCGTTCACCCAGCGCGGCGGCGGCGAGCAGGGCCAAGGCATGGAACATCTGGTAGCGAACGGCGGTCTCGAAGGTGGCAAGCCTCTGCTCGGTCAACAGATCCTGAAAGGAGTGGGCCCCGAAAGCTCCCAGCGCCACGGCAAGGCCGGCCAGGAGCGCACCGCTCCCAGCCACTCTGCCGGGCGTCATGCTTCACCCTCGGCGTACGTACTTGGGAACTCCTCGGAGGCGCGGGACCGCGCGCCCGCAGGTTTGTCGGGCGCCCGGTCTTCCCGTAGTCGTCCGTCACGCAAGCTGAGCGCGACGTCGGTGAGTTCGGCAAGCTCGGGGTCGTGGGTCGCGATGATCACCGTCCTGCCCTCGGTTGCGATCTTCCTTAACGCCTCGGTCACCGGCCGCCTCCACCGCCTCCACCGCCGCCCCCACCACCGCCGCCGCTCGATCCGCCCGAAGACGCCGAGGCCGAAGCGCTCGACAACGCCGATGATAGGGAGGAGATCGAGCGAGACAGCGACCCGAGATCGCTCATTTCGCCATTGCCATGACTGAGACTGCCGGCCATCCATGCCCCACGGGAAGCCAGGGCCGATTCGTCAAGGCCGTGCAGCGGGGCGGCACGGCGGAGATTGCGAAGGAAGCTTTGCGCCACGCCCAGCACGGCGGCGTAGCAGTAGTAGCGGTCCCACAACAAGAAAAAGTCGTCCGGCGCGTCCTTCATTCGGGTGTAGTCGGAAAGGGTGCGCCTGAACCCCTGCCAACCGTAGACCTCAGGCGCCACCTCGGGCCGCCAGCTGGGCAGTGCCTGGAAGGCGACAACGGCCAGGGCGACGGACATCAGCGCGAACACCAGCAACGCTCCGCCGGCTGGGCCAATCAGCCAAAGTCCGAGGGCGAACATGGCGGCGGCCGCAAGCAAGGAGAAGAGCGTCCACCGTGTCGCCGCAGCCCGGCTTTCCTGAGTGGTGAGCGGTCCGTCGAGCCTCTTCACGAGCCAGGAGTAGACACCCTGGCCCCAGGCGGGCATGAACCTGCCCGCCCGCCGCTGCGAGTAGCTCTTTAGCTCCTTGAACTCGAGAAAGTTCGGGTCACCGGGCCGGGCGGCTCCACGAAGGTAGGCCAGCACTTCCTGTTCGAACGGTTCGAGAGCCTGCTCATCGGCGGCAGGCGAATCAGCGACGGTGGAGCGAGGCTCGAGGCGCATGGAGAACTTGCCGCCCTCTCCCGTAAAGGTGCCAAATCCGCGGCGCGCCAGATCCATCACCGTGGCGTTGAAGGCGTTGCCCATTCTCCCCCCACTGAAACGCTGCGACAGCATCGCGCCAACAGCGGCAGGCGGGAGATCGCTGGGCGGCTCGAACGGGTATTTCATGCTGAGGTGGGACGGCTCGGTACCGTAGCGCCTGTAAGCCCGCCAGACGCCAATGCAGAGAGCGAAGAGCACCGCTGCGCCCAAAACGCCCCACACCGGGTGCCGGCGTGCGGCATCGAGGCCGGCTATCCTCTGCTCGTCCCTCAGGAACTCCTCGAAGCGGCTACCCTGGCCGGCAATATCGAAGACAGCGGGATCCATCAGATAGCGGATCTCCACCCCCTCGCCCTCGGGGATCCGATCGAAACGCACCTGCAGTACGTTACGGTCATCGCTCAGCCTCACCTCTGGGATCTCGTCATTGCCAAAGCGGTGGACGTAGGCATCATAGGGGAACGCCATTGCGCCGGGCGCCTCCACAACCAGCTGATAGCCTCTGGCATCGACGTTGCCGGTTCCAAAAATCTGCCAGTACCACTGGACTACATCGGCGTATGGCTCTAGCGAACCGTCGATGAGGTAGTGAAAGCGAACACGTCGCTCGGTAACTCGACTTTCATTACGCACGACCAGCTCGACGCCTTCCCCTTCTTCACAGCGCTGGCTAAAGGCGGTAGCCGGCGGCCCCGGGCTGATGGCTCCGGTGTCGGGCAGCATCACGATCCCCTGCCCTCGGTCGACCTCCAGGCAGATATAGGCCTCTCCAAAATCGCCCGACAAGGCCGTGAGGGTGCGCCGGTCGTCTACTTCCACGACGCCGTCGGGCCGAATAGTCACCTCTTGCATAATGTCGCTCCAGCGGTAGCTCTGGCCGAGGGCGGTGAAGCCCAATAGGGAAGCGAAGAGAGTGGCGAGGAGTGGAGGCAACGGCGGGAAGTGGCGAGCAGGCGTTTGCCGCGCCGGAGTCGGGTCGTTTGTCGGTTTGCTCATGCTGACCAGAGCACCTTTTACTGGGTCACGGCAAGACCGCGTACCTCGCCACTCGAGCCCATGGCCCCGCGGCTTTGGCCGTCCACCGCCAACTCCACGCCGCCGGCATTGCCAACGTGGACGTAGACGGGCAGCGGAAAGTTTAGTGTCTGGCCCGGTCGGGCGGTGGTGAACGCTAGCCTCTCCCCCTGGTTGCGGCTCGTGCCCTGATAGACCTCCAGCCAGGTGTCTTCGGTGATGGTAAGCGTTACCTGCGGCCCCTCCGAGGCGGCTTGGCCGGCAGCTTCGCCGCTCTCACCGTCTCCGGCGGCAGCGTCCTCCGCAGCTGTGTCCTCGCCTGCACCGTCTCCCACCGTGGCGTCTCCATCGGGCACAGCCAAAGCCCCCTGGGGCCCAGCGCTAAGCGGCGTCAAGGCGAAGCTGAGGTTGCGATCGGTTGTGAAATCGAACTCCCCCTCGGCCGCGACGTATCCCTCGAGTGTGACTCGAATGACGCGGGACGGGCGAGCTGTGACGGGCGCTGATTCGATGGGAGTGGTGCCAGGGAGCGGAAACTCGTCGACGGTCACTTCGGCTCCCGGAGGCTGCGAGCTCAATGACAGTCGCACTGTCCGGGGGATGGCGCTACTTTCATCCTCGATCCCGTTGCCCCTGGCGGCAGGACCGTTCTCGACGTCGGCGGTTGCGGCGCTCCCCGCGGGCGTTCCGGCGTTGTTTCCGCGCGTATTGAAGAAGGTGCTGTTGAAACCCCAGAGCGCCAGCGCGACCACCGCAGCGACCATTACAACCGTCGAAACCAGCGGACCCCAGCGTGGCCCAGATCGTGGTGTCTCCCACCATCGGCCGCCGTCTCCCAGGGGCGGCACGTCGGCTGCCAGTTCCCGGTCGCGCTCGAGCTTCTGTTCCACGGTGTCGAAGCCTTTGGCGTTACGTCTCTCACTGCGGTAGAGCTCCTGAGCCCGCACGACGTCGAAACCCACAGCCTGTGCGAACAGCCGCAGGAAATTTTTGGTGTAGACGTCCTCGGGGAGGTCCGAGTAGCGGCCCTCCTCCAGTGCGATGAGGTAGTCCTTGCGGACGCTGGTGAGCCCAGCGACGTCGCTCAGTTCCAGACCGCGCTCCTCTCGTGCTTCACGCAAAAGGTCGCCCAGTCGCATATCGGGAGGCAGGCGGGGGTCTTGGAGTTCACTCATGATGGGCTCCTCGCGGGATTGGCCGCGCAATCTCCTGTGCGACACGGGCGGCAAGAGCGACGTTCTCCCGTAACAGGCGGAGGTTCACGTCTACCGTACGGGCGGATGAGAGCTCGGCCAAGCGTGCCAGCAGGAAGGGGGTCAACTCGCGGCCCGAAATTTGCGCCTCCTGTGCCTCACTCTGCGCGGCCGCCCGGTAGGAGTCCAGCTCATCCTGACCGAGTCCCTCGGAGACCGGATTACTTACCAACATGCCTCCGGACAGGCCGAGCTGCCTGTGAAGCTGGAACGCTTCGGCTATCCCTCGTGCATCGTCGAAGCTGGCGGGAAGGGCGTGTTCGGTCTCTCGGACGTGAAAACCTGCGAGGCGTTGCGACCGGTAACCCACCACCGGGACGCCCAGAGTCTCGAGCCGTTCCAGCGTGGCGCCGGTCAGCAGGATGCTCTTGGGGCCTGCGCAGACCGTGAGCACCGGGTATCGGGAGAGCGCCATCAGGTCGGCCGACTCGTCGAACGGTTGCGGATGCACGCCACCTATTCCGCCGGTTGCAAAAACAGTTATTCCGGCGGCGGCAGCGGTGTAGAGGGTCGTGGCTACGGTGGTACCTGCGTTCGCGCCCTGAGCGAGTAGTGCCGCCAGATTCCAGAGCGAAGCCTTTTGCGGCTCGCCGTGCGCCAGCCGCTCCAACTCCTCCGAGCTCGCACCTACCACCAACTCGCCCGCCAGTATGGCTACGGTAGCGGGAACAGCTCCTGCCTCACGAACCGTTTCCTCGAGTTCCGCGGCGGTTTCCAGGTTGCGCGGTTGGGGCAACCCATGGGTAATTAGCGTTGACTCGAGCGCAACGAGGGGTAGGCCTTTGGCCAAAGCTTCCTGAATTCGGGGGGCTATGCGCAGACTCACGCCGACAATGATATCGCACGCTTCGTGGTTGCCGGACGGCCGGGCGAAAGGGCGTGTTAGACTTCGACGCCGTGGAATTCGCCGACCTGTCTACTGTGGCTCCCTATCTGCAGCAGCTCACGTTCGGTGCCGCGGCCGGATTCCTGGTGGGCTACGCCCTCAAGAAGGTTGGGAAGATAGTCGCACTGATCATTGGACTCCTGTTCGTGGCGATACAGATTCTCGCCTACCTCGGATTCGTCACTGTCAATTGGGCAGAGGTCCAGGCGCGCTTGGACCCGCTGCTCGAGTGGTCCTCGCTCAATGAGTTCTGGCGCGGTCTCATTGATCTTCTTACCTACAACGTCACCTTCGCGGTCGCGTTCGTTCCGGCGCTGGTGCTTGGCCTCAAGCGCGGCTGAGGCGCTGGTGCGCACTTTCAGCGTTGAGTCTTGAGCGCTCAACCTACTTGACAACTCACACCCTTCCGCGTACCATGAAGGCTGTTAGCACTCCCGTGTGGCGAGTGCTAAAACTGTGTGAGGCATCAATAACAATCGGAGGGAAGTATGGCTAAGACGGAAGCAAAGATGAGTCTAAAGCCTCTGGGCGACAAGGTCGTCGTAGAGATCATTGACGAGCCGCAGACTACTGCGAGCGGTATCGTTCTGCCCGACACTGCGAAGGAAAAGAGCCAGCGTGGCGCTGTCGTCGCGGTAGGACCGGGCAAGGTTCTCGACAACGGTGAGCGCGAGCCGATGGACGTAAGCGTGGGCGACACGGTCGTCTTCGCCAAGTACGGCGGCACCGAGCTTGATCTGGGTGGCAAGGAGCTCATGATTCTGAGCCTCCGTGACATCCACGCGATCGTCCAGTAACGAACCAGAGCGTCAAAGGCTCGATCAGAGAACAACGACAGCGAATAAAGACAGAGTGACGAAGCAACTAAGAGTTAGAGCAAGGAACACAGCAAGGGAGACTTGGAAAATATGGCCAAAGAACTGATCTTCAAGGAAGATGCACGTCGCAGTCTAGAGCGTGGCGTCAACGCCGTCGCCAACGCCGTGAAGGTGACCCTCGGGCCGCGTGGCCGTAACGTCGTGCTCGAGAAGAAGTTCGGCTCACCGACGATCACCAAGGACGGCGTCACCGTCGCCAAGGACATCGAGCTGAGCGATCACATGGAGAACATCGGCGCGAAGCTGCTCATCGAGATCGCGTCGAAGACCAACGACATCACCGGTGACGGCACCACTACGGCCACCGTGCTGGGCCAGGCCATCGTAAAAGAGGGCCTGCGTAACGTTGCCGCCGGCGCCAACCCGCTGGCAGTGAAGCGTGGCATCGACAAGGCCGTCGAGGCCGCGGTCGAGTCCATCCGTGGCATGGCGGTCCCAGTGGAGGACTCCAAGTCGGTCGCCGAGGTCGCCTCCATTTCCGCAAACGACCCCGCCGTCGGCCAGGTCATCTCCGAGGCGATGGACAAGGTTGGCCGTGACGGTGTCATCACCGTTGAGGAGTCGAAGTCGCTCGACACCGAACTGGACTTCGTCGAGGGCATGCAGTTCGACAAGGGCTACCTTAGCGCCTACTTCATTACCGACTCCGACGCGATGGAAGCCGTCCTCGAGGACGCCTACATCCTCATCTTCGAGAAGAAGATCAGCGCGCTCAAGGATCTGCTTCCTGTGCTCGAGCAGGTTGCCCAGACCGGCAAGCCACTCCTGATCATCGCCGAGGACATCGAAGGTGAGGCCCTTGCCACGCTGGTCGTCAACAAGCTGCGCGGCACCCTCAACATCGCCGCGGTGAAGGCTCCCGGTTTCGGTGACCGTCGCAAGGAGATGCTCAAGGATATCGCCGCCGTTACCGGTGGTGAACTGGTCAGCGAAGAGCTCGGCCACAAACTCGAGAATGTCCGCATCCAGCAGCTCGGCCAGGCCAAGCGGGTTCGGATCTCGAAGGACGAGACCACTATCATCGAAGGTGGCGGCTCGACGGCCACTATCGAGGCGCGAGTCAAGTCCATTCGTAGCGAGATCGAGAACACCGATTCGGATTACGCACGTGAGAAGCTCCAGGAGCGTCTCGCCAAGCTTTCCGGCGGCGTTGCAGTCATCCGTGTGGGTGCCGCTACCGAAACCGAACTCAAGGAGAAGAAGCACCGCTTCGAGGATGCCCTCTCGACTGCCCGCTCGGCCGTCGAGGAAGGAATCGTCGCCGGTGGTGGCGTAACGCTTATCCACGCTGTCGAATCGGTGAAGAAGCTTGCCGAGACCCTGGTGGGCGACGAGCGCACCGGTGCTCAAATCCTCATGCGCGCCCTCGAAGAGCCGGCTCGGCAGATCGCCGCCAATGCCGGTGCCGAAGGCTCCGTGGTGGTCAACACCATCAAGGGACGCAATGACGGCAAGTTCGGCTACAACGCCGCTACCGACGAGTATGTCGACGACATGTTCGCGGCCGGCATCGTCGATCCTGCGAAGGTGACCCGCACGGCGCTGCAGAACGCCGCGTCGATCGGCGCACTCATGCTCACGACCGAAGCTGTCATCGCCGACAAGCCCGAGCGGGAAGGCGCCGGCGCCGGTGGCGGCGGCGGCATGCCGGGCGGCGATATGGGCGGCATGGGAGGCATGGACTTCTAACCGGTCCAAGAATTTCTGTCCGAACAGTCCTGCAAGTCAATCGCGGGGGGCCCCCCCCCCCCCCCCCGCGATCCGTGTTCACGCAGCGGTTCGACCGCCGGCTTAAATGAGCGAGCGGCCCGTCATCTCGGCCGGTATTTCCAAGCCGAGCAGTTCCAGAATGGTGGGAGTCACGTCGCCGAGCACGCCGTCTGGGCGCAAGTCCGCACCTCCTGCCCCTACGAGGATGCACGGAACAGGATTGGTGGTGTGGGCGGTATGGGGACGCCCTGCTTCGTCGAGCATCACCTCGGCGTTACCGTGATCGGCCAATATTATTGCCGCTCCACCCTTGGCAAGGACCGCCTCCACCACCTCACCCATACCGCCGTCGCTCGCCTCGCAGGCGCGGATGGCGGCCGCGAGCACTCCGGTGTGTCCGACCATGTCCGGGTTGGCGTAGTTGATGAGGATGAAGTCGTCGTCGTCCTCACGAATCCGGCTGACCGTCGTTCGGGTGAGCTCGGCAGCGCTCATTTCCGGCTGGAGATCGTACGTCGTGACTTTCGGGGAGGGAATGAGCACGTGCTCCTCGGCGGGAAACGGCTCCTCACGCTTGGCATTGAAGAAGTAGGTCACATGGGCGTACTTCTCGGTCTCGGCCGTGTGGTACTGGCGTAAACCGGCTTGTGCCACGACCTCGGCGAGGCTGGGCCGCAGTTCCGGTAGCGCGAACGCGTAGGGTGCCGCGAGCGAACGGTCGTACTGCATGAGCGAGGCGAAGTTGATGGTGGGTACGCTGCAGCGCTCGAACTCCGACCACTCGGGACCGTTGAGCAGAGCGTAGGTGAGCTGGCGGGCGCGGTCGGCGCGGAAATTGAAGAAGATGACCGCGTCACCATCTGAGACACGGCCCACCGGCTCACCCGCGCGATCGACGAGAACCGTAGGCTCGATGAACTCATCGGTCTCGCCTCGCTCATACGCCATTTCCACAGCCGCCACAGAGCTTTCGGCTCGACGCGGGGCCTTCGCGCAAACTACGGCGTCGTAGGCCCGCTCCGTTCGCTCCCAACGGTTGTCACGGTCCATTGCGAAGTAACGTCCGCTTACAGTGGCCACCCGAGCTCGCCCGTTCCCCCTAGCCAGCGCCGTCTGCAACTCCTGCAGGTAGCCCAGGCCACTCTGCGGCGGGGTGTCGCGCCCATCGGTAAAGGCGTGGATGAAGACCGGTCCGCTAAACTTGCTGCCGGCTAGCCGGAGCAGCGCCAGCAGGTGTTCGAGGTCGCTGTGGACGCCGCCGCGGCTCACCAAGCCCATCAGATGGAGGGCCTTGCCGCCCGCCATGGTTTCGTTCAGTACTCGGTTCTCGAAGAACTCTCGGCTGGCGATCTGACTCTCAATCAGGGTAAGACTCTGCATCACTACTCGGCCGGCGCCCAAGTTCATGTGCCCGACCTCCGAGTTGCCTATCTGACCTGCCGGCAAGCCCACTGCTTTACCCGAAGCCTGCAGGCTGGTGTGCGGCCGTTCCTGCCAATAACGATCGAAGTTTGGGGTGGAGGCTAGGTGTACCGCGTTGCCTGGGCCCGCTGGGGCCAGGCCGAAGCCGTCGAGAATGATCAGCGCTACTGGTCTCGTCATTTCTACCTCACGTGACTCCCCGTGCGGGCCGGCCCCCCTGCCCGGCCGCGCAAACGATCATTGCGCGCACGATCATTGCGCAAACTATCATTGCGCGCACGATCATTGCGCGCACGACCATTGCTCAAACCAATCCAGCCTAGCAGGTCTCTCTCAGCTCCAGTGCCCCAGCACCCGCGCCACCCGCGTGGGCAAAGTAGCGAGGTCGCTGTCGACTAGCTGTTCCGGGTGCTTGTCAAGGCGCAGCGCCAAGAAGCAGCGCGCCACCGTCTCCAGTTGCGGCCGCAGCCCAACGTCGGCCAGCACCTGCGGAAGCAGTTCCCGTAAGGTCGCCTCTAGGTCCTGTGCCGCCAGCATCACGGCGACTGCCCGCTGGTCCTCCGAGAGAAATAGGGTATCGGCAGTGGGGTCTACCGCCAACTTTAGGGCGGCGCTTTGGACCTGTGTTGCAGCGGCATAGCGCCGGCAGGTGCTGCACAACCCCGGTTCAGGAGCGAGTGCGTCGCAGATGGGGCAGCTCGCCCATCCTTCCGCCTTGCGTCGGGCGCGATACGCCAGCATCGAATGCGCCGCCTGCATGGCCGGCTGGGATAGCTCCTCAGGCAGCTCCAGCTCCCCCAGGGCCCGGGTGAGCTTAGACAGGTGGTGGGGATCGACTGGTGCGGGCGCCTCACTTACCGCCTCCGGCTCCTCCTGCTCTATCCGCCTGCCGGTCTGGAAGCGGATATCGCGCACCTCTCGTGCTCCGAACTTGCCCTGGAACACGTCGAGGAACCGTTTGCGCTGCAGGGTCAGGTGCATGGCCGTCTCGGAGTCGGGCACATCGATGAAAAGTACGCCTTCGACCAGGTTACGCGCCCGAGTGAACCGAGCCAGGTGACTGCCGGCCACCTGCGGCCACAGCAGCACCGCCTGAGCACGCTTGAGGGAACGCTTCATGCCGCCACGGCGGAAGACCTCGGCCAGCAGCTCGGAGACGTGCGTGTCGCTAGCCATGCTCCACCACCCCGCCCTCGATGCGCATTATGTGGTCGTACTCGTGAGGTGGCTCGGTACCGGTCACCAGGGCCTGATTCGCGTTCCGCACGAGACGCAGCAAGAACTCACGGCGCGACGTATCGAGTTCGGCGCTAAAGTCATCGAGGAGTAGAACCGGCGACTCCTCGTGGCGCTGCTCCAGAAGACGAAACTCCGCGACCCGCAGAGCCAATGCGGCGGTACGGGCTTCGCCGCGCGAGGCGTAAGCCTGAGCGCTGTGCCCTCCCAGTTCGATGCCCAGATCGCTGCGGTGAGGACCAACCGCGGTGACACCACGGGAACGTTCCTCAGCCCGACCGGAAAGCAAGGCGTCCCCCAACGATCCGGTCCAGGAGCGTTTTAGGGACACCTCTAAAGTCGCCCCACTTCCCGCTATCGATTGGTACGCGGCCGCTGCCAGCTCGGTAACCCGTTTGATCGCCCGCTCGCGCAGACCGTCTATTTCCTGGCCGAACTCAACGAACCTCTCGCTCCATACATCGACATCGGCGTCCCCCAAGCCGGCTCGCAGCGCGGCATTGCGCTGCTCCAACACTCGTGCGAAGGCGCGCGACACTACTGAGTAGCGGGGCGACAAGCGGCCCAGGAGCGAATCGAGGTAGGCCCGCCGGAGTGAGGGGGAGCCGTGAACCAGGTCCGCATCCTCCGGGGTAATGAGCACTGCAGCGCTTATTCGTGAGATGTCGATGACCCTGACCGATTGGCCGTCCAGTCTGAGGCTCTTGCGGCCCGGGCTCAAACCCACCTCGATGCTGCTCGAGCCGTCGTCATGATCCAACTGCGCACCTACGAAGCCCTGCTCCTCGCCGATCCGCACGTTCTCGGCTATCTTGCCGCCGGGTAATTCACCGGTGAGGCCCAGATAGCAGGCCTCCAGCAGGTTGGACTTGCCCGCGCCGTTGCTCCCGGCAATTGCGGTAAGACCGGCGCACGGCTCTAGCTTGGGCGTGCTCAGGTTACGGAAATTGAGCTGCGTGAGGCTGCGCAGGACCACAAGTCAGTGTACCGTCCCTCTGCGAAACAGGCCCGTCCGGACGGCAGTAACCGAGCAGGTGCGGGCAATGGTCTACACGCTTCTCGGAATGATTCCGACAGGTGATACACTTCAAACCATGACTCAGCTCGACAGCGCCCGGCTGCGAAGTGACTTTCCCATCCTGGAGCGGGAAATCAATGGCCACCCGCTGGTCTACTTCGACAACGCAGCCTCTTCACAAAAGCCACGACAGGTGGTCGAGGCGATGGTGGACTATTACTACCGAAGCCACGCCAACGTACACCGTGGAGCGCACACGCTGGCGGTCGAGGCGAGCGAACTGTACGAGGCGGCGCGACTGAAGGTGGCTCGCTTCATCAACGCCCCCGATGCCGCCTCCCTTATCTTCACGCGCAATACGACCGAAGCGATAAACCTGGTGGCCGACAGCTGGGGGCGACACAACCTGGGGCCAGGCGACGAGGTAGTCATCGGCGTGGCCGAACACCACGCCAACCTGGTTCCCTGGCAGAGGGTGGTGGCAGAAAGAGGCGCACGGTTGCGGGCGGTACCGCTGACAGGTGACCACCGCTTCGACATGAGCGCCTACCGTGCCCTGTTGAGCGAGAAGACCAGACTGGTCGCGACATGGCACATGAGCAACATGTTGGGTGGAATCAACCCGGTCGCCGAGATCGCCAAGTTGGCGCATGAGGTGGGGGCGTTGGTACTGGTCGATGGTGCTCAGGCCGCACCGCACATGCCTGTCGACGTCCAGGCTTTGGGGGCCGATTTCTATGCCCTGAGTGGACACAAGATGTGTGGCCCCACCGGCGCGGGGGCGTTGTGGGGTAAGGCGGATATCCTTCGTGAAATGCCGCCCTTTCTAAGCGGTGGATCGATGATCCGGCGCGTGGAGATCGAAGGAAGCAGCTATGCCGATATTCCCATGCGATTCGAGGCCGGCACCCCTAACATTGCCGAAGCGGTGGGCATGGGAGCCGCCGTCGACTATCTCGAGGCGATCGGCATGGACCGGATTTTTGAGCATGACCAGGCGCTGCTCCGCTACGCACTCGCCAAGCTACGCGAACTCGACGGCGTGGTCCTCTATGGGCCCCAGGGAGAGGATCGCGGGGGAATAATCGCGTTCAACGTCGAGGGCGCGCATCCACACGACATCGCGTCCGTCCTCGATCAGGAGGGGATTGCGATACGTGCCGGCCACCACTGCGCGCAGCCACTCATTCGCGCGATAGGAACCCAAGCTACCGCCCGCGCCAGCTTCTACTTCTACAACACGGAAGAAGAGATCGACCGATTCGTGGAGGCGGTCGTGAAGTCGCGCGATTTCTTCGGGGCTTTCGGCTGAGGACACCGCTCATTCGGATACCGCTCATTCGGATACCGCTCACTCTCACTTAAGTAACGTTCGCTTGAGTACCACTCGGTTAAGTACCACTCGGTCAAGTACGAAGAGGAAAACCATGTCGCTGCTCGACACGCTTTACAAGGAGATAATCCTCGACCATTACAAGCGCCCGCGCAACCATGGCGAACTCGACCCACACACGGTGCGGCACGAGGGCCTCAACCCGTCGTGCGGTGATGAACTCGAGCTCTACCTGCTCGTCGAAGGGGAAACCGTGCGCGCGGTGAAGTTCGTGGGTCAAGGGTGCGCCATTAGCCAGGCCTCGGCAAGCATGATGACGCAAGCACTAAAGGGTTTATCCGTGGAGGGGGCGAAAGCGCTGGCCGGCGACTTCAAGAACATGATCCATGGGCAGGAGCCCAGCGAGAGCCTGGGCGACCTCAAACTACTCCAGGGGATCAGCAAACTGCACGCCCGCGTGAAATGCGCGACCCTCCCCTGGGTCACCCTCACCGAGGCCTTGGACAGCCCCGAGGTGGCCACGCAGCAGCAGGAATAATTGCAGGCTTGGCGCTACTTGCTCTCGGTCGTCGCTGCCGGCGTTTGCGGCCGCGCGGCTCCCGCACCGTCCGGGTTCGTGCTACGCCTCGCCTCGGGTTGATCGAGTGTGCGATCGTAGGCCCGCAACAGCCCGCGGAACTGCTCGCGAAAGAGCTGCTGCTCTCGCTCCAGCCGGGACAGCTCCGCCCTCGTAGAGCGCAACCTGGTTTCGGCTTCGCGCAGCATGTTGGTGCGCTGGCCGTCCGCTTCACGAAGTATCAGCGACGCCTCGTGCTTGGCGTTCTCCTTGATCTCGTTGGCAATTCGCTCGGCGGCGATCACGGCCCGCTTGAGCTCCACTTCGCCCACCTGCAGCTCTTCGATCCGTCCGTCACGCTTCTTCAACTCGTCACGGAGAGACTGGTTGTCCCGCAGGGTCTCCTCCAACTGCTCCGACACCCGCTCCAGGAACTCCCGCACCTGGCGCTTGCCGAAGCCGCCAACCGAAGTCGTGAACTCCATGTGTTCGATATCGAGTGGACTCAGTTTCACGCGCTGCTCCCCTCGAATAGGGCCGTTCCTACTCGCACGATCGTCGCACCCTCTTCGATCGCGACTTCAAAATCGTTGCTCATGCCCATCGAGAGATCCACCAGGCCAAGCTTATCACGCAGCTCTCGAAGCCCGGCGAATACGGGTCTGATGCTCTCCGGGTCCTCTGCCCAAGGTGCCATGGTCATAAGCCCGGTTACCTTGAGAAACTGCAGTCCGCGAGCGTACTCGACGAGCTCCTCTGCTTCGGCTATTCCCGCCCCCCGCTTGCTCTCCTCTTGAGCGACGTTGACCTCCACCAGCACCCGGAAGACGTGCTCGAGACGGGCGCCCTGGCTGTGCAGTTCGTCGGCCAGGCGGGCTGAGTTGAGCGAGTGGATCGTATGAAAGGGCCGACAGTACTTCACCTTGTTGCGTTGGAGGTTGCCGATAAAATGCCATTCGATTCCCTCATCAGCCAGCTGCCCGGCCTTCTCGCGCCACTCCTGAATACGACTCTCGCCCAAAACGAGGCACCCCTGCCGCACGACCTTCTGCTCTATCTCGCCTACAGTGCGCCCCTTGGTTACTGCGACCAGCTTGACACCGGCAGGGTCCCGTCCCGCTCGGGCGCAGGCGGCGGCAATCCGGTTTGTCACCTCGGCAAGCAAGGCTAGAGTTCCGGCAGGAGCGACCGAACCAAATGCCGAAACACGTCGCCGGAACGTTCGGCCATGGCCACGACCTCATCGCCGCTTACGTGTTCAGTGGCGTCGGGCAGAGCCATATCGGTTATGCAGGAGATCCCAAGCACCCTCATCCCCTCGTGCCGGGCAACCGTCACTTCATGCACGGTGGACATGCCAATCGCATCGGCTCCCCACTTCCGGTAGGCGCGCAGTTCGGCACGCGTAGCGTAGGAGGGACCCGAGACCGCCAGGTACACCCCCTCGCGCAGAGTGATCGCTTCGCGGCGCGCCACCTCGCGCGCCAACGTCGCATAATCGGGGTCGTAACAGTCGAACATCACCGGGAAGCGCGGTCCCCCTTCGTCGTCGTTCGGTCCGATCAAGGCATTGGCGCCGGTAGCGTTTATGAAGTCGCTCTGTAGCATCAAGTCGCCCGCCTGCCAGCTGCTTTCGAGGCCGCCGCAGGCGTTGGAAACGATCAAGCTGGAGGCGCCCAGGGCGTGCATGAGCCGCACCGGAAAACCGATCGCCTTGGCGCTCACCCCGTCGTAAAGATGAACTCTACCCTTCATCGCCACCACGGAGCGGCCGGCCAGCCTGCCCAAATAGAGTTCTCCGGCGTGTCCCGGCGCAGTAGAGCGAGTCATGCCAGGTATCTCGTCGTAGGGAACTATAGCTTCGGTCTCGATCTCGTCCGCCAGAGGGCCCAATCCCGAGCCGAGAATCAATGCGACCTGGGGCGTCAATGCCGTTTCCTGGCGAACTCGCTCGAGGGCCTGGGAGAGAGTAGCCCTGTTGGCGCTAGTCGTTTCGAATATGGGTATCTCCCGTGAATTGTCCCGTAACAGCATGTCGCAATGATAACCGGAGCGCCAACATGCCCGGCGCGGAACCGCGACTGTGGCGCAAGATTCTCACCATTGCTCGGTTACACTACCGACATGTCCTTACGTCGTGCTCTTTTCGTCGTCCTCGTCATGCTTTCCGCCTGGGCCGCAGCCCAGCCTGCGGGCGGCGAAACCCTCACCCAAGTTCGGGTCGAAGGGACTACAAGCTACGCAGACATAGTTCGAGTCGTGCTCGAATCACGCGCCGGCACTCCGCTGGCGCGGATCGATCTCGAGGGCGAACGCAACCGTGTGTATTCCCTGGGAACCTTCCGAGAAGTGAGCGTGTCGCTCGAGGAGGGGAACGATGGCCCGGTGCTACTGGTCCTGGTTGAGGAAAATCCTCTCATCGGTGAGGTCGTCTTCGAAGGTACACAAGCGGTACCGCCGGCTACCCTGCAGATGGCCCTCGAGCGGGAGCATTTGCTGGCTGAGGGTCGGGTCTTCAATACAACTCGTGCCGAGGAGGCGCTAGCCACAATTCAGCGCCTCTACCGGCAGCGTGGCTTCCCGTTCGACGTGCCGGTATCGCTCGAGGTACAGGAGTTCGAACCGCAGGATGGCGGCGAGGCGGTTCGGCTTACCTACGACGTAAATGAACGGGCGATCGTCGACGAGGTAGTGGTCGAAGAGTCGACCGTTCTAGAAGCTGCTCCTCTGCGTCAGCTCTTCCAGCCTCTGGTTAGTACCGGGGAGTTCGATTTCGAACTGTACCGGCAGGCGCTTGAGCGGGTGGAGGTACGCTACCGGGAGCAGGGATTCCGCTTCAGCGGTGTGGAGGTCGACGAAAGCAGGTTGCAGCAGGGCGTCCTGGAGATCGCCCTCCATGAAGCACGCGTAGCTTCCATCGATACCAGTGCGATAGGTGTCGACCCCAGCGAGCTGAGCGTGGAGGTGGGCGACCTGTTCAACTACGACCTGCTGCTCGAGGATGTGAGGCGGCTGGCGCAAGGACGGCGCGGCGACGTGCGAATGGTTCCGAGCTTGACCGCGGCGGGTGATGTACGGGTGAACTTCGAACAGGGACCGCCCGAGACCGCCGGACCGGTGGACGAGATCGTCTTCGAGGGGAACACGGTCATCTCCGACGAGGAGCTGCTCGAGGTACTGGAGATGGAGGTGGGGGACACCTTCACCTCGACCATTGCCCAGGAGGACTTCGCGCGGGTCCTGCGACGCTACCAGGATGCCGGTTGGGTAGTGCTGCCGCAGCCCGACTTCAGCTACGACGACGGCACCTATATCCAACGGGTCACCGAGGTGACGGTCGCGGGCCATGACGTTACCTTTGAGGATGGCGAGAGCGCCACTCGCGACTTCGTCGTGACGCGCTACATGCCTGCTGTTGGCAGCGTCGTGAATCAGAACGAGATTCGGGCCGGCCTGCAAGCTATCGGGCGACTCGGCGCGGTCGAGCCGGTGAACGTGCGATTCGTACCCACCGATGACCCCTCACAAGTGAGGCTCAACGTGATCGTGAGCGAGGTTCGCACCGGATTGTTCACGCCCAGTGCTCAGTACGCCACCGACTCGGGACTGTCGGCATCGTTGTCATTCAGCGAATCGAACTTCCTAGGTCGGGCTCATAACGTTGGAGCCGAACTGAATGCCCAGACCTCCGACCTCGACTCCCCGCTGGGTGGACTGTTGCTGGGCGGTTCGCTGCGCTACAGCATTCCTTGGCTCTATATCGACGCCTACGACTTCCAGGAGGTACCCACCTCGGTCTCGGCTTCGCTATTCAGCCTGGTCGATACCAATCAGTTGCTCACCGCCGATGGCTCCACTCGGGTGACCTACCCCGGTTTGCCCGATAGTGAGGAGAACCAGGTGTTGGTTGGCGAGTATGTCCAGCGCGATACCGGCCTGAGCTTTTCGGTTGCGCGCCCTATCATCGAGTACACCAGCCTGCGCTTTAACGCTCGAGCGTCGGTAACCGAGTACACACTCGAGCCGCCCGCCGTGGACTGCAGGTTCGACGGCTCCGGCGAGCTGGAGAATGCGAACACGTGCACGCTGCCGGAGGCCCAGTCCGAAACTTATCTGCCGCAGGGCGGCTTGAACAGCTTCATCAGCACCACAGTTGCCTACGACGACCGCGACAACCCCGACTTTCCCAGGAGCGGCATTGCCGCTTCCGGACTCGCCGGCCTGGGGATAGGGACCGACTACCGCGACCCCGTAACCGGGAACCAGGAGTCATACGTCTACCAGCAGATCGAGTTCGGGGTGAAGACCTACGTTTTACTCGCCGATCTTGCATCCGAGGAGATAAGCGACCGCAATCACGTACTCGCCTTTCGGCTGAACGCGGGTCACCAGTTCGGTGCTGACTACCCTCCCTCCAAACGCTTCCAGGTAGGGAAGAGCACCAATGAGGCAACGGCCATTCGAGGGTATGGAGTGGGCGATTTCGATCTCTCGCGCTCCTACATGACCGCTTCGGCCGAGTACCGCTACGACTTTGGCCTCGATACTATCGCCACCCAGACTGTCATAGGGATTGTCTTCGCGGATGTTGGTTACGCCTCGAACGTTCCCGGTTTCTCCGAGTACGGAGCCCCGCTCTTCGCCGGGGCAGGCGTCGGTTTGCAGGTGAACCTGGGCTTCGGCGGAGTGCTGTTGCCCGCGCTGCGTTTCGACTACGGCTTTAGCGAACGAAATCCCACTGGCGAGTTCCGCTTCCGGGTGGGTCCCGTTTTCTGAGCCGCAACCGGGGCTACTCGCCGGCTATCGAGCGTAGCCGATCGACATCCGTCAGGGCGATCTTGCCGTAACCGGCCTCAATCGCACCCAGCCGCGCCAGCTCACCCACGACTTTCGTGACTGTCTCCCGCACCGACCCCACGGCGGCCGCCAGATCGTCGTGCGTGATATGAATCAGCACCCGGCCCGACTCGTTCCTACCGGCCAGAGCGCTCTCCTGTAGGTCGAGCAGCTCGGCCGCGATTCGTGAACGCAGACGCTTCCCCGATAGCCTGTGAAGCGAGCGGTACAAGCCCTCGACGGCGTGAACGAGGTCGGTAGCGAGCTCCAGGTTATCCTCCGCCTCCAACACAGCTGGACTGATTACTTCGACGTCACTGTTGGCAACGGCCTCGGCAAAGTACCTGCGTGGCAAACCGGCTATCGCTTCTTCACCAAAGAAGCCGCCCGGCTTTACGTATCGTAGAGTTAGCCCGTTCCCCTCGTCATCGACGGTATGAATACGAACAAGACCGCGATGGACGCGGTACAGGTTTTCCGCTGCACCGGGAAACAGGACCACTTCTCCGGGACCGAACGAGTGAATATCGGTATATTCACGTTGGTCGACGGTGTCGCTCATTCCCGGCCCCCTTCCGTAGCCACTACCCGCCGCACATCGAACCACCAAACGTGGCTTGGGGCGGCGAGCGTCGCTCCATTGAATATAGCGGCCGTCGGAGACGCGAAAAAAGTGACACGTTACCAACTCATAACCATCGCCTGCAAACAATCCATTCGCAGTTGACGCCACTTGAGGAACTGTAAGTGTGCAGTATAATGGCTGCAGAGATGGAGGCGAGAATGGCAAGCAAGAGGTTTGTACCGACCCGCCGGCCACAGCCAGTGCCCGGTGCGCGCATCCTTGGGCTTGAAATAGACGACGATTTTCAGGTAGCCAAACGCATTAGTCACGGATTTTCCACGACCACGGTTGGCCGGCTGGCCAAAGAGCTAAACGTGACCGACAGCCGTATTCTGAAGCTCACCAGTATCCCGGAGAGCACGTATCACTCCCGCAAGCGCAACCGTCGGCCACTCTCCATGGAAGAATCTAGTCGTGTTTACCGAATCGCCAAGACGGCGGCCGCCGCTGAAGCCTACTTTGAGGGAAACAAAGCCGCTGCCAGGCGTTGGCTTACCAATCCTAAGGCGGCCCTCGGCGGCGAGACCCCACTCGAGTTCGCCCGTACCCCCGAGGGGAGCGACTACGTCGTCAAGCTCCTCGAACGCATGGAGCATGGGATCATAAGCTGAGCCGCCTCACTACTTTCCGCATCAGTAAGGCAAAATACCGCAACGACACCATGAGTGGCGCTGGATCTTACGAGGCCGGGGGCCGCTGGAACACCCCCGGCCACTACGTCGTTTACGCCAGCGGTAATCTATCTCTCGGCATGCTCGAACTCCTGGTGCATGTTGATGACGCCGAGGAGTTCCGCACCCTGGCCCACGTTTGCCACACCATCAGCTTTCCCGCGGATGCCGTGGCTGTTCTTCAAGAAGAGGACTTGCCCCAAGTGTGGGACGCCCGTCCCGAATCCCGTGCCAGTCAAGTCGTGGGAGACGAATGGACCGAGGGTCAAGCGAGCGTGGTGCTTGCGGTGCCGAGCGTGCTCACGCCTCCCCGGTTCCGCTACCAGCCGGAGTACATGAACTACCTCGTCAACCCCAACCACCCCGACACCGAACGGGTGATCGAGGTGGGCGAGATCCTTGACCTCGAACTGGACGCGCGGCTCCAAAAGTAACCCCAGTCCTGATCAGGTCGATCTCCGATAGTCCGACAACGGCCGCTAGGGCTGATCGCTGGGCGTGGCGGCGGCCACTGAAGCCGAAGCCCGCCGCAGAGAGATCGGGGTGCCAGGTTGAGCGACTCGGACGTGAAGCGTCCTTCGGAGCGAAACCTGGTACTCCGACCGATCCCATCAGACGTTGAAGAGGAAGTTCACCACGTCGCCGTCCCGCATCACGTAATCCTTGCCCTCGGTTCGCAACCAGCCTTTGGAGCGGGCGGCGACGAGCGAGCCCGCCTCGACCAGCTTATTCCAGTCGATCACTTCGGCCCTGATGAAACCGCGTTCAATATCGGAGTGGATCTCCGCGGCCGCTGCAGGCGCTTTGGTCCCGCTCTGCACCGTCCAGGCCCGCACCTCTTTCTCGCCGGCGGTGAGGAAAGTGAGTAGTCCCAAAGTCTCGTAGCCCTTGTGAATGAGGCGTTCCAGCCCGGGAGCTTCGAGCCCCAGGTCGGTGAGGAACTCCTGAGCCTCCTCGCCACCCAGGTCGCTAAGCTCTTCCTCGATGCGTGCCGAGATAACCACGACTTCGGCACCCTCCCGGCCGGCACGGTCGGCAACCGTAGTCACATACTCGTTGCCCGCTACAATCTCCGCTTCGGACACGTTGCACACATAAATAACCGGCTTGGACGTAAGCAAATTGAAGTCGAGCGGCAGTTCGATGTTCGAGCTTCTCGCCGACTTGCCGTCACTGAGGTGCGCGATCATTGCCTCGCAGGCCGTAACCAGCGCCGCGTCCTCACGATTTGACTTGGCGCTGCGGCGCAGTTTTTCGAGGCGCTTCTCGAGCCCCGCGATGTCGGCGAGAGCCAGTTCGGTGTCGATCGTCTCGATGTCGGCGAGCGGGTCTACCACCCCCGACACGTGAACTACATTGGGATCGTCGAAGCAGCGCACTACGTGGGCGATCGCCGCCACCTCTCGAATGTTTGCAAGAAAGCGGTTTCCCAGCCCCTCACCCTGGGAGGCCCCCTTCACCAGGCCGGCGATGTCCACGAACTCCACGGTAGTTGGCACGATCGGCGGTTCGCGGCCGTCCTTGCGGTAGACGTCTCGTAGCGCCGGCAGTCGGTCGTCGGGGACCGCCACGACACCCACGTTCTTGTCGATCGTGGCGAAGGGGTAATTGGCCGCCTCGACCCCCGCGCGAGTAATTGCGTTGAATAGCGTGCTCTTCCCGACGTTTGGGAGGCCGACGATTCCGATTCCGAGCATAAGCACTCCTGGGGGCGTTGAGCGCCCAAAAAGGGAGTATAGCAGGGGTGCGTGATATCCTCCCGTCCATGGCGCGACCCCCCAAAAAAGTGCGTGTGGCGGTGCTGGGAGCGGGAAATGTGGGCCAAGCGTTGCTGGCACGGCTTTCCACTTTCAACACAAATTTCAACACAAAGGCCGAAATAGAAGTGACGGGCGTGCTGGTGCGCGACACGGCCAAGTTGCGCACCAGCGAGGTTTCCTGCTACCCCCTTGCGAGCGACCCTGTCGCCTTGATCGACGGAGCCGATCTGGTAATCGAGCTCATGGGCGGGCTGGAACCGGCGACAAGCCTGATGTTGAACGCGCTTCAGAACGGGAAGCAGGTCATTACCGCCAACAAGGCGGCACTTGCCGAGAGGTGGTCCGAGTTCGCACCCTATCTGGCGAAAGGCCGTCTCTACTTCGAGGCCTCGGTGATGTCGGGTACGCCGGTCGTAGGTCCGCTCTCCGGCGCCCTGCGCGGCAGCACGCCACTCGAGCTGCATGCGGTGCTCAATGGGACAACGACCTTTATCCTAAGCCGTCTGGAGGCGGGCGAGGATTTTGCACCGGCTTTGGCCGAGGCGCAACGCCTGGGCTTCGCCGAAGCAGATCCTACGCTCGATATCGAGGGGATCGACGCCGCCCACAAGCTCGCGCTGCTGGCGCGTCTGGCATTCGACCCCCTACTCGACTGGAGTGCGGTTGCGGCCTCCACCCACGGTATTTCCCACCTCACCCCGGCGATAGTGCGGGAGGCGATGGAGGATGGTGGGTCGGTGCGGTTGGTGGGCAGCATCTACCCTGAGAGTGGAGGTTGGGAGACGAGGGTACGCACCGTCTATCTGCCGGCCGGCCACCCTCTTGCGTCGACCGCTGACTCGGGAAACGCGCTGCTCCTAAGGACGCGCGAACTGGGCGAAATCTTCATACAGGGTCCCGGGGCCGGCGGAGGCGCGACGGCGGCGGCTGTCCTGGCCGATCTACAAGGAGCGCTGGACGGGCGCCCTGGTCCCGGCCCGCTGCCGGGTAGAGCCCCGCTTCCGACAGGTCACCACGCTGAGGACCTGGGGGAGTTGCTCAAGGCGTGACGAAAGTTCTCTACCGCAACAGCCGACTGCCCGACGATCCAGCGGTAACGTTTCGTGAGGCGCTGCTTCGCGGGCTGGCGCCCGGCGCTGGCCTCTACCTGCCCGAACGCATTCCCGCGTTGCCAAACGACTGGCGTAGCGTCGACTCATTCGCTAGCCTTGCCACCCTCGTCCTCGAGCCGTGGCTGGAGGCCCCGCTGGGCAAACCGCTTGGGTCCCTCCTTGCCGAAGCGCTCGACTTTCCCGTTCCGCTC
>JBBDRD010000044.1:33669-81070 GCA_040905665.1 Trueperaceae bacterium
GAGCGGTTCGTTGTGGAGCTGTTCCACGGTCCCACTCTGTCGTTCAAGGACTTCGGGGCCCGTACCATGGCTCGACTCATGGATGGCTACCTGGCCGAGGAAGGACAGAGGCTGACGATACTGGTGGCTACCTCCGGAGATACCGGCTCGGCCGTTGCCGACGGCTTCGCTGGACTCGATAACCTCCGCGTTGTGCTGCTGTACCCCAAGGGGATGGTGAGCGACGTGCAGGAGCGACAGCTTACCGCCGCTCGCCCGGGACTGCGGAGTCTGCGCGTGCGCGGAACGTTCGATGACTGCCAGCGGATTGTAAAGGAAGCTTTCGTCGACCCAAAGTTGTCCGGCCTGCCTCTTTCCAGTGCTAATTCGATAAACATCGGCAGACTCTTGCCACAACAGCTCTACTACATCTGGGCGGCGGCGCAACTCTCACGCCTGCGGCCCAACGCCGACGCGCCCGTCATAAGCGTTCCCAGCGGGAATCTCGGCAATCTCACTGCCGGCATGCTCGCTGCAAGCGCGGGCCTGCCCGTCTCCCGCTTTTTGGCCGCCCACAACGCCAACGATTACTTTCCGCGTTATCTGAGCAAGGAGGCTTCCCCATTCGACTTCGGCGGTACGGTAGCCACCATTTCCAACGCGATGGACGTGGGAGCGCCCAGCAACTTCGAGCGCCTGCACGCCATGTTCGGTTCGGATCTGCCCCGACAGGCTTGGGGCGTGGGAATAGACGACGAGGCCACTCGCCGGAGGATGCTAACCACCTTCGAGGAGGACGATTACATCGCCTGCCCCCATACCTCGGTGGGCCTGGAGGCAGTCGAGCGATACCGCGCGTCGACAGGAGACGAGAGTCCCGCGCTGATCCTGGCCACCGCCCATCCGGCCAAGTTTCCTGGGATCGTTCGAGAGATCCTAGGCCAGCATCCGCCTGGGAGTACTCGTCTGGATGGGTTGCTCGAGCTCCCCAGCAAGGTCGAGGAGCTGTCTCCGGGCCATAACGCGCTGCGTGACCTGCTGCTCGCCTGGGATTGATTCGCTCTCCGATTCGCTCTATGAGCCTATCGGGACGGGTCCTGCAACCTGGGCCAACAAATTAGGGGTATAGGCTCGCTATAGTGCATTTGGGGCGTGGCGCCTTTGGGCTCGCGCGGCGAGAGGTCGGGCGGTTACCGGAAACTTCGCCATCATTTGCAACTGACTATGCCACCGGCTCCATGAGCCCGAGGCGGGAGGACTCATGCCGGAAAAACTCGAGAAATCATCAGGTACGAGACGTCGAGCCGGCGAAAGGCGCCGCAAAAGCGATTTGGAGGGCGGCACCGTGACCGAAACAGTAACTGAAGCTGCCGGCGACAAGGCGATGCGGGAGGAGCCTGCCGTCAAGAAACTGTTCGAGAGTGGACGACAGGATGGCAGCGTAGCTCGCGGGGTGGTGAACAGTACCGCGCTAACGGTCGCTGATGGCAACAACGAGGGTGACGGTGACGAGGAGGACACACTGCTGCGACTCCTCAAGCAGGAGGGGATCGCAGTCGAGGAGTTACCCGAGGATGATGAGCTGGACGAGGACGACTCCGAGGAGACGCTCGCAAGCGACGACGAAGACGAGCCGGCCGACTCGGCGGCAGACGACGAAGCTGAGCGCCTGGAGCTGGAGGAGCGAGCCGACACCTGGGCGCGGGATAGTGCAGCCACGAGCGATCCGGTTCGTCAGTACCTGCAGGAGATCGGCCGGGTCAAGCTGCTCACGCTCGAAGAGGAGATCAGTCTGGCGCGGCGGATCGAGGAGGGGGAGGAGGCTCGCCGTCGGCTCGATGAGGAGGCGGCTTCGCTCTCCGAGCGGGAGCGGCGTTCCCTACAGCGAGTCGTCGAGGACGGCGACTGGGCCCGACAGGGACTGATCGAGGCGAACCTGCGGCTGGTGGTTTCGGTGGCCAAGAAGTACCGGGGCCGCGGCATGGGCTTCCTAGATCTTGTCCAGGAGGGCAACCAGGGCTTGATACGGGCGGTGGAGAAATTCGACTACCGGCGCGGTTACAAGTTCTCCACCTACGCCACCTGGTGGATCAGGCAGGCGGTCAATCGGGCTATCGCCGACCAAGCCCGCACTATTCGGATCCCGGTACACATGGTCGAAACGATCAACAAGCTCACCAGGATCAGGCGAACCCTGCATCAGGAACAGGGGCAGGAGCCCACCTGGGAGGAGATCGCCGACGCCATGGGTCCCGACTGGAACGCCGAAAAGGTCGAGGAGGCGTTCCGCTTGGCACGCGAGCCGTTCTCGCTGGAGACGCCTATCGGCGATGAGGAAGATTCCTTCTATGGGGACTTCATTCCCGATGAGAACGTGGAGTCTCCGGTCGAGCAGGCCAGCAAGGTAATTCTGAGTGAGGAATTGAATGAGGCTCTGGGGAAGCTGAATGACCGTGAGGCGATGGTCTTGAAGTTGCGTAAGGGCCTGGTGGATGGCCGTGAGCACACGCTCGAGGAGGTTGGGAGCCACTTCGGGGTGACTCGCGAGCGGATCAGGCAGATCGAGAACAAGGCGCTGCGGAAGCTCAAGTACCACGAGAGCCGTACCCGCAAGCTGCGCGACTTCCTGGAGGGATGAGGCGGAATCCAAGTTACGTTCCGTCAACTGCGCACCACGAACGGGCCGCGCTCATCGCTGCCGAGGTGTACGACGCGCATCTCGGCCATGAGCTTGCGCAGGTGGGCTAGCAGCGTGGCCTCGGCGGGTGCCCGGAGCCGTTCGGCAAGGTCACCGTAGATGGCGTCGCGCAGATCGGACAGGACCAGCGGGGCCGAAAGCAAGCCGATTATCTGCCGCTCCCGGGCCAGTCGGTGGTCACGGGTTTCAATAAGGAGGCGCCGCGCGTACGCCGTTGGCTCACCGTGTCCCGGTCCGATCCGCTGCAGGTTCGCGAGGGCGTCCACCCGCTCCAGCGAAGCGAGGTAGTCGCTCATGTCGCCTTCCGGAACTCCCACCCAAACCGAACCGCTGCCGGCGACGAGGTCGCCGGCCAGAAGCGTCCCTTCTTCCGGTAGGTAGTAGCTGAGGTGGCCGGGCGAGTGACCCGGGGTATGCACCGCCCTCACCACTACGTCTCCCACCATCAGGTTTCGGTCGTCGCTCAGACCCTGCACCCGCATGCCCTCCAGGCGACCCAGCTCGTTCGGATGGATGTAGACCGGCGGGTCGTCGAACGTCCGGCGCACCAGGTCGAGTCCGGCACGGTGGTCGTTGTGGCTGTGGGTGAGTAGCACCGCCTTGATCAGCCGGGCGCCCTGCGCAAGGGCGAGCGAGCGCAGCGCCGCGAGCGACCCCTCGTCCTCGAAGCCCGGATCGACGATCACGGCAACACTCGAATCGACTATCAAATAGGTATTGGTCGTGTCGAATGGCGGCAGGGTACGACTGGGGAGCGCCAGTCGCCACACGCTTTCGCCCAGTGCGACTGGGCTGGGCCCTTCCCGGGTCATTCCCCGCGCAGGTAGCGCAGTGCCGTTTCGAGCGCCTCCTCGGCGGGAGCCGGTATGTCTGGTTTCACACCCTCACCCTCCCAGGTGGGCGCGCCGATCGGCGCCAGCACCCCGGTGGCTATCCAGGCCTGCGAGCCGTCACGCAAACAGAAGGGCAGCACCGCTTCGACATTTCCGGCTGTAGCTTCGCCCACAGTAATCGCCCGCCCCTGTCGTTGCAGGGCACCCGCCAATCCCTCTGCAGCACTGTTAACCTCGCCATCGGTGAGGATTGCCAGCGGGAGGTCGGTCTCCACCGAGCCGATGGCGGGGTAGGGAAGGGGTAGCGACCAGCGGGTGAGCACACGCCAGAGAAAGCCTCTGGTGAAGATGCCGGCGACCTGCATCATTTCGATCAGCCGACCACCGGGGTTACCGCGCAAGTCGAGAATCAGCGCGAACGCGCCCGCTGCTTCGAGCTCCCTTACCGCGTTCCGGGCGTCGCCCGCCACACCGGGCGACGCTAGGTCGGGGATCTTTAGATAGCCGACGCCGTCGATGGTGCGGTAGCTGATACGGCCGACACGGCCTTCGCCGCCCTTCTGACCAAGCACCGCCAGACAGGGCAGGTCGCCGTACTCCTGGCGTATCTCCTCCACGCGCTCGGGGGGCACGAAGACGGAGTGGTTGTCGCCCAGCTCCTCATACATCCGCTCCAGGACGGCGTAGAACTCCTGATCGTTGCTCGCCCCGAGCGCTTCGTCACGGTAGCGAGCGGCAAGAGCATCCCAATCCAGGGCGTCCAAATCCCAGTAACGTTCGGACACGAGCCGCCAGGCACGCTCGAAACGCTCATCGTAGCCCGCCTGAGCCGCAGCAAAGGAGGGAACCAGAACTAGCAGAAGCGTGGCGAACAGAGCGAACACCGGAAGGCGCGGCGAACGGATCTTCTGTCGCAACGGTGCGGCCGCGCATGCCAAAGACGCTGATAGCCGCCCTACCAAGGAAACCCGTTCAACTCTCGACGGCATCTAGCTCTTCGGCGTGACCGTCGAGTTCCGCTTCGCTGATCGGGTAGCTTTGGGCGCCCACCATGGTGGTATTCAACGCGCCCGCGATGTTCCCGAGGCGGGCGGCGTGCAGCAGATCGTCACCGCGCATTATCGCGTGTGCGAACGCCGCAGTGTAGTAATCGCCGGCTCCGGTGGAATCCACCACGCCGTCGACTTCGAACGCCTCGATCAGCTCGGTGAGCTCCGGGGTAATCACTATCGATCCCATCTCGCCGACCTTAACGATCACCCGCTCGATGCCGTGGGTGCGCAGCCCCGAAACGGCGTCCGAGATGGAGCTTTCACCGGTGAGGGTAAACAGCTCTCGTTCGTTCATGAGCAGGTAATCCACTTCCCGGACCAGGTCGATCAGCCGGTCGCGCAAGGCGTTTACCGCTCCTGTGCCCATATCGATGAAGGTCGTCACGTTGGCCTTCGTGGCGTACTCGAGCGCTCGAACCGCGTACTCCTGTTGTCTACCGGCGACGAGGCTGTAGGCGCTCATGATGAGGGCGTCGCATTCGGCGAGCTGTTCGATCTTGAGCGCTGCCGAGTCCAGCTCTCGGGAAGCGCCTGCCGCCGAGATCATGGTGCGCTGTGTGTCGGGCGTGATGAGCAGGGTGACACTGGAGGTCTGCAGGCGATCGTCGACCTGGATAAGTGACGTGTCCACGCCCGCCGCGCGCATGTTTCGTAGCGCCAGCTCGGAGAATGGACCGGTCCCAACTCGAGTTGCGATTTTGACAGGATTGCCCAGCCGGGCGAGTGCAGTTGCAATGGTGCCGCCCGCTCCACCCGGTTCCATTACGGCACGCAGGGCAGTAGCTTCTCCACCGGCATCAGGCAGATCGCCGACAAAATACATCTGGTCGACGGTGGCATCGCCGACAACTAGGAACTTACACATCTACCCTCTCCGACGGTCGGTAGGTATCGAATTAGCGCTTGCGCCAGTATAGCCGATTTGCCGGTCCCACTTACGCGCCCGCCTGCAATCGCTGCTGCAATGAGGTGAACGCCTCGAGGCTCAACGCCTCGCCGCGGATGCGCGGGTCGAGTCCCTCGGCCTCCAACGCCTTGCTGACCCGCTCGCGCTCGTATCCCGCCATATGGAGATTCCTGGCGAGCGTCTTGCGTCGGTGGCGAAACGCATCCCGCACGAGAGCGAACAGCTCCGGTTGCGGCCGGGCGTCGCTGCGAACATCGAGCCGGACGATAGACGAGGTCACCTCGGGGGTCGGATAGAAACAGGTTGGGGGCACGTGTCGTTTGATCGTTGCACTGGCGAAGTGACGCACGATGAGGCTCACCGCGCCGTACGGATCGGTGCCGGCGGTGGCTACGAGGCGTTCGGCGACCTCCTTCTGAACCATTACCACCAGACGGTCGAAGATGCCGGACTCGAGCGCCCGCACAATCAAGCCGGTGGCGATGTTGTAAGGCAGGTTGGCGACCATTACGCTTTTGGGGGGCAGTTGGCCAAAGTCGAACTGCATCGCGTCGCCGTGCCGGATCTCCAGATTTGGCGCTGTGCCTACGGTCTCGGCGAGCACTTCGAGCATTCGCCGGTCGAGCTCGACTCCCACGACTTTACCTGCGCGCTCAGTTAGCTCGCGTGTGAGCACACCAAGACCCGGTCCCACTTCCAGCACGGTGTCCGTGGGTGTAAGTTCGGCGGCGTTGACGACCGCCATCAGGGCGTGTAGATCTACCAGGAAGTTTTGCCCGAAAGTCTTGTCGGCTCGCAATCCGTGGCGCTCGAGTAGAGCGCGAACCGTCTTTGGCGCATGGAGCGCGCCCTCCACGGCTCAGCCCACGTTCTCGCCGATGATCGTCACCAACTGCTTCGCAGCCTCGTCGAGCCCGATTCCCTGGACTACCGCGAACTCGCTGGCCAGCATGCTCTTGGCCGTCTCCAGAACTTCGCGCTCGGTAGCGGCTAGTCCCTTCTCCACGTCACGGCGTGAGAGAACGCCGATCAGTCGAGCCAGGTCGTAGGCGCTGCCGGCAGCCAGAATGTCCTGCTCGGCGCGATAACGAGGGGGCCACTGGTTGGGCAGAGACAAATCTCCTTTGGCAAGCGCTTCGCTAAGTTGCGAAATCTCCTCCTTGCCAACGGTGTGCCGCAGGCCAACCTCCTCCCCCTTGCGGAGTGGAACCAGGACCTCCATGTCGCCGCGGACGAACACGATCTTGAGGTACTCGTGCGTCTCGCCGAGTACCAGGCGCGTGGTCTTCTCCTGAACCATGCCCGCCCCTTGCGAGGGGTACACGACGTGATCACCTACTTGAAAGGTCACCGATTCCTCCAGATGCAACGCTACCATAGTACCTTGCCGCCTCCCTTTTCCGTTGCCACCGGCGCTATCGAGGTCCAGCGGCAGGCATCCAAGGCAACAGCAGCCACTCGTGCAGTCTCCGCTACGTCACGCCTGGCCAGTACTCGAGCCAAGCTTGAAAGGTGAGGAACGCCAGCGTGGATGTGCCCAGGAAGATGAACAGCCAAGCGCTGCTAAGCACGCCGATCAGCTGCTCGCTATCGGCTCGGCGGCGAACCCACCAAGTCGCCAGCGCGGCCAAGAGCAGCGTGACGAGCAACTCGGGCAGAGTGCCAAAGAGCGCGCCATGAATCGGCTCGGGCAGGCGGCTGCGAGACGTGGCAAGCGACAGCAGCGCCAATAGCAGGAGAGCTCCCACGGTGATGCCGCTACTAGTTGGTCGGCTTGCCCAACTGTTACGTGTGACGATTACTGCCAGCAGCCAGATTAGTGGGGTGAGGGCCATAGAGATGAGCACCCCGGCGAAGAGCGCTCCCAACAGTTGACCCATTAGCGCCTCCCAAAAACTCCAGGGGCTCCACCCCATCCTTGCGGCGATTCGGTCACGCAGGATCGGCTGGAAGGGCTGTAGGTCGTTGGCGCTAAATACCCGGTTTGCGCCGCCCCTGGTTGGCCCATACCAGGCCAGGTAGCGGTCGCGACCCTCCTCGTCAGCCGATTGGGCCAACTCACCGCGGAGGATCGTAACCGGCGACCAGCTCACGTTGATGGCCTCGCCGGCAGCGCTTACCGGGCGCGACCGGATGGAGGTGTCGCTACTCCAGTAGGCGGTGCCATCGCTCAGGCCCACCGGCGAGCCGCGGCCCAAGACGAGCGGTTCCTGGCCGGGTCGGGCAATTAACACCTCGCCATTTGGCCCGGGCCATAGGACATTCGGCTCACCTCCCAAGAGGGCGAGGGCGGTTTGCGACTCGATACCCAGGTAGCGGGCGGGGCCAAGCTCCAAAGCGCCGGATGTCTCGCCCGTGGGACTCACTCCGGTCACGAAAGCACTCCACTCGCCCGCAGGCGAGATGCCCACGGCGTTACGTTCCGTGAATCCCTCCAGCCATACGACGTGGGCTACGCCCGCCTCATCGAACTTCGCTTGGTAGCGCACAAGCGAGAGTTCACTTTGCCGCACGACCGCTTCACTGCCATCCCAGCGTATTAGCCGTAGTACGTTGACCGGACCTTCTCGCCGGGCGATCAGGGCAACCGGACCCAAGGGCCCTTCGGCCACGCTCACATCGTACGGTTGCAGTGCGTCGAGCAGTAAACGCTCCTCGCCCTGCCAACGGAGCCGGTGCCTCGTTCTCCCGCTAGCGAGATCACGCCTTGCCCAGGCCAACGCAGCTGTTCCGTGGACTTCGGTGGCGCTCAGCTCGCGGATACCGCGGCCTTCAACGACTCGCGTGGGCGGTTCCTGGGCAAGGGCGTCCCGCATGTTGATACCCGTGTCATCGCTCCAGAAGACACGCGCGCCTCCCTCATGGGCGGCCAGCGCCATTCGAGTCAAGCCCGGCGTCTCGCCTATCGGGCGTGGCCGGTTGAATGGGCCTCCGGCAGCGTACGGTTGCGCGAGGCTGAACCCTGTTAGGAGGAGCACGGCCGCGAAGGCGAGTAACGCGTGATCGTTTCTCGATCGGAGATGACCTTGCGAGCGGCCTTGTTCTGGCGGGCGGTTCACAGCGCGACAGTATAACGTCGTGCCCGCCGTCGCCGCCTACGCCGCCTACGCTCTTATGCCCTTACGCTCCCGGGTACGTCCACGCTGCTTCTCGTTGCCCCGATCCCCGCGTCCTGGCAGGGTGGGCACATTGACCTCCTTGCCCTGGAGCTTCGCCTCTACCTCGCGAATTTCGTCGCGGACCGCAGCGGCTCGCTCGAAGTCGAGGGCCTCCGAAGCCTGCCACATCTGGTTCTCCAGCTCGACCAGCTGTTGTCGCAGGTCGTCGTGTACCAGTTCGCGCTCCCAGGGCGCCAGCTTCTGCTCGGCGGGAGCCTCTTCGCTATGACGAATCACTTCGTGGATGCGCTTTCGAATCGATTCGGGCGTTATTCCATGTTTCTCGTTATACGCAAGCTGCTTGTTTCGGCGCCGTTCGGTTTCGCCGATCGCAGCTCTCATCGCGTCTGACATTACGTCGGCGTAGAGATACACTTCCCCACGCACATTCCTGGCGGCTCGACCGATCGTCTGAATGAGTGAGCGCTCACTACGCAGGAAGCCGGTCTTGTCGGCATCGAGGATCGCCACCAGAGATACTTCCGGCAGATCGAGGCCCTCACGCAGCAGGTTGATCCCCACCAGCACATCGAAGTGACCGAGCCGCAGGTCGCGGATGATCACCTGTCGCTCGAGCGCGTCGATATCGGAGTGCATGTATCGCACCCGAATGCTCTGCTGTGCGAGGAACTCGGTGAGGTCCTCGGACATCTTCTTCGTTAGGGTCGTGACCAGCACCCGTTCCCCGGCCTTGGCCCGCTCGCGGATGGCGAACACCAGATCGTCGATCTGGCCGCGACTAGGCTTCACCGTCACCATCGGGTCGACCAGCCCGGTGGGCCGGATGACCTGTTCGGCGATCTGATCCGACAGCTTCAACTCCTGAGCCGCAGGCGTTGCCGACACGAATACTACCTGACCGACCCTGGAAAAGAACTCCTCATCGGTGAGTGGTCGGTTGTCCAATGCGGCGGGCAACCTGAAACCGTAGTCCACGAGAGTCTGCTTGCGTGCCCGGTCGCCGTTGAACATTCCACGGATTTGGGGCAACATCACATGAGACTCGTCGGTGAAAGTAATGAAGTCGTCGGGGAAGTAATCGAGCAGGGTGTGCGGCGGCGATCCCGGGCTGCGGCCGTCGAGATAACGGGAGTAATTCTCGATACCGGAGCAGTACCCAAGGGTCCGAAGCATCTCCAAGTCGTAACGCACGCGCTCGTTGAGACGTTGCTTCTCGAGTAGCTTGCCCGACTTCTCGAAGAACGCCAGCCGCTCCTGCAGGTCGCGCTCGATTTGCGCCGCCGCCGGCTCCAGCACGTCGAACGGGGTCACGTAGTGCTTCGCCGGAAAAACCGTGACCGCTTCCAGTTCCGACAGGTCACTGCCGGTTACCGGATCCATCATCACGAGCCGGTCGATCTGATTGCCCCACAACTCGATGCGCAGCGGCTCCTCTTCGTAGGCGGTCCAGACCTCGATCACGTCACCCTTGGCCCGGAACCGTCCCGCGCCGAGTTCGATATCGTTGCGCTCGTACTGCTGGCTAACCAATCGCTGCAGAATCTCGTCGCGGCTGATGGTTTGTCCCGTCTGGAGGATCATGTTGAGCTGCTGATAAGTGTCGGGCGAGCCCAATCCGTAGATCGCCGACACCGAGGCCACCACGATGACATCCTTGCGCGTGAGCAGGCTGCGGGTGGTCGAGTGGCGAAGCCGCTCGAGCTCCGAGTTGATGTTTGCGTCCTTCTCGATGAACAGGTCGCGAGCCGGCACGTACGCCTCTGGCTGATAGTAGTCGTAGTAGGAGATGAAAAACTCGACCGCGGCGGTGGGGAAGTAATCGCGGAACTCCGAGGCTAGCTGCGCCGTGAGGATCTTGTTGGGCGCCAGGATCAGGGCCGGCCTCTGGGATTCCTCGATGATGCGCGCCATGGTGTGCGTCTTGCCCGATCCGGTAACGCCCAGGAGCGTCTGGTAACGCAAGCCATCGTCCAGTCCCTCGACGAGTTTCTTGATTGCGTGTGGTTGGTCGCCCTGCGGCGTGTAGGGAGCTTCTACCTTTAACGCCATTCTTCCACTCTAAGCGGTGGGCACCCTTTGGCTCGTCTCACACCGTTACACTTAGCGCGGATGGGCCAAACATATGTGGTTTAGAAGGGAGTCTCATGCCGGTACGTTCAGCAAAGGCAGAATGGCGAGGGAATCTACGGGAGGGCAACGGCACGGCTTCATTCGGCAATTTCGAAGGAGCCTACTCGTTTCCCTCCCGCTTCGAAGAGGGGGAGGGCACGAATCCCGAGGAGATGATGGGTGCCGCCTTCGCGGCCTGCTACGCTATGGCGCTCGCCGGAAACCTTGGCGCCGCCGGTTTCGCTCCCGACGAGATTCGCAGTGAGGCGAAAGTCCATGTCGAGAAGGGCGCCGCCGGGTTCTCGATCACCCGCATCGACCCGACGGTGGAAGCGCGCGCCCAAGGAATCGACGAGGGCGCCTTCCAGGAACAGGCCGAAAAGACCAAGACTACTTGTCCGGTTTCCAAGGCGCTCGCGGTGAAAGACGTGCGGTTAAAAGCGAAGTTGCTCTAACGGAATTAACCGCAGCGCGGTGCTTCGTTTCAGCCGCGGGTTATCGTCTCCACATCGAACTGGCGGCGGTACAACTCGCGGTAGAGCCCTGGTTGAGCCAGTAGCGCCGAATGGCTGCCCTGTTGAACGATCCGACCGCGGTCGAGAACCACGATACGGTCGGCGCGCAACACGGTAGCCAGGCGGTGAGCGATGACGAAGGTGGTGCGCCCGGCCATCAGGCGCTCGAGCGCGGCCTGCACCAGCGCCTCCGACTCACTATCGAGCGACGAAGTGGCTTCGTCGAGGATCAGGATTCTGGGGTCCTTGAGGAGCGCACGGGCTATCGCCAATCGTTGCCGCTGGCCTCCTGAGAGTTTCACACCTCTCTCGCCCACGGCGGTTTCGAAGCCGCGAGGAAATTCCTCGATGAAACCTCGGGCATTGGCCGCGAGGGCCGCCTCGATCACCTCCTCGTCGCCGGCCTCCGGACGACCGTAGCGGATGTTTTCGGCCACGCTCCCCGAAAACAGATGCGTCTCCTGCGGCACCATCGCCAGCAGTCCGCGTAGCGCAAGCAGGTCCATGTCGCGTAGGTCGCACTCGTCGATCGTTATCCGCCCGGCCTTCGGTTCGTAGAAGCGGGGCAGCAGCGACACCAGCGTGCTCTTGCCCGCACCAGAGGGCCCTACCAAGGCGATAGCTTCACCCGGCTCGGCAACCAGATCGATCTGCTCGAGCACCATCCCCTCGCCTCTGTCGACGTCCCTAAGGTCGCCGTAACCGAACGACACCCCTTCGAAGGCCACGCGGCCCCGCACACCCCGAGCGGTACGCTTGGATTCTTCGCTCACCAGCGCTTCCCCCTCGAGGTCGAGCAGCTCGAATATCCTCTGCGAAGCGCCGATAGCCTCCTGCAGTTGACTGTAGAGTCCCGTGAATGTTCCCACCGAGGCCGCAACGAAGAGCGTGAGGAACAGGAACGCGACCAGGTCGCCCGGGGCCAGGGCGCCCAGGACGACCTGGCGTCCGCCGTACCACAGCACCACGGCGATACCGGTGAAGAGGGCCAGGATGATCGAGGGCACGAAGAGCGCCCTGGCAAAGGCGCGCGAACGCCCCAAGCGGAACGACTCGTCGATAGCCTGGGCGTAGCGGCGGCGCTCGAGACCCTCGGCGGTAAAGGCCTTGACTACCCGGATGCCGCCAAGCGCCTCCTCGGCATCGGCATTGGCCTCAGCCACCCGGTCTTGGAAGCGGGAGCTGACGACTCGCAGGCTGCGGCCGAAGATGGCGCCGGCGACGATGACTGGCGGAATGACGGCCAGCATTACCAGGGTGAGTTGAGCGTTGAGCACGAACAGGACTATCGCGGCGCCCACCAGGGTTACGCTCTGATTCACCAGCTGTGCCGCTCCCTGCGATACAGCAGCCTGCACGGTCGCGACATCGGCGGTGAGACGCGAGGTAATTTCGCCCGTTTTACGCGAGTCGAAGAAGGGTACCGAGAGCTCCAGGAGATGCCCATACAGCTTCTTTCGTAGGTCGGCCACTACGCCTTCGCCGACCAAGCCCAGCAGGTAGATGCGCAGGAAGTTGAACAGCGCCTGTAGTGCGAACACCCCCAGCAGCAGCAGTGCGATCCGGTTCAAGTCTGCGGACTGCGGCAGGGTCCCGCGGGCTTCGAACGCCCGATTGAACAGGTCGCGAGCCAGGAGCGGCAGGGCCAAAGTCAGGAGCCCGGCTACCGCCACCGCGGCTACTCCGAGAAGAAGCTGGCTACGGTAGGGCCCGGTGAGCGCGAGTAGCCTGCTCAGCCGCCTTAGGTCGATACGTCGGCTTTCGGGCGTTGCAGACGACTGGCGGGGCTTGCCGCGACTGTTTCGAAACACATCGTAGTGTACGACTGAAGAGCAAGGGGCCGCGGTCGCCGAGACGCCCGGCTGGCGGATTAGACTGGGTCATTCGGAAGGAGTTCGATTTTCCATGGCCGAACCGCTGACAGCACCACTGTGGCGTCCCACGCCAGAGCGAATCGAAGAGGCGGCCCTCACCGGCTTTCTGAGGCGTGCGCAGCGGCCTGCTGGTCGTGCATTTTCCGGCTACTTCGATCTGCACGCCTGGACGATAAGCCGGCCCGAGGCGTTCTGGTCATTCCTGGCGGAGGAGGCTCTCATCCCCTTCTCGGCTAAGCCGGCTCGTGCCATGAGCGAGGACCCGATGCACCGTGTCCGCTGGTTCGAGGGCGGAGCGCTCAACTACGCTCAGGCGTTGCTCTACCCGGCCGGGCTCGAAGACGAGCTGCAGCCCGCCCTGCTCTCCCTCAACGAAAACGGGGCCCAGCGGAGCGTCAGCTACGCTCAATTGAGGCGCGATGTGGCCGGCGTGCAGCGGGCCTTGGAGTCGGAGGGGGTGGGCGTAGGCGACCGAGTCGCCGCCTACGCGGCTAACGTGCCCGAAACCGTCACGCTCTTGCTCGCTTGCGCCGGTTTAGGGGCCATCTTCACCAGTTGCTCCCCCGATTTCGGCCTAGAAGCTGCGGAGGCGCGCTTTGGACAGGTGAAACCCATGGTGCTGGCCGCCTCCACCGTTTACCGCTACGGCGGCCGACGCTTCGATGTGAGCGGGGTAGTTCGTGAGCTGAGCCGGAAGTTGGGCATCCCGCGAGCCGTCGCCATGCCATACCCCGAGGAGGAGGGGGTACCGGACGGCATGGTGGGCTGGAGTGAGTGGGTGGAGAGCGGAGGAAGTGAACCGCGCTTGACCCCGCTGCCGTTCGACCACCCGCTATACGTGCTCTACTCTTCGGGTACCACCGGACTTCCCAAGCCGATCGTCCACCGCGCGGGCGGCGTACTGCTGTCCCATTACAAGGAGCAGCGGCTGCACAACGATATTTTTCCCGGCGACACGGTCCTCTACTTCAGCACTTGTGGCTGGATGATGTGGAACTGGCTGGTGTCGGTGTTGGCGCAAGGAGCGACGGCGGTGCTCTACGACGGTTCGCCGGCCTGGCCCCAGCTGGATGCGTTATGGCGTTTGTCCGAGCGGCACGGGATCAGCTTCTTCGGAACCAGCGCCCGTTACCTTCACACTCTTCAGGCCGAGGAGGTGCGGCCACGCCGCTTCGACCTGAGTCGATTGCGCACCGTCACGTCAACCGGTTCGCCTCTGTCGGCCGGAGGGTTCGAGTACGTTTACCGCGAGATCAAGCAGGATCTGCACCTCGCCTCGATTTCCGGCGGGACCGACATAGTCAGTTGTTTCATGCTTGGAGTCCCCATCCTTCCCGTCTATGCCGGACAGATTCAGGCGCCCGGATTGGGGGTGGACCTTGCCGCTTTCGACCAGGAGGGCCTGCCGCTGGTCGGGAAAGCCGGCGAGCTGGTATGCCGCAAGCCGCTGCCATCGATGCCGCTCGGCTTCTGGGGTGATGACACGGGCGAGCGCTATAGGAGCGCCTACTTCGAGAGTTTCGAGGGAATTTGGCGTCACGGCGACCTGATAGAGATCACGCAGGGTGGAGGAGTTATCGTCTACGGTCGTTCCGACGCCACGCTCAATCCCGGTGGGGTTCGCATCGGCACCGCCGAGATCTACCGGCCGCTGGAGGACGTGGATGAAGTGCTGGAGGCCGCCGCGGTAGGCAAACGCGAGGATGGCGACGAGGACATCTGGCTGTTCGTGGTGCTCAAGCAGGGTGCGGTCCTGGACCAGGGGCTCACCGGTACCATTCGCAGCCGTATCCGTTCACAGGCGAGTCCGCGACACGTGCCTAAGCGGCTGATCCAGGTGTCCCAGCTGCCGCGCACACGAAGCGGCAAGGCGATGGAGATAGCGGTAGCGAGAGTGGTCAATGGCGAGGAAGTACCCAACCGAGAGGTGATGGCCAACCCGGAGGCGCTGGATGAGATCGCTCGTGCGGTGGCTCAGCCCTTGACCGAGCCGGCCAGAATGCCACGCACGAAGTAGCGCTGGAGGGTGAAGAACACCGCCAGTGGGAGCATCATCGAGACGAAAGCGGCTGCGGTGAGCAACTGCCAGCCCCCACCCAATGAGTTGGTGAGGTTGCCGATGGTCACGGTCATGGGAGCCACGTCGGGCGCTCCCCCCAAGTAGATGAGGGCGACCAGAAGATCGTTCCACACCCACATGAACTGGAAGATCGCCAGCGAAGCGAGCGCCGGAAGCGAGAGCGGAAGCGCCAGATAGAAGAAGGCCGTAAACGGCGAAGCACCGTCGAGGAACGCCGACTCGAGCATGTCCTTGGGCAGGGTTCCGAAGAAGTTGCGCAGCAGGTAGACCGCGAACGGCAGACCATAAGCGGCGTGGGCAAGCCAGATGCCCGTGAAGGTGCCGGTAAGCCCGAGCTCGTTGTAGAGCCGCAGCACAGGAATCAACGTGGTCTGGAGTGGTACCACCAGCAGTCCCACGACCGAGACGAAGAGAACGTTACGCCCGGGAAACTTCATCCAGGCGAAACAGTACGCCGCGAAGGCGGCGATCATGATCGGGATCACCGTGGCAGGAATGGTGATGAACAGGCTGTTGATGAAGCTCCTGCCCATGCCCGCCGTTCCGAGCGCCTCCCGGTAAAGGTCGAGCGAGAAGTTCCAGGGGGGCACGAGCGCGGTCCACCAGCCACTGGTAGTAACCAGGTGAGCTGGGCGGAACGAGCTCACCAGCAGGCCAAGCGTCGGCACCGACCAGATCAACACCATCACGACGATGATTGCGTGCAGCGGGAGTCTGCGTAGGAGTCGGTCTACCTGAAACTTTCGTTTCCCGTGCTCTCGAGGCAGGGGCAAGGCTCGCGACGACTTCACCGGATCGCCTCCTGCTCACGGAATCGGCGGATGTTGAAGAGCATGATGGGGACTATCGCCAGGAGCAGCACGACAGCTATGGCACCGGCCCGTCCGAAGTGGGTGAAGTTGAACATCTCCTTGTACATCCGGTTGGCGATAACGTCGGTTCCGAAGTTTCCGTTCGTCATGACGTAGACCACGTCGAAGGCCTTGAGGGCAAAGATGACCATGGTCGTTGCCACTACCGCGATCGTCGACCCCATCATCGGGATCGTCACTCGGGTGAGGGTCTGGAGTTCGGTCGCCCCGTCGACCCGCGCGGCCTCGAGAATCTCGGTGGGAATGCCCTTGAGCCCGGCCGAGAGGATTACCAGAGCGAAGCCGGCCCAGACCCACACGGCAACGGCGATGAGCGCGAAGTTGTTCCAGGGTCGGTTGATGAGCCAGGCGACCGGATCACCACCGAAGGCAGCCATGATGCCGTTGAGCGTGCCGGTCTGCGGCTGCATCGGCGGCTGGTAATCGTACATCAGGCGCCAGATAACTCCGGCGGCTACGAACGATATCGCCATCGGCAGGAATATGAGCGCCTTAGCGGTCGACTCATAGGGAACCTTGTCGAACAGGATGGCGAACAGCAGGCCGAAGGTGACGGTGAGCAAGGTTAGGAAGACGAGCCAGAGGCCGTTGTTGCGTAGCGATATCAGGACGCTGTTGTCCGTGAAGATATAGCGGTAGTTGGCGAGGCCAACGAATTCCGTCGAGTCGGCGTTGAAGAAACTGAGATAAAGGGTGTTGAGCGTCGGATATACGAGAAACACGGCTAATAGCAGGACCGCCGGCGCCACCCATAACCAGGGCCTTACGGTTCCGCGGCTGCGGTGCGGGAGCCGCTGCACCAAGGCTTCGACGAGTGCAACGTAGCCTACTGTGGCTGCCGGGACGCCAATGACAACTATCAGTGCAAGTAACAGTCGACTCTCAAACATGTCGGTTGCTTTGGTGGGGCGCAACGCACCCCACCGAAGCCTCCTCGATTACTCGGCGTAAGCGTCCTGCTGGACGCGGTCGAGGTTGCTCAAGATGTTGTCGAGGCCGTCCGGATTCTGGATGAACTCCAGGATCGCTTGCCAGAAGGCGTTGTTCATCGCCTCGGGCATGAGATCCGAAGCGTCGAAGCGAACTACTTCGGCGCTTGTGAGCAGCTCGGCCGACTGGCGGGCGAGCGGATCGGGATAGAGGTCGAGCGGAACCTGCTGGTTGGGCGAAATCGCTCCACCGCGCTCCACCCAGATGGCCTGCGCCTCGGCGGAGGTGAGGTAGCGGACCAGCGCCCGAGCCTGCGGGGTGTCGTTAAACATGCCGAAGAGATCCCCGGCCATCTCGACGCTTTCCGGAGCGCCCTCACTCATCTTGGGGAAGGGGAAAAAGTTGAAGTCTTCGACCGGCTGCAGGCCCGGGAACGACTCGACGAAGAAGTCGGTGATGAAGCTCGCCTGGTGGAACATGTAGCAGCCGGGCGGGTCGGTGAAGAGCGGATTGCCACCCTGGCCGAAGTTGGTCGTGAGCATCGTGGCTGCGCCGCCGTAAACCATGCGCGGGTCGCCCACGATTTCGCCCCAAGACTCCCAGGCGCCGCGGATCTCATCGGAGGTCCAGGTTAGTTCGCCCTGATACCAGTTGTCGTACGCTTCTGGGCCGGCCTGGCGAAGAACGAAGTCCTCGATCCAGTCGGTACCCGGCCAGCCGCTGGCCGCGCCGCTTTCAACGGCGACACACCAGGGCCTGGCGCCGCTGTCGGCCTCAATAATCTGCTGCGACAACGTCATGAGCTCGTCCCAGGTCTGAGGCGGTTCGAAGCCTTCGGTCTCCCAGACGTTGGTGTTGTACCAGATGAGGCCCTTCACCGACGCCTTGATGAAGATGCCGCTGAGGGTGCCGTCTACCGAACCGAGTTCGGCCCAGGTTTCGGCATACTGATCGCCAAAAGCGTCCATGTCCAAGACTTCGCCCAGGTCCACGAGATCGCCGCTGCGGGCGAACTGCGCCATCTGACCGGGGCCGGGAAGGCCGGCCAGATCGGGTGGATTACCACCTTCGACACGGGTAAACAGAACAGCGTTCAGGTCGCGAGTGCCGGTGTACTCGACATCGATCCCGGTCGCTTCCTCAAACGGCCGAACCATCTCGAGGAAGGTCTCCTGTTCGCCACCGCCCCACACTCCCAGCACCGAAACGGAGCCTCCCAGCTCCTCTCCGCCGGCAGCTTCCAGGGCCGCCTCTTCGGCCGTGCCCAGCTCCCCCTGGGCGACTGCCGCAGTGACGGCGAGTATCAGTACTACAATCCACCATCGCTTCATCTTCCACCTCTTCCCCTGCAAAATGCCACTCTCAAGACGGAAAGAAGAGCCGCCACGTTGAGCGCACGGCGTGCGCCAGGTGATGAAACGACTCCTGCTTCCGAATTGAAGTGGTCCGACTATAGCAAGCGCGACGTAGACGCGCAAGCGGCGCGACCATGGTGATTTGCGCCGGCCACCCGACTCGGCGAACCGTCCTGCTCAGTCGCCTGTCCCGCTCAGCCAACCATCCTGCTCAGCCAACCATCCGGCTCAACAACTGCTGGAAGTCGAGTTCCTGGAACGGCTTGACGAGGATGTGCGCTCTTGGTCGGCGGGCTCTCGCCAGCACACCGCCGTCGGAACCCTTACCGGTCAGCACCACTACCGGCAGATGGTTCTTGCCGGGAATCCGGCGTACCTCACGAACGAACTGCCAACCGGCTCCGCCATGATCGTCGACCACGATTGCACGCGGATGGTTCTGGGCCAAAAACTCTATCGCCGCCTGCGCCTCCGTCTCGACGTGAGCGAAGGCACGGCTGCGGGCGAGAAGCAGCCGCAGGAGCCGACCATGCCCGTTCGACGGTGTCAACAACAGCACCAGCGGAACCTCCACCGGAAAGGGTGATGGAGCAATCACGCCCAACCGCTCCAGTACGTGCAGCAGCCGGTACGCCTGACGCTCCGGCAGATCGATCTCCGCCGCCACCGACGCCGCATGGCGTCGGCCGTCGACGGCAGCAAGCACATCCCAGCCGACCGACGGCATCTCTACCTTGGTTGGATCGCCCACCTGCTGGTAGACCGCCGTAGGCTTGACCGCGCCATCTTGGTAATCGGCCAGCCCTTGAGCGACCTGCATGAGAACGCTCATGGCGTCGAAGCCTCGGGCGACCGGCATCTGCAACGCGAGCTCGACCTCCTCACCAAAGGAGAAGCTCCCCGAGCGCCAGGTGAGCAGCTCACTGAGTACCTCGAACACCTGCCGCTCGAGCCCAGCCCTGAGCCCCTCCTCATCGAGGTAGCCGGCCTCGACCGCCGCCAACCCCAAGGGCAACGACAAGCGCTCACGTTCCCCTTGGGCTAGCAGCGTGAGCATCTTACAAACACTCACCAGCTCCATCCGCACGAGGATCTCGGCCAGGTGTACGCCCGGGGAGAGGTGCGCATATTGGATTCGGCCCGCTTTGAAGATGACTCGAGCGTCCCGCCGGCCGCGTATCAGGCTGAGGGTCCCGCTCTTATTCGAAGTAGCAACCACCTGGAATACATCGACAAGCGGGAGGTTGCGCAAGCTCCCTTCGATCATCGCCGCGGCGTCAGCCGGATCCCAGAGGGAACAGCCCGGCTCTCGAGGGTGTTGGCAACCCCAAATGCTGGTAGGCACGCTCGGTGGCGATTCGCCCACGCGGCGTGCGCTGAATGAGTCCGCGTTGGATCAGGAACGGTTCGTGAACCTCCTCGAGGGTCGCGCGGTCTTCGCCCACGGAGGTAGCCAGGGTATCGAGCCCCACCGGACCTCCGGCGAACTTCTCGATCATGCTGGAGAGAATTGCGCGGTCGCGCCGATCGAGGCCGATGACGTCGATTCCCAGCTCGTCGAGAGTCGCTCTCGTACGCTCGAGGCCCACATGCTCGTCTCCAGCCACCTCGGCATAATCGCGCACCCGCCTTAGCAGGCGTTTCGCGATCCGCATCGTTCCGCGCGCGCGCCGTCCGATCTCCAGCGCCGCCTCGTCGCTAAGGGGGAAGCCCAGCAACCGTGCGTCACGCTCGGCGCCCTCCGCCAACTCCTCGTCGCTGTAGTACTCCAGGTGCTCGAGAATGCCAAAGCGGCTGCGCATCGGTCCGGTAATGAGTCCGGGACGGGTCGTGGCCCCAATCAGGGTGAAACGCGGCAGATCGAGCCTGATGGTGCGCGCCGCCGGACCCTGGCCCAGGACGATGTCTATCTTGTAGTCCTCCATCGCGGGGTAGAGGTGCTCCTCGGCCACCCGGCCCAAGCGGTGGATCTCATCTATGAAGAGCACGTCGCCGTCATCCAAAGCGTTTGTGAGGATCGCCGCCAGGTCACCCGGCTTCTCGATCGCGGGTCCCGAGGTCACCCGAATACCCACACCCATTTCAAAGGCGATGATGTGCGCCAGCGTCGTCTTGCCCAGTCCCGGAGGGCCGTACAGCAGTACGTGATCGAGCGGCTCTCCGCGGCTGCGAGCGGCTTCGAGGTAGACGCTCAGCTTGGCCTTGAGCTTCGCCTGGCCGACGTAATCGTCTAGCCTCGTTGGCCTTAGTGCGCCGTCCTCCACCGCACCAAGCTAACACGCGGCCCTGGACCGCGGGCGTGGAGTTTCTAGCCGGTAGGGCGGCGATTCGGAGCTCGATCGGGCATGGAAAGCGCGTCGAGCTGGGCAGTGGCGAGCGTCCCATCGGACAGCAACTCGCGGCCGGCCACGACCTGGTACGAGCCGTCGAAGGTCAGCCGCACCATTCCCTGGGGCAGCTGATACACCACACCGTCGTCCTCCACGCGTTCGCGAACGGAGACCTGCGCCATGAGTGGCGCTTTGATCTCCTCGAGGTAACGGCGCTGCTCCTCTTCGGGCAGGAACCGCAGGTGTAGTCGGTAGAGGCGAGACTTGCTGAGCCCAACGTCGAGCCACCTCCCGCCCAGCCATCGCCCCGCCACCAGGACAGCCTGCACGGTGGTGCCTGCGAAGAGTGCCCACCATACGCCGTTAACGCCCATGCCCAGGGGGAAGGCAAGGATGTAGGCCAAAGGAACCACGACCAGCCAACGGCCGATGAGCGTGGCAACCAACGGCGCACGCGTGTCGCCGGCGCCGCGGAGCGCCCCGTTGACGACCATGGCGACGGCCAGGATGGGCTGAGAAAGGGCGTTGATCCGGAGGTATGAGGTTCCCGCTGCGACCACCGTAGGGTGTGCGCTCGGGTCGAAGAGGCGCACCAGGGGCGTTGCGAACAGCCACAAGATCAAGCCCAACACTCCCATGATCAGGGCGCCCAGCGCGACCGCCACGTTGCCGCGCTCCCTGGCCTCGTCCACCTGCCAGGCTCCTAGCGATCTGCCAACCAGACTGGTGGCGGCCACACTCACGGCCAGGCCCGGCATGAACGCCAACGACTCCACCTGAAGGCCGATGGCGAGAGCACTGGCGCCGTAGGTGCCGGCAGCGGTAGAGGTCACGATGCGCAGCACGAGGATCTGCGAAGCGTTGCGGGCCACCCCCTGGAGGCCGGAAGGGATGCCGATGGAGAGTATCTGTCGGAACATCTCTCGGTCGGGGAGGTAGCTAATACCCGGCAGGAGCCGCACCGCGTTGCGGCCCGAGTAAAAAAGAGCGATACCGGCGACCGTGGCCAACGCGCGGGAGAGCGCGGTACCTAGCGCCGCACCGCTCACCCCCAGGGCCGGAAACGGCCCGGGACCGAACATCAGCAAGTAGCTGAAGAGCACGTTGAGCACGTTCATGCCCGCCGACAGGTAGAGCGGAGTGATCGTATCGCCGGCCCCCTGCATTAGCGAATTGATGGTGAAGTTGAGCGTGAGGAAAACAGTTGCGGCGAAGAGGATCTGCAGATAAGCGGTGCCCAGTTCGACCGCGCGCGGATCTCCACCCGAGTTCAGGAACCGCAGTATCGGCTCGGCGCCCAGGTAACCGATTAGCCCCAGAACCAGCGACAGGAGCACGGCCAGCGACAGCGATTGCCGTGCCACCCGGCTCAGTTCGACTTCGTCGCCGGCGCCCCTCGCCTGAGCAGCCAGCGCCATGCAGCCGGCGGTCACCGCCATGATCCCCACGAGAACGAGCATGCGCACGCTGGTCCCCATGCCCACGGCGGCGATCTCGATGGGACCAAGGCGACCGGCCAGAAAAACGTCGGCGACGTTGACCAAGCTCTGCAGCATGTTCGCGACTATCACTGGGAGGGCAAGCCGCCACACGTGTCTGAAAACACGCCTGGTCCTGGCGGGAAAGAATGGCACCGAAGCACTCTACCCCTGGTACTCGCCGCCGGCTTCTCGCTCGGCCACATGCCCTCTCCGCGCTTTGAGCGGGGCTTATCGGGTAAGCTGCTCCCCCGTGACAGCACGTGAGTGAGCGAGCCAATACAGCCCGGTTGCTGGTCTCCTGCCCCGATCGCAGGGGGATCGTCGCCGCCGTCTCGCAGTTCCTCTACACCCACGGCGCCAACGTTCTCGATTCCTCGCAGCACTCCACCGATCCCTCGGGCGGAGCGTTTTTCATGCGGATGGTCTTCCACCTCGACGGTCTCGACGTGGGGCGGGCGCAGCTCGAGAGGGCATTCGGAGACGTCGTCGCCAAGCCGTTCGAAATGGAGTGGCGGATCTCCTACGCCGACCAGCGCAAGCGCATGGCCGTGCTGGTGAGCCGCTACGACCACTGCCTGATGGAGCTCCTCTGGCGGGTTCGCAGCGGCGAGTTCGACGCCCAGATTCCGCTGGTTGTCTCCAATCACGACGACCTGCGCAATATCACGGAGTCGTTCGGCGTTCCCTTCCATCACCTGCCAGTGGCCAAGGAAAATCGGCAAAAGCAGGAGCGCGCCGTGCTCGAGCTTCTCGAAGGTAAGGTCGATTTGGTCGTGCTGGCCCGCTACATGCAGATCCTCTCGCCCGAGTTCGTGGAGCGCTGGCGCCGGCGGATCATCAATATTCACCACTCCTTCCTGCCGGCCTTCGTTGGCGCCAATCCGTACCGTCACGCCTACCAAAGGGGCGTGAAGCTTATTGGGGCCACGGCTCACTACGTGACTGACGATCTCGACGAGGGACCGATCATCGAGCAGGACGTTCACCGCGTATCACACCGGGAATCGGTCGCCGACCTGGCCAGAGTGGGTCGGGAAATCGAAAGGACCGTTCTGGCCCGGGCGGTGTCGGCCCACCTCGATGACCGGATACTGGTTCACGGCAACAAGACGGTGGTTTTCCACTGATGCCCCGGACTCGAGAGCGTCCAGCACGCCACGCTATGCTCTTTCCCGGACTTTTCGACTGATCGAAAGGGGTCTCGCGACCATGGAGTATCACAACGTCCGCATTGGCAAGCTCGAGCGCAAGCTGCAGATCGTCAACGTGGGAGCCGTTTCAGTGGCGTTGCTGAACCTGCTGGGCGACACCGAACTTACCGAGGAGGCCGCAGCGGAGCTGGCCCCATGTGTACCGGAGGGGGTCGAAACGCTAGTTACTCCCGAGGTCAAAGCGGTACCTCTTACGCACGCGCTCAGCCGGATCACCGGGATTCCGTATGTAGTTGCCCGAAAAACCGAGAAACCGTACATGGTAGAGGCCGTGAAGCGGACGGTGCTGTCGATAACGACCGGTAAGCCCCAGGATCTGGTGATCGACGGTTCCGACATACCCCGAATTCGGGGTAAGCGTGTAGCGATAGTCGACGATGTGGTGAGCACCGGCGGTACCCTCGAAGGTCTGCGTGAGCTGCTAGAGCAGATCGGCGGCGAGGTGGTGACTACGCTGGTGGTGTTTACCGAAGGCGAAGCGCGCGACGACGTGGTGTCGCTGGGGCATTTGCCGCTGTTCCCTTGAGTCGGTCGGGCTGTCGTGGGGTCGGTCGGGGTGTCACGTCGGCTCCTATGGAACCGACCCCAGCGCATCCGCGGCGACGCAACGACGACGAACCGTGCCCTACCGACAGCCCGTGGTAACTTTGGTGTAGCAGGCCCGGACGGCCGACACCCAAAGGTTCAGACAGTTTCATGGAGGCGGTTGGTCGTGGCGAGTGACGCCAAAGAGCAGATTCGGCAGCGGCTCGATATCGCCGATCTCATCGGTGAGGTAGTGGCGCTCAAGCCGGCGGGCCGTGGACAACTGAAGGGCCTCTGCCCCTTTCATAGCGAGAAGACTCCTTCCTTCCACGTACACCGCGACCGTGGCTTCTTTTACTGCTTCGGTTGCCAAGCCAAGGGCGACCTCTTCGACTTCGTGATGCAAAGTCAGGGGCTGTCGTTCACCGAGGTACTGCAGTCTCTCGGCCAGCGAGTCGGTGTCGAGGTTACTCCGCCCACCGCCCGGGATCGCAAGCGAAACGATCTCTACGATGTGAACGACATGGCGCTCGATTACTTCCGCGTGCGCTTGCAGGACGAGGAGATCGGCGCCACGGCCCGTCACTATTTCGCCGGTCGAGGATTGACCCAGGAGACGGTAGATCAGTTCGGCCTCGGCTACGCACCCGATGGTTGGGACGGACTCCTCCGCTACGCGCTCGCCAAAGGGCTGCGCGACAGCGACTTGCTCGACGCCGGGTTGCTCTCCGAGAATGAGAGCGGCCGCCGCTACGACCGCTTCCGCAACCGGGTCATGTTCCCGATCCGTGACGCACTGGGCCGCATCGTCGGTTTCGCCGGTCGCGTTCTCGACGATTCACTTCCCAAGTACCTCAACACGCCGGAGACCGACGTCTTCCACAAGGGCGAGCTGCTCTATGGGCTCGACCTGGCTCGCAGCGAAATCCGGGCCAGGAACGAGTGCATTGTCGTCGAGGGGTACATGGACGTCATCGCCCTCTACCAGTCCGGCGTCCGGCATTCGGTGGCGGCCTTGGGCGCCACGCTCACCCCCGAGCAGGCCGATCAACTCAGCCGGCTCGATGTGCAGCGCCTCTACCTTGCGTTCGACGCCGACTCCGCCGGCCAGCGCGCGGTGCTGTCGGGGCTCGAGCAGGCGGTGGGCCGCCAGTTTCTGGTACGCGCAGTGCAGGTCCCGTTTGGCAAGGACCCGGCCGACGCGGTGCTGGGTGGTCATCTACCGGAATTCCTGGCGGCGCTCGACACGGGCCTTTCCGAGGTGGAATTCCGATTCAGCAGCGTGCTGGAACTGCACGACGCCAACAACGTCCAAGGACAGAAGGCGATCCTGGCTGAACTGTTGCCGGCCCTCAAGCCGCGCTCCATCTTCGACCCTGTGGCCACCGAGATGCGTCGTCTGGTGATCGACCGGCTAGGTATCGATGGCGCCGCTCTCGACGCTTGGACCGGTAGCAAGGGTGGGAACAAGCGGCTGGACGAGGTCCAGGTTCGCGGCATGAGGCGCGGGGCCGGAGCGAGTCAGACCGCTATCCTCGAGCTCGAGGTGATCGCACTCCTGTTGCTTGAGCCTGGCCGTCTGCGCCCACGCCTGGAGCGAGTCGAGGCCGCGCTGCCCCCGGCAACCGAGTCGTTGCTGAAGGAGTTCGCCGGCCTGTGCCGGGAGTGTGACTACGATGACCGCCAGGTGCTCCTGCACTACCGTGAGCGCGACGACGGGAGTGTGGTTTGGTCGCGTCTCTTCGGCGAGTCGGCAGGTGACGGGGACGCCAAGATCGACGTGGACGGCCACATCGAGAAATCGCTCTCGCGCCTGCGCGAGTTCTACCTGGACGGGGAGAAAGCGAGTCAGCAGACGCGTCTGATGGCGCGCATGGAGGAGATCCGGAGCATTCTGGCGGATGCCAGTTTGCCTGCCGAGCGACTCGAGCAGCTGTACTCCGAACTCAAGGAGATCGCCGCCAAGCAGGTCGCGCGCGAGGCTGAGCGCCGCTTGCGGGTGCCGGCCGGGTTCATCAGGCGCAAACGCAGCGGCTAGAGGCAGGGCGAGTCCGCTTCGAACTCTACCTAACGAGCGGATCGGAAGCATTACTGCGAAATCGGTCGACTTGGGGTCGGAGGAGCAGCCGGAACACGTGCAGTTCTCAGTAGGCGTTCAAGAAGCGGTCGATAGCGTCGGTCAACGGGAGCGATTCATCGGGCGACACTCGTCGCCAGAAGCGCAGGAACGGCACCATCTGGTGGCTTCCCGTGACGATCTCCCGCAGCAGCAGCCGAGCCATCGGCCCCGCCTCCGCCAGGTAACCAGTCTCGGAGAATCGCCGCAGCGTTGCGCCTACGTCGTAGGGAACCGCGCGGTGCTCGAAGCGCCAGCGGCCAGCACGTCGTTCAAGCAGCAGGAACTGGGCGTCCACAGTTCCGCCCAGCGGCATTCCCACTGAACCTGCGGTAACTAACTGTCGCTCAACTACCGTTCGGCTGTTGCCGATGTGATTGTGACCACGCACGATAAGAGTAGCCTCGCTGCCGGCAAACATCGGTTCGAGTTCCGAACTCGGGGTATGCGCAAGCACATTCTGATTGTCCGCGTGCGGCGAGGCGTGCACGATCAGTAACTCCGGATAATCGGGCATTGAATGGCGGAGCGGCAATACTCGCATCTCGTCGAGTTCCTCTGGGCTAAATCGCGCCGCTGCCCACCGGACAGGACCGAATAGCTCGCTGCCCCATTCGGGCTCCTCGTTGGGCGTCCCCAGGTCGAATACGTATCGCTCGTGGTTGCCCCGTACGACAGGATAGCCGAGTGACCGGATGAGCCGCCAGCAAGCTACTGAATCGGCGGCCCCATTTACGAGATCTCCGGCCACTACTACCTGATCGACGTACTCACCGCTCAGGTGCTCGAGTGTTGCCTCCAGCGCGGCCAGGTTGCCATGAGTATCGGAAATGACTGCGACGCGCACTGGTTGAGCACTTTACCAGTGAACATCCGAGGCCGGCTACCTGTCGTGTGCTACCGCAGGCACATCCGTGGCCTGTCCTTTCCTGAGTTCCTCGAGGGTGGGGAAGTCGCCCCAGGCGCCGGCAAGTTCACGTACCGCCACGGGCCATGTAGTGTCGAGACGCTCGCGTAGGAGCCTCGCCACCCACTGGCTATTGCTTACACCCTCACTTGCCGCTGCCTCGCGCGCGCGTGCGGCAGTTTCTTCGTTGAGATAGAGCGTGATCTGGCTCATTCTGCACCTCCGGGCGCAAGTATTATGTCTAAGTGTAGGTGGCAGGCCCCGAAGCCGGAGCTCGATGACAGTTGCACTCTTCCCGGCAATGATGTCGGTCAAATCGCTTATTGCCAAGCAGGTCTCAGTCGCTGCCGCCTCGAGCGCAAACGCTCGGCACCACATTGCAAAAGCGAGATTTCCTCGGTCGTCAGGCCCAACCCATCCACCAGCAGCACTTGGTCAGCCTCGTTGCGGGCGGAGTCCATGTCACCGGCGCGAAACAGTGACTCCAGTCGCTCGAAGAAGCCTTTTGGGACGAGCCCAGGGGAGGGAAGCAGTACGTTTAGTGCCTCACCGGGATCGAGCTTGAGCATTCCGCCGCCCAGCCGATGTCCTTCGAGTTCCACGCTCAGCGAAGCCAGCGAGGTGAGCCAGGCGGTCGTCAGACCAGCGTTGCCGGCTTGGCCGAGTGGCACGCCGGTCAGCGGCGCTACCGCGTGAAATGTGTTGGGAACCGCTACTTGATTCTCGTTGACGACCAGGGGGAGTGTCTGCCCGCCCATTCCGGCCAGTATCAGAGGCGGGACCGCTACGCGGCCAACCCGGTACCAGGGCGAGCGGCTGCTGGTTTTGTAGCGCCGGTCGACGCCCGCCGCCCGCAACCTCTCCAGGAAGTGTGCAACTGCCGGATCGTTCTCCTGGCCGGCGGCTTGGACCAGGTAGCCGGCCCAGCCCGCCACCCCGGCGACCTGCCAGTCGCTCAGATCGAACCGGAGGCCGGTGAGTGCGCGTGAGCGGAACACGGCCGGCACTAGCGCTTCCCGGGGTAGACCTGCTGCCTGCGCTTCTTGCGGAGTGAGGTGGAAGTGCGAGTTCGCTCCGGTGACGTAGCCGCTCGCCACCAGGGCAAGCTCGCCCAAGCGAACCGCTTGGCGCCGACCGTGGCGGCCGGGGTCGCGGCAGCCGAGCTTTTCATAAAGTTCGAGCGCCGCCGGTTCGAGACGCGCGTGAGCCAAGCTGGTCTTGCCGCCGATGAGCCCCCCGGGATCGAGCGGCGAACTTCCCGAGCAGGGAAGGGCGCGGTCCAGCGCTCCGGGTCCCTCGAGCTCCAGCGAGGTGAAGCGGCCCGCGCCATCTCCGAAACCATCGGCCAGCAGCAACACCGTTTCCTGATCGAGATGAGGGAAGAGCGAGTGACGGAAGGTGACGAAGGTGCATCGGGCGAAGGCCTCATGCAGCAGCTCGAGCAGTGGTCGGGCGTAAGGGGAGTGGCCGAGCTCGGCGGGAACCACCATTGCCAATCGGCCACCGGGCCTAAGGAAAGTAGTGGCATGGGCGACGAAGGCGACCCAGGAGCCGGCAAGCGGCGGGAGAATCATGCCGGCCTCGTTCGCCCGTACAGCAGCAAGTGCGCGGGCCTCGCCGGCAAAGCGTTGGAACCGGATGAAGGGGGGGTTTCCCACGACAGCGTCGAACAGTTGGGAGCCTTTTGAGGAGAGTGATGTAGCAGAGAGCGAGAAGAAGTCGGCGAGTATGAGCCGCTGGGTTGTGAAATCGGCGCCGGCACTGCTACCGGTGGGGCGGCCAATGGCGCGGCCACGAGCGACGGCCTCGCCGTGGGCGGCTGGTTCGACTTCTACCCCGCAGAGCTCCCACGCGCCAAGAGTTGCGCCGCGACTCGCCGCCGCTTCCAAGAAGACTCCACCGCCGAATGCCGGGTCCAATAAACGACCGCGCGTACCTCTCATCGCCCAGCGGCACAAGGCTTCGGCCACCCGCGATTCGGTGTAGTAGGCACCCAGGTTCTTGTCTCGGGGGTCGCGCAAGCTGGGAGCGGGCATACCGAGTTGCGAGTGTACCAGCGACGGGACAACTCCTCATCCGGTCCTCAAGCGGGACAAATGTCTCGATTGACACGGTGAAAGAGCCATTGGTATGCTTTCGCGTTGACGCCGAAGGTGCCTCAACCATCGCGTTTCCTGTCATTTGAGACATCACCATTAGACCCCGTGATTGTTGACCCGGCAGTTGCATCCAAATTCCGGCAGCAGTGCCGTACGGGGAATCATTCGGGTGAAAGGAGGGTCGTTTGGAAGCTCAAGGCGAACAACTGCTTCAGAGCCTGGTCGACCATGAGAAGGCGGTAATAGCCAAGGTCGAACAGGCGAGGCGTGACGCTGCCGCGATCGTCGAGAAGGCAAGGTCCGAGGCCGAAAGCCTGCTCGACAAGGCGCGGAACGAGGCAACTGCGCTCGCCGATGCCTCCCGAGCCGAGACAGAGCAGCAGAGCGAAGCCGCGCGTGAGGAGATCCTGGCGCGAGCTCGCGCCGAAGCCGAGAAGATCGAGGCGCGGGCACGTGGCAATCGCGATCGAGCCGTTCAACTGGTTATGGAGCGCGTACTGCCGTGATCGCTCGCATGGACCAGTTGACGGTTGTGGGCCGGCGGAGCATCGCCCGCGAGTTGCTGCAGAGCCTGCAGAGTCTCGGTGTCGTGCAAGTCGATCCGCTCGAGCCGGAAGAGGGACTGTCGCTGATCAGGTACACGCTCGAGGGCGAAGACAAGGACGAACGCGAACGGTGGTCGTCGCTAGTTGGCCGAAGTGAGACTCTTCTGGCAGGCCTGGCCGCCCACGACGTGGAAGCGGCGCCGCGGAGCGACTCGGCTACCTCTATCGAGGAGATCGAATCACTTTTGGCCGAAGTTGGCCCGCAGATCGACAAGGTCGTGGCCGAACGCTCCCGCTTGAACGACGATCTCGATCTGATCCGCACCTACCTCCCGCTCTTCAGGACGCTGGCGCCCACACTGGCCCAACTCGACAGCAGCCGCTACCTTACAGGCAGCGCCTTCCTGGTCGGCGCCGACGCTGCCGACGAAGTCCGGGCCGAGCTCGAAGCGGCCATGGAGGGCAACATAACGTTCGCCACCCGGCCGTACGGGCGCCAGACCCTCTTCACTTCCGCCGTCCTCAAGCGTGACGAGGCCCTCTTTCGCCAGGCGCTCAGTCGTCTGGGCATCAGCCCACTGGCCCTTCCGGGACGTTACGCCGACCAGGGGGTGGCCAAGGCCGTCCATGTTATGGAGGAGCGGTCGCAAACCGTTCCTCGCCGACTCGAGGCGCTCGAGCAGGAGCGTCACCAGCTTCTCGAGAGCTACGCACCGCGTTTACAGACGATTCATCAGCTGGCCCTGAATCAGCAGGCCCGCTACTCCAAGCTCGAAGAGATGCTCGCTGGGCGTTATAGCGTTGCATTGCGAGGCTGGTTGCCGGCACGCGAGACCCGCAAGGTCGTCGAAGGTTTACGCAAGCAGTTCGGCCAAGGAGTCATCGCTGTTTCCCGCCCGGCCGACGAGCACCACGATCTGAGGGTGCCCGTGAAGCTCGAGAATCCGGCTTGGGTTCGACCCTTCCAGGGCCTTTTGGCGCTCTTCGATCCACCCCGCTACGGCACCTTTGATCCAAGCTGGACGCTGGCGGTTTTCTTTCCGCTCTTCTTTGGAATCGTGGTGGGCGACATGGGCTTCGGCCTGCTGTTCCTCGCACTGGGGATCTGGATGCAGCGCCGCGGCGCAGGCGGCCGTTCGCTCTCGCTTGGTCCGTTGGGAATCGTGTTAAAGGCGAAAGCATTGCCTTCGATCGGCACGGTGATCAATTGGGCTGCCGTCTGGTCGATCATTTGGGGTTTCATCTATGGCGAGTTTTTCGGAAACTTCCTGGAGCACTGGCCGGCGGACAACCCGATCTTCTACGCCCCTTCCCACGGCGACAACGGGATCATCCCCATCATGCTGTTCCGGGTAGAGGAGTTCACCCCGCTGCTGTTGATCACCCTGGGCTTCGGAATCCTCCAGGTTTTGGGGGGTTGGGCCATCCGGACCTATTACGGAATCCTGCATGGCGACCGGAAGCACATGTGGGAAGGAATTGGCATGTTCTCCGGGCTGACTGCGCTGGTTATCTTCGCCACTGCCTTCCTCACCGGCGGGCTCTCATCCGCCATCTGGCTGATTGTGGGCGTCGGATTCGCCGTCTTCCTGCTGGGCGTGGTCCTTTCGGGTATTCCGCTCATGCTAGTCGAGCTCATCTCCAACTCGGGCAACATCCTCAGCTATCTTCGACTCTTCGCGGTTGGCCTGTCGGCGGCGCTGGTGGCCAACCTGGCTACCGACCTCGGCTTCGCAATCGCCGGGGGAATCGGGATTCCCGTCGTCGGCGCCCTCTTGGGTATCGTCGTAGCGCTGGTCGTTCACACCTTGGCCATCGCCCTCACCATCATCGGACACACGCTGCAGCCGCTACGTTTGCAGTATGTGGAATTCTTCACGAAATTTGGTTTTTACGAGCAGAGTGGACGCCCATATGAGCCATTCCGTCTCCATGGAGGAAAAGCATGAAAAAAGTCGTTACCGCAATCAGCCTGATCGCCGTCTTCTCACTTCTCGCCGTGGGCGCCGCCCAGGAAGCCGTCGAAGTGGGGCGTGGCATCGGTGACGGACTCATTGCACTGGGTGCCGGTCTCGCCATCGGAATCGGCGCTATTGGCGTGGGTCTCGCACAGGCTGCCATCGGTTCCGCCGGCGCCGGCACGCTCGCCGAGCGCCCCGAGGCCTTCGGTCAGATCCTCATTTACCTGGTGATCCCCGAAACCCTCATCATCTTCGCCTTCGTCATCGCCTTCTTCCTCAACGGACAGATCGGCGGATAATGTGGCTGATCTAGCTGCTCTGCTTGATAAAGAAGCGAGCGCCGAGATCGAGGGGATTCTCTCTGAGGCGCGCGAGCGCGCCTCAGAGGTCGTAGCTGGCGCGCAGGCCGAGGCGGAAGCTTTGCTGGCCAGCCGCAAGCGTACTGCCCTGGCCAACGGGCGTTCGGACCTGGTTCGAGCCCGCAGTGCCGCGCAACTCGAGTCGTCATCGCTCACCCTCCGCGCCCAGCACAGCGCGATCGAGGACGTATTCAAAGAGGCCGAGGTTCGAATCGAAGCACTAACCAGAGGGCCCACGTACGTAGCGGTTCTCACTGAACTGTTACAGGAGGCCCTCAGTGCGAGCGGCGCGGCTCCCTCCACGATTCGCGCCGTGATCGTCAACCCAAGCGACAAGGAAGCCGCCGCTACCGCAGCCGATGGTCTCTCACTCGCCGGCAAGGTCACGACCGATCCTCATGTTCGGGCCGGAGTTCGAATTGACGGTGGGGAGAGCAACTTCGCTATCGAAAATACCCTCTACGGTCGGCTCGCTTCGCTTCGTGAGGAACTGGCGTCCGAGGTTGCGCAGGTACTCCTGAGCAAGGAAGGGTAACGTGTCCTCCGACTTCGGTTACATCAATGCCCGAATACGGGGGATGAAGGCCAAGCTGCTGCAGAACGAGTTCTACACGCAAGCACTTGCCGACAGCGACTTCCGTGCCTTCACGGGCACAGTCGCCCAAACGCCCTACATGGCCGACCTCGAGGAGGCTCAGGCCCGTGAACCCGGCTTGGGTTCGATCGACCGTGCCGTGGGCGAGAACTTCCGCCGCACCGCTCGATCGATCCTCGACTTCTCCGACGGTCGTCCCCACGACCTGTTGGCGCTGTTCTTGCTTCGCTACGATTTGCTCAACCTCAAGACGCTCGCCCGGGCGAAACATGCCGGCCGCGGTGCCGACAGCGCGTTGCAGGTTGTTCTGCCCGCAGGAGACCTGCGGCCGGCGCTCATAGAGACGCTGGCGGCGGCGCCCGATCTTCCCGCCATGGCGCAGACTCTGGCGGTCACCAAGCACCCGCTATCGAGGTCGTTCAGCGCTGCGGTTAGGCGTTACGCCTCCGATGGTGAGTTGTATGCGCTGGAACTCTCGCTCGATCGTGCCTACTTCAAGACTCTTCTCGAGACGCTTGATTCGCTCGACGCGTCTCGAGAATTGCGCCGCCATGTGCAACGCGAGCTAGACGCGACCAACCTCAGTACTGCCCTTAAGCTGCGTGGCAAGGTCGTGCAGAACGACGAACTCTACGTTCCCGGTGGCCGCGAGATCGATCGCGGCACGTTTGATGCGATAATCGCCGACGCCTCGAAGTCGGCGCTGGCGCCCCTGAGCGGTGGCTCCTTCAGCGAGGTGGCGAACACCGACAGCCTCAGCGAGGCCGACGCCGTAATTCGAAGGGTACTGGACCAGAGCGCCCACCGCCTGGCGTTGTCCGACCCGTTGGGTCCCGGCATCGCGCTGGACTTCCTTAGACGCAAGGAGGCCGAGATGGCCCGCTTGCGTCTGCTGGCGCGGGGCAAGTACTACCAGGTACCGCGTTCGCAGCTCGAGCGGGAGTTGGGACATGCATAGGATGCACAGAGTAGTGATACTCACGGACAGTGAAACCGCCACCGGCTATCGGCTCGCGGGGGTAGAAGTGCATGAGGCACAGCAAGAGGGGGCCCAGGGGGAGCTGGAACGGCTGATCGAATCGGGTGACTACGGCTTGGTGGTAGTCGATGAGGGCCTCATCCCCGATCCGATCGAGGCCAGTACACGCACCATGCGTGGACGCGACCTGCCCGTGATTTTGCCGGTTCCCAGCCTGTCCGCGTCGTTTGGTGAAGGGGACGACGCTACCGCCTACATGAAGGAACTGGTGCGAAGCGCGATAGGCTTCGACATCAAGCTCGAGTAGCGCCGCTACCGGACGCACTGCGCTAGTCTTTTCGATCAAATAGGAGACCCAATGGCCATCGAAGGCAAGATTCAAAAGATTTCCGGGCCTGCCGTCATCGCGCAAGGGATGCTGGGCGCCCGGATGTACGACATCGTGAGGGTCGGCGAGGAGAATCTCGTCGGCGAGATAATCCGCCTGGACGGCACTACCGCGTTCGTCCAGGTCTACGAAGACACCGGCGGGCTAACCGTAGGCGAACCCGTCGTATCCACCGGCCTGCCGCTAGCCGTGGAACTGGGACCGGGGATGCTAAACGGCATCTTCGATGGTATCCAGCGGCCGCTGGACAAGATCCAGGAGGCGTCCGGCACCTATATCGAGCGCGGCATCACCGTGAACTCGCTCTCGCGTGAAACCAAGTGGCGCTTCACGCCGCACTCCTCCAAGGGCGACGAAGTAGCGGCCGGCCAGGTTCTCGGTACGGTCCCCGAGTTCGCGTTCACCCACAAGATCTTGGTACCTCCGGGCAAGGGTGGCAAGATCAAGAGCATCGCCGCCGAAGGGGAGTACACGCTCGATGACGTGATCGCCATGCTCGACGACGGCACCGAGCTCAAGCTCTACCACCCGTGGCCGGTGCGCCAGGCGCGTCCCGTCCAGCGCAAGCTCGATCCCGTGACTCCGTTCCTCACTGGCATGCGCATTCTCGACGTGCTCTTTCCGCTCACCATGGGCGGCACGGCAGCTATTCCTGGCCCGTTCGGATCGGGCAAGACCGTCACCCAGCAATCTGTTGCCAAGTACGGCAATGCCGATATCGTTGTTTATGTCGGTTGCGGCGAGCGCGGTAACGAGATGACCGACGTGCTGGTCGAGTTCCCCGAGCTCGAGGATCCGCAGACCGGTAATCCGCTCATGCACCGTACCGTGCTAATCGCCAACACCTCGAACATGCCGGTAGCGGCCCGAGAGGCGTCGATCTACACCGGCATCACTTTGGCCGAGTACTTCCGCGACCAGGGCTACCGCGTTTCTGTCATGGCCGATTCCACCAGCCGTTGGGCCGAGGCGCTCCGCGAGATCTCGTCGCGCCTCGAGGAGATGCCTGCCGAAGAGGGCTATCCGCCCTACCTGGCCTCGCGACTCGCAGCCTTCTACGAGCGCGGCGGCCGTGTCATCAACCTGGCAGGGGAGCAGGGCGCCGTCTCCATCATTGGCGCCGTTAGTCCCGCCGGCGGCGACTTCTCCGAGCCGGTAACGCAGTCGACGCTGCGCATCACAGGTTGCTTCTGGGCGCTCGATGCGTCGTTGGCGCAGCGACGTCACTTCCCGGCAATCAACTGGAACCGCTCCTACTCACTGTTCAATGATGTTCTCGAGCCCTGGTATCGGGAGAATGTGGCCGAGGACTACCCGGAGCTGGTGCAGCGGGCGGTCGACCTGCTTCAGCGTGAGAGCGACCTTCAGGAAGTGGTTCAGCTCGTGGGCCCCGACGCCCTCCAGGACCAGGAGCGCTTGGTCATCGAGTCCGGCCGCATCCTTCGTCAGGACTTCCTGCAGCAGAACGGCTTCGATCCCGTCGACGCCTCCTGCTCGCTTTCCAAGGCCTACGGGATGCTGCAAATGATGCTGAAGTTCAACGAAGAGGGCCGCAAGGCGCTCGAGGCGGGCGCCACGGTCGACGAGATCATCGGTAATCCGGTGGTCGAGAAGATCAACCGGTCCCGCTACGTGCCCGAAGACGAGTTCAACGCTTACCGGGACAGCACCCTCGCGGAGCTCGAAAAGGGCTTCCGTGTGGCGGCGTAAGGGAGAATCGGCATGAGCAAGAACCTACTCAAGAAGGAGTACAGCCAGGTCTCCTACGTATCGGGGCCACTGATGTTCCTACAGAATGCGCCCGATCTGGCCTACAACGCCATCGTCAGCATCAAGGATGCCAGCGGCCGGATTCGCGGTGGCCAGGTTATCGAGGTCTCGCAGGAGTACACGGTACTGCAGGTGTTCGAGGAGACCTCGGGCATCGATCTTTCGAGCACCACCGTGAGCCTCGTTGAAGACGTCGCTCGGCTTGGTGTCTCGAGGGAGATGATCGGCCGGCGCTTCAGCGGGATCGGAGCACCGATCGACGGCCTTCCACCCGTTGTTGCCGACAAGCGCCTGCCCATCGGCGGCGCCCCGATCAATCCGGTAGCGCGGCAGAAACCCGAGGAGTTCATCCAGACGGGCATCTCGACGGTCGACACGCTCATCAGTCTGGTTCGCGGGCAGAAGCTGCCTATCTTCTCAGGCTCGGGCCTGCCTGCCAACGAGCTGGCGGCTCAGATCGCTCGCCAGGCCAAGGTGTTGGGCGAGGGCGCCGAGTTCGCCGTGGTATTCGCGGCCATGGGCGTCACCCAGCGCGAGCTCACCTTCTTCACCCAGGAGTTCGAACGCACCGGTGCGTTGGCCCGCAGCGTGCTTTTCCTCAACAAGGCCGACGATCCGGCCGTCGAGCGGCTGCTTACCCCGCGCATGGCGCTCACCGCCGCCGAGTACCTGGCGTTCGAGCACGATTACCACGTGCTGGTCATCCTCACCGACATGACGAACTACTGCGAGGCGCTACGCGAGATCGGTGGCGCAAGGGAGGAGATTCCCGGACGCCGGGGTTACCCCGGTTACACCTATACCGACCTTGCCTCGATCTACGAACGCGCCGGCGTGGTCGTGGGCCGCAAGGGTTCGGTCACTCAGATTCCCATCCTGTCGATGCCGGATGACGACGTGACCCACCCAATCCCAGACCTTACCGGCTACATCACCGAGGGGCAAATCTACCTGACCCGCGGTCTCCACAACAAGGGGATCTATCCGCCCATCAACCCCGGGCCCTCGCTCAGCCGCTTGATGAACAACGGTATCGGCGAAGGTAAAACCCGTAAGGATCACAAGAATCTCGCCGACCAGCTGCAGGCCGCATACGCCAACGGCCAGGACCTCCGGCGCCTGGTTGCCATCACCGGTGAGGACGCCCTCTCCGAGAACGACAAGCTCTACCTGAAGTTCGCAGATGAGTTCGAGAAGCGCTTCATCAATCAGGGGTCAGAGGACCGCGCCATCGAGGACTCCCTCGATCTCGCCTGGACGCTGCTCTCCGCGCTGCCCAAAAGCGAGCTCACCAGGTTGTCGAACGACCAGATCGATAAGTACTACGGTGCCAAGATGGACGAGCTCTGGGGAGCCGCCGGCCAGGGTCGTTCATAACGCAGGCCTAGGAGGCTAACGTGGCAGAGACAATTGCCCCAACCCGCTCCAACCTGCTCCAGCGTCGCGATCAGGCCCGGCTCGCAATTCGCGGGGCCGACCTGCTCAAGCGCAAGCGTGACGCCCTCATCGGCGAGTTCTTCGAACTGGTGAAGTCGTCGCTCCAGGCTAGGCGCGCTCTCAACGAGAGCAGCAAGGAGGCTTACTTTAGCCTCTTCCTGGCGAAGGCGTGGGACGGGCCGCAGGCTGTAGAAAGCCTTAGTCTCGCCTCACCTCAGACCCTCGAGGTCGATATCCGGGTGGAAAACCTTTTCGGCGTGAAGGTGCCGGCGGTTCAGCCGCCCGAGTTCAGCGACGAACTCCCCTTCTCGCCGCTGGGGGCCGGCGCTCAGACGCTCGCAGCCGCCGCTCAGTTTCGGAAACTTACCGAGGCGCTCGTGCGGGTCGCGGCTACCGAGACGCGTTTACGCCGCATCGGCGAGGAGATCAAGAAGACGAACCGTCGGGTGAACGCTCTCGAGCAGTTGGTCATCCCCAACATTCAGAGGCAGATTCGCGATATACGCAGTGTCCTCGACCAGCGGGCGCTCGAAGAGGTCACCGTGCTCAAGCGGATCAAGGCCAAGCTCGAGGCGCGCGAGAAAGAGGACAAGAAGAAAGAGGCGCAACTGGCGAGCAGCTGATCAATTCTCGCCGCACCGTGGTGGCGAGTGCTTTAAGCCGGGACGCTAACAGGTATCATCGGTGCCGTTATGTCAAGAACCGTACCGCATCTGTTCCTTCTCCTGACCATGCTGTTTACGGCCTGCGCGCCGCAGGTGACGATCGAGGATACCGAGGCAGATCTTCAGGAGTTTGGTCTCCCGCCTTTACCCGTGGAGGAGCGCTACATCATCGCCGTACCCGACTTCGAGGTGCGCGCCGGCTCGGTGAAGGTTGGTCAGGTCGATCTTTCGAGCGAAGGCGACTCGTTCTACCGGGAGCTGGGCGCAGGCGTAGCGGATATCTTCCTTACCGAGGCGTTTCGCAGCGCTCGTTTTCGAATCACTGAACGCGGTGAGCTGGACCAGATCGTGCGGGAGCAGAACCTCGCGCAGTCAGGGCGGATTGATCCCGGCACGGCTGCCGATGTGGGGCGGATAACGGGTGCCCAACTCATCGTCCTCGGCTCTCTAAGTGAGTTCGGGATCACCACCACGGGCGGTGGTGGCCGCGTGCTGGGCATCTTCGGGGGAAGTACCGAGACGGTTACAGCGCGAGCGACGGTGGACATCCGGATGGTTGACGCAGTTACCGCCGAGGTGCTGGCGATCGGTCATGCCACTAGTGAGGTGTCCCAGAGCAACATCTCTATCGACGTGGGCAATGTGCTACGGGCGCTCAGGGCAGGGAGATCGGGTACCACTATCGTGGACCTGGCCGTGAGGAACGCCATTCGCGGAGCGATCCGGGAGGCCGCCCGGGGCCTGCCGCCAAAGCCGTAGCGCAAACCTCTGGTAGCCGGCCGAACGAGGACACCGACTTCATGTGGTCGGTCAACGGTGACAACTTTTCACAACGAGCCGACCAGCACGCCGACTTTACAAATAACGTCCCCAACGGCTACGATGAAATTCGGCACGACAACGTAAGTTCGTTTGCAAGAGGAATGGGAGACTTGTATATGCGAAAACTATTTTCGATCGTCCTGGCTGCGCTGCTCGTTAGTGGGGCAGCACTGGGTCAGGGCCTGCTCCAGGAAGTGCAGGAGCGGGGAAGCCTGTCCTGTGGTGTGAATGACCAGCTTCCCGGCTTCGGATCGGTGGACGAGCAGGGCGAGTATGGCGGGTTCGACGTCGATTTCTGCCGCGCCATTGCCGCCGCCGTGCTGGGTGACGCCGACGCGGTAGAGTACCGCCCCCTCTCGGCACAGGAGCGCTTCACGGCGGTGCAGTCGGGCGAGGTAGACGTGCTCATCCGTAACACCACCTGGACCTCCACGCGCGACACCGAGCTCGGGCTGAATTTCGCTCCCACCACGTTCTACGACGGTCAGGGCTTCATGGTTCCGCGCGACTCGGGGATCGAGACGCTGCAGGATCTTCAAGGCCTGCGGATCGGCGTTCAGATCGGCACAACGACCGAGCTCAACCTCGCCGATGTGCTCAGCGCGCTCGGAGTCGACTACACCCCGGTGACCTTCGAGACCGCCGACCAGGTCGTCGCCGCTTATGACGCCGGTAACGTCGACGCTTGGACCACCGACAACTCGGGCCTGGCTTCGCGCCTGGTCACGCTGCAAGATCCCAGCGCCCACAGGATCTTGGATGCGACCATCTCCAAGGAGCCGCTCGGTCCCGCCGTTCGCCACGGTGACGATCAGTGGTTCGACATCGTCAAGTGGGTAGTATTCGGCCTGTTCGAAGCCGAAGAGTACGGCGTCACCTCCGAGAACGTCAACGAAGTGGCCGAGACAACCCAGAACCCGAGCGTGCGGCGGCTCCTGGGCGTCGAGCCAGGCGCCGTCGAGGGCCTTGGCCTGGAAGCCACCGCGATTCGCGACGCGATCGATCAGGTTGGCAACTACGGTGAAATCTACGCCAGCAACTTAGGTCCCGATACCCAGTTCGATATCCCCCGCGGGTTGAACGCGCAGTACTACAACGGCGGGCTCATCTTCGGGATGCCCTTCCGTTGAGCTAGTTTCTTACTCGGCCGTATCGGTCGCGCAAGACGTACGCCGGGCGGCGCCTTCGGGCGTCGCCCGGTCCCTGATCTTCTGCTGAATGTTATTTTGAGCTCAACGTGACTAATTCAAAAGTGCGAACTGGGGCCGGATCGGGAGTAGGCTATTGAACCGAACATTACCCAGGCCCGGTGACCCTCACAATCGCGAGCGAATCCCATTCTACCGTAACGTCAAGACGATCGCGATACTTGCGCAGTTGATCTTTGTGCTGGTCGCCGGTGCCGCGCTGTTCTACCTGTGGCGCAACGTTACGACCGGCCTGGCGGCCTCGAATCTCGCCTTCGGTTTCGGCTACCTCGACGACCGGGCCGGCTTCAACTTGGGCGAGACCACGATTCCCTTCGATGCCTCGAACAGCTACCTGCGGGCAATCGTGGTCGGTATGCTCAACACCCTAAAGGTTGGGCTCGCTGGGGTGGTCCTCTGCTCGATATTGGGTGTTTCGTTAGGAGTCATGCGACTCTCGGCCAATTGGCTGCTGCGGATGCTGTCCACCATGTACGTCGAGCTCCTGCGAAATACGCCGCTTGCAGTGCAGCTCATCTTCTGGTACTACGCGATCATCCTCGCGATTCCGCCTCGCTCCGAGAACGCTGTCTTGTTGCCCGGCGGCATCTTCCTCAGTCAGATAGGTATAGCCCTACCCTGGCTCTACCCCAGCTACAACTTCGACCGCTGGCTGCCCTGGCTGCTCGCTGCATTGCTCACCCTGGTGGCCGTCTACCTCTGGCGGCGCCGGCAGATCGCGCGTTCGCAGCGTCCCGGGAACCCCTGGCTGGCTGCTCTCGCAGTCGCCGCTGTCGTCGCCGGAGGCGGCTATCTCGCGGCGTCGGCCGGCGCTACCACGCCCGATGATCTGGCGGTAGAGGTCAGCCCTTCGCGGGGCACCGGTTCGGTTTACATCGACAGCGACGGTGATGGCATGCGCGGCCGAGGTGAGGAGGCGGTGCCCTTCGCCCCGGTCGTGGTCACCATCCCCGCGGCGCGCCTGCAAACGAACAGCGCCAACCTCATCGAGTCACAGGAAGTCGTCTACAGTACATTTCGCTTCCCGCTGATTGCCAATGGCGAGTACGAGGAGGCGGAGGTCGTGTTCCGCGAGCCCGAAGAGGCCGAGGGACTCTCGATTCACTTCGAGCGCTATCCCAGCATCGGAACCCTCTACCGCGACGAGAACGGCAACGGAGAGTTCGACGAGGGCGAAAACAGCTATGTCGAGGACGGCTTCAGGCGCGGCTACAACGGCTTGGGCCTGGCTATGAACATCGAAGGGTTCGAGCGGCGCCTGGTGTCGGACCGCTCGGGCGAAGTGCGGACGCCGATCTTCACCGCTCCACAGTTGGAAGGCGACCAGGCCGGAGGGGGCGAAGAGGCCGGAGCTGGCGGGGCCGGTGGTTTGGCAGGTGGATTGGGCGCTCTCTTCCAACCGGTAGAGCGGACGACCAGCGTGATCGAGACCGAACTCGAGCTCCCTACGGCGTCGCCGCTGGTATACAGCGAGGCCTCCATCCCGCGCAGTAGTTACTTCGGTGGGGTCCGACTTTCGACCCCCTTCCTGGCGCTGCTGTTGGGCTTGGCCATCTACACCTCGGCGTTCGTGGCAGAGATCGTGCGCGGCGGTATCCAGGCCGTTCCACTGGGCCAGCCGGAGGCGGCCAAGGCGTTAGGTCTTTCCGGAGTGCAGAGTTTCTTCCTGGTGGTCTTCCCGCAGGCGCTTCGCATCATCATCCCGCCGATGATCAGCCAGTACCTGAACCTGATAAAGAACTCCTCACTTGCAATCCTCGTTACCTTCAGCGACTTCTTCCAGGTTTCCAACACGGTAGGGAACCAGACGGGGCAGTTCATATCGGTCTACGTGATCATCCTCATAGGCTACCTGGGGCTTTCGCTGATATTCAGCCTGCTTCTCAACGTCGTCAACGCTCGGCTTACTCTGGTCGAAAGATGATGGGTAGCCAGGTGACGGGTAGATCGGTGACGGGTAGCGACATGACCCGCAAAGGAGCACGAATGACTGGAGCGGTGAAATGACTACCGGTCGTCTTCCGCCCCGCCGTTACAGCGGCGCTCGAGGCTGGCTGCGCGCGAACCTGTTCAGGGGCGTCGGCTCTTCGGTGGCGACTGTGCTGGTCGGGATCGTCCTCGTCTGGGCGACCGTCGGCCTACTGCAGTTTGCGTTCGCCGAAGCGAACTGGGAGCGGCTTTGGGTGAACCTCAAGCTGTTCGCGGTATTTCGCTACCCGGTTGACCTGTTGTGGAGGCCGCTGGTGGCCGCAGGAGTGGTTCTCTTCGCATTCGGCGCTTCTAGTTTTGGCGCCGAGGAGGGGATCTCTCGCATCATTCGCGGCGCATTCTGGCAGTTCTTCGGCCTCGTTTGCGGCCTTACCCTAGTAGCGTTCATCGCCGGCTGGCAGGTCGCGCCCTTCTACTTGCTGGCAGCCGGCCTCGGGGTCTTGGGGTTTCTGGCAGGCCGCTGGTTGCCGGCGCTTTCGCAGCGAGCCGGCCTTGTCTGGTTGGTGTCGCTGCTGGCGGTACCCGTCCTGCTCTACGGGATCCCCGGCATTTCGGGGGCCATGCAGGTGGTTCCGATTCGCGTGTGGGGTGGATTCATGCTCACCCTGGTGCTCACGACCGGCATAGTGCCCAGTTTCCCGATCGGCGTTGCCCTTGCTCTTGGGCGCCGTAGCAAACTGCCCGCCATCAAGTACGTCTGCATAGGTTTCATCGAGTTGATTCGTGGCGCCCCGTTGATCGTCTGGTTGTTCATCGCCAACCTTATGGTGCCATTTCTCTTCAACATCGGTCCCGACACGGTCCCGTCGCTTGGCAAGGCCTATATCGCCCTGACGCTCTTCAGCTCTGCCTACATGGCCGAAAACGTCCGTGGCGGCCTACAATCCGTTCCCATTGGTCAGAGCGAAGCCGCGCGTGCGCTCGGCCTCTCCGGCTGGCAGACAACCCAACTAATCGTGCTGCCTCAGGCAATCCGAGCGGTGATTCCGGCGATCGTCGGCCAGGCCATCGGCCTCTTCAAGGACACCTCACTCGTATTCATCCTCAACCTGCAGGACTTCTTCAACGTTCACAACATCGTGGCTCAGCAACCCGCCTCTATCCAGGTCACCGGAGGGATTCGGCTCGAACTCACGCTCTTCCTGGCAGTGACCTATTTCTTCTTCGCTTATCGCATGTCGGTAGCCAGCCGGCAGCTCGAGAGACTGATGGGCGTGGGGGAGCGATGACTCGACCCAGGGCAAAGGCGCTCCGATGGAGGTACCCGATATGATTGAGACTGCCACGCAAGGTGTAAATGGTCACGCTCCCGAAGGCGGCGAGCGCATTATCGAGATTCATGGGCTCAACAAGTGGTTCGGCGATTTCCAGGCGCTAAAGGACATCGATATGTCGGTGAACAAAGGCGAGGTGGTCGTGATAATCGGGCCCTCCGGATCCGGCAAGTCGACCCTCATCCGCTGCATCAACAGGCTCGAGGAGCACCAGGAAGGCCGGATCGTCGTGGACGGCGTCGAACTCACCGATGACGTGCGTAACATCGACAAAGTACGACGTGAGACGGGCATGGTGTTCCAGCAGTTCAATCTGTTCCCGCACCTCACCGTCCTGGAGAACATAACTCTGGCGCCCATTCGTGTTCGCAAGTGGAAGCGCTCACGTGCCGAGGAGCAAGCCCGTTACTTCCTGGAGAAAGTCGGCATACCCGAGCAGGCTATGAAGTACCCTGGCCAACTCTCCGGCGGGCAGCAGCAACGGGTAGCGATAGCTCGTGCGCTCACCATGGGGCCCAAGGTGATGCTCTTCGACGAGCCCACCAGCGCTCTCGACCCCGAGGTGATCGGCGAGGTTCTCGAAGTCATGGTAGGGCTGGCCAAGGACGGCATGACGATGTGTGTCGTCACCCACGAGATGGGATTTGCGCGGGAGGTGGGTGACCGGGTGTTATTCATGGATGCGGGACAGCTCGTCGAGGTTGGCCCACCCGAGCACTTCTTCACCTCACCCCAAGAGGAGCGGACCAAGGCCTTTCTGTCGAAGATCCTCTAATTCGTTTGCTGTAGGGCGCACCTTGATCGCGGTGTACCTTGATCGCCCTGCCGCCTTGGCAGGCTCAGCCTTATGGCAGGTGCTTTGAACCTTTACACAGCGATAACCGTCCAGCCTAACTAGACTTGTTCGAAGCCGCAGCATTCGTAGTTGTATTCGCAGCGGCATGGGAAGCAAGCGGAGAAGGGCCGGTTCATGACTGAGGCAAAGGGCAAGGGAGTGCGGATCGCCGAGATGCTGCGCCAGATGGTGGCGCAGCGAGCCTCGGACATCCACCTGCAGGCGGGTGCAAAGCCGTACATGAGGGTTGACGGCAGCCTCAAGCCGTTCGACGGTTCACCCGAGCTGAGCGCCGCTCAAACCGAACAGATCGCCCTGGCGATGATGAGCGAGTCACAGCGAGATCTCTTTACTCATCGACACGAGCTCGACTTCGCCTTCAACCTGCCCCAGGTCGCGCGCTTCCGCTGCAACGTGTTCCGCCAGAGGGCCGCGGTCGGCATCGTCATGCGCGTCGTGCAAGACACGGTGCCCTCCTTCGAGGCGCTGGGACTGCCGTCGGCGGTGATGTCCGACTTCGCGTCGCAAACGCGCGGCCTGGTTCTGGTGACGGGACCGACCGGTTCGGGCAAGTCCACCACACTGGCTGCCGCCCTCGACTTCATCAACCGGAAGTTCCCCCGGAACATCATCACCATCGAGGATCCGATCGAGATCATTCACAAGAACCAGAGGAGCCTGGTGGTGCAGCGCGAGGTCGGCCTCGATACGGCCGACTTCGTCGACGCCATCAAGTACGCCATGCGGCAGGATCCCGACGTGATAATGCTGGGGGAGATGCGCGACAAGGAGACGGTCGAAGCGGCGCTCACCGCCGCGCAGACCGGTCACCTGGTGCTTTCCACGCTGCACACCCTCGACGCGGTGCGCACGGTGAACCGGATCATCGACTTCTTCCCGCCCCATGAACGGCATCAAATCCGCATCCTGCTGGCCGAGTCGCTGCTGGGGATCCTCAGCCAGCGGCTGCTCCCGCGGGCCGACGGCCCCGGCCGCACCGTCGCGCTCGAGGTACTCGTGAACACCCCGCTCATCCGCGACTACATCAAGGACTCCGACAAGACGGCGCTTATCAAGGAGGCGCTGCAGGACGACAATATTCGCGGAATGCAGACCTTCGATCAGCATTTGGTTGACCTCTACCTGGCCAAGAAGGTCACCATGGAGGACGCGGTGGCCATGGCTACCAGCTCTCACGAGTTCAAGTTGATGGTCACGCAGCGCCAGGGCGGTGAGGAAGCGGGCGGTCCGGGCGCTTACGACACCGGATTCGTCAAGCGTCGATAGAAAATCGGATAGTCGCGGGCCGGGCTTCAGTTGGGCTCGGCCCCTCCTCGATTTACGCTGGAACCGACCGGTTCGCTTAGCTCGGCTGAAGGCCGAACTGGGGAACGTGCGGCCGCCAGGGCAGTACCCGCGCCACCTCGCCCTGCAGATCATACGCTCCGGCGCCGTCGATCCGTATCTCGATCCGCTCGCCTATGCGAAGCGTGCCGTCGCCGGAAGCAGTGACGGTGCCGTCTATGCCCGGCGCGTCGTAGATGGTCCTGGCTATTATTTCACCCGGCAGTTCGCCATAGTCGTCGATTACCGCCTCGACCAAGCTGCCCACGCGGGCCCGGTTCTTGTCCAGGCTGATCTGCTGCTGTAGCTCCATCAGTCGCGCGTAACGTTCCTGCTTTACCTCGTCGGGCACCTTGCCTTCAAGCGAGTTGGCCGCCGCGCCCGCCACCGCGCTGTAGCGGAATGCGCCAACACGTTCCAGTTGGGCCTCCAGCAGAAAATCGAGGAGCTGCTCGAAATCATCGTCGGTCTCGCCTGGGAAGCCCACGATGAAGGTTGAGCGTACCGCCAGCTCCGGACAGATCTCTCGCCACTCCCGCAGCGTGCTCAGGTGGCTCTTGGCCCCTCCCGGCCGGCGCATCGTTCGCAGGATTCGCGGTGAGGCATGCTGCAACGGCACATCGAGGTAGGGGAGGATCTTCCCCTCGGCCATGAGCGGGATCAGGTTGTGAACGTGAGGGTAGGGATAAACGTAGTGCAGGCGCACCCAGGCGCCAAGCTGGGCAAGCTCTCCAGCCAGCGGCACGAGGTGGGCCGATACCTGGCGCCCCTGGAAGTCGCTCTCACGGTGGCCGAGATCGCTGCCGTAAGCGCTCGAATCCTGAGCTATCACCAGCAACTCCTTCGTACCGCTCGCCACCAGCCGGTACGCCTCGTAGAGGATCTCGCCGGCCTCACGCGACTTCTGCAAGCCGCGCATCTGGGGGATGATGCAGAAGGCGCACTTGTGATTGCAGCCCTCGGCGATCTTGAGGTAGCTGTAGTGCCGTGGCGTTAGCTTGACACCCTGTGGGGGCATCGGAATGAGGCTCGTGAAGGGATTCTTGTCGGGCGGGGCAACGCTTCTTACAGCCGCCATCACGCCGTCGACGTCGGCGTGGCCGGTAATAGCCAGGACCCTGGGATGGCGCTCACGGATCTCTTCGGGTCGTTCGCCCAGGCATCCGGTCACCACCACCTTGCCGTTCCGGTCCAGCGCCTCGCCGATCGCCTGCAACGACTCCTCTACAGCCGGAGTGATGAAACCGCAGGTGTTGACCACCACCACCTCGGCCTCCTCGTATGAGGGAACCACCGTGTACCCCTCGGCGCGAAGCTGAGTGAGAACGCGTTCACTATCAACCAGAGCCTTGGGACAACCGAGGCTCACGAATCCGACTCTGCCGCTCATCTATCCTCCAGAAAACCTTCGCCAATCGTACCGGACGCGTTCACTTTGGCCTGCAAGTCACGCAGCAACGGCCTAAGTTCGCCGGCTAGATAAAGGGAGCCGCCGATCAGCAGAAGGCCGCCTGGAGGGGATGCGGCCAGGGCAGCGAGCAAGGCTTCTCTCGGCTCGGCTATGACGGTTCGATCGCTGCTGCCGGTCACTGTGGGAAGTTCGCCCCCGGCGCTGGTCACGAAGACACGTCGCGCGCGAACTTCGAGAGACCGTAACGTACCCTCGCCCTGCTTGCGGCGGAGGGAACCGAACAAGAGCACGTACTCGCGCCCAGCCCGCTCCACCAGAGCCCGGCCGGCGGCGGGGTCATGTGCACCGTCGAGCAGCACTTCGATTTCGCCTACCAGAAAGCGCTCACCGCGCCCGGGCAGGGGCGGGATAGCCAAGCCCAGCGAGATTGCCGGCTCTGGAACATTTCCCAGTAGCCGTAGCGTGGCGGCGGCCAGGCGTTGATTGCGGGCACGCACCGGGTCTTCCGTGGACGCTAGACCCGCAGGCAAGGTGAATAGGAGATCGCCCTGAGTGTCTATGTGCAGTTGACTGCCGCGCTCTTGTGCCTCGGCCTCGAGCACTTCGAGCACCACGGGCGACTGCTCGGCGGCGGCGCCAGGCACGCCGCGCCTCAGCGCCGCCGATTTGTCCTGTGCTATCTCACGGAGTCCCGGCCCGAGCGTCTCGAGGTGGTCTGGCGCAATGGGGGTGATCGCCACCGCGACGACTCCCTCGAGCACCGCAGTGGCGTCGTGGCGGGCGCCCACGCCCGCCTCGAAGGAGGCGAACGCCGCACCGGAGCGTTT
>JBBDRD010000045.1:0-17965 GCA_040905665.1 Trueperaceae bacterium
GCGGACGCATGTCTACGAGCGCGTCGGCGAGCTGGTAGGTCGCTGCCTGGTTCTGGTAGGCGAGTACCAAATCGGGAACGTCCTGGGTGCCCAGGAGGGGCAGCATCTTCTGGAACCGAGGCTGATGACCGTCTCATCCAGCCGGCCAGCCGCCGCTGGCCCTTGGGTACCAGCCGCGGACTGAACGAGCCTTCACGATCCCGAGGGATGCTCAAGAGAACGTCCCCGGCCTCGCTGGCGACCGTCTTGTCGCTGCTGCCGTTCCTGGAGTTACCGTACAGGCTGGCATCCGGGTCGCCCTTCTCGTAACCCAGGTGGCCGGTCATCTGGGCCTTGTTCCGGTTCGACATGGTTGCGCATAACATCCTCAAGATCCTCGGGCAAGTTCAACGCTGCCTCACACCCCCTCCAGCGCAGGGCAAGACAGGCGGCCAGAAAAGAAAACCAGGAAAACGGAGTTTGCACTCAACCTCCTAGAAGCTAATGACTAATCGCCTGATCGTCGCTGCAAGGGTCAAGTCCGGCGCGTTCGCTTGGCAGGCGCTTTCTGATCGGCTGGTAATCACCTCCTTGCACATCCCGGTCACATGGTGTCAGCAAACGCGCAGCTGATTAACCTCGTGCCGGCTCCTTCATGGCTGTCCTAAGTTGGAAAAAACGCTGCGCCCTAATGGGCGGAGGCGCGAGGAGATCATAGCCCGTCATGAAGCGGATTTATGCGTCCAGCGCGAAGTCGTTACGTTACGAGTCCGTTTGCTGCAGTAAGGCGATGGTATCCGACGAGCTGCCGAACGGCTCCGTGAGAAGAACTGGCAATGGTCTCTCAATTCGAATATAGTCGACATTTCTGCCCATTTTCTGATAAACTCTGAAAACTCAGCGAAGGAGTTCAAGAGGCGGCCTCAGCCGCTGCCGCTCTCGGACGATCGTTAGGAGGGATCGGATTTTAGGTGCCAGGTAGGTAGATCTCACCGTGTCTCCAGCAGAAGGAGGAGTCGTGAAAAGGACCGTTTTAGCCGTCATCACGTGCATAGTGCTGCTCGCATCGTTCGGGTTCGCGCAGAAAACGCTCAGATTCGGAATACCGGTCGACCCAATTAATCTCGATCCAGCGCAAATGAGCCACATGGTGGCGCACCGCTTCGTAGCCTTCCTGTACCCGAGCCTGTTGAAGTACGATAACAATCTCGCCTTGGTCGGAGATCTGGCCGAAAGCTACAACGTGATCGACGACACGACATATGAGTTCACCCTCAGGGAAGGTGTCACCTTCCACCATGGCGAGGAGATTACTTCCGAGCACGTCAAGTTCTCGATCGAGCGCCTACTCGATCCAGATGTGCCCTCGCCGGAAGCCTTCGAACTGGAGCCCATCACCGAGGTCGAGATTATCGACGACCGGACGTTTCGTCTGCACACGGAGGAGCCATTTGCGCCCATCCTGCATGGCATAGCGTTCGGTCTCGGTATCCACTCAGCTGAGACTGTAGAAGAATATGGTGACCTGCGCTTTCAGGGTTCGGGTAGCGGTCCGTTCGAGTTGGTCGAGTATCGCGCCAATGAGATCGTCGTCTTCGAGCGCTACGAGGATTACGACGGGCCCCGACCGCCCCTCGATCGTGTCGAGTTCCACGTGATCACCGACGACGTTGCTCGTTCGACAGCGCTCTCGGCCGGCGATCTCGACGTAGCCGAGTTCCTCTCGCCGCGTGCAGTACTGCCGCTCCGCAGCGTCGACGGATTGAATGTGGATTACACTGGCCAGCCCTCGATTAGCCACTTTCATCTAAACACTCGACGCGAGCCGTTCGACGATGTCCGTGTGCGCCAGGCAATGAGTTGCGCGCTCGACCGTCAGGCGATCGCCGATATCGTCTTCGTCGGTGATGCCGAGCCCACGGGCCCGGTGCCGCCGTCCATGGGGGCCTGGGCGCTACCGGTCGATGAGTTCGAGTGCTACACCAGGGATCTCGAGCGATCACGAGAGCTACTTGCAGAAGCGGGCTACCCCGACGGCTTCTCGAGCACCATGATCGGCCGAGCCGATAACAGCACCGATATCGATCAGCTGCAGATGATGGCCGAGCAGTTTGCCGAGGTGGGCATCGACATGGAGATTCGCCAGCTCGAGTGGGGCGAAATGCTCGACCTGTGGATAACCCAGAAGAACTTCGACACGCTGTTGATCGGATCCTCCACCGGTCGCGATCCCGACGCTAACTTCTACCGGCGCTTCCACTCGGAGTCGGAGCGGAATACGGTTGGCTATAACAACCCGGAAGTCGACGAGCTGATGGAGCGTGGCCGCACTACCATTGATCAGGAAGAGCGCTATGAGATCTACGCCGAGTTGCAACGTATCATCGCCAACGAGGCGCCCAAGATCTTTACGGTCCAGGTACCCCTTTATCACGTGTACTGGGATCGCGTTCAGAACTGGGAGACCCACCCAATGGGCATGTACTACCACCTCGGTCAGGTAGATATCGAGGAGTAGGAGGCAAGACGGTCTGGCGTCGATTTCGGCGCCAGACAACCTCCATTATCTTTCTCTCCAGCCATGCTTATCTATACGCTCCGACGGTTCCTGCAACTGACTCCCATGCTGTTGGGCGTAATTCTCGTGGTGATGTTGCTCCCCCGGCTGGTACCGGGCGACGTGGTGACGATCATGTTGGGCTCGGAGTCGGTGATTTCCCCGGACCGTGCCGCGGAGATGCGCAGCCTGCTAGGTCTCGATCGCACTATCCCCGAGCAATACTGGGACTACCTGAACGCGCTCGCCCAGGGGGACCTGGGCAACTCGCTGCGTACCGGCCGTTCGCTCGGTCCGCTTATCGCCGACAGGTTCATACTGACAGCCAACGTGGCCCTCCTGGCACTCATGATGGCGATCATCGTCGGGATTCCTCTGGGGGTAATCGGTGCCCGTTACAGGCGCTCCCGCTGGAGCATACTCCTGCAAACGTTCAGCCTGGTGGGGCTGTCTCTTCCTACCTTCTGGACCGGTACTATCTTATTGTTGGTGGTGACCTTCTATCTGGAAGGGGTATTCCCCACCATTGGCTCCGCCGCTGCTGGGGCCCCCTGGTACGAACATTTGCGTTATGCGTTCCTTCCCGCACTTACGCTTGCTGTGCCGGTAACAGCGGTGTTGGCGCGAATAACCCAATCGGCAATGATCGAGGTTCTGGCTCAAGACTACATTACGGTTGCACGGGCCAAGGGCGTAGGCGAAAGAGTTGTCATATTCAAGCATGCTTTGCGCAATTCACTGATACCGGTGGTCACCGAGCTGGGCCTCCAGGCCGGCCTCATCCTCGGTGGCGTGGTGACGATTGAGTTGGTCTTCTCCTACCCCGGAGTCGGCCTCCTGGTACTTACGGCCATCAATCAGCGTGACTACCCGATTCTTCAGTCGGTACTTCTCATCGTCAGCCTGCTCTTCTTCATCATCAACTATCTCGTTGATCTCTCCTACGGGTTCCTCAATCCAAGGATCACCTACACATGAGGGCAACCGGTTACAGATCCCTGCTTCTGCCGTTTCACAGGAGCGTCGAGCTTTCGATTGGCACAGTCATGTTCGTGGTTCTTATGCTGCTGTTCATTCTTGGACCGTCACTTGCCCCGCACCCCCCATCACAGATGGGGGTAGGTGAGCCCTTCGCGCCGGCGCTGGAAGGCAACCACCTACTGGGGACGGACGAACTCGGTCGCGACGTGCTGTCGCGGGTGGTCCATGGAACGCGCTATTCGCTGCTGGTAACACTGGCGTCGGCTCTGATGGCAACTGTGGTCGGTGGCTTGGTTGGAATGCTGGCAGGTTTCTTTGGCGGTTGGCTGGATATTGTCGTCATGCGCATCGCCGATTTGATGCTTTCGTTCCCCGGGCTGCTTCTGGCAATCGTGATTGTTGCCATCATCGGACCAGGAATAACCAATACAGCCATAGTTATCAGTGCTGTCTACGCACCAAGAGTTTCCCGGATTGGTCGCGGTGCTGTACTTTCTGCGAAGGAGAACGACTACGTAACCGCGGCCAATGCGCTGGGCGTCCGTTCACTGCGTGTATTGTTGCGGCACGTCCTCCCCAACATCCTGCCCACGCTTGCTGTCTACATGAGTCTCCTCCTCGCCTACGGTCTTCTGTTCGAGTCGTCGCTCTCGTTTCTTGGCCTTGGAGTTCAGCCGCCACTGCCTTCGTGGGGTGGCATGCTCAGGTCGGCGCGTACCTTCATCCAAATCGCTCCGGGGCTGTCAATCTGGCCGGGTTTAGCGATTATGTACGCCGTGCTCACCTTCTTCTTCCTTGCCGAAGGCTTGCGGGCGGTACTCGACCCGCGACTCCGCGATCGGTGAGCGCACTTGGCCGGTCTGCCATCGATGCATTTTGTTCTCTCACATCAGACAGGCGACCGGGAAGCTGAGCACGAAGAGAAGGAGATCGGAGGCCAGATGACGGAGTGGGTACTCGCTTTGGATATAGGCACGACGTCGGTGAAGGCCGCTGCCGTGACACTACACGGCACGTCGCTTGGATCGGAAACAGCCACTTACAGCACGAGTAGGCCAAGGCCGAATGTTGTCGAGCACGATCCGGAAGGCTGGTGGGCGGCTGTCCAGGCTGCCTCCTCCAGGCTCTTCGAGGGCAGTGGTGTCGATTCGAGGGCGCTGGTTGCGGTTGGATTGAGTGGTATGGCAGCTACCCACGTGCTCCTCGACCGTCACGGGCAGTTGCTGGGTCCGGCGATTATCTGGCAGGATACTCGCGCTACCGACGAAGCAGCTTGGCTCAGTGAGCAGCTGGGAGAGGACGGAATTCGCGCCGCACTCGGTTCGGGATTGCGCATGACCGCTTCGATGCAGGGAGCACGGATGCGGTGGCTACACGACAAATCTCCCGACTTGCTGGAGCGCACCGCCCATGTCCTCGGATCGAAGGACTACCTGCTTTACCTGCTAACCGGGGAGATGGCTACAGATCGCACTTCCTGCAGCGGCTTCTGCCACATCGCAAGTGGCGAACTGCACCCTGCGATGGCCGAGGCGACAGGGGTGGACTCCAGTCGCCTGCCTCCGCGACTCTCACCAACAGATATCGGCGGAAGGGTGACGGAAGCGGCGGCCGCGGCAACAGGTATTCCGCAGGGGACACCTGTTGCGGTGGGGATGATCGATTCCTGGTGCAACATTCTGGGCGCGGCCGTGACCGATCCGGGTGACGCATTCGACACCGCCGGCACTGCCGAGGTCGTCGGCGTCGCGGCCTCCAACGAGTCACGTCTCGCAAAGGAGTCCGAACGTCAGTTCCTCACAAATGTAGCCCTGTCTTACGGCGTCACACAGTGTGGAACCGACGCACTAACCTGGTACGCCGAGACATTTCCGGAACACGCTGTCGATGGAAGTTCCCTCAGTGGTCGTGCGATGTATAAGCGCCTTGATGAACTGGCTGCAACGGCGACACCTGGTGCAGGTGGAGCGATCTTCCTGCCCTACCTGCAGGGCGAGCGGTCACCGTTCTCGGATGCCCGCGTTCGGGCCGGGTTCCATGGGTTGCACCGTGGCCATCATCGCCGCGATCTGATCCGGTCTGTGCTCGAAGGCGTGGCATACAGTGTTCGTCACGTTCTGGAGGCACACGAGCAGATAGGTGAAGTTCGTTCGGAGCGAGTCGTCGTTACCAGCGGTGGTTCCCAAAGCCGGCTATGGAACCAGATAAAGGCCGACGTCGTTGGCCGACCCTTCGTGAGTCTCGAAGTGAGCGACGCCGGCTCGGTAGGTGCGGCAGTACTCGGCGCCGTCGCAGTCGGGCGTTACACCGTTCCTGAAGGGATCGCCCGGATGGTTCGATTTGCACACGTATCGGAGCCGAATGGTGAGAACCGTGAACGTTACGACGAGCTGTACAAGCTCTACCTCGATCTGGGGCAAGCCCTAACCGATGTTCACCACCGCATCTCAAACTATCAATCAAGGGAGTGAAGTAATGTTTCGAATCGAATGCACGAAGGGAAGTCATGACTTCTGTGTGAGCACGTTCGCGTCAGTCCGGTCGCCGGTCGACTCCACGACGCGACAAGCGTTCGCTTCGGCTTGTCCATTGATTGGAGCCGGCTGATGGCGCGGCTGGCTGCATCTGTGCTTGGAGCAGATCCGGGGCGTCTGGCCGACGCAACCATCGCCGCTAACGATTTCGGTGTGCCCGACTTACACCTCGATGCCATGGACGGCCATTTCGCTCCCAACATCGCGTTCGGGCCCGATACCGTCAAGGCGCTGCGGCCGCTGTTCAGCGGTTTCTTCGACGTTCACCTGATGCTGATGCAGCCCGAACGCCTCCTGGAGCGTTACGCCGAGTCGGGTGCCGATGGAATGACGATCCATCTGGAAACGACTCTTCATCACCACCGCCATCTCGCTCATATTCGCAAGCTTGGCTGTCAGGCTGGTTTGGCGATCAATCCCGGCACCCCGATCGACGCCGCCCGAGAACTCTTCGAGCTCGAGGCTGTCGACCGGCTGCTGATTATGAGCGTCAATCCCGGTTTCGCGGGGGCATCTTTCATCGAGAATCTCCTCCGCAAGATCAGTTGCGCTCGGCAGCTGCGTGAGGAGAACGGTTGGAGCTACGAGATTTCCGTCGATGGGGGCATGAAGGCCGATAACGTACTTTCCGTGGCACAAGCCGGTGCAGATATTATCGTGAGCGGGAGTGGCCTCTACGGAGGCAGTTCGTTCGCGGAGAGCGCCGATGCCATCAAAATGGCTCTTGGCGACCTGTTCGACGACGGACCCCGTGTAGGCAGGTCCGTCCGTACCTCATGAGAGGAGCACACCACAAGCAGAATCGTAGCTGTCGTCCGACTGAGTAGGGTCAGGCGGTATTGCCGCCGTCAACGGCCAGGACAGCCCCGGTAGTATAGCCTGCGTCGTTGCCCGCAAAGTAAGCAATCGCCATTGCTATCTCTTGAGGAGTCCCCAATCGACCAAGAGGACGTGCCTCGTAACGTGCGAGTGCTGCCGCCGGATCGTGTGTCTTGGCGATCGCATTCAGCACCATAGGAGTACGGGTAGTCCCAGGGCACACGCAGTTCACACGCACTCCGGCATCGGCCAGGTCTAGCGCCATACAGCGGCTAAGTTCAATGACGGCAGCCTTGGCCGCGGAGTAGGCGGCGAGGCCACGAATCCCCATCAAGCCGGCTTCGGAAGAAACGTTTATGATTGAGCCATGTCCTTGGCGACGCATAACTCTTGCCGCCTCACGAGCGCAAAGGAACGTGGCAGTCACATTTACGTCGAAGATCTCATCCCAAAGCTGCCTCGATGTATCCTCGGCGGTCCCGCTTTCAAGCAAACCGGCTGAATTTACCAGGATCGTTGGTGGTCCGAATTTTCTCTCCAGGTCCGCGAACGCTCTCTTCACACTCCTTTCGTCGGTGGCGTCGCAGGCGAACCAGCTGCCTTTGCTACCTTCGGGAAGGCGGCCAAGCACCTCTTTCGCCGCCTGCTCATTGCGACCAAAGATCCCCACAAGCGCTCCTGCCGCCGCGAAGAGCTCCGCGGCCGCCGCCCCGATGCCACTGGAACCTCCTACGACTACTGCAATATGCCCACTTAGGTCGTGCCGTGTCCCTTGCCGGGACGTTTCCGTTCGCGAGACAGTCACGCTCCTACCTCCTCGTGGTTGGTTGCGCCCTCATCACTCCCGGCTTCGGATTCCTTCCCGCTTGAAACGGCTGTCAAGCGGACGCCGGCTGTTCCGTACTGTTTACGTGTCTCAGCAGACAGGCCTTGATCAGTAATTACCTCGTCGAAATCGGTGAGATCGGCGACCTTCGCCAAGCCCATCCGGCCGAACTTGGTGCTGTCTGCAAGGAGCACCACGACCCGACCGGCCCGCATCATCAGTCGTTTGATCGATACTTCGGTAACGGTGGCATTGGTAACGCCGGCGTGCAGGTCGATGCCATCTGCCCCCAGGAAGGCGAAGTTGGCGCGCAGGTCTTGGAGCATCCGCTCAGCGAATACGCCGAGCGTGTTGTAGCTGCGGGAACGCACGATTCCGCCCACGCATATGACCTCGAAGCCGGGCACGTCCGTGAGTTCCAGCGCTATCTTCAAGTCCGTCGTGACGATAGTGAGCTCTTGTCTCGCCTTTAGCTCCTTGGCCAGCAGGAAAGTCGTCGTGCCGGAGTCGAGTATCACCACATCGCCGTTGGAAACCCCGTCAGCGGCTTGGCGGGCGATCTCTGTCTTCTCGGCCTCGTTGTAGCTCATCTTCTTTTCGTAATGCGGGTAGTAGGCAGTACTCTCGAAAGGAAGGACTGCGCCGCCGTGGGTGCGCGACAGAAATCCCTGCGACTCGAGGTACTGGAGGTCTCGCCGGACAGTGGCCGGGGAGACCTCCAGCTGCGACGACAGTTTCGTCACGTCTGCGCCGCCTTCGAGACGCAGGATGTCGAGCAGCTTCTTCCTACGCTGATCGGGCAGCATCCGTAGCTTCCCCTCGTGCTGGGTCACGCCGAAAATCGAATGAGGCATCGATATTGCCAATGGCGATCCCGAGGAGTTCTATGAGGCCATCGATGTCGCGCAGGTCGGTCGTCTCGATCGGTGTGTGGGTGTAACGGCGAGCGGTTCCCAGGTCGATGCAGGCAATGCCGTCACGGACAAGTTGGACATAAGCGGCATCGGTAAGTCCACCGAAACCGGCACTTCGTTGCAGCGGTAAATCGTTGTCCTCGGCGGTAGCAGTCATCAGACGTACCAGCGACGGATGCGGCATCAAGCCATTGAGGGTGCCTCGCCCATGAAAGTTGTAGAGAGACATTACAGGTCCGCCCCCGAGCGTGATATCGCTCAGGCCATGCAAGTCGGGCGTATCTGCTGCCCCGCCGCCGTCGACGCAGATCGCCAGATCCGGTTCGATCTGGTAGGCCACGGGTGCGGCTCCGCGCAGGTTGAATTCCTCCTGTACCGTAGCTACGACGTGGACGGTGGCTGCAGGGCGGTTGGAGCGCAGTTGGCGCAGAGTCTCGAGTATCACCAGGCAACCGCTTCGATTGTCGACGGCTGTACCACTTATGCGGTGCCCGCCCAACCACTCGGCATGCCCCGTATAGGTAACCGGGGCGCCCACCTGCACCCCCATCTCCACTACCTCGCCTGCGCTGCTCGCGCCGATGTCGAGGAAGAGCTCCGCGAGCGGAGTCACGCGGGTTTTCTCCTCAGGCGGCGTTACGTGGTGAGCTTTGACGGCGATAACACCGGAAACTGCGCCGCCGTCACTCGTTCCCACCTGGACCCGAAGGGCCGGCAGCACTTTCTCGGGTATGCCGCCAAGCCGGTGCATGCGAATGAACCCATCCGACTCGATCTTGCGTACGATGAATCCCAGGGAGTCCATGTGTGCAAACAGCATCACTCTCGGGGCATCGGGATCGGTGCCCTCGACTGTGGCGATGACATTGCCCAGCCGGTCCTCGCGAACCTCGTCGGCAAGTGGGCGCATCTGCTCGGTCATGAACGTTGCCACCTGCTGTTCGTGCCCTGCCAATCCAGGCAGGCGCATGAGGTCGAACAGCAGCGCAACCCTGCGCTCGCGTTGGTCCCGCTGACGATTGTCCATGCTTCGTCCTCACTCTCCATGCGCGGCTGGAAACCCATATTCTTGACTAACGCGCACATCTGAGCATACAATACTCAGAAACCGCAACGAGCGCGGGCTGGGTGATTCGTTCTGTTGAGATGGCCTGAACGACCAGCTCGTCTCGTTGGCATATCGCTCACAATGCGAGTGTGAGGATCCGGATCCAGTTCATCGAACTTTCCGGTCAAACGAGGGGAGTCAGTTGTCTACCTTCCAGGATTTGTTCAAGCAACCGAAACCCGTCATCGCGATGGCACACCTTCTCCCGCTTCCTGGGACACCCCTCTACGATGCCGAGGGAGGGATCGACGCCAATGTCGAGGCGGTGCTCAAGGACGTTGAAGCGCTTCAGCAGGCGGGGGTTGACGCTATCATGTTCGGCAACGAAGGTGATCGTCCATATGTAACCCGCGCAACTCCCGAAACCCTGGCTGCAATGGCCGTAATTGTGGCGCGAGTCGCTCCGGAGATCCGTGTGCCCTTTGGAGTTAACTACCTGTGGGATCCGGTCGCTTCAGTTGCACTTGCGCACGCCACCGGCGCTTCCTTCGTTCGCGAAATATTTACCGGCGTTTACGAGTCGGACATGGGACTGTGGGAGCCAGATGCAGCAACTGCGCTACGCCTCCGGCGCAACCTCGGAGCGCGTTGCCTGCTCTTCTTCAACGTCAACGCCGAGTTTGCGTCGCTTATCGGGACCCGCGATGTCGCCAGCCGTGCCAAGAGTGCTGTCTTTTCAGCTCTGGCCGATGGCATTTGCGTTTCTGGTCCTATGACTGGACAACCGGCCTTGGTCAGTGAGATGGCGGCCGTCAAGGAAGCAGTTAAGGGTGTACCCATCATCGCCAACACAGGTGTGCGGATGGAGAACCTCTCAGAGATACTGGGCGTCGCCGATGCGGCCATCGTCGGTACCAGCCTCAAGAGCGAAGGCGACACCTGGAACGCGGTCGATCCCGAGAGGGCCATGCGTTTCATGGATAAGGTGCGTTCCCTGCGGGATGAGCGTGTTGGGGTCTAGGTCGAGCAGCATATTCGCCCCATTGGCAACAGCCAAACTGCTGCTGGCTGCTACGTAGCTCCCTGATTGGAGATGTCTTGACGTTCGACGTGCTCATACAGGGCGGCGAGGTATTGAGCGGTGAACGGGATTCGCGCTTGCAGCGCGCTGATGTAGGTATCACGAGGGATCGAATAGCGGCAGTCGGGGACCTTAGCGGCGCTTCCGCACGGGCCTCCATTGATGCTTGTGGCAGGGCGATAGCACCAGGATTCATTGACGTGCATACGCACTCAGAGATGGCGCTCCTAGGCGAAAGACACCGCTACGCCGGCCTCAAGCAAGGGGTAACGACGCAATTCATGGCGCCCGACGGGTTCGGGTGGGCGCCCCTTGCTTCCGAAGAGTTGACGGAACTGTGGGAGGGAATCCGGGACGATCTCGCTCGCTGAGGCGGTCTACAAGATGTCCGGTTACCCGGCGCGGCGCTTCGGGATTGAGGGGCGAGGATTCCTTGCCCCAGACATGTTCGCCGACGTGGTCATATTCGATCCTGAATCGGTCGCCGATCGCGCTACCTGGGCAGAACCGCGACTGGAGCCAGTAGGGGTAGATCACGTAATGGTGAACGGCGAGATGGTGGTGTCGGATGGTACCGCTTGCGGCACGCTCCCTGGAAGGATCATTCGGTAGCCGTCGCCGGCAGCTTCAGCGCGAACTGCCAGCGCCAAGTGCTGCGAACAATGCTAGTGACGTTCGTACCCCTCGGTCGAAGCAATCGAGGCGCATGTTCTCGTTGGGACCGTGATTGTTCTGGTCAAAGTTGCCATAGCTCAAAATTATCGTACTCCCAGTACATCAATCAGTTCGCCAGTAGGTAGACTTGCACCGAGTGACGGATAAACAATAGGATCAGTCCCATACGTACTTGCCAGAACCTCCAGTACTGTTCTCGATACTGGATTTTCGGTAGCCGACACGCGGTAGGGAGCCATCTGGGCGAGGCAGGACAGTGCAGTGTGCGGCTCCAGTCGCTCAACCTCTGCTGTTACGATGTCGGCGATTTCGCGAGGATCCTGGTCTGGAACGATACGCACATCGAGCTTTACCGTAGCCTTGGCGGGGATCAGCGACTTGACGCCGGAGCCGGAGTACCCGGCGTTGAAACCGCTTACGTTCATGTTTGGTCCGAACATCAGCCGTCGCGAGCAGTCGCCTGCGCCTTATACGGTGCTGTCGAGCGCGTACTCCCTTAGCATTTCGGAACTCGCGTGGCGAAAACGGGACTGCTGATACCATTTCCCACTCAACTTGCGTGGGGTGGCCGGACCCGATCATAGAATCCCTTTACGTTAATCGTCCGATCCGGGGATATTATTAACTGCGAAAGTAATCGGGCGAGCGCCAGGCTGGTTTCGGGGTGACTCCGCCGAAAGCTCCGGAGTGTTGATCCTCCTTGGCAAGCTGCAGGACGAGTTCCAGGTAGACGAGACACGGGCCCCAAGACAGCGACTGGGCGATGGCTGGGGTGCCCGGGGCCGTCGGCTATGATCGCCGCGTTTGCGGGGAGCCTGTCGCGGTTCTTCTCGAGGAAAGAACGGAAAGTCGTTGATCCGACTTCTTCCTCGCCTTTGATCAGAAAGATCAGGTTGACCGGGAGCTGCTCGCTTACGGCCAGGTAGGAGCGAATCGCCGCGATGTGCGCATAGAACTGTCCCTTGTTGTCTTCTACTCCGCGGGCGTATAGGCGATCGTTGCGGACGAGGGGGACGAACGGCTCGGTACGCCAGTCCGGCTCGTCCGCCGGTTGCACATCGTAATGCCCGTAGAGGAGCAGGGTGAAGTCGTTGGCCGGATACTCATAGCGGCCCACTACCATCGGGGACCCCGTCGTAGCGATGGTCGTCGCCTGTAAACCGGCATCGGCCAGGATCCGCTCCACCAGCGCTGCACAGTCCCCGATCCCTTCGCCGTAGCGCTCACACTCGGCTGAGCAAGCAGGACGAGGAGCTCATCGAGGAACGTCTGCCGGATTGGAGGCGAAATAGTCCCATGCCCGATCGCCTCTCATTCGCTGGGGCGCTAACTTTCCCCGGCAGTGATGGCGACCTTCAGCCCGATCTGCCTGCCCGCAGCTTCGAACGCTTCGACGGTGTCCGCGAGCGGATAGGTGTGAGTAATCACGTGATTCCCGTCGATTGCGCCCTCGGCAAGCATCTTAAGGGCCTTGCGTGAGTGCTCGACTCCCGCGTTGGAAGTGCCGAACACGAATATCTGGCGGTAGTGAATCTTGTTGGTATCGAGTGGGACCTCGGTGGTACCGACCGGGAGCCCCGCAAAGAACGAAACCACGCCGCCGCCACGGACCAGCTCAAGAGACTGTTGCTGGGCCACCGGTACCGGAGCGGCAACTATAACTACATCGGCACCTATCCCTTTGGTTCCGCCGATGACCGCCTCGACTGCGTCCTCCCGCGAACCATTGATCAGGCGCGCACCCAAGTCGCCAGGAACGAGTCCGAGGCGCTCGTCAGATATGTCGCTTATGAACAGTGGGTCAGCCCCGACCGAGCGGCACACCTGAGCGTGCATAATACCTATCGGCCCAGCCCCAATAATCGCAACGGATGTTCCTTTCTCGATCTTCAGGTGCTCATGGGTGTTGAGGATGCAGGCGAGCGGTTCAGTAAGGGCGGCAAGCTCGAAGCTCAGGTGGTCGGGAATATGGTGAAGATTGCCATTACTGACAATCTGCTCGGGAATCAACACCGACTCCGCGAACCCACCCTTGCCGGCCAGACCACGGTAGTTGGTGCAGAGCCACTCCTGATCTGCGCGGCAGTAGTAGCACTCGCCGCAGCCTCGCCCAGAGGGGGAGAGGCTGACCCTGTCGCCCACTGAGAATCCTTCGACGCTCTCACCGACCTCGGATACGACGCCGGCGATCTCATGCCCAAGCACGGCAGGAAGTTTGATCTTTCGGTGGCCATACTGATAGATCTTCAGATCCGTACCGCATATCGTGCACACCTTGACCTTGACGACAACGTCTCCCGGTCCGCACTGTGGTTCAGGAACATCCTGTACCTTCATTTGACCCACGTCTGCAAGCATTGCCGCTTTCATCGCGTATACCCACTTTCCGGCTTATCTAGTTGTCGGCTGTCCTCGCGACCGCCACGCATTGACCTCGTGTGAACCGTGGTGAATGGTTTCCGGTGGGCGGTAGACGTCTGGAATTCATAGCCATTCACCAATTCCCTGCTTAGTAGCCGAGCGACTCGAGGTTGGGGTGGAATATCTCGTTCAGTCTCTTCCAAACGGCCTGTGGGTTGCTGTGCTGCCAGACGTTGCGGCCAACTATGAGCCCCCGCACTCCTTCGCCGGCGATTTTCTCCACCCAGCGGTAGAGGTCGTCCTCGCTGTTGGTCTTGGCCCCGCCCATTACGGTGACCGGTACCGGGAGCTCCTTGCTTAGCTCCTCGAACACGCCTTCGGCATACGGGGTCTTTATTACGTCTGCCCCGAGTTCTACGGCTATCCGGCATATGTGCGGCACGTGTTGAGGATCGTTGCGCTTGTCATCCGGTATGCCGTCTCCCCAGAGGGTTGGCTCGAAGATGACCGGAATACCGAGGATCTCCGACTCACGGACGACTTCGCTCACCAGACGCACGTTTTCGGCATGGACTTCGAGGTCCCGCCGACCGAATACCAGGACGACCTTTACCGCGTCGGCGCCCATTGCTGCTGCCTCATTGATAGTCGAGAGCATTCTGTAGGCCTGTTTGCCACTCGACTCCTTTGGCAGAGACCCGGTGATGTGAATGTCGAGGGCAACTACTACGCCCGGACTAGGGTACTTGGTCCAGATATCGACGTAGCGACGAAAGATCCCCGGATTGAGGAGCACGGCGTCGGTCCCCGATTTCAGTGCCCAGTCGAGGGTTTCGCCCGCGTCGCGCATACCATCCATCATTCCCTGGACTTTGCCGTGATCGATTGTGAACACGACCGAGCGACCATCTGCCCGAAAGATTCGTGAAAGCCTAAGAGCCTTTCCTGTTGAATACGTGCTCATCCGGACTATTCCTCCTGTACGTGCTCGATAAATATAGGAGCCTCGCTTCAAGGGTTAATGGACAGCTTCCTTCATCTTGTGAGCATTATTGTGGATTGTAGTGCAGGCGGCTAAGCCGTGTCAACGACGTCCAGCATATGCCATGAAATGCAAGACTGAGTGCCCAGTACCCGAAGACTTGCTGGTCGCGGTCGGTGTCGAGGGCGACCAGCAAGTCGAGGTGCTCACGTCAATCGCACCTACGCTACTGCGCGCGATGCGACTTAGCCGGCCTCTCCAACTGTAGCGGTGCGAGCGTCAGATCAACGCCTGCCTCCTGGTAGGAGTTCGCGTGACTCGGATCGAGTCCGTCGTCGGTAATGATGTCATCGAATTCGCTCATTGCGGCTACCTTCATCAGATGCACTCGGCCGAACTTGTTGTGGTCGGCTATGAGCGTCACCTTCCGACTACAGGCCATCACCAGACGCTTTATTGGCACCTGGAGTATACGAGAACTCGTCATGCCGCCCTTGAGGTCGATACCGTCCGCGCCGACGAACGCATGACTGGCGTGCAAGGAGCGCAGTGTGTTCTCTGCGATTACTCCACCTACGTTGTAGACGCCGGGGATCACCGTGCCGCCGACCGATACGACGTTGAAGCGCGGGACGTTGGACAGCTCCAGAGCAATCTTCAAGTCGGTGCTGATGACAGTGAGGTTGCGCTTCGACTTCAGAGCCTTGGCGACTGCGAGTGCGGTAGAGCCAGAGTCCAGGATAATCACTTCACCGTTGGTGACCCGCTCGCTCACGGCCCTTGCGATCGCCTGCTTCTCCTCCATGTACTCACGGGCCTTGCCTTCGGCGAGTGGGAAGAAGGCTGGGCTCTGGTAGGGAAGAGTCGCGCCACCGTGAATCCGTTTGATGTGTCCATAGCGTTCGAGTAACTGTAGGTCACGCCGGACGGTCGCGGGGGACACGTTAAAGGCTTTCACAAGCGAGTCTACGGCGGAGCCACCGTTGTTCGTAAGAATGTCGAGAAGTTGCTTTCTTCGTCGATCCGGTAGCACTTTCGTCTCCTGTTACAATCTTACTCGAATATGAAAATGCGTGAGCAATAGTGGACAGCATCGCGCATAGAAGGTGCCTTGCGGGAAGCAGTTGGGGCAGGTCTCGGCCTGGTCCAGCCCGAGGCGCTTCCGACTTAGGAGCAAATTAATCGCATAGAAGGTCGAGGAGATTCCATGTCAGCGAAGAAGTACCTGCTGGGTATCGATATTGGAACCTACAGTGCAAAGGGTGTACTCGTCCACCCGAATGGAACTGTCAGAGCGTCACATACCGTCGAGTACGAACTCAGCATTCCCAAGCCGGGCTGGGCGGAGCACGACGCCGACGCCATCTGGTGGAATAGCTTCAAGCAGATTGCCCAGAAGCTCTGTGCGTCAGATGGTGTCGATCCGAAGGAGGTAGCCGGGGTGGGCTGTAGTGCGATAGGTATCACGATGCTCCCGGTCGACGTTCAGGGTTATCCGCTCAGGGCGAGCGTTCTCTATGGCATCGACACCCGCGCCCACCGAGAGGTGAAGGAACTAACTGAGCTGTTCGGCAGCGATGAGATCGTCACCCACTCCGGAAGTCCGCTCTCGGCCAACTCGGTTGGTCCCAAGATCCTCTGGTTTCGAAAGAATGAACCGGAGTTGTTCGAACGTACCCATAAGGTTCTTACAGCGTCGTCCTATCTGTGCCTCAAGCTCACCGGCAACTTCATCATCGACTCTTACTCCGCGCAGGGATTCGCCCCACTCTTCGACGTCGACAACCAGCGTTGGAACCCAGCCATGGCGGAACCGATTTGCCCGCTGGAACTGCTGCCGACGCTGCACGGCGCCACCGACATAGTTGGCACGGTAACCGAGATAGCCGCGGCAGAAACCGGCTTGGCGCCGGGCACTCCGGTAATAGCCGGAACCGTCGATGCTGCGGCGGAAGCGATCAGCATCGGCGCCACGGCAGACGGTGAGACTATGCTTATGTTAGGCACCACTGCCTTTATTACGCAGATACTGAACGAGAGGAGGCAACATAGCGGCCTATGGTCGGCGCGCTTCCTGGTGCCGAACACTTTCGCCCTGAGCGCAGGGATGGCCACCTCGGCCGCGCTCACCCGGTGGTTCAAGGACAATTTCGGTCACAGCGAGAAAACGGCTGAAGACAGCGGTGGCACGAATGCCTATCAGGCGTTGGCAGAACAGGCTTCCGAGGTCCCCGTTGGGAGCTCGGGCCTTGTCGTACTGCCCTACTTCAGCGGCGAACGAGCACCGATCAATGACGTAAGAGCACGCGGCCTCATCCTGGGCCTTACCCTCTCACACAGCAGGGGGCACCTCTACCGTGCGCTCCTGGAAGGTGTTGCCTACGCCATCCGGCACAACCTGGAGGTCATGGACTCGATCGGTGCCTCTCCACGGCGGCTCATTGCCGTGGGCGGAGGTACAAAGAACGCTCTCTGGCTTCAGATAATCGCCGACTGCATCGGAAGGCCGCTGTTTGTTCCGGCTACGACGATCGGAGCTTCGTTCGGGGACGCATACCTCGCCGGAGTGGGCGTGGGAGTCTTCGACGATTTCGACACACTCTCGAACCAGTGGATCGTTAGCGACAAGATTGTCGAGCCGGACCTCGAGAATCACGAGATATACAGCCGGTATTTCGATGTTTACCTGCGCAGCTACGAGAAACTCAAGGACGAGATGCACGTGCTCGCAGATTTGCCGACACCTCCGCCGGCCTCGTCCACGGCGGGCGAAGGTTTCTAGGGCAAGCCGACTTGGGCCCGTGTCTTTTCATGCTCGAACAGCACCGTAGGCGCCCAGTCGGCTGCTCGGCGTCTAGCCGCTAGCTTGACCGCGCGCATGAGTAAGCGCTTATAATCATAAATACAGCACGAAGTGAATCTACCTAATCACCCCGGCATGGAAAGGGGGTACCGATTGGCAGATCCGTCATGTATTAGCAAGCCATCTTCTTGGCTCGGCCAAAGGCCCGGCTCTGGCGCTATGATCCTCGTCAGGTCGAATCTGCATAACCTGGAGTTGCATATGGTCATTCGTGACAAGCCAAACTCAGTAGGGGGAGTGAGGAAGCTGGTTCTGGCTTCATTTATTTCCCTGTTCGTGCTGTTTCTAGTAGCTAGGGCGTGTTCACGCTAGGCGGTTTCAGCGTGTTATACTGCGTCATGCAGC
>JBBDRD010000046.1:0-27414 GCA_040905665.1 Trueperaceae bacterium
TACCCAGCAACCTCAGCAAAAAGCGAGTTGGCATTACGCACACAAGCTCCTAGGCTCATTTGCGAGTCTCAACACTTTGACGAGGCACGGGGAGTAACAGCGGGGTCCCGAAGGAGGTAGCAAGCGTGAAGATTTTCCTGACGATCGCCCTTATCGGCGGAGCTGCGTTTGGTTCTGCCCAGAACTCTGCCCAGAACGATGCACTCAAGGTTGCGCACTATTTCGATCCACTCGGTGGGGTCCACCTGGAACAAAGCCTGGAGTGGCTCGAGGGGGTCAACGAGGTGTTCGAACGCGAGGGGCAGGGCACCTCCGTGGAGTACGAACTGTACGCCTGGGACGAAATCGACGAGCGCATGATTATCGACACCCGGGCAGGTATTCCCCATGATGTCACCTTCACTTCGCCGCAGTTGATGGCTCAGCACGCCGCGGCAGGAAGTCTCCTCGATCTCTCGCCGTACGTCGAACAGTGGCCGCAGGAGGAAGTCGAGCAGTTCAATTGGAGCCCGGTATGGGACGCCTACCCACTCGGGATCCCGACCGGAATCCACACTCGCTTGGTCGCCTACCGCAGCGACATGTTCGAGGAGCAAGGCGTAAGCGGAGTACCTGAAACGCTGGACGAGCTTGTGGAGGCGGCACAGGCGCTTACCACCGACAACGATGGCGACGGCCAGCCGGACGTTTGGGGGCTGGGGATATACGTCGGACCGCAGCGCGCCACCGTAGAGGTTACCTTCGCACCTTTGCTGTGGCACTTCGGTGGCCAACTCTGGGACTCCGAAACGGGCGAGGCTACCTTCGCTTCCGAGGCTGGGGTCGAGGCGGCCCAGTTCCTCTACGACCTCATCCACACCTACGAGGTCACGCCACCCTGGGTCGTTGGCGGCAACTACGACGCCGTGGTGCTCAATGGGCTGTTGGACGGGCAGTTCGCGATGACATGGGGATACGGCTCCTACTGGATCGCCGCACTCGAGGATGCCGGCATGGCAAGCGGATGCTGGCCGGCCACGGTCGACTGCGCTTCCTCCACGGCAAGCGTATTCGTGACCCCGACTGACGGCAAGGCTCAGTTCAGTAACGCCTGGACCGTGTCTGTTCATTCACTGAGCGAGCAGCAGGATGAAGCGGCACGCTATCTCGAAACGTTGCTGCGTGAGGGCACGCTCGAGGAGTTCGCAGATGCCGGCCTGCCCGCCCGTAGCGCTACCTGGGAGCGGGACGAGTACGACTCCGACTTCTACAGCGCTTGGTTCGAAGCGGCTCAGAACGGAAGGTCGATGCCGCCCACCATTCACTATGGTGAGTTGGCCGACACGATTACCGTCGCTTTGTCCGAAATCCTTTTGCAAGAGGCGCCGATAGAGGAAACGCTTGGGCGCGCGGAGGACGGGTTCAACGCAGCCTACGGAGGAGAATAGCGATCGGAGAGCTGGGATGGGTCCCTTACCAGGGTCCCGCCCGGCGCCGCCCGCCGCCCGGGAGCGCTTGCTTCCCGGCGGCGGACGCATGCGTGCCCTACGCAAGAGCGCCCTGGGCTACCTCTTTCTGTTGCCCGCACTGGCGATCTTATTTGCTTTCGTAGCACTGCCGGTATTCGACGCGGTGGTGATGAGCTTCCAGCAGGTCACGCTCAGCGGTGAGCGCACCTTCATCGGTCTCGACAACTACCAGCTGCTGCTGTCTCAATCGCGCTTTCTGCAAAACCTGCGCTACTCGCTCACCTATCTTGGTGGCGTCCTGGCGCTGTCGATACCGCTGGGATACCTGGCGGCTCTCCTCATCACCTCCGGTAGCCCGGTGGCGAATCTCTTCCGAACGGTATTCCTGCTCCCCTGGATCATGACAACGATTGTTACGGCGCTGATCTTCCGGTCGCTCGTCGATCCGGTTACCGGCCCGGTCGCGGCCCTCTTCACGGCGATCACCGGGGAGCCGCAATACTTCATGATCGATCCCTCTCTTGCGATGCTGACCATCGTCCTCCATGCCGCTTGGAGATCGTTCCCCCTGGTGATGCTGTTCCTGGCCGCGGGCATGGCGGCGATTCCACGGGAGATCTATGACGCGGCAAGCATTGATGGTGCCAGCGGCTGGCGCCTCTTCCGGCACGTCACTCTGCCACTAACCCAGACGCAACTGTTCATCACCGCGCTGGTTATCACCGCCTTCACGCTCCAGGATGCCGAGGGCGTGTTCGCTCTCACCGGTGGCGGACCCGGTCATCGAACCGAGGTACTCGCCGTCAGACTGATGCAGGAAGCCTTCCGCAACCTGAACCTGGGCTTGGCTTCGGCAATCAGCATCGCGCTGCTCCTACTGGGACTGGCGGTCATGCTGCTCTATGTTCGGCTAATGAAGGAGGAGAACCCGTGAAGCCGCTGCACTGGTTGGGCTTCGCGGTCATAGCGTTCCTTGTGCTGTTTCCCATCTACTGGGGCGTTCGCACGTCGTTCGCCGAGGCGCGAGACGCCAGTTGGCTGCCCCGCATCACCTTCGAGCATTACCGGTATCTGTTGTCGCAGGAAATTTTCTATCGTTACACCCGCAACAGCCTGGTCGTTTCGCTCGGCACGGTCGCGGCGGTGTTGCTCATCGGCCTGCCGGCAGCTTATGCGCTTGCGAAGCTGCGCTTCAGTGGACGGCGCTTTGGCATACTCTTCCTGCTACTCCCGTTACTCCCGGCCATCGCAGTTCTCACGCCCCTGATCAGCTATATGTACCGTCTGGATCTGCTCAATACGTTGAGCGGCCTGGTGGTGCTGAATCTGGTGTTCAACCTCCCCTTCGCAGTGTGGATGACGCGCGGGTTCATGCTCGCGGTTCCCGATGCAGTGGAGGAAGCTGCGATGATAGATGGCGCTTCCCGTCTCGGGGTGATGGCCCGTATCACCATTCCACTCACAGCGACCGGCCTGTTCGCGGTGGCCGCGTTCGTCTTCGTGCAAACCTGGAACAACTACCTCTATGCGTATGCGATTATCTCGTCGCCGGATCAACGGGTGATACCGATGGGGATTCTCGCCTCCCTGGGGGCATGGGGCACGCAGTGGGGACCGCTGATGTCCTTCGGCACCCTGGGAGTACTACCGCCAATCCTGCTCCTGTTGGTGTTCCGGCGCTGGTTCATCGCCGGCATGTTGGGACAGGTGAGATAACGAGGAAGTCAGTGCGAAAGTCTTCCGGAGGGGGGGTAGCCGGCTGCCTGGCGAGCTCGCAGCAGCAGTTGCGCCGGGTCTTGGTCGATACCAAAACTGCGAAACGACGAGCACAACGAGCGGGCGTCGCGATCGAGCAGGTCGCCGGCATGTTTGTTGCGGTCGATCTCAACTACCTGCGGAAGATCGATCAGTACCAACTTCCGTTGCCACCACAGGAGGTTGAAGGTGGACAGGTCGCCGTGTACGAGACCGAGCTTCAGTAGTTCGATGAGCAGCTCGCAGGCCTGTTGCCAGGCCGCCTCCGCTTCACTCGGCTCCAACTGAACATCGGCCAAACGTGGCGCCGGCTCCTCGTCACCGACCCAGTCCATGAGCACGACGCGGCCCGCTTCGACCATCTCGGCAGGGTCGGGACCTACAGCGGGGCGGGGGACGGGAAAGCCGGCCTCGTTCAGCTTCCACAGCATCCGGTACTCATGGAATACCCAGTGGGCAAGCTCTGGGGATAAACCACGGCGTTTGGCGTCGCCGAGCATCTTACGAATCCTCCGGTCGCTAACGTGCCGGCCCACCAGATAGGCGTTATCCGCCTGAAAGCTACGAACCTCCGAGTCGCTGTAGACCTTCGCCGCCAGCGGCCCCTCGGTCCCAGCGGCCCGGTACACGGTGGCTTCCTTTCCACCCCGCACCTGACGCCCCAGTTCGGTAAGTGTGCCGCGAGCGTGAAGGGCTCTTAGCCCGGCGTCGGTAAAGGGTGAGTTCGCGTCGGCCGAGGACTCGCTCAATAACTCCTTGCGGTGGCGCGCGCCCTTGGGTCGGCGACGATCCTTGCGCCCGCCAAAGCTCTCACCTTCGTCGTCGAAGTCGGCGCCATCCAAGCCGCGATCGTCGAAGTAGGTGCCATTCGTGCCGCGGTCGTCGAGGTCGCCGGAGTCGTTTGCGCGATCGTCATTGACGCGATCGTCAAAGTCGTCGTCCGACATCATTCCGCCGGCAGACCCAGCCTTTGGCGCAGGTCGGTCAGGAAGATCGCCTCGCCCTCCGAGATTCGTGGGCCGAACCACCCTGCTCTGGATGCCTTAGCCACTCTTTCGGCCAGTTCGAACAGGAAGCGGCGGAACTCCAATCCATGCTCATCCCGTCGTAAAATCGAACCTACCCTGTCGATGTCGCGCTGGAGGGTTTCCTTCGTTACCTGGCTGCTGGACTGCTCGTCGTCGACAGCCACCTCACTCTCTTCATGGCGCCGGTACAGCTCTTGCACGAGTGGGTTGTTGGGGTACCGCTCCCGTGCTTCGTAGAGGAACGTTCCGGCGGCGGTCATCTCGGCAAAGTAGGCGACCGGCCCGGAGCGGTCGGCAGCGACCGTCGCCAGCAGCACCGTAGCGGCCGCATCCATCAGCAGTGTGTGTTCATCGTCGTCGTACTCATGACTCTCCAGTTGGTTCATGAATCCTCCGGCCTCAGTCTAGGCTGCCATAGCCGAGAACCTTCTCGATCTCGAAGACCCGGCGGTGGAGGCAGACATCCAGACCTTGCTGGATCGCGGAGTGGGCCTGGAGTACGAACCACAGAACAGCCCCTAACGATCCGGTTGCCCTGACCCGAAGCTAAAGGCTGCTGCGGCCGGCGTCCAGCGGAAGTACTCCGGCACCCAGCCAGACGCACATCTCCCTGATGCCGTCGGTCAGCTCACCTTGGCCAAAGGCGAACTGGTGTGGTAGGCGTTTGTCCAGCACGTTAGCCAGGAACTGTTTGGGTGGTAGTCGGCGACCTCGGGTGCTGGTATCGTAGCCTCGACCGTGTCGAATCAGCCCGTTACCATCGCCGCCAAGGCGGCTCCTACGATGACCGCCGGCGGGCCCGTTGTTTTGTGCGCCGGCCTCTCCTGCGTCGATCACATCTGGCAGGTAGATGCCTTTCCACCCCGACAATCGCGTACCGACGCGAGCGCTTACCGAATTCAGGGCGGCGGCCCGGCCGCGACCGCTGCCGTGACCGTCGCCCGGCTTGGAGGCAAGGCGCAGCTGTGGGCTCTGCACGGCGATGATCCTGCGGGAAAGTTCGCCCTCGACGAGCTGCACCACTTTGGGGTGGACACTAGCGGCGTGCAAATGATTCACGGTGCGACGTCCTGGGTGAGTTCGGTGCTGGTAGCGCCCGATGGCGAGCGCTATATTTTCCCCTATCGTGGTGACGGCCTGCGGGATTCGCCGCCGGTCGTGCAGCCGGAGCGGGTGGGTGCGGTGCTGGTGGACTTCCGCCATCCGCGCCTGTGCGAGGCCGCCCTGGAGTGGGCCAACGCTCGAGCTGTGCCCACGGTGGGCGACCTCGGCAACGCCCGCTACTGGGAGCTGAGCGAGAAGCTGGACGTAATGATCGCCTCGGAGGAGTGCGCCGCCGAGGTACTGGGACGTCACGACCCGGAGGCCGCTCTGGGCGCCATGCGTTGGCGGTCCGAGCAGCACGTGGGCGTCACACTAGGACCCGAGGGGTATCTCTACGATACAGGTAAAGGCCTTCGTCACCTGCCGGCCCTACCCGTCGACGTCGTCGACACTACCGGTGCGGGCGATGTTTTCCACGGCGCCTACGCGTTCGCACTGGCCTGCGGCTGGGAAGCCGACGAGTGTTCCGCCTACGCGCTGGTGACTGCCGCCCTTTCGTGTACCGGCCTCGGCCGCTCGGCGATCCCCGATGGCGCCCAAGTCGCCCGCCTGCTCGAGCAACGTTCATTGCAGGGGACGCCCGATCAGGCTTAAAGCAGAAGGAACGCGTAGAGGAAGAGGGAGAGTCGATGAGTGAGCCGAACAGCTACCTGAGCGCCGGGAAGTTCCGCAGCTTACAGATGCTGGCCGATGACCAGGGACGCTTCAAGATGGTCGCCGTGGATCAGCGACCGCCGTTGTTCAATGCGTTGGCGCGCCATGGCCGGCGCAAGATGGAAGAGGTCCGCGACGACGAGATCGCTGCGGTGAAGTCGCTTCTGGTAGAAGCACTCGCCCCTCATTCGAGCGCGATCCTGGTCGACCCTATCTGGGCGCATCCCGACGCACTTCCGTTCATCCCGGGCCGGGTAGGTCTCATTTCGACGTTGGAGGATTACGCCTTCGAGAAGCGTGCCGGGGAACGCTACTCGGTTCCTATCGAAGGGTGGAGCGTCGCCAAGATCAAGAGGAGCGGGGCAGCCGGCGTAAAGGTTCTCGCCTACCACCGGCCCGACCTTTCCCCAGAAGCCGCCGAGCATCAGGACGCCTTCGTGGAAGGGGTAGGCGCAGCCTGCCGCGAGCACGACATACCCTTCATCCTCGAGCTTCTGATCTACCCGAAAGGCGATGAGCAGGTCGATAGCTGGGAGTATGCGCGCGCAAAGCCGCAGCGAGTGCTGGCTTCACTGCGCCGCTTCGCCCAAGCCCGCTTCGCCGTCGACCTGTTCAAGCTGGAGTTTCCTGCGGATTTCAAGCACACCCGGGAGTTCGCCCGTGGCGCCTTCGACCGGGTCGAGCGTCGGCCGGCCTACGACTTGAGCGAGGTTGAGGGCTATTTGCGGGAGTTGGACGAGGTCTCGCCGGTCCCCTGGGTACTGCTTTCCGCGGGCGTGAGGCAACGCGAGTTTGCGCTCAACATCGAACTCGCCACGCTGGCCGGCGCGAGCGGCTTCCTGGCGGGTCGCGCAGTATGGTTCGAGGCTTTGGACAGCTACCCCGACATGCAGGGGATGCGCGAACGGCTCGAGAAGGAGTCGCTGCCCTTCTTCCGTTCGATCTCCGCTCTAGCCGATGGCGCTCTGCCCTGGGCGGCTCACCGACGCTTTCGTGGTGAACCTCTGCTCGAGGGAGGCGGGCGCGGATGGCACACCAGGTACAAAGGTTGAGCGAGAGTGGGCTTGGAGTACTGGTCGTGGGTGCGGGCGAGATGGGGGCGCGTCCACGCCACTCACTGGCGGGAGGCGGGAGCTCGGGTGGTGGCCGTATTCGATCCTGACACGCCACTATCTCGATTTGGCTCGCTGGTACCTGGGGCCGGTGGCCGGTTTGCAGGCTTGGGGTAACAGTCGCACGGGCCGCGAGGGGCAATGGGAGAACCTAGAAGTGCGGCTCGAGCATGAGTCGGGCGCTCGCTCCTGGGTTACTCGCTCCATCGCCGCCTTCGGGCATCAAATAACGCTGATGCTGGTGGGGGAGGAGGGCTCCCTGCGCGCCTCCTGGCGCGGGAAAATGGACATGGACCCCGAGCCGGTGGTGAGCCTGAGCCTGCATGGCCCCAAGGGGACGGAGAGCGTTGCCGTGACGCGGGAGACCGGTCACGCTTTCGACGTTCACCGGCAAACCCGCGCATTTCTGGCCGCGGTCGAGGGCAACGGGTCATCGGCGGCCACGGGGGAGGACGGCTGCGCGGCGGTGGAGTTGTGCCTGGCGGTCCAGAGGTCGCTCGAGGAGGGTTCGTCGTTACAAGGCCAATGAAGCGATCGGAAGGCTCCATCTACGTGCACGGCCGGCAAGCTTACTTGTGGGCGGCCACGAAACAGGAAAGTAAGGCTGCAAGCGAGTAACAGAGAACGGCCGCCCAGGTGACCGAATCGAAGCCCCATGCGATCGCCAGAGCGGTAGCCGCTATCGCCCCGGCAACCGAGGCAATTCCGTTGATTGTCCAGGCGGTGGCCACCTCGCCTGAGCCCTGGCGTCCGAGCGTACGCAAGAGCAGCGGGAAGGGAAATCCCAGCACGACCGCAAGCGGCGCCACCGTGACGGCCGTAGCAAGCGCCGCGCCTTGTGGTGGAAGGCTCCGAGTCAGGTGCGCCACAGTGGGCCAGAATGCCGACCAGCCGATGGCCAGCAGAGCCGCGAGCAAGCCGGCAACGGCCATCCAGACGTACTCACGACCCAACGGGCAGCGGCCGGCGAGCCCCGAGCCTACTGCAGCACCCAACAGCAGGGCCGCCAGGACGGTAGCGAGTGTGAGCGCCGGGTGGCCGATAAGGAGTTGGGCGCGCTGCAGTACGCCTATTTCCAGCAGCATGAAGCCCACCCCAAGAGCAGCGACCAAGAGGGGGGCTAGCCGCACCTCGTGTCCTCGTCGCAAGCGCCACCAGGTCGCGGCCACCAGCACGGCTCCAAGCAGAGCTGCCACGCCCCACGCCAACGGCCGCAGCGCTCGTGGTAAGCCATGCTCGAACTGGTAGAAGAACGGCCGTTCGTCGGTTGTCGCGCTCAGGTCGACTTCGGTGCCTCCGGTTATCGCCTCGAGCCCCACCCGGCCCTCCACCAGCTCGCCGAGCGCCGGCGGGGCAAGCAGTCCCGGCACGTACAGCAGGGCGAGGCCTCGTCCTTCGGCCTCCCTCGCCCACCTGATCGCCTCTTCATCGCTTAGCGGTGCGCCGTTGACTATCAGCAGTGGCACGGCCGGATCGGCGCGAGTGTCGAGCACGGCGAACAGATGGCGGGCGGCCGCCGCCGGGGTAACACCAGGCTCCGAAACGGCAGTGATGGCGGTAACCATCGCGCGGGTAAGGGTGAGTTCGTCGTACAGCTTGAGGGCAATTCGGCCCTCCGGAGAGAGGTGATCCAGATAGGTAGTGAACGCTTCTGTGGTGTACAGGCCATTTTCCACCAGGGCCAGGCCGCGCGCCTCGGCCGCACCGCTCACCACCTGGGAGAGGAGGATCAGATCGTAGCGGCCGCCCAACCGGCGCAAGGCGCTGCGACCGTCGTCTATCAGCAGTTGGGTGCCGGAGCCATAGAGGTCACCTGCGTGCTCCTTAAGCTCTCTCGTCAACTCGACCGCTGCGCGGTTGATCTCGGCCGCTGTGATCTCGGCCGCGGCGAACGAACGCGACAGGGCGATATCGAGGCCGCCACCGGGACCGATAAGGAACACGCTCTCGGGAGGATCGACGGCGAAGGCAAGCGCGCCCACGTCCCGTCGCCACGACTCGGGGGAGCTGGCGTTGGGGACGAGCGAGGTGGCGCCACCGTCGAGATAGATGAGGTAGCGGTCCAACTCGTCGAAGTACACCAGGTCGGTTCTCGCGAAGGCGTCCCAGCGGCTGGCGACTATCTCCCCGCCGGCGCGCAACGCCTCCCTGATGGGCTTGGGGGTGGCCAGCGACCGAAGTTCGATGGTGGCGATACTGCCGTTGGAGAGAGTACCGCCTAGGTAGAGCGCCATGGCGGCAACCCCAACGGCGGCGGCCGTAATTCCAACGATCGAACGCGGTGCCAGCAGAAACCCTGCCAAGAGCGAGGCGAGCGCCGCGGTAAGCATTCCACCAGGACCGCCGACTGTGTCGAGAATCGGAACCGCAGCTACAGCCCCTAGGCCTGCGCCGGTCAGGTCGGCTAGATAGAGGCGCGGGCTCGAGCCCCCCCCCCCGGCGAAGATACCCGCCAGCGCGAGCCCCAGGAACAGATAGGGGAGCGCGGTCAGTGGCAGGAGTAGCAGCCGGCCCGCTTCTCCTGCCACGGTAACTCCGTAGAGCGTGAGGGCCAGACCGCTCGACCCGGCCAGCGCCGCCCACAACGGCCATAGGTGCGGAAGGCGAGCAGCAGGAAGCAGGGCAGCCAGGGCGGCCCCGGCGGCAATGCCCAGGACCGCGGTCGAGAGTACGAGGTAGCTGAAAGTCGAGAAGTAGAGGACGGAAAGTAGGCGGGTGAGCGCGATCTCGAACAGCAAGCCGCCGCCCGAGAGCAGCGCCAGCGCCAAGGCGAGGCGGGCGGTAGTGAACTGACGTCCGACTGCAGTCGGAACCGCAGTCGGAACCGCAGTCGGAACCGCTGCCGGAACCGTAGTCGAGCCGCTCATCTCGCTTCCAAGATTGGAAACGGCGCTCACCTCAACCGCGGGTCCAGCAGGTCGCGGAGACCGTCGCCCAACAGGTTGAAGCCCATTACCGAAATCATTATCGCCAGACCGGGGAATATTCCCATCCACGGGGCTTGCGCCAGGTAGGAGCGGCCTTCTGCCAGCATCCGGCCCCAGGAGGGATCGGGCGGCTGGGTTCCCAGGCCGAAGAACGACAGCGCAGCCTCGGCTAGGATCGCGAACGCCAGGCTGAGCGAGGTTTGCACGATTATCGGCCCGGTGGAGTTGGGGAAGACGTGGCGGAGCATGATTCCACCTGGAGCGAGGCCCAGGGCCCTGGCAGCGGTTACGAACTCTCGGCCCCTGACGCCAATCACGGCTCCGCGCGTCACTCTGGCAAAGATAGGTATATAGACGATAGCTATGGCAATCATTGCGTTTCCCACCCCGCGTCCCAGGATCGCCATGATGGTGATCGCCAGCAGCACCGCCGGGAAGGCGAAGAGGATGTCCATGAAGCGCATGATCAATTCGTCCAGCCAGCCCCCGAGGAAGCCGGCCAGCACGCCCAGTAGCACGCCCACGGTTCCGGAGATACCCACAGCGATGAGCGCTACCTGCATCGAGACCGCCGCACCGTGGAGAACGCGGGTGAAGACGTCGCGTCCGAACTCATCGGTTCCGAACGGGTGGGCAAGGCTGGGCGCAGCGAACTGAGCGGTGAAGTCCATGGTCTGGTAGTCGTAGGGCGCCAGCGCGGCCCCAAAGAGTGCGGTGAGGACCAGCAGAAGCACGATCAGACTTCCCGCCATGGCCAGGCGATGATGGAGGAAACGACGCAGGAAGCGCTCGACGTCCCGCATTTCGCGCGGCCGAGCTGATTCCGGGGGCGCGCCGCCGGCACTCTTCTCAGACATATTCCACGCTCGGGTCCAGCAGCACGTAGGAGAGGTCGGTGAGAAGATTTATCACCACGAAAGCGGCTGCAGAGGTGAGCACGGCTGCCTGAAGCAGCGGGTAGTCGCGCTGTAAGGTGGCGTTTAGCGCCATCGATCCCAACCCCGGCCAGGCGAAGATGATCTCCACTACCACCACCGCCGAGAAGAGGGTCGCCATCTGTAGTCCCACGATCGTCACCACCGAGATGGCGGCGTTGCGAAGCACGTGCTTAATCAGAATCCGGCCCTCGCGCAGCCCCTTGGCGCGGGCGGTGCGAACGTAGTCGTTGCGCAAGACCTCGAGCATCGCGCTGCGCACGAAGCGCGCCATTATCGAGCCGCTGATGATCCCCACCGTAGCGGCGGGCAGCACTATATGACTGAGGAAGGGGCCCACTCCTTCACTTAGTGGCGCGTAGCGACTGGAGGGGAGCCATCCGAGCGTTTCGGCGAACAGCAGGATCAGCAGGATGCCCATCCAGAAATCGGGTATCGAGACGCCCACTTGGCTTAGCAGGGAAACAGTGAGATCGCGCCTGCCTCCCGGCTTGAGCGCCGAAATAATTCCGGCGGGCAGCGCTATCAGTAGCCCCACCAGGAGCGCGGCGAATGCCAAGGTGAGTGTGGCGGGCAGCCGGCGGGCGACCTCTGCGGTGATGGATTGGCCGGTGATGAGGCTCTCCCCGAAGTCACCCCGCAGCACTATGCCGCCCAGCCAGTCGAAGTACTGAACCGGCAGCGGCCTATCGAGCCCCAGCTGCTGCTCGACGGCGGCGACGTTCTCGGGCGTGGCCTGGACGCCCAGGCGCACCCGCGCCGGACTGCCCGGGATGAGCGGAACGATGGCGAAGGTCAAGATAGATACGCCGAACAGCACCAGAAGCAGGCTGCCAAGGCGTTGCATGAGATAGCGGAGGCTCATGAGGACCGAAGATCAAGCGACCGGACGACTTGATGGCCGCCCGGACGCAACAGATCAGTTGTCGAGCCAGGTCTCCGTGAAGCGCACCGCCTGATCGGGGCGCGCCTCGAAGCCCTCCACGTAGGGGCGGTAGGCGTGAATGTTGAGCGGGTTGTATAGGTAGATGTAGGGGGCCTCATCGACGATGGCCCGGTTTATCTGCTCATAGATGGGAAGGCGTTCGACGAAGTCTTGAGTAGCCCGTCCCTCCTCGAGCAGCTCGTCCACGCTCTCGTTGCTGTAACCGGTGAAGTTGAAAACCTCGCCCGTCTTGTGCTGGGCGTAGAAGTAGTCGTCCGGGTCCACAAGACCGTTCCACGAGCACACAAAGGTGTCGTAGTTGCCGGCGCCCTGCTCTTCGAGCCACTGGGCCCATTCGAGGGTGCGGATGTTGGCGGTCACGCCGACGTCGGCAAGGTTCTGCTGCATCACCTGAGCGATGCGGATCGACTCCTCGTACTGAGTGGTGGGCATGATCTCCAGCTCGAAGCCGTCACCTACGCCGGCCTCCTCGAGGAGCTGCCTCGCCCGCTCCGGATCGTAGTCGTAGGGTGCGTACTCGAAGGCCCAGGCGCTCGACGAAGGGATCGGGTCCTGGGTAGGCTCGGCAACGCCGAAGGTCGCGGCCTGCACAATGTTGTCGCGTTGCAGGGCGTAGGCGAGCGCCTGTCGAACGGCAGGATCGTCGAGCGGTTCGCTCTCGGTGTTGACGCCGATATACCAGTAGGCCCCGGCGGTGGTTTCGTCGACTATGACGTCGTCGTCGTTGCGCAACTCCTCGACGCTCTGCGCCGGAACGCTTATCGCCCAGTCGACGTCGCCGGAGACCAGCGCGGTACGCCGTACCGACTCATCGGGAAGTATCTGAATGTCGATGGCGTCGAGGTAGGGGAGGCCGTCTTGCCAATAGTGTTCGTTGCGCTCGAGCCTTACCAAGTTGCCCGGCTGGAAATCGACGATCTGGAACGGCCCGGTCCCTATCGGTCGGGTATTGATCGTGTCGTCCTCGACACTCTCACGGGCGATGATGCCGACCGACTTGTTGACCGCCAGGTGACCTAGGAGCGCGACGTTGGGTGCGTCGAGGGTGAGCACGACCGTGTCTTCATCGGGTGCTTCGACGTCGGTGACACCGGCGAGCAGGTAGGCGTTGCCTGAGCCGGTTTCGGGATCCAGCATTCGCTCAAAGGTATAGACAACGTCTTCGGCGGTCATCTGACGCCCGTTGGAGAACACGAGCCCGTCACGGAGGTGGAAGGTCCACTGTAGACCGTCCTCCGAGGACTCCCACGACTCGGCGAGCGAGGGCACCACGTTTTGCTCGGCGTCGAGCGTGACGAGCGTGTCGAGCACGTTTTCCAGAATCTGGAAGCTGGAGTAGGCGCTGGTGATGTGAGGGTCTAACCCCACCGGATCCTGTGCCCAGGCTGCTGTGAGAGTGCCGCCTTGCTGCTGGGCGGCCGAGACTCCGAAAAGGGTCAGCAGCAATAGCACGATCAGCGGTCTTTGAAGGTGACGGGTCATTTAGTCTCCGATCCGTGAGTGGCGGGGTTCGAGCGCGGTGAACTGGGGATTTCCCAATCCCACACGCTCTTCTTGATGGCTACCACTTGCATCGTCTCGCTGCTGATTATCCCCTCCAATCCCAACTCCTGCTGAATAAAATGGTGGAGCTCGGAGTTATTCGCGTGCAGCGACTCTACAACTACATTGTAGGAGCCGACGCCCACGGCTACATAGCGCACCGCCCGTGAGCGGGTGATGCTGTCGGTTACCTCCTCCACCGCCCAAGGGCTTACCTTGAGGTAGGTGGTGGCGAGGATCGGAACCCCCAACTGCAGTGGATCGCTGATCGCCAGGATGCGCATCCAGCCGCCCTCGAGCAACCGGTTGACCCGCTTGCGCACCATGCTCTCCGAAACGCCGATGCGACGAGCGATCTCCCGATAGGGCATGCGGCCGTCTCGACGGAGGAAATCTACGATCAAACGGTCGGTCGTATCGAGCTGTTCGTACGGGGCCGGCTGCACTGGCGAACACTCCTTACGAATGGGGTTGTACCGGCAATCCTAGCGCTTTGCGTCTAAATGGTCAAGGATTGCGACGCAATGCGTCGCGGGTCGGTCAACTCGGGTGGACTCTGATTAGGCTTTCGGGAAATAGCATGGAAACCGTGCTATCATGCTATCGGTGATACGTTCGTTCAAGTCAAAGGGGACCGAGGACGTTTTCAACGGCGAGAATACAAAGAACGCGCGTAGAACATGCCCCGAGCGCTTGTGGCGTCTAGCTGGGAGAAAACTGGATCACCTGGATTCCGCTGAGGCGCTTCCTGACCTGCGAATACCGCTGGGCAACAGACTTGAGGCTCTAAGGGGTGAACGGGCGGCGCAACATAGCATCCGCATCAATGAGCGATACCGTATCTGCTTCACATGGCTGGAGGATGGACCGGGCGAGGTAGAGATCGTTGACTACCATTAGCATTAGAGGGGAGTTCTGAAGGTGGTACGAGTTCCAACTCAACGCAAACCCTCTCACGCAGGAGAGGTTCTCTTGGAAGACTTCCTGGGGCCACTGAATGTGAGCCAGCGTGAGCTTGCCGACGCGATCCAAGTTCCATATCAGCGAGTAAACGAGATAGTAAATGGACGCCGAGGAATTACGCCTAGCTCCGCACTTCGACTTTCGAGGTTTTTCGGAAACTCGGTTGGGTTCTGGATGAACCTTCAGGCCCGGTCTGACCTATACGAGGTGGCACAGGCGGAGGCTGGCGAGCTCGACAGGATTCGGCAGTTCAACGTAGCCTGACTCCGCCAAATTCCTGCTGGTGTTTGGATCTGTCACTTTTCAACTTGCCTCGGGACCGTCCCTACACGGCACCGGCCGGCACTTCGCTCAATGGCCGCTCGCCAGCCAGTACCCGCAGCACGTCCTCTGCCACATGCAGGCAGGCGCGCTTCGTCGACTCCTCGGTGACACCGGCGATGTGAGGCGTGAGCAGGACGTTGGGCAAGCCGGCCAGCGGGTCGTTTGATCCCGGCGGTTCGGGGTCACGTACATCCAAGGCCGCGCCGGCGAGTTGCCCTGCCTTAAGCGCCTGGGCCAATGCCGACTCGTCAACCAGCCCTCCTCTGGCGGTGTTGATGAGATATGCTACCGGCTTCATCGACGCCAGTGCCCTCTGGCCGATCATTCCTCTCGTCGAAGGCAGCAGCGGGGCGTGTAGCGACACTACGTCCGAGGCGGCGAGGAGTTCTTCCAGGGTCAACAGTTCGACGCCGAACTCCTGCACCGCGGACGAGTTGGGACCCACCAACGGATCGCTCGCGACGATCCGCATCCCCAGGACTTGGGCGCGCCGGGCAACGCGGCCACCTATATCGCCCAGCCCCACGATTCCCAGAGTCTTGCCCTGCAGCTCGAAGCCCACTGCCGCCTGCCGATCCCATTCGCCCGCATGCAGCTTGGGCGAGGCGACCAGGAAGTTGCGAGCAAGGGAGAGCATCGACCCGATCACGTACTCGGCCACGCTCGTTGCATTGGTGCCCGGCGCCCAGGTGACCGTCACTCCGGCCTGTTGTACGGCCGGCAGTTCGATGTTGTCGAGGCCCACGCCTACTCGGCCTACTGCCGCGACTCTCGTACCCTCGAGCAACGATCGGGTGACCTTCGTCTGATTTCGAACCAGCAAGGCTCCAGCGTCCTGGAGCGCGGCACGCAACTCGTCGGGTCTGGCGTAAAGCTCCGGGTCGTAGTGAAGACCTCCGCCGGCGCCCAACAGCTGCAGCGCGGCCTCATGCAGGAATTCGGAAACGACTACCTTTTGACTGCTTCTCCCCCTTGGCTCGCTCATGGGGTAGTGGCCCGTCCCAGGTCGTTCACCGATCGCTTGCCCGTTGCATAGTCGGCCGTGGCCTGCACGAGGACATCGGTGGAGTTGACGAGTGGACAGGGGAGGTCGCTCTGGGCGAGCACCAGCGGCACCTCGGTGCATCCGGCGATGATCACTTTCGCTCCGGCGTCGATGAACTCTCCCGCCAGTGCAAGCATCCGTGCGCGCACATCGCCGCCCAGGTCACCACTCTTGATTCGGTAAAGCAGCTCCATGAAAATCTCCCGCTGTTGCGCCAGCGGCTCGATTGCGACGATACCGCGAGCTTCGAGGCCGTCACTGTAGAGCCGGGCGTCGAGACAACCTGCTGCCGCTAGCACGCCTACCCGCCCGATCCCGGGAACTCGTCGCAGGGTTGCTTCGATCGTCTCGTCGATGATGTTGACGAGCGGAATGTTTACGGCCGCTTCGATGTCGCCGGCAAAGGCGTGCGCCGCGTTGCAAGGCATGGCAAGGAGCTCGGCCCCTGCACGTTCGAGTCCGCTCGCCATCTGGGCCAGTAGCGGCGCAGACGAGGGCCCCCGGCCTGCTACCGCGTCGTTGCGATTGGGCACCTTCGGGTTGTTGTCGATGATTATCCGCAACCGGTCCTGATCGCGTGCGGCGGGGGTCGCAGCCAACAGTTTGGCGAAGAAGTCAAGGGTTGCGTCGGGGCCCATTCCCCCCAACACGCCTACCGTGAGGTTCGCCACTAGTCGAGAATCACATCCTGATACGCGTAGAGCGCCGGCGCGCCACCGGTGTGAAGGAACAAGACTCGTTCACCGGAATCAAAATGGCCGCTGCGCACCAGGCCGATGAGCCCGGCGGCGGTCTTGCCGGTGTAGACGGGATCGAGAAGGATCCCCTCGAGCCGCGCGAAGAGTCTGATCGCCTCAACCATCTCATCGGTAGGAAGGGAGTAGCCGGGCCCAACGTAGTCATCGACCACCACCACCGCCTCACGTGGAATGGGAACAGAGCAACCGGCCAACTCCGCCGCCTGCCCGGCGAGAGCATGAATCTTTTCCTCTTGCGGCCCGCGTTCGGCCCGAGTACTGATACCGATTATTGGCAGGCCGGCCGAGTTGCCGTGGAGCCCCGCGATGAGTCCGGCGTGAGTTCCGCCCGAACCGCTGGACGCTACCAGCCGGTCGAAGGTGATCTGCTGCTCGAACATCTGCTGCAGCATCTCCTGAGCGCAGGCGACGTAGCCCAAAGCCCCCAGGGCGTTAGAGCCGCCACCGGGAATCAGGTACCCTTTGCGCCCCTCGCCTTCGAGCTCGGAGAGTACCTGCGTCGCGGCTTCCCCCACGTCGCCTCCGCCGGGTACGACAGTTATCGCCTCCACCCCCAAAAGCCGGTAGAGGAAGTTGTTGCCGCTGGCATCGGGATCGTAGGAGTTGGGTACCCGCTCCTCGAGTACCAGGCGGCAGCGCAAACCCTCCTTCACGGCAGCGGCAAGGGTAAGCCGGCAGTGGTTGGACTGGACAGCGCCAACGGTAACGAGGGTGTCGGCGCCCTGGGCCAGAGCGTCGGCCACCAGGAACTCCAGCTTGCGCGTCTTGTTCCCACCCGAGGTGAGGCCAAGCTCGTCGTCGCGTTTGATCCAGATCTCCGGGCCCCCCAGCTGTTCGCTCAGTCGGTCGAGTCGTTCGATAGCCGTGGAATGCGAGGTGTATTGGCGCCGAGGGAATCGGGCAAGGTTCATGGTTGCTCCTCTGCTCGCTCAGGAATGATGTTTCTTTCGTCAGGATACCGCCTAACGGCTTCGCTGCTCACGGACGGGCGGGTGTAGACTGGGCCCACTATGAGAACGTGGGCAGTTGCAATGATGGTTTCGAAAGCAGGATTCGGCTACGAACTGTTCGACCGGGGAGCACCCCAACGCGAAGGATACTGCGGGGGTTTTTCCCCGGAGGGGACATAGAGTGACTATTCGCCCGTCCCAGGATCAGCCAATCGGCGACGGCGCTGCTGCTGGTAACCGGGCCGCGCGCAACTCGGAAGCGCGCAACTCGGGAGCGCGCAATCCGGGAGCGCCGCTCGACGAGGCATGGTTCCGTCAGGCGCAGGTAAATCTATCGGCCGCCGAGCGGCGCAGCGCGACTCTCGGCACTCGGCGCACGGTCAAGAAAGCATGGCAGGCCGCTTGGTTATTGCGGGCGGTGGCGCTCATCGACCTCACGACCCTGGCCGGTGACGACACTCCCGGCCGGGTGAGGCGGTTGTGCGCAAAAGCGCGAAATCCCGTAAGGGCCGACCTGCTCGAGGAGTTGGGCATGGCCGACCAGGGAATAACGGTGGCGGCGGCGTGCGTCTATCATTCGATGGTTCATACCGCCGTCTCGGCCCTCAAGGGCAGCGGAGTTCCGGTAGCTGCCGTATCGACCGGCTTTCCCGCCGGGCTTACTCCCTTCGAAGGACGCCTTGCCGAGATTCGCGCCTCGGTAGCGGGCGGCGCCGCCGAGATCGACATCGTGGTGAGCCGCCGGCACGTGCTGCTGGGAGATTGGCCGGCACTCTACGACGAGGTGCGCGCGTTCCGTGACGCCTGCGGAGACGCGCATATGAAGGCGATCTTGGCCACAGGTGAGTTGGGGACGCTCAGGAATGTTTACAAGGCGTCGATGGTTGCGATGATGGCGGGCACCGACTTCATCAAGACCTCCACCGGCAAGGAGCCGGTGAACGCCACGTTACCGGTTGGGCTCACCATGACCAGGGCGATTCGGGAGTATCACGAACGTACAGGTTACAGGATCGGCCTCAAACCGGCGGGAGGGATCAAGACGGCCAAGGAAGCTCTTACCTGGTTGATCATGTTGAAAGAGGAGCTTGGCAGGCCCTGGCTCGAGCCCGAACTCTTCCGTTTTGGCGCTTCCAGCCTCCTGGCCGATATCGAACGGCAGCTGGAGCACTTCGTGACCGGACGCTACTCGGCGAGCTTCCGGCATCCGCAGGGATGAACTTCATGATGCCGACCGGTGCGTTTAGAGACGGTGCGTTTAGAGCGGATGCGTTTAAGGACGATGCGTTTAGGGACGGTGCGTCGAGTGCGGATGCGTATGGGAGAGTAGAGTGAGCAGCGTCAAGGAGATTTTCGAGACGATGGAGTACGGGCCGGCGCCCGAGGGGCGCGAGCACGCAGACGAGTGGCTGCAACGCCACGATCGACGGTTCGGGCACTTCATCGGCGGCCGTTTCGTGCAGTCCCAGGACGGCCAAACTTTCGAAACGATCAATCCGGCGAACGGCGAAGTCCTGGCGGAGGTAGCCCAAGGGGGCGCTGCCGACGTCGACCGTGCGGTCGCGGCAGCCGCCTCGGCTCAGGTGTCGTGGGCGGGGTTGAGCCCTCACGCTCGCTCCCGCTTCATCTACGCTCTTGCGCGTCGCCTGCAAAGGCATAGCCGCCTCTTCGCCGTCATCGAAACGCTTGACAACGGCAAGCCGATTCGTGAGACTCGCGACCTGGATATTCCGTTGGCGGCGCGGCACTTCTACCACCACGCCGGCTGGGCTCAACTGCTGGGTGACGAGTTCCCCGGCTATAAGCCGGTGGGCGTATGCGGACAGATCATCCCCTGGAACTTCCCGCTGCTGATGCTCTCCTGGAAGGTGGCTCCGGCGTTGGCGGCCGGTTGCACCGTCGTGCTCAAGCCCGCCGAGTTCACCCCCCTCACCGCCCTGCTGTTGGCCGAGGTTGCCCGCGACGCCGGTCTGCCCAACGGCGTGTTCAACGTGGTGACCGGCGACGGCAGCACCGGCGAGTTGATCGTCAATCATCCGGACGTCGACAAGTTGGCCTTTACCGGCTCGACCGAGGTCGGTCGGATCATCCGCAAGAGCAGCGCCGGCAGCGGCAAGAAGCTCTCGTTGGAGCTGGGCGGCAAGAGTCCCTTCCTGGTATTCGACGACGCCGATCTCGACGCGGCGGTCGAAGGGGTCGTCGACGCGATCTGGTTCAATCAGGGTCAGGTATGTTGCGCCGGCTCGCGCCTTCTGGTTCAGGAGGGCGTGGCAGACAAGCTCCACGACAAGTTGCGTGTACGCATGGAGACTCTGCGGATGGGCGATCCGCTGGACAAGGCCGTCGATCTGGGCGCGATCGTGGCGCCGGTGCAACTGCAGAGGATCGAGCAGTTGGTGGAACAGGGTAAGGCTGAAGGCGCACGCTGCTGGCAGCCATCGTGGGCGGTTCCCAAGGAAGGGCTCTTCTATCCCCCCACCCTCTTCACCGAGGTCGAGCCGGCCTCGCTGCTGGCACAGGTCGAGATCTTCGGACCGGTGCTGGCTTCGATGACCTTCCGCACGCCCGGCGAGGCAGTTGAACTCGCCAACGATTCCCGTTATGGCCTGGCCGCCTCGCTCTGGACCGAGAACATCGACTTGGCGCTGGATATTGCGCCCAAGTTGGTGGCCGGCGTAGTTTGGATCAACAGCACGAACATGTTCGACGCCGCAGCCGGTTTCGGTGGTTACCGCGAGAGCGGCTTCGGACGCGAGGGCGGGCGTGAGGGGATGTACGAGTATCTGGTGCCGGGCTGGGAGCGAGATCTTGCCTCCGCCCCTGCCGTTACAGGCGCCGCCAATAGCGCCGTGGACAGGGAGGATGACGCTTCGCCGCTGCCCGGCTCTGGTAACGGGAGTGGCAGCGAAGACGAAGCGGAGGCCGCGCTCGGCCTGCTTCCAGGAGGAAATGGCAGCGCGTTAGCCGGAATAGACCGCACCGCGAAGCTCTACATCGGAGGCAAGCAGGTTCGGCCCGACGGCGGTTACAGCTATCCGGTGCGCTCACCAGAAGGAAACGTCGTGGGGGAGGCCAGCCTGGGGAACCGCAAGGATATCCGCAATGCGGTAGAGGCGGCCCGCAAGGCGAGCGGCTGGGGTCAGTCCACCGGGCATAACCGTGCCCAGATCCTCTACTATCTGGCCGAAAATCTCGCTGCCCGGACGAGGGAGTTCGAGGAGAGGCTCGAGCTCATGACCGGGTCGAAAGGCACGGCTGCGCGGGGCGAGGTCGACGCTGCAGTGGAGCGCCTGTTCACCTACGCGGCCTGGGCCGATAAGTACGACGGAGCTGTCCACCACACACCGGTTCGAAATGTGACCCTTGCGATGAACGAGCCGTTTGGAATCATGGGGATCGTCTGTCCCGAGACCTCGCCGCTGCTGGCCTTCGTCTCGCTGGTCGCCCCGACCGTGGCGATGGGCAACCGAGTGGTAGCCGTCCCCTCTGCTCGTTGGCCGCTGGCGGCTACCGACCTCTATCAGGTGCTGGAGACCTCCGACGTACCGGCTGGGGTGATCAATATCGTCACAGGCAAAAGCGATGAGTTGGCTGCGGTCCTTGCCGACCACGACGAGATCGCCTGCCTCTGGTACATGGGCGGCAAGGCGGGAAGCGCGGCGGTGGAGAGCGCATCGGCTGGGAACCTCAAGGCCACCTGGGTGAGCAACGGAAAGCAGCGAAACTGGTTCGACGAGCAGCAGTCCCAGGGTCGGGAGTACCTTAGGCGGTCCACTCAGGTGAAGAATATCTGGGTGCCATACGGGGAGTGATAAGGGGGCGAGGTTGTGTCTTCTCAGTGACCGAGCGCGAAGTCGGCCACTGGGGGAACCGCTATGTTGAAGTCCCTGGTATCTGCCGGGGGGAGAGCGAGGGGGCATGAGTGGCTTGGTCCGTATTAGTTCCGAATCACCGAACGTCCGCCATCTGGTGAGTCGCTGGCAACAACGCTATGGTGTAAGTGGAGCAGTTCATCAGGCCGATCCCAGCACGCTGCTGGTAACCGCTGAAACCTCAGTCGAGGCGATCGAGGATCTGGTGCGCTCGCTGCAGAGTAATGATCTCGAGGTGGAGATCATCTGGCGGGACGGCGACCTGCTGCAGGCTTGAAGACAGAGCCGGACCGGGAGCCGCCAGAGTCGGAGTCGCTACGCAGCGCACTTCGTGGCTACGCCCGTGGGGTGATGGGCGCGTTGCTCGTGAGCATGCCGCTACTGGCGACCATGGAAATGTGGTGGCTGGGATTCACCATTCCGCCGTTCAGGCTGCTCCTCTTCCTAGTAGCCAACTTCGCGCTCCTCATCGTCCTCGAGTACTACAGCGGCTTCCAAAAGGGTCACGTACGACTGTGGGAAGAGGTGCAGGACGCCGTCGACGCCTACGGTATCGGCCTTTTGGTGGCGGTCATCGTCCTGTTCCTGTTTGGCGTAATCGGCCCGGGAATGTCCTTGCGGGAGGTTGCCGGCAAGGTGATCCTCGAGGCCATTCCATTGAGCATCGGAGCGTCGATCGCCATGTCGATTTTTGGCGACCAGGATGGCCATCGTGAGCGGCGCAAGCGTAGGGCCGGCTTCTGGGGAAGCCAGCTGATAGGCCTGGCCGGTGCGGCCTACTTTGGCTTCAACGTAGCCCCCACCGAGGAGCCGGTCATGATCGGCCTCGGCTTGAGCTGGTGGCATGCGGTGCTACTGGTGCTCTTTGGCCTCTTGCTTACCCACGCCATCGTTTATTCGGTCGGATTCGCCGGAGGTCACGCGCTTCCGGGCGGAAGAAGCTGGTGGGGCTCCCTGCTCAGGGCCGGTGTCGTCTCCTACACCGGAGCGCTGCTGGTGACGGTATGCCTGTTGTGGCTGTTCGGGCGCATCGACGTGGTCACCGGCCTAACGCCGTCCGTTCATATGATCGTTACCCTGGGTTTCATCAATGCTCTCGGCTCCGCCGCCGCGAAGCTCATCATCTGAGGTGGAGGCGCGGGCGCAAGAAAGCAGCATTCAGATACTCGTAACCTGGCTGAGTGGACTGTTACTGCTCACCATCGTCGTTTATCTCGTGTGGGAGGGTACCCGTCCGCCGCTGCCGGCTAGCTTCACCTTTGCCATCGAAACTGTCCATGAGGCGAACGACTACTTCCATTTGCGCCTGAGCGTGGCAAACGAGGGGGGCGAGAGCGTCCAGGACCTGGGGGTGACGCTCGAGCTGTACGACGGTGAGGAGCTGCTTGAAACGGTGTCTTCGGTCCTTGACTGGCTTCCCGAGCGCTCAACCCGGGAGCTGGTGTTGATCCTCGAGCAGGATCCGTCGCTCTACCGAACGATGGTGAGATTCGGAGGTTACCAAATCCCCTGATCTCTTCGAGTGAGCGGGCGCTTCTGTCCCGTTGCCCGGTCCCTGTCGAGCCCCTGTTTTGCGGCATCGACAGGAACCGTCAGACGAAGCGTGGCCGCGTCGCGAACAGGAAGAAGAGAGAGCCAAGGAAAGCAGTTACCGCGATGATGGTGAAGCCCAGGGCGTAAGAACCGGTCACATCGAAGAGCACTCCTGCGAACAGCGGGCCGATCATTGCGCCGATGGTAACTATGAACACCGAGTAGCCCATGATCGCAGGGAACGCCTTGCGACCGAAATAGTCGACCCGCAGCGCCTGCATGAGTGGACCGCGAGTTCCCCACGCCAAACCGTGAATCGCGGCAAAAGCGATGAGCATGGGGGTGGCGGTGGCGTAGGTGAGCGCCAGCAACGCCACACCGTGCAGGAGCATTGCGATGGTCGCCATCATCCTCTTGGAGTAGCGGTCGCCCAGGATGCCCCCCACTAGCTGGCCTATGACCGTGAAAGAGGTCATGAGCGCGATTATGGCGGCTGCGGCAGGCAGGCTCAAGCCCAGGCCGGTGTTCATATGGATCACCGCGTGTACATTGACGGCGGAAACGACCATCAGCGCCAGCGAATGGCCGAAGCCGATGAACCAGAAGGCCCGAGTCCTCACTGCTTCAGCCGCGGTGAAGTCGCGAGCCCGGTCGTCTAACTCAACCCCTTTCATTCCCGGCACGGCGCCCCTGGCTAGACCTGCCGTACAAGCGCCATCCGGCGCCTGGCCGTAGTCCTCGGGCCTGCCGCGCAGCAGCTGAGCAACGCCCGAGCCCACCAGCAGGATGATCACGCCCGACGCAAGTGCGGTGGTGCGCCAGCCAAGCTCCGCCAGAGACCACGCCACGAGCGGCAGCGCCAGGCCACCTAGGGGGACGCCCAACTGCATGAGCGCCAGCGCGAGCGATCGGCGCCGCTCGAACCAGTTGACCACTATTGTGGTGAGGGTCAGGAAGCCCGACAGGTGGTAGCCGACGGCTATGAGAGCGAAGGTCAGGAAGAATCCCGCCTGTGATTCGACTCTGCTGAGGAGCACGAAGGAGAGCCCGGTTAGAAGCAGTCCAAACCGCACCAGCGCGCGCGGCGGAAGTCGCGTGAGAAGGCGTCCCTGAACGGGACCCAGCAATCCGCCAATTGCCTGGAGGAGCGAGAAAGCGGCCGCGAAAACGGTTGCGCTCCAAGCCAGATCGGCTTGCAGTACCGGCAGATAGGCGCCGTAGGCCTGAACCAGAAGAGCAGCGTAGAGCGCCTGGACTCCAATGGCGCCGATGACCACCCACCAGCCGAAGAAAGGTCGTGGGGTAGAAGAGGGTCGGATAGCGCGCACGTCGCAGACGATCATTCCATGACGGCGCCAATCCGTTTTGTGATAACGGCATGTTTACGGTGAGGTGCCGGTAAAGTGCGGGCAACCCTAGCTCCCTACTTCGTGCTCTGTCGGTTCCCCTAGCCGTCAACTGGGATAGGGAGGATACTCGTTCGAGCCTCTACTGGGAGAGAGGGTTGCCGCGATAGGAAGATTGGTTGTCCCGATCTATAAAGGACCTCCTTCCTAATTGGATGTTAGTCCCACTTGGTGGCCAAGAAATGCCTCATATTCCTAGCGTCAAAACTAATACCGAGCTATAATTGGCGGGTTGCACCGACATGAAATAAAAAGCTTGCCGCTCACGACGGTAGACCGATGATTGCCGCGTGACTAACGCAAGTTTCGGAGGGTGCGAGCTCCGGTCGAGTTCAGTTGGAATGATGCAAGGGCGATCTTTTAATTTAACGACCCTCTGCCAGCTCACGGAGTAGGGCGACGTCCAGCTCGTAACGTCCTCGGCTGCCCTTCAGTAACCCATGGTCTCTCAGCTCGGTAACGGCCATGGTGACGGCAACGCGGGTGGCCGCTGCCAGCGAGGCTATGTCGTCATGCTTGAGCTCGGTCTCGAGCAGATACCAGGTCGAGCCGTCGAGCGGCCGTCCAAACCGCTCGGCCTGCTCCAGTAGGATCTTCGCCACTCGGATCTTCACGGGATCGTAGCTGGCGCTCAGCTGATCGCGGCAGTAGTGGAGGTGGCTGGCGAGCACTTCGGCGAAGGTGAGAGCGAAACCGGGCGCTTTGGCGGCGACGAGCTTGAATTGTTCGCGACTTATGGGGCACGTCATCACCTGGGTTAGCGCGACAGCTTCGACCTGGTAGATGTCGGACTCCTTCAGAAAAGCCTCGCCTATGAAGTCGTCGGGGCCGCACACCGCCACGATCCGGTCGCGCCCGTCCATGGTGGGACGCACCAGCTTCACCTTTCCCATGGCGATGATATGGAGCGAAACGGCGGGGTCGCCGATCCTAAATACTGTTTCGCCCGCCTCGAAGCGCCGCTCGGGGCAGATGTCGAGAAAGACGGACCGGTCGTGAGGATCGACCCGTTCCAGAAAGCCCGAACCACGGATGTACCACGCCTGTTGCGCTTCCAATTGCGCTCCTTGCCTAAAAGTATAGCGGCCCTGGCGTCACGGACCACGTCTTATTGTCTCTTATGGCGCTTGCAAGGGGAATGGGCGTAATGTGGTCGCCATCGGGGTTGTTTGTAGGCCGTAACTTGGAATGCGAGCCTTACCCTCTGTTCGCCAGCCTAGTTCCCTCCGGGCCCTACGTTGAACACATAATCTCGTTCGGCAGCCTGACTATGACAGGCGATACAGCCTTGCGCCTTTCCGGCGGCGTCGATCGCCCCATCGGGCGCCATTTTCGCCCAGAACCAATTACCCGCCTCGGGGTTATAGCCCGGCACCTTCACCATGAAGGTAACGGCAGCGAGATTCCCGTCGAAGCCTTCCACAGGGGCCTGCGCCTCCATCATGGAGATGTCGGTTTCACCCGGCATGTGGTTTTCCTTGACTATGATCGCTCCCTCCGAGAAGCTGCTCTCGTCGCCTTGGGTGTCCTCGAGCGCTATGTCGTTCAGGAACGTGCGGAGAATCATGCCGTGCGGCTCTACTCCAACGTAGAACCCCTCGGGCACGTTCGGTTCGAATGGCCAGTCGGTGTAGGGGGCGGCGTTTATCTCGTTGAAGTACTGAGTTGCCCGGCTGGCGTCGTCTCCCGGCTGTTGTGCCAGAACGAGTGCGCCGAGGGTTATCGCGGCGAATGCCACCAGTAGTCCAATCCGAAGCAGTCTCATTCTCTCCTCCTCCTCGCGGTTGCGATCCTCTCGATGATGACGCTTTCCGAACAATTTATTCCGTCAACTGGCAAACATGACCATCGCGAGCGCGTACCGTCCCCTGCCGATCAGTCGCTACCCAGTGTCATGAAGAGGTTGTTCAACGATTCTGCGTAGGTCGGGTGAGCGAACACTCCGTCTCGCAGTTTCTTGTAGGAGAGGCCGCCCATCATGGCCACCTGCACGACCGACATCACCTCGCCACCCTCGTGCCCCAGGATTGCCGCTCCCAGGATCTCCTCGCTGTCCAGGTCAACCACCGCCTTCCACAGTCCGCGAGTGTTGCCGGTCTCGACAGCCCTGGCCGCCCGCTTCGCGGCCATCTTGGCCACCCCGATTCTCCGGCCCGTTGACCGGGCCTCGCGCTCGGTCATGCCGACCCGGCCCAGCTGAGGATCGGTATAGACCGTGTAGGGAACCTGTCGCTCGGAGATGGTCCGATTACGGCCCTCGAGAAGCCGATCACGCACGATTCGGTAGTCGTCGTACGAGATGTGGGTGAAGGCCGGTCCGCCCTTGACGTCGCCCACTGCCCACACCCCCTCCGTACTGGTTCGCAACTGTTCGTCGACCTCGATATACCCGCGGTCGTCGACCGCGACGCCGGCTGAGTCTAGTCCCAGCCCGTCGGTGTTCGGGCGCCGGCCCACGGCCATCAGCAGGTGGCTTCCTTCCACCCGCCTCTCTTCCTGTCTCTCTTTTGGCCCTTCCTTGGAGCCAACGCTCACCCTGACTTCGATCCCGTCTTCAACCCCATCTTTGAACAGGGCTGCGGCAACCGCGTCAGCACGGGTCACCACCTCGATTCCGTCCTCGGTCAGGATCTCCTCGAGAGTGGCGGCCACGTCTGCGTCCTCGCGCTCCAGGAGCTGCTCGCCCCGGTGCAGAAGCGTGACCTCGCTTCCGAAGCGCCGGAACATCTGGGCGAATTCCACACCCACATAGCCGCCGCCCACCACCAACAGGTGGCGCGGCAGCCGCGCCAGTTCCATGATCCTCGTGGAGTCGAGGGCGTCGACCTCGGCGAGACCTGGGATAGGGGGAACCGAAGGGCGGGTGCCGACGTTTACGATGACTATGTCGGCCTCGAGTGTTTGCGTATCCCCGCCCGTTACGACCTCGACATGCCTCGGCCCGGTGAAGCGTGCCTCCCCGAAGATAAGATCGAGTCGATCTATCCGTTCCAGGCTTCCACGACTTCCTTCGCGGAATGCTTCGACGATAGTGCGCTTGCGTGCTCTGATACGCTCCATGTCGACCTCGACCGGTGCGGCTTCAACTCCGTATTCGGAGCCTCGACGGGGC
>JBBDRD010000046.1:27424-75930 GCA_040905665.1 Trueperaceae bacterium
CGCTGGCGACCATCGTTTTGGTAGGTGTGCAACCGACGTTCACGCAGGTTCCGCCCACATGCTCTCGCTCTACCAGCGCAACACGCCTTCCCGCCTTGGCGAGTGCCCCGGCAAGCGGTCCACCCGCTTGGCCGGCCCCGATGACTATCGCATCGTAATGCATCAGAAGGTGATTATCTGGTAGCCATTCTCGACGTACGAGCGGAGGCTGGGGTGATTATCGTAATCGTCGAGAAGCTCTATTCCGGCAGCCTCGACCCCCGCCTTCGCTCCAAAAGCGGCCGAGCAGTAGGCACAGGCGCCGGCAACCTTATCCTTGACCTGCATCCATAACTTATGGCGGCGGTGACTCTCGTCGTCCAGCACGGGAATCCACTTCGTGCCGGCCCCATCGAAGATGATGGCGACGTCGTCGCCTGCTCCCTTGAACTCGCTTGCCACCTGCAGGGCGTTCACCGCCCTGCCCAAGTCTCCATGCGTTTCGGTGTCGGCGAGAACTACGATTGCTATTTTCGACATCAAGAAGCCTCCTGTTACTCCATTTCATGCTGGATCAGGGTAGCAGCAATGTATAGCGCTTGACCTGTAGGGCGAAAAGCCAAGGCCTCGACCGGACTGAGGGGAGCGCGCCGGCGCGGGACCGAGTTGTTAGACTGACGTAACGTGCCGGACCAACAAGCCCCCGTCCAGGACTTCATTGGCAGATGGTCGCGCAGCGAAGCGAGCGAACGCGCCAATTACACGCTGTTCCTCAGCGAGTTGTGCGATCTACTCGAGCTGCCTCACCCCGATCCCTCGACAGCGGACGACGGCGAGAACACTTACGTCTTCGAGCGCAACGTGCCTCTGGTGCATGAGGGCGGCCGAACCACGACCGGCCGAATCGACCTCTACAAACGGGGCTGTCTCGTCCTCGAGGCCAAGCAGGGCAGCAGCGACATCGTGGAAACACCTCTGTTCGGACTGGCTCCCGCGCCTGCTCGGCGAGGGCACGGTAGACGGGGCACCTCTGCCTGGGATGAGGCGATGCAGCGCGCCAAGAACCAGGCCGAGCGCTACGCCCGTAGCCTTCCGGTCGAGGAGGGACGACCGCCCTTCCTCCTCGTCGTGGACGTAGGCCATACGATCGAGCTCTATAGCGAGTTCAGTCGCAGCGGCGGCAGTTACATCCCCTACCCCGACCCGCAGCATCACCGCCTGTACCTCGAGGACCTCTGCAAGCCGGAAGTACGGGACCTCCTGCGGCAGGTGTGGAGCGACCCGCTAAGCCTCGATCCGAGCCTGCGGAGCGCCCGCGTTACCCGTGATATAGCCGGCAAGCTTGCCCAACTCGCCAAGAGCCTCGAAACAGCAGGCCACGAGCCGGCGCGGGTGGCGGGCTTCCTCATGCGAGTGATTTTCACCATGTTCGCCGAGGACGTGGGACTGCTGCCGGCCCGCGCCTTCAAGGACATGCTCGAAGGCTTGCGCGGCAACGCAGAGCACTTCGTGGAGCACGTCGAGCCACTCTGGAAGGTGATGAACGAGGGCGGTTACAGCCGCGACCTTCGGGAGACGCTGCTGCGCTTCAACGGTGGACTCTTCGCCAATCCCAACGCAGTCCCGATCAATGAGCCGCAACTGGCGCTCCTGATCGAAGCTGCTCGTGCCGACTGGCGCGATGTGGAACCTGCCATCTTTGGCACCCTGCTCGAGCGCGCGCTCGATCCGCGCGAGAGGCACAAGTTGGGCGCCCACTACACGCCGCGGGCCTATGTCGAACGGCTGGTGCAACCCACCCTCATCGAGCCGTTGCGCGAGGAGTGGCAGGGAGTCCAGGCCGCAGCCAGCCAGCACTTGCTCAAGGGCAAGCCCAAGGACGCCGAGAAGGAGATACGCCGCTTTCATGAACGGCTGTGTTCTCTGCGCGTGCTGGACCCGGCCTGCGGCAGTGCCAACTTCCTCTACGTGAGCATGGAGCTCTTGAAACGTCTCGAGGGGGAAGTGCTCGAGATGCTCGAAGGCGTCACCGGCAAGGCCCAGCTCCGGCTCGAGCTTCAGGGCGTATCCGTCTCCCCCGAGCAGTTCCTGGGCCTCGAGGTCAACCCGCGCGCCGCGAAGATTGCCGAGCTGGTGCTGTGGCTCGGTTACCTCCAGTGGCACTTTCGCACCCATGGCAACACCCCGCCGCCAGAGCCGGTGATCCGCGACTTCAAGAACATCGAATGCCGAGATGCGGTGCTGGCGTACGACGCGGCGGAACCTCTATTTGGCGAGGATGGGCAGCCGGTTACGCACTGGGATGGCCAGACGACCAAGACCCACGCGGTGACCGGCAATGATGTGCCGGACGAGAGCGCCCGGGTGCCGGAGTACCGCTATGTGAATGCCCGTAAGGCGACCTGGCCGGATGCGGATTTTGTGGTGGGGAATCCGCCTTTCCTAGGATCGAAATTTATGCGCGAGGCTCTCGGTGACGGTTACGTGGACGCCGTACAGCTCGCTTGGCCCGAGGTGCCCCAGGCCACTGACTTTGTACTCCGCTGGTGGCATCACGCCGCTCAACTCGTGCGGTCGGGAGACGCACAGCGCTTTGGCCTTATCACTACTAACAGCATCACGCACACCTATAATCGCCGGGCCATCGAACCCCACCTCACCGCCGGTCACGATCCGCTCGCCATCTCGTTCGCGATCCCCGACCATCCGTGGGTGGACGAAAGCGGCAGCGCTGACGTGCGCATCGCCATGACCGTCGGCGTGAAGGGTCCCAACGAAGGCATACTTCTCACCATCACAGATGAAGCCGGCACCCGAGCGGCTGAGGACAGCGTCCTTGCGTTCAAGCGCCGGCACGGCACCATTCACTCCGACCTCAGCGTCGGCGTCGACACCACAAAAGCGCGACCTCTGCGCAGCAACGAGGACCTCTGCGCTGTGGGGTTCAAGACGATCGGTGCGGGCTTTCAGGTCGATGAAGGAAGAGCGCATGAACTCGGATTGGGGCGACACGATGGCCTTGAAAAGCACATCAAGCCATACCTCAACGGTCGGGATCTCGCCGGTTCGCGCCGCGGTATATATGTAATCGACTTCTATGGACTGAGCGAAGACGCAGTACGAACCAACTTCCCGGAGGCATACCAGCACCTGCTGGTCGACGTGAAACCCAAGCGAATGCAGAACCGCAACCTCAAGTTTCGGGAGAAATGGTGGGTCATCGGCCACTCCCGTCCAATCATGAGGCGCTTTACGGCCGGTCTCGACCGCTACATCGCCACAATAGAAACGAGCAAGCACCGGTGCTTCAGCTTCCTTCCAATTCGAGATGCCCCGGATAGCACCCTCGTCACGTTCGGCCTTGAGGATGCTTACGAATTGGGAGTTCTCTCCTGTCGCGTACATGTCGCGTGGGCATTAGCCATCGGGGGCAGGTTGGGAGTGGGCAACGACCCGCGTTACAACAAGACCCGCTGTTTCGATACCTTTCCCTTCCCCGCCGCCACCCCCGATCAACAGGCGTGCGTCCGCGACCTCGCTAATCAGCTCGACGCCCACCGTAAGGACCGCCTGGCCGAGCACGACAAGCTCACCATGACAGGGATCTACAACGTGCTCGAGAAGCTCAGGAGCTGCGATGAACTGACGGCGAAGGATCGAAATATTCACGCGCAGGGCCTGGTTAGTGTCCTCAAGGATCTGCACGACCAGCTCGACCGTGCGGTACTCGACGCTTATGGCTGGCAGTACGACCTGACTGACGAGGAGATTCTGGAGCGGCTGGTGGCACTCAATGCCGAACGAGTTGCCGAGGAGGCACAGGGCAAGGTGAGGTGGCTGCGGCCGGCGTATCAGAATCCGCACGAAACCACTCTCCAAGCGACCGCAGGGCTCAATACAGCCGAAAGCGCCAGCCAGAAACTCGAGAAACGGGCTTGGCCCAACGCGCTACCCGACCAGGCCCGGGCCTTACGGGCAGCCATCGGCGTAGCTGGGGAACCACTGACCAGCAACGAAGCCGCCAAGCTCTTTACCGGCGCACGCAAGGACCGCGTTGGAGAAATCCTCGATACGCTTGCCGGGCTCGGACAGGTCGTCAAACTCGAGGACAATCGCTACGCACGATGATCCTGCGCTATCCGCCTTAGCTAGCGCCTCATTACGTCGCTAGCAAACTACACCAACCTCGTCGCCTGCTTTATCGCGGTCTTTAGATCGTCTCCGCTTTAACACCTGGGCTACTCGTAACGGGCCTTGTCCTTGAGATCAATGAGGAGTCGTGGTGACTGCGCCCGGGGGTGCGGCGCGGATGGTGGACTGGACAAAGTCACTGGTTGCCTCAGAGAGGTAGTAGGGGAGGAGGATGGTTACTTCAGCCATCTCAATACTCCATTCCTGACTAACATTATGACCAGCATAGTGGGATCGTAACTATTCCAGCCTCAATCGGTAATCAACGCGGAGGGAGCGGCTAGCTTGTGAGAGTGCCGGCAGCGCCGGCTTCGCTGCCGAAGGCGCCAGCTCCTCATTGGCGCCGTTGTATTGCAGGCTCTCGTCTTATGGGGAGTCGAGGCGGCATCGTAGTTGGAGGGGCAGTGGGAACCCTCGGACTCCACAGATTGAAAGGGGGGGAGCTGTGAAGGAGAGCAGGAATTCGTTTCGTCGCTGGATAGGTCCTGCGGCCGCGATCGGCGCTGGGTTGGCCGCGTTCTACATGGTTGCTCGGACCCGCCGCAAAGCTGCCGAAGTGCGCGAATCGCACTTCGAGCCGAACTGGGAACTGGACGAAAGAAGCGAGGTCGTTGACGGCGTCCGGATGCACTGGCTCGAGCACGGCCATGGAACGCCCATAGTGCTCATACACGGCATACCCACCTCGCCCCTGTTGTGGCGGAAGGTGATGCCGCGGTTACGGCACGCCAAAGTTTACGCCTGGGAGATGGTCGGCTACGGCGGCTCCAGCGGCGAGGGGGAGGGGCGCGACATCTCGGTAGCTAAGCAGGCCGACTATCTCGCTGCCTGGTTGAGGCATATGGGAATCGGGACGGTGGTCCTCGCGGGCCACGACCTGGGTGGCGGCGTAGTCCAGATCGTAGCTGCGCGTCATCCCGCACTTTGCAGCGGGCTCTTCCTGGTGGACGCCATCTGCTACGACTCCTGGCCCATTCCGACCGTCACTGCAGTGCGCGCAATGAGAATGGTAGTCGAGCGGATGCCAGCCGTGGTCATCCGGCCGATGCTGGAACTGTTGTTGCGCCGCGGGCACGGCAATCGGAAGGTGATGCGGGAGTCAGCCGCCTTGCACCTCCGAAATTACCGCGAACCCGGAGCGGGGAGGGCGCTCGCTCGCCAGGTTGGCTCCCTTGACGTGCGCGACACGTTAGACGTCCAGGAGCGCCTGCCGCACCTCAGGATCCCGACCAGAGTGGTATGGGGTGCGCTGGACCCATTCCAGAAGCCGCGCTACGGCGAGCGGCTTGCGCACGATTTGGGGACCAGGGTGGTATGGATCTCTGGCGGCCGCCATTTCATACCGGAGGATCGTCCCTCGGAGGTTGCCGACGCACTGAACGACTTGCTGCGGGAGGTCGAGGCGGAGGCGGCGCGGGACATAGGCGCCTCCGCCTGAGGCCGGAGTATGGGGGGCGTATGGAGAGGGGAGGTAGTGGATGACTACAAGGGGCAGCGAAGCTAATTACCGGCTCAAGGGCGAGAGTGAGCAGGCGCACTACAAGCAGGTGCCTTTCGAGCAGGCACGGGCATTGGCAGGTAAAGTGAGTTACATGACAGATGTTGTCAACAATATAGCCTTGGGTTTATGAGAGTTTCGGCTGTGACTGCTTCTCACGAAGCTTCGTCTCCCACCGCGCGTTGGCCGTTCCTGTCCGTCGCAGAGTTGCGGGCGCGGCTCGAGAGACCGGCGTCGGAGCGTCCGCTGCTGGTGGATGCCAGGGGGGAGAGGCAGTACCGAGACGGACACCTGCCGGGCTCGTTCAATCTTCCAGCTCGAGAGCTCAATCCGATCGAGGACGGCGTCCGCCGGCTGGCGACGTTCGAGGAGATCGGTCGGCGTCTAGGGCCCGTGGGTAACCGCGACGCGGTGATCTACGGCGGGCGCGGCGGCGCTGACGCGGCACACCTGCGGTGGACGTTGCGTGCCGCCGGCATCGAGCGAGTGCGGCTGCTCGACGGAGGGATTGAGGCTTGGCAGGCGGAAGGATGTTCGCTTGCCACGAATTCTGAGCAGGGTCCGATTGAAGCCAAACCTATGGTCCCGACGACCGGCGATGCGGAACCGGCTTCGAAGCGTTCGGGCCAAGCCGAGCCGGCAGTTCGGCCGCCCCCGTCGCTTCAGGTGACCCACTCGACCCGGTCGCTCGTCTCCGTCGATGAGCTCCTGCGCCGTCTCGGCGAAGAAGACATTGCAGATGACATAGCTATCCTCGATACCCGCGAGCCGGAGGAGTTCAGCGGCGAGCTGGTGGCGGCAAGGCGTGGCGGTCACATCCCCGGCGCGGTGCTCTTTCCGTGGACCAGCGCCCTGGGGCCCAACCTGAAGCTCCGTTCGGAGGCGGAACTTCGCGAGTTGCTGGCGCCGGTCCTCGCGAAGCCCGAGGCAATCATTTACTGCCAGAGTGGCGTCAGAGCGGCGCACACACTGGCGGTGCTGGAGATGCTCGAACACCCTCTCCCCAGGCTCTACCTAGGCTCCTGGGGAGAGTGGGGAAATCGGGAAGACACACCCGTGGAAGTGGAGGCAGGATCATGAATCGTCGTTCATTCCTAAAAATCACCGCCGCCGGCACCGCCGCCCTGGCGCTCGGTCAGTGGCGCTTCGCTCTTGCGCAGAGTGACTCGCGCAACCTCATCGTCGTCTCGAACGCCGGTGACGGTGCGGCCGGAGTGGGGCCAAGCGTGAGTCTGATCGACCCTGATTCGCTCGAGGTCGTGGCAACGCTACCCCTCGCCGGAAGCTACTCGTTCCCCGCCACTCGTTGGGACTTCGAGCGAGATCTGATCTGGGCCGGGGGGCCGAACGAGGCAGTGCATGCGTGGCGGCTTTCCACCGGCGAGTCTGCCGTGGAGCTACCGACCGGCTCGGGGCAGAACTACACCGAGTTGACTCCCGACGGCCGCCACCTCATCGTGGCTGCGCGCTTCGCCGACCGGTACCTGAAGATTGGGGCCGATCCGCAGTCGGATGACTTCGGTCAGGTGGCCGCCGAGTTCGACACCTATGCCGGCGCCAGTCCCTGCGACATGACCATTACGTCCGACGGTGCATATGCCTACGCTCCCGACCGGGGCGGTGACACCATTACTACCGTAAGGCTCGACCCGTTCGAACGCGCCTCGGTCACTCCCGTCGAGTCGTTCGACGGTGCCCCTCTCGAGCCGTACATGGCGACCGTGTCCCCCACCGGCAACGTCCTGCTCGTGGAAAACGCAATAGTCGACGGAGGCTCGGACAACGGAAGCGAGTCGATCTTCGATCTTTCCGACCCGGCGAACCCGGTGGAGGTCGCCAGGCTGTCGCGGGATGAGGGGTTGGGCGTTGGTCCCATTACCAGCGAGATCACCCTCGACGGTCGCTACGGCCTGGTGATCTGTCGAGACTCCTCCGAACTGTCGGTTATCGATACCGGAAGCCTGGAGGTCGTGGGTGCGGTGACTTTTCCCGAGGGAAGCAATCCACTTACCGGCACCTTCGTGTTTGGCAGCCAAGGCGAGCACTTCTTCGTCCCTCTACCTGGACGGGACGCCGTCGCGGTCGTGAGCGTGCCCGAATTCAAGCTGGTCGAGTTGTTGCCTGTGGGCGCCCGGCCGATGGGGGTCGTCTATCTGCAGGCCGCGCTGCCCGAGCGGCAAGGAGCGGGTCATCGCCTAGGGGTCGCGCTCGCCGGGGGCCGTACGTTCCCGCCCGGTTGCCCGGATCGCTGCTGCGGACCGGTGTGAGTGTGGCCACGTTTACGAGGTCCTGGTTGGACTGTGAGCGGATCCGCGTGAGGCGGTCGCCTTGACGGTGGACGGATGAGAAGCAGGCGAGGTGTACTCGCCATTGGGCTCGAGGCAGCGCTCGCCGCGCTGCTTCTGGGGGCGGCCGCCGCGGGAGTGTGGCAGTTGAATCGACCGCTGCCCGGGGCAACCGCGCTGATCGTGCGCGAGATCCCGGAGGGGGCTGTTGTCATTGACGCTCGCGGTCCGCTCGCCTACCGCCAGGGCCACCTTCCCGATGCGCGCCGCCTGTGGGCCCGCGACCTGCTCTCCTTCGGAGAAAGTGCGGGGGCACTGGCCCAGCCAAGCGAGTTGGAGCGGAAGGTGCGCTCGTTAGGGCTCGAACCGGGTGGGCAGGTGGTGGTATACGACGACGGGGATGGCGAGGAGGCGGCCCTGGTCCTGCTGGTGCTGCGCTCGTTCGGCTTCGATGCGCGACTCCTCCAAGGCGGCGTGACCGCTTGGCTCGAAGCAGGCAGCGAGCTCAGCGACGGACCCGAGCCTCAAGCTGGCCGCGAGTCGGGGCCTCTGGAGTTTGATCGTCGATTGATCGTCGAGCCCGACGAGGCGCACGTCCACATCGCCGAGAACGAAGTGGCTCCGCTCGATGTGCGAGATCGTGCGGTCTATCTCGCTGGACACCTGGAAGGGGCAGTGAACGTGCCATTGGCCGGCCTGATTCAGGGCGGCGAGCCTCCTCGCTGGTCGGCACTCAACCGGGTGCTCGGGCCGGCAAGAATCACCGAGGACACCCATCCGCTGGTTTACGGGGAAAATGCTGCGCAAGCAGCGATGGCCTGGCTCGCCATGGCCGCCTACGGAGTGGAACACATTCATGTGCTCCCCGATCCCTACCCGGTGCTCGTAGCCGAGGGCTTCGAGGTATCCAAGGCCGACGTCCCCGCCGCTAGCAGCACGCGTACCAGCAGCGTCTGCTGGCGCTGAGGAGAATCGATGGTTGTATTGATCCTTTCCGGCCTCGTCGTCGGTCTGGCGTTCGGCTACGCCTTGCAACGTGGCCGATTCTGCAGCAATACCGGCTTTCGCGACATCCTGCTAACCGCAGACAGCACCATGTTCCGGGCATGGGCACTGGCGGTGCTGGTGCAACTGGTCGGCGTTACCACCCTGAACAGCCTCGGTCTCCTTCCCGTGACGGTCCCGCCCTTCTGGTGGGCTGCCAACCTGCTTGGCGGGCTGGTCTTCGGAGTTGGAATGGTGTTGGCGGGGGGTTGCTCGAGCGGTACCTGCTACCGCGTCGGCGAAGGTCTTGCCGGCTCGCTGCTCGCCCTGATCGCCTTCGGCGCCGGCCTGCTGATAATGAGTCGAGGCGCTCTGGCGCCCTTGGAGCGCGCTCTGCAGGGGAGCGTGCTGAGTGCAGAGGGTGAATCCCTCACTCTGGCAAATCTCTTGGGAGTGAACCCGTGGTGGGTTGTGGTGCCGGTGGTGCTTGCGGGCAGTTGGTGGCTGGTGCGAAGCGGCGGCAGTAAGTACCGTAGCGGCGGCTGGAGTTGGCAGCGCTCGGGAGCGGCGCTCGGCGTCATCGGTATCGTGGCCTGGTTGAGCTCGGCGGCGACCGGACGTGTTTATGGTCTATCGATGACCGGCCCGCTGCGCGTCTGGTTCGAGGGAATCTTCCAGGGTGGCCTTGCGCTCGACTGGGGAGCCTTCCTGATCGTCGGACTGTTTCTCGGCGCCTTCCTGTCCTCGCTCAGCCACCGTGAAATGCGTTGGCGGGTACCCAAGGGGGAGCGGCTGATGCAGTCGATCGGCGGTGGTCTGCTGATGGGCTTCGGTGCGCAGCTCGCCGGCGGCTGCACCATCGGTCACAGCCTCACCGGGTTGTCGGTTCTTTCCGTAGCCAGCGTCGTCACCACTGCCAGCATCATCGGCGGAGCGTGGGCGACCTCGTGGTGGATGTTCGTGAGGCCCGTCAGGCAGATGCAGCTTCAATCCGAGCCGTTTGTCGCCGGTGATTGAGCGGTGATTGAGCTAGGATGCCGGAATGAGTCTGGAAACGTTGGACGTTCGCGGCGAGATCTGCCCTTACCCGCTATTCGAGGCCCGCAAGAAGCTGGAGGCTCTCCCCTCGGGAACACAGCTGCAAGTCCTGATCGATTACCCGCTGGCGCTCGATAACATCACCCGCTGGGCCGAGAGCGCCGGGCACACCGTGCTCGAAGTCGAGGAAGTCGGCGCGGCGGAGTGGCGGATCGTCATCGAGCGGGCATGATCGACCTCGGCCTGCCTCTATAGCAACCGTCCCAGAGCAACCGTCCCAGCAAGCCTCTTCGACGATAGTCTTCTTCGACTCCAAGTCAACCGCTAGACGGACTGCTGGCGTGTCGTAGCCGTACTGTGGCTGCAACGCGAGGAGGAGACGCAATGTCGAAGACAAAATCCGTGAGGAATCGAAGGTATCCCCGGAGGGCTCTCATTGCAGTCGCAGTTCTGGCAGGGCTTATGTTCGCGGCGATTTTCGTGGGTGTTCGCTCAGCGGCTCAGGGCGCGCCACCCGACTTCGCCATGGTTGCCTACCAGGGCGAGGAGCGGCTCGGTGGCGATGAACTCAACTTCAGCGAACTGCTGGGACAGGGAGAGCCGGTGGTGCTGAACTTCTGGGCCGCGTTGTGTCCGCCGTGCCGACAGGAGATGCCCGGCTTCCAGCGAATTCATGACGAGTTGGGTGAGGAGTTCACCATGTTGGGGGTGGACATCGGCCCGTTTATCGGCCTCGGATCACACGATCAGGCCAGGGAGTTCCTGGACGAGTACGGGATCGATTATCCGACCGCTTACGCTGTGAGCGACAGCCCTGTTCGCGATTACCAGGTGCGCGGCATGCCCACTACGATCTTCTTCGACGGCAACGGCGCAATCGCCGGCAAGCACACCGGTTACCTCACCGAGGAACGGCTACGCGAGGAGATTCGGGCTCTCCTCGTCACTACGGAGTAACGCCGATGAGAGCCTCGCGGGCGCAACGAGCCGCTGTCTTCGTTGCTCTGGCCGGACTTGCTGCGAGCGCCGCGGTGGTGGGAGCGTTACTTACTGGAACGGGATCTGGCGCTCTTATCGTGGGAGTGGAGTCGCTGTCGAGCTCGTCCAGCGCCCTTCTCGACCGGGCTGCCACGCTGCTCCTCCCCCTGGGTTTCGCGTTCGGCGCAGGCATGGTGTCAGCGGCTAACCCGTGCGGTTTCGCGATGCTACCGGCGTTCCTCGCTCTGTTCCTGTCGGGCACGAGCGAGAAGAAGGAATCCCCGATCGGCCGTATCCGGCGGGCACTGCTCGTCAGCGCTGCCGTCACCGCCGGCTTCGTACTGCTGTTCGGCATCGTGGGGCTCACGATCTCAGCTGGGGCTCGCTCACTGGCCGGCAGTTTCCCCTGGCTCGGGTTCGCGACCGGTGCTCTCCTGATTCTGGCGGGCGCATGGCTAGCCGCCGGCGGCACGATCTACGCCAGTTTGGGAGAGCGACTCTCCTCGCCGCTGGCCAGAGTCGGCGGCGACGGCCCTCGCCGTTACTTCACGTTTGGCCTTGCCTACGGCCTCGCCTCCCTGAGTTGCACACTTCCGGTGTTCCTGGCGGTTCTCGGCAGCACCCTCACGCTCGCGACGCTCCCCGGCGCCGTCCTTCAGCTCGCCCTCTACGGACTTGGGATGGGGGCGGTGATTGCGCTGCTGACGCTGAGTATCGCCCTGTTCCAAAACGCGTTGGTAAACCGGATCCGCCGTGCGGTACCTTACATCGCCCCGGTCAGCTCGGCACTGTTGCTGCTGGCCGGAAGCTATATCGTCTACTACTGGCTCACGGTCGGCGCATTGTTGAGCGCCTTCACGGCAAGAGGCTGAGGCGGTCGCGGAGTTACTCGCCGTCTGGCAGGCGTGAAGTGGAGGCGTCGGCTGTGACACCCGGAGCACGGCTCTTGCCAGAAGTGCCGAGCGCCACGTCAATATCGGGTGGCAGGGGGAGAGCAATGGCATATCAGGCGATAGAGGATCACGGCGTAATCGGCGACATGCACACAGTGGCACTGGTGGACACGAGCGGCACCATCGATTGGTGCTGCCTGCCGAGGTTTGACTCCGGCAGCGTCTTCGGTGCGATTCTCGATGATCGCAAGGGCGGACGTTTCGAAATCCATTCCTTGGCCGAGCGGAACACGACCAAGCAGTTCTACTGGCCGGGCACGAATATCCTCATAACTGGCGCCGATAGCTGGCGGGCTGCAATTATTCGGGGCGCTGGCGTGAAGCCGTACACCGTTCCGCCCTCGCCCTGAAGCTACTCACCTACCAGCCGACCGGAGCGATAGTCGCGGCGCCCACCTGCAGCCTTCCCGAAGGAGTGGACGGGGTGCGCAACTGGGACTACCGCTATACCTGGATTCGTGACGCCGCCTTCACCCTGTACGGTTTCCTGCGGATCGGTTTTACCGAGGAGGCGAGAGCATTCATGGAGTTCCTGGCTAGCATCTGCCGAGACGGTAGCGAGGGCGAGGGTCCGCTACAGATCATGTACGGGATTGACGGGCGCACAGACCTTGCGGAGGAGACTCTGGAGCACCTGCACGGCTACCGTGGCTCCAAACCGGTACGGATAGGCAACGGCGCGCACAAGCAACTCCAGCTCGACATCTACGGCGAACTGCTCGATTCGGTCTACCTATACGACAAGTACGGCGCACCTATAAGCTATGACCTGTGGAACTCGGTGCGCACATTCGTCGATTGGGTCTGCGACAATTGGCGCCGGCAGGATGAGGGAGTCTGGGAGAGCAGAGCGGGACGGCAAGATTACGTTTACTCCAAACTCATGTGTTGGGTGGCCGTCGATCGCGGCCCGCGGCTAGCCGACAAGCGCTCTTTGCCGACCGATCGCGGTCGATGGCTGCGAACACGAGACGAGATCTATCAGGAAATAATGACGCGAGGTTGGAGCGAGAAGCGGAAGTCGTTCGTGCAGAGCTTCGGGAGCGAGGCGCTGGACGCCGCCCTGCTGATGATGCCGCTGGTACTGTTCATCTCACCCGTCGACCCGCGCATGCTCGGAACCCTCGATGCGGTAATGGCGCCGCCGAAGTCAGGCGGGCTGGTCAGGAATAGCCTCGTTTACCGCTACAACCTGAGCGAAGCGCCGGACGGCCTGTCCGGCGAGGAGGGTACCTTCAACATCTGCACCTTCTGGCTGGTTGAAGCTCTTACCAGAGCCGGTAGAGTCGATAGTGAGAGGCTCGAGCGGGCACGGCTCACCTTCGAGCAGATGCTGGGCTACGGCAACCATCTCGGCCTGTTCGCCGAGCAGACCGGTCGCTGCGCAGAGGCACTCGGCAACTACCCACAGGCGTTCACCCACTTGGGACTGATAAGCGCGGCCTACAACCTCGATCGCGCTCTCGACCGCTTCGGAGGCAGTAGCTGACTTGCTTTACTTCGAGTGACGGCACGGCAGGGCCAGGCGGACGCTCCCTTTCTCGTGCCCGCACCTGCTCACGGTTGCTCCGCACCTTGATATATGCGCGTATCAGGGCGGAAGGCCGCCCAGGCGAACCACAATGTGTTGTCGTGGACGACAGGCTCCAGCTGCTCGCCGGCCAAGGAACCTTCGAGCCCTTGACCCAGCATGTTCCAGCGCGTCCCGGTCTCCTGGTCGACGAACGCCTCGCCGTCCCATTCGAAGGTAAGGGTCTTTCCGTCGACGTTACGCTCGAACACGGCTACCGCTCCCACGTCGCTGCCAGCGGAAATCTGGCGCGCGTCCAGTGCCGAGGCCGTCCCAGGCGTCCAGAACACCACGATCTCTGAGCCGGAGATTTCGTCGTGAACCACCCGTTCGACCTCGAGTCGTTCGAAGGGATACGCTGCCGGCTCATCGGCGTCGATGGTCACAACGCGTGCCTTGGGAGGCAGCCGCCCGTCGACCGTTCCCTGGAAGAGGAACGGAGGAGAATCGGCATCGTCGTAGCCGGCGTACGGATTGTTTCCGTAGGAACGATTGAACCCCGTCTCGCGAGACATCACCAGAGCCTCCGGAAATGCGGCCCGGAACTCTTCGAAAGAAAGGATCTGCGCGGGGTAGCGGGTCAGTTCGTGCCCGGCAAAGGCTCCAACTTCTCCCTCGCCCACGAGTTGCGACCAGAGAGTGTGAGTGCGGTCATCGAACATCAGCAGGTTGGAAAGGTAGAGCAGTCCGGAAACGCCGAACGTGACCGTTATCGTTTCCTCCACGCCCTGCCCCTCCGCTTCGCTGGGGGTGCCCTCCACCTCCCGTTGCTCGGGCGCGTCCTCGCGATCGCCCCTCACCGGCGCTTGTGATGGAACCGGCACACGCCTGTCGAAGGCCAGAGCGCTGTTGCACAGCGGACAGAATGTGACCGCCACCGGCACTCCTCCTATCTCGTCGTTGGCGATCTCGTGCCAGGTGAGGATTTGCAGCGGGTAGGCTTTGGTTTCGTCGTTGAGCGTCACGACAATCACCGGTTCGATGGGACGGAGCCAGTCGGCCGCCTCGTCCTGCGGAATGAACTTGGGCATCGGTGTCGGCCCGGCTACGCCCGTCAGGCCCGCGAAGCCGAGCGCTGGTATCCCCTGTGGCGGCGGTCCACCGCTCAATATCTCGTCGGTCGGGATGGTGGCATTCTCGAGGTCGAGCCCAAGTTCGTGCATTATCCGCTCGGGTTGCGCGCTTGCGAGCGACAGCAGCAAAACGAGCAGCAGCATCGTAATCGTACGCATGCGGATGTCACATCCAATCTTCGGCCAGGTGGAGCCCGCGATGGTGGAAGCGCCCGGAAAGACGCTCCGACCACCGCGGCTCGGCGATTATCTGAAGGCGTCTCCCAGTCCGGGGAAGGTGAGAACGTTGCGGATGTTGGCCTGGGTGCGGCCGTCTTCCAGGGTCTGGGGAGCTGATATGGCCCTGTGCCAGCCCCTCGCCCCCATCAGGACTCCAGGTTCCTCCCTATCGGCCGCTGATTCGGTCAATCTGTTGACGGGGGGAGCGCCGTCGTCTGGCTGCGGCGGCCTCCCGGCCCCGACCCTTTAAGTCGCGGAGGGCTTGCCATTCTCGCCGACATTGTTCGCCGTCGTGGCGTCCTAGCATCTAGTCGAGGCGATATCGGTGTCCGGAGTGCAACCGTCGAGGCGAGCAAAAGTATTCATATCCGGAGAGCTCGGGCGGCAGGTGTCGCAGCCAGATCTCTTCGATAGTTACAGGCCGCCTTTCGATCTTGAGGCCGACATGCTTTTCGCCGCGACTTCTACGCCCACCAGCTATCTGAGCCGCTCGTTCGCAGGTGTTCCCTTTCTCGACATCGCCGGTTCCACCCCCCTGGTTCTCTGGTTCAGCCGCGTTCGTACGCTCTGCCACGGACCGGCAGAGCAGCGGGAGTGCCTGGACCAGGCGTCCGGCTTCGGCTATAACGAACTCAATGTGGTTGCCCTGTTACGCGGGCGGCGCCTGTTCGTTCCCGTAATCTATGCTGGCGGCGGTCTCACGCAGCGACTTGGCCACCGTTACGGCATGCCGAAGCGACCGGTTGAGATGACCTTCGCAGCCGACCAGCGGAGGGTGAACTCCGTGGTGACGTTCGCTCGAGCTCGAAGTGAAGCTAGCGGACGCCTGCTCGCCTCCGGGCGCATTCTGGCAAGGGTCTTCGACTGGCCGGCGCCCTGGTGGAGCTGGCCCGCAGATTTTCCCGACGGCTCGTTCATTCGCGCGCTCATCCAGCGGGTGCCGCTCGCGCAACTCACCTACCTCTCCGGCACGCTGGCGCTCGATGAGCCGTGGCTACCCAGGCCCGCCCGACTGTGGCCGCTCGGCCTGTACGTTCCCGGGCTACGGATGCGACTTCCCGCCCCCGGGGAGTGAGCGATGGATCTCAGCGAGACCGACCGTGGTTACACTATGGGAGTAGTCCGGAGGGATGATGCCATCACGAAGAATCGCATTCGACAACGGCCGCGGGCAGCGCCTTTCGGCGCGTCTGGACCTGCCCGTCGACGGCGCACCCAACGCCTACGCCATGTTGGCCCACTGCTTCACCTGCTTTAAGGACCTGCGGAGCCTGCGCCGGCTCTCGTCGGCCCTGGCACAGGCGGGCTTCGCGGTCCTGCGCCTGGACTTCACCGGCCTCGGCGAGAGCGAAGGTGAGTTCGCAGCGACCAGCTTCTCCTCGAATGTCACGGATGTAGTGGCGGCAGCGAGTCACCTAGAGGAGCATTACCAGGCGCCCGCATTGCTGGTGGGACACTCGCTCGGGGGTGCCGCCGTGCTGGCGGCCGCGCCGGACCTGCCCTTGGTCCGGGCGGTCGCCACCGTTGGGGCGCCGGCCGACCCACAGCACGTCGAAAGGCTCATCACGGCGGATCGTAGCGCCATCGAGATGCAAGGCGAGGCACTCGTCGACATCGGTGGGCGCCCCTTCACCGTCCGGCGACAGTTCCTGGAGGATCTCCGGGGTTCCGGCCTGCCCGAGAGCGTTGCCCGGCTGCGGCGCCCCCTGCTCCTGCTCCACTCCCCTACCGATACGGTGGTCGGCATCGACAACGCTCGCCGGCTGTTCGACGCAGCCTGGCACCCCAAGAGTTTCGTGTCGCTGGACGGGGCCGATCACCTGCTCTCCGATCCCGGTGACGCCGAGTTCGCCGGCAGCCTGATCGCCTCCTGGGCGCGCCGCTATATCGAGCCGCCAGGTCAGGCGGAGTGGAAGAGCGATCCACACGATAACCGTGTCGTAGCCAGAACCGAGCGCGGACTGCGCACAGAGATATTGGCCGACGGTTTCGGGCTCGTGGCGGACGAGCCTGTCTCGCTAGGCGGGACCGAAACAGGGCCTACCCCTTACGATCTGCTGGTGGCTGCGCTGGGCGCCTGCACCACCATGACCCTGCGCCTGTATGCCGACCGCAAGGAGTGGCCGCTCGAGGCGGCCCAGGTGAGAGTGCGACACAGTAAGGCGCACGCCGAGGACAGCGCTAGGGACGCCGAGGAGACGCCTCGCGGGGGAAAGTTAGACCGGTTCGAGTTGGAGCTCGACCTGCTCGGGCCGCTCGACGAGGAGCAGCGTGCCCGACTGCTGGAGATCGCCAATCGCTGTCCAGTGCATCGTACCCTGCAAGAAGGCCCTGTCGAGATTGCCACTAGCTTGCTGGAAGCCCAGGTTGCCGGCCCGTTAGTGTAGGAGCCTTGAGAGTGAACGATCATCTCGCATCCAGTTCGTTTGCCGAGCTGCTTGATTACCGGCGACAGGTCGCCGAGCTCTATGCGGAGGTTCGCCGGTCAGGCTCCGGTGCCCCTGGGGTTCACAATCGCTTTCAGGAGGGGCGGAATGACCTTTTTGCGGCGCACCCGCAGTCCCCATTGAGCCCGCCGCAGCGCCGTGGCTTTACCGGGCTTTCTTTCTTCCCGTACGAACCGAGCCTGCGCTTCTGCCTTTCCGTCGATACCGACGTGCAAGCGGAGGTCTTCGAGGTGCGGCTCGAGGACGACGGCCTGGTCGAACTGGAGCGAGTCGCAAAGGTGCGCTTGAGCCTGAAGGGACGGACGGCAGAGCTCTCGCTGTTCTGGCTGGGCGGCTACGGCGGCGGCCTGTTTCTGCCTTTCCGTGATGCGACCAATGGGGCGGAAACCTATGGCGGCGGCCGTTACCTGCTCGATACGATAAAGGGCGCGGAGCTCGGTGAGGAGGAAGGCCGCCTCGTCATCGACTTCAACTATGCCTATAATCCGTCCTGTGCCTACGACTCCAGCTGGGACTGTCCGCTGCCGCCCGCCGAGAATCGCCTTGAACTGCCCATACGCGCCGGCGAAAAGGCCTTTAGCCGACCGTAGTTCGGTCGCCGGTCATACAGCCGCCTTCTATCGCGGCTGCTACTTTCAGTTAGCGCAACCAACAGGAGGTTGAGAATGCCCACCCCATATGCCCGTGCCAGCCAAGAGGCACCGCCGGTCACGCCTTCGTTCCTGGCGAGAGTCCTGCGGTCCGCAGGTCCGGTGACAGTCATTTTGGCTGTCGCTTCTCTTTTTATGGGAACTGCCGCGGTCGCTCAAGTCGGAACCTTGCGTGTTGCGATCGAGCCGCCAGTGCAGCTCGATCCAGCCTTCGCCTCTTCCGATTCGGAAATCGCCGTCCTCAATTCGGTCTACGACTATTTGATCGATATCGACGCGCAGAACGACATTCAGCCCCGTCTGGCCAGCGACTGGACTGTGTCGGACGACGGGCTCAGGTACACGTTTCGCTTGGCCGAAGGGGTGACATTTCATGACGGCAGCGCTCTTCGCGCCCAGGACGTCGTGTGGACCTTCGACCGCCTGCGCGACCCGAGCCTGGAGCTTCCTACCAGCGACCTGTACGCCAACATCGCCGACATCACTACAAGCGGGGAGCTCGAGGTCACCTTCACGCTCCACCAGACCAACCCTTTCTTTCTGTACGACCTGAGCGACAATCATGCACTCATCGTGAAAGCCGGCACGGCGGACGCCGGGACGAACTTCAACGGGACCGGCCCCTTTCGGGTAGACGACTACCGCGTAGGCACGCGGATGTCGCTCTCGGCAAACGAAAGCTACTTCATCGATGGCAAGCCGGGCGTGGAAAACCTCGAGCTGATCTTCTTCAGCGATCAGGTGGCTGCAGTGGACGCAATTCGGGGGGGTCAAGTCGACCTGGTGCTTCGCATGCCGACTCCACTGTTCCTTACCCTGCAGGCGGAGCCAGGGATCGAAGCCGTCTCCGTGCCCACCAACGCATTCGACCTCGTCCGCCTCCGTGCCGACCGGCCGCCTGGCGACGACCCCCGCGTGCAGCAGGCCCTAAAGCTGCTCACCGACCGTGACGCCATCATCGAAGCTGTGACGCTCGGACTGGGCGCACCGGGAAAGCACAGTCCGATCGGCCCCTTGTATAGTCAGTACTTTGCGGAAGAGCTGGAAGTGCCGGAACCGGACGTCGAGCAAGCGCGCCAGCTTCTTGCCGAAGCCGGTTACGAGGATGGACTGGAGCTCGAGCTGCACACTCCCGATACAGGAGACCGCCCGACGTTAGCAGTGGTTCTCAAGGACCAGTGGGCGCGAGGCGGAGTCGATATTGAGGTAATTGTGCAGCCGGAGAGCGTCTACTACAGCGACGGTGGCTGGCTCGATGTCGGCCTGGGCATAACCGGCTGGGGTTCAAGGCCCATCCCGCAGTACTTCCTCGACGTGATGGTGGCGTGCGATGCGGTATGGAATGAGGCCCATTGGTGCGACGAAGAGGTCGACCGGCTGATCGAAGTGGCCGGCACGACGCTTGACGACGAGGCTCGCGCCGAGGCATACCTTGAAATTCAGCGCATCCTTCTCGAGCGCGGTCCGCTGATCATCCCCTACTTCTTCCCGCAGTTCGGTGCCATCCGTGAGACGTTCGAGAACTTCGAGCTAAAGGCCTTCCCGGGCAGGAGCGATTTGGCAGCGATACAGGTCCGCTAAGGGCCTCGTGGCAACGTCACTCGCATCGTCACAAGCCGCGCAAGGCAAGCCGTCCCGCCGGCTACGCGTGCTGAAGTCTCTCTTTGAAAGGCGCAGCGCGGCTTTCGGTACCACGGTCGTGCTCTTCTTCCTGCTCGTTGCGCTGCTGGGACCGCTCCTTGCCCCCTACGGCGCCAACGAGCAGATCCTGAGCGAGGCACGACAGCCACCCTCTCTTCAACGCCCTTTCGGTACAGATCATATTGGTCGGGACGTCTTTAGCCGAGTAGTTTTGGGCGCGAGAGACATCTTCGTACTTGCAGGAGTCGGGACGCTACTCGCCGTGGTGGCCGGCACCATCATTGGGCTGCTTGCCAGCTACCTGGGCGGGCTGACCGAGGAGCTCACTTTCCGCTTCTTCGATAGCGTGCTCGCCATGCCCGCCCTGCTGTTTGCCCTTTTGTTGATGGGAACCTTCGGTCCCTCGAGAGGCAACGTGCTGATCGTCATCACCGTTGCCTATATCCCGATCGTTGCGCGAGTAGTGCGCAGCGTCGTGCTGCCCGTCAAGACAAAGGACTATGTTGCCGCGGCACGGATGCAGGGCGAGCCGATCACTCGCATCATCTTTCGCGAGATCCTGCCTTCGGTGTTGCCGGCCCTGGCGGTCGAGTCGGCGCTGCGATTCTCCTACGCGATCTTTCTGGTGGCGTCACTGGGCTTTCTGGGAGCCGGAGTGCAGCCGCCAAACCCGGACTGGGGCCTGATGATCAGCGAAGCCCGAACGTTCGTTTCGCTCACCCCCTGGTCGCTCTACTTCCCGGCCGCCGCGATTTCGCTGCTGGTGATCTCTGTGAACCTGATGGCCGACGGCCTGAAGTCCGTGCTGCAGGGCCAAGCGTGACGCAATGACGGTTCCTGCTCTGATGATTGAAAACCTCAGCGTCGCGTACGACCAAGGCGGCCACCTCCAAACGGTCTTGCGCGACATCGATCTCACCATCGAACCGGGGCAGGCATATGGACTGGTGGGGGAGAGCGGTAGCGGAAAATCGACACTCGCCCTCGCGGCGATGCGCTCCCTGAGCGGGAGCGGGAGAATAGGTGGCGGCAGCATCGAGCTCGCCGGCGTGAACCTGCTCGACTTGGATCCGGAAGAGATGCGCCTGCTGTGGCGCAGTCGGATCAAGCTGGTGCCTCAAGACGCCGGCTCCTCGCTCAATCCGCGGCTGAAAGTTGGACGGCAGATCGCCGAGGGACTCGACCTGGTTGGGCGCCAGCGGCAGGCAAGTGTGCATGAACTCCTGGGACGCGTTGGCTTGGCCGATCCGCTTCGCGTGGCGAACAGTTATCCCCATCAACTGTCGGGTGGCATGCAACAACGAGTGATGATCGCCATGGCGCTCGGTGGAACCCCCGAGCTCCTGATCCTGGACGAGCCGACTACCAATCTCGATGTGACGACCGAGGCGACTATCCTCGATCTCGTCAAAGACCTGCTGCGGGAGCGAAATACGGCGGTGTTGTACGTGTCGCACAGCCTCGGGGTGGTGGCCCAGCTGTGCGACAGGGTCGCCGTGCTGTATGCCGGCGAGCTCGTCGAGGACGCGACGGTGGAAGGGCTCTACAACACTCCGCTGCACCCATACACACGCGGTCTGCTGGACAGCGTGCCTCAGATAGGCAAGGACAGGCGGCGCGAGGAGCTGCGACCGGTTACCGGCTCCATTCCGGAACCCGGCGCTCTGCCGGCCGGCTGCGTCTTTGCCCCCCGCTGCCCACTCGCCAACGACTTCACTCGCGAGAACCGCCCGCAGCTTGAGTCGGCCGGGTTGTCACGCCGCGTTCGCTGCCATCGCTGGCAGGAGGTAGCTGAGGGCGCCGTGAGTCCGCGACAGCCGGGACGAGATGCGGTTCACGCCGGCACTGCCGTCATGGACCGAGCGGGCGAGCTTGTGCTCGAGGTCAGCGAGCTCGAGAAGCGGTTTCCCTTGAGGCGCGGCCTGGGAGAGTTGATCGCGGGACGACCGGCTGCCGCGGTTAGCGCGGTGGCCGGAGTCGACCTGAGCATCAGGCGCAGACGAACATTGGGTCTGGTAGGTGAGAGCGGCAGCGGGAAGTCGACGCTGGCGCGCTGCATCATCGGTCTCATTACGCCGACCGGTGGCAGCATGAAGCTGCTCGACATCCCCTTGCAGCCCAGACTCTCACAGCGCGGCGAGAAGGTGTTGCGGCGCCTGCAGATGGTTTTTCAGAACGCCGACGAAGCCCTCAACCCGTACCTAACAGTGGGCGCGAGCTTGCGCCGTCCACTGGAGCGCTTGGCCGGTGCCTCCTCTGCCGATTTGGGGGAGCGACTCGCCGCGTTGCTCGAGGCGGTCCGGCTGAGTACGGATTACGCCGATCGGTACCCCTCCGAACTCTCTGGAGGCGAGAAGCAACGTGTGGCGATCGCACGCGCCTTCGCCTCGGAACCCGACCTGCTCCTGTTCGACGAGTCGGTCTCCGGACTGGACGTCTCGGTCCAGGCATCGATACTGAACCTCCTCAGCGGGTTGCAGTTGGAGCGGGAAAGCGCTTACCTCTTCATCTCTCACGACCTGGCGGTGGTGGGCTACTTGGCCGACGAGATCGCCGTTATCTACCGCGGCCAGCTGATGGAAACCGGTCCTACGGACGCCGTCTTTGAGCCCCCCTACCACCCGTACACGGAAGCGCTGCTTTCGGCCATCCCGCTGCTTGACCCGACGGTTAGGAAGGAGCGGATTCGACTTCGTGGGGAGAATGGCGCGCCCGCCGGCTCTTCGACCGACGCTCCCGGAGGCTGTCCCTTTCATACCCGCTGCCCTCGTTTCCTCGGCGCGATCTGCGTGAACGAAGATCCGCCCTGGCAGGAGCACGAGAGCGGCAAGCGCATTTACTGTCATATCCCGCTTGCAGAGCTGGAACTAATGCAGGAGCGGCCTGTTGCGTCTAGTAGCAGGAGCGGGACTGAGCTAGATGACTAGATATCTCCTCAGACGCCTGGGCTTTCTGTTGCTCACGCTCCTCTTGACCTCACTCACGATCTTCGTCATCACGCAGTTCTTGCCTGGCGACGTTGCCCGCATCATCCTGGGACGCGAAGCAGGTGAGGCGGCGCTCGAGAACCTCAGGAATCAACTCGGGCTCGACCGTGCCCTGCCGGTGCAGTACCTCGACTGGTTGGGCAGCTTCATCCGGGGAGATTGGGGGAGATCGTTCGCCTCGGGCCAGGAGATTCGGCCGCTGGTGGTGGAGCGCCTGGTCAACTCTCTTATGCTGGCCGCGCTCACGCTGGCTATCGCGGTCCCGGCCGCCATTGTCCTGGGAGTGGTTGCTGCGTTGAACGAGAACAAGCCGCTCGACAGCCTGATAAGTGTTGGCTCACTGTCGGTGGTGGGGCTGCCGGAGTTCGTGACCGGCCTGGTGCTCATCCAACTGCTGGCGTTCGAACTCCGTCTCTTTCCGGCCAATTCCTCCATTCGTCCCGAAGCCGGCTTCTTCGAAGCGCTACCCATGCTCATCTTGCCGGCGCTTACCGCGACGTTGGTTCTGCTGGCCTATATAGCGCGCTTGACACGGGCCAGCGTCCTGGAAGAGCTCAAGAAACCGTACGTGAGAACCGCGACGCTCAAAGGCATCCCGTGCCGCGAAGTGATGTACCGCCACGTGCTGGGGAACGCGCTACTGCCCACCATCACGGTGGTAGCCATCAGCTTCGGGTGGCTGATCAGTGGTTTGATCGTGGTCGAGAACGTTTTCAACTACCCGGGCCTAGGCAGCTTGCTCACCTTCGCCATCGACCGGCGCGACCTGCCACTCTTGCAGGCGATTACCATGGTGGCCGTGCTCGGCTTTGCGCTCGCGAACCTCGTTGCCGACCTGCTCTACGCCTATCTCAACCCCCGAATTCGGCTTGGCTAGCAGAAGACCCTGCGTGATCTCGAAAGCGGGTCTCGGGGACCTCCGGGCATAGGAGGACTCTGCAAATCAGTTTTACCGGGTTAAACTCACCAGACGGTTTTCAAGCTCTCGAAGGTAGTGAAGGCGGGATCCCGTGTAACGAGCGGGATCTTTAGCTCTAGTGCCTGTGCAGCCAGGACTCGATCAAAGGGATCCTGATGGGCGCTGGCTAGGGTGGCCACTCTCAGTGCGTGTGAACATGTCATCGGCAATTCCTCGAAGCCATACTTAACCAGGCTCGCCTCGTAGTCGAGAACCAACACTTCCGCCTGAGGGAGCTTTCCCAATCGGTACTTGATTGCGATCTCCAACGCGCTTACGGCGGAAACGAGAACACGATTCCCGCGGTCCCGCATCGCCTGCATTGCCAACTCTGACAGCTTTGCCGGCGCAAGGTCGAACCAGAGTAACGCGTGAGTGTCGAGCAGGATAGGACCGGTCAAGTCGATGAGTCGTCTGGAAAGAGCTTAGTGTCCCAGAGATCGAGCTCTTCGCGGCTCATCGGTCTCAGGGACTCCTCCACGAATGCGTCGGTTACTTCTTGGGAGGGGAGAATGTGTAGGCCCACTGGACGTAGACCGGCGGCGTCCTCAAAGGGAATGAGCCTGGCCACCGGCACGCCATTGCGTGCGAAGACGATGTCCTCACCTTGCATCGCGAGTCGGACGAGTTCCGACAATGAACTCTTCGCTTCATGCATATTGACTTTTCGCATCACGCTCCCTCCTTTAGCTAAACATAGCATGTTCTTAGCTAACGTAGAGCAGCCGTGTGGAGGGTGTCGCTTTAGCCCCAGATGCACATGAGAAAAACAATCGGGCGGAGCACGCGTTACACTCCACCCGAAAGGCAATTTTCTCTGTGAGGACTACAGCAGAATGCCACCGACCGAGGCGATGACGGCTGCGAAGAGCAGCGCTACCGTGTTGATCACCTTGATGAGAGGGTTGATCGAGGGGCCCGCGGTGTCCTTGTACGGATCGCCCACCGTGTCGCCCACGACCGACGCGGTGTGGGCATCGGAGCCCTTGCCGCCGTAGTTGCCGTCCTCGATGTACTTTTTGGCGTTGTCCCAAGCGCCGCCGCCGTTGGACATCATCAGCGCCATCATCAGGCCCGAAGCGATGACCCCGATGAGTAGTCCGCCCAGGGCGAGGGGCCCGAACAAGAATCCGACGATCAGCGGAGCAGTAACTGCCAGCACTCCCGGCAGTACCAGTTCGCGCAGCGCTGCGGCGGTGACGATGTCCACCGCTCGGCCGTAATCGGGCTTGGCGGTGCGCTCCATGATTCCCGGAATCTCACGAAACTGCCTGCGTACCTCTTCGATGACGCTGCCGGCGGCCTTGCCCACCGATTCCATGAGCATTGCGCTGAACAGGAAGGGCAGCATGGCGCCGATGAGGAGGCCCACTAGCACGATCGGATCGTTAAGTAGAAATCCCTCCTGCAGGTCGAGCCGCTCGGCGTAGTCGGCGAACAACACCAGGGCCGCCAGCGCCGCCGAACCTATCGCGTAGCCCTTGGTCACCGCCTTGGTGGTGTTGCCAACGGCGTCCAGGGCGTCGGTGTTCTGGCGTACCTCGTCCGGCAGGTCGGCCATCTCGGCGATACCGCCGGCGTTATCGGTAATGGGGCCGTATGTGTCCATCGCGACGATCATTCCCGTAACCGAGAGCATGGCGACCGCGGCGATGGCGATCCCGTAGAGGCCGGCCAGAGTGAAGGCGACGAAGGTGGCGAGCACCAGCACGATTACCGGCCAGGCGGTGGATTGCATACCTACCGCGAGACCGCTGATGATGTTGGTGGCGGCGCCGGTTTCCGACGCCTTGGCGACCCGCTGGACGGGGGCGAAGCGGGTGCCGGTGTAGTACTCGGTGATGAACATGATCAGCAGTGTGACGACGATCCCGACAACGCTGGCGCCGAAGATGCTCCAGGCGTTACCGGCGCTGGGCAGGACCGAGAAGTCGAAGGTGCGGAACATCAGCAGGGTGGCGAACAGGAAGCCCACGACGCTCAGTGCGGCGCTGGCGAACACTCCCCGGTACAGGGCCGACATGATTCCGCCGTCGGAGCCCAGGCGCACGAAGGCCACGCCGATGATAGAGGCGATGATGGCTATCGCTCCCAGAACCAGCGGGTAGACGACCAACGCCGACACCGCCTCAGTCGTGGGCAGCAGATAACCCAGGAAGATGGCGCCAATGGCGGTTACCGCGTAGGTCTCGAAGAGGTCGGCCCCCATGCCGGCGCAATCGCCCACGTTATCGCCCACGTTATCGGCGATTACCGCCGGATTACGAGGGTCGTCCTCGGGGATGCCGGCTTCGACTTTACCGACGAGATCGGCGCCTACGTCGGCAGCCTTGGTATAGATTCCGCCGCCCACCCGGGCGAAGAGCGAGATGAGGCTGGCGCCGAAGGCGAAGCCCACGAGCGGCTCGACCGGGTTGGGCAGATCGAGCACCACGAAGAAGAGCCAGAAGAATCCGGCCACGCCCAGCAGCGCCAAACCGGCCACGGCGAGGCCGGCGACGGCGCCCCCGTTGAACGCTATCCGCAGCGCTCCCTCTAGACCACTTCTAGCTGCCTGGGCAACGCGCACGTTGGCCCTAACTGCGATATTCATGCCGATGTAGCCGCTAATTGTCGAGAAGAGGGCGCCCACAGTGAAGCCGGCAGTCGTCCACCACCACTGGGTAGCCTGCTCACCGCTGCTGGCGAAGGCGATGATCGCGAAGACCGCGATTATCACCACGGCGACGTAGAGAATCGTCCGGTACTGGCGGTTCATATAGGCGGAGGCCCCGGCGCGTACGGCGTCAGAGATCTCCACCATGGCCTGGTTGCCCGTTTCGGCACTGACGATTCGCTGCGCGATCACACCGGCTGCAATCAGTGCGGCAATCGCAGCCAGGGGTATCAGAATGATGAGTCCGTCCATTAGCCCTCCTGAGGCTCGCGTCCTGGCGAGCGATTCGCCGTGAACGCAATTCCCGAGATTCTAACACGCTTCTAACACGCTTCTCATGGTGTTTTGGCCGCGCCTCCTCGTGTCCCGCGTGCATCCAGCTAGTCCTCGAGCAGTGCCCTGCGGTGTTAATGTAATGGCCCATTAGATGCCCCCGAGCGTCTAGGAGGCTAGAACCGATGAGTGTCCATCCCCTGGCGGGGAAACCTGCCCCGTTCAATCTGCTCGTCAATGTGCCCCGTTTGGTTGCCGCCTACTATAGTGAGCAGCCGGAGACCGACAATTCCGCGCAGCAGGTAGCCTTTGGAACCTCTGGCCACCGCGGCTCGTCGCTGCTGGGTTCGTTCAACGAACTCCACATACTCGCCATCAGCCGAGCGGTTGTCGATTACAGGGCCGCCCAGGGAACCTCGGGACCGCTCTTCGTGGGCATGGACACGCACGCACTTTCGGAACCCGCGATGCGCAGCGCGGTAGAGGTGTTTGCCGCCAACGGGGTAACTGTGGTACTAGCGGACGATCTCGGTTATACTCCGACGCCGGTAATCTCGCACGCCATCCTCACGCACAACCGAGAGAGACGCTCACGGGCCGACGGAGTCGTTATCACGCCCTCGCACAATCCGCCTGGTGACGGCGGATTCAAATACAATCCGCCGCATGGGGGCCCAGCCGGGACCGACGCCACCGACTGGATCGAACGGCGGGCCAACGACCTGCTCGCCTCCGGCTGTAACGAGGTGAAGCGCATGCCGTTCGGCCGCGCGCTTTCCTCGGAGCAGGTTCGAAAGCGCGACTTCATTACACCTTATGTAAACGACCTGGCGAACGTGGTCGATATGGAAGCCGTCGCTGCGGCCGGCCTCGAGATCGGCGTGGATCCGATGGGCGGCGCCGGATTGGCCTACTGGGAACCGATTGCGGAACGCTATCGACTCGACCTCACGGTAGTGAACGAGCGGGTGGATCCAACCTTCTCCTTCATGACGGTGGATAAGGACGGCAAGATCCGCATGGACTGCTCATCGCCGTTCGCCATGGCAGGACTCATTGGGCTGAAGGATGATTTCGACGTCGCCTTCGGTAACGACCCCGACTTCGACCGCCACGGCATCGTCACGCCGTCGGGACTGATGAACCCGAACCACTACCTGGCTGTAGCCGTCGAATACCTCTTCAGTCATAGGCCCGGCTGGCCGGTAGGAGCGGCGATCGGCAAGACTCTGGTATCGAGCTCGATGCTCGACCGGGTAGCCGCGTCCCTCGGACGGGAGCTGAGCGAGGTGCCGGTGGGTTTCAAGTGGTTCGTGGATGGCCTGCTCGACGGGTCGTACGGCTTCGGCGGCGAGGAGAGCGCCGGCGCTTCCTTCCTTCGCAGGGACGGCACGGTCTGGACCACGGACAAGGACGGCATCATCATGGATCTGCTCGCCGCCGAGATTACTGCTGTAACCGGCACTGATCCGGCCGAACAGTACCGGAGGCTGGAGGAGAGGTTCGGCTCACCGGTCTACCGGCGCTCCGAGGCGCCCGCGACCGACGAGCAGAAGCAGATACTCACCAACCTGAACGCCTCTTCGGTAAGGGCCCAGCAGCTTGCCGGGGAACGAATCCTCGCCAGGATCACCCATGCGCCCGGTAATGGCGCCGCCATAGGGGGACTCAAGGTCGTGACAGAAAACGGTTGGTTCGCCGCCCGCCCTTCGGGAACCGAGCCGATTTACAAGATCTACGCCGAGAGCTTCAACGGTGAAGAGCATCTCGACGATGTGCTCAGCGAAGCCCGGGCCATCGTGAAGGACGCATTCGAGGAGGGTGAGAGTAGCAAATGACCCGTTCTTCTCGCCCGTCGGGCGATAGGCGCCGAGGGTCAATCTTGCGGCACGGTCTCGAGGCTCTGTCTCGCGGCACGGCCTCGCACTAATATGACTTCGGAGGTCAAGACTGTGCCATGTTCCCTACCATCAGATACGCCCGGGTGCATTATGTTGGAACAATGCACTTGAATCAACATCGCGGGGTAGGGATGGGGCAGAACATGCGGTTCAGCGACATCGTAATAGACGACCCTGCCATCAGCATGGCCGCAAAGGGCGTCTTCGCTACATTGGGCCTCATGGGCAACAGCTGTTCGATAACCGAGCTGGTCGAGCGCACCAGCGACAAGCAGCAGCAGTTGCGTGCTGCATTGGGCGAGCTCGAGCGGGCCAGGTACGTCAAAATAGCGGACGGCATGGTGAGCGTTCAGAGTGCCGGCAGTTTTGGCGTCGTGAAGTGACCCTACTTCTAGAGTCTGGCTTCTAGAGTCTGGCTTCTAGAGTCTGACTTCTTAGAGTCTGACGAACGACTCCACGTCGAGCACGAACACGATGGCGCCGCCAACCGGCACCTCGACAGGAGGTCCGGCGAAGGTAGCCTCGGGCGCATGGAAAGGGCTTCCGCCAGGAATCACCCTTGTTCTCTCGCGGCAGGTGTCATGGATGATCTCCTTCACCTGCTCAACGTCGGTGTTTTCGACGCCCACCAGCAGAGTAGTGTTGCCCTCCCGGAGGAAGCCACCGGTCGACGCGAGTTTGGTCGACTGAAAGCCTCCTTCGTTGAGCGCCTGCTGTAGACGACCCACATCGGCGTCCTGCACTATGGTCAACAGCAATTTCATATTGCCGTCATGGTAGCACGAGCGTCACTTTAGAAGTGAGGTCAGTCCGCAGCAGCTACGGGACTAAGCACCGTCCGGCCCTGCCAGAGCATGAGCAGAAGTGCGAGCGACAGTATCGCCCCGAGCCAGCTCATCACCCCGAACCCCGCCGCGGCATAGACCACCCCGCTCAGCAGCGAGGCCAGCGCCGCCGGAATTCCCACCAGGAGGTCGTTCACCCCCTGCATTTGCGCGCGCTCATTTGGCGACAGATGGTCCGAGAGCAGCACAGAGCCTCCCACGTAGCACAGGTTCCAGCCGAAGCCGAGCAGGAAGAGGGAGGCCATCATCGGTAGCAGGGCCACTGAGGGGATCGAGCCCAGGCAGCCCAGGAACAGGCCCGCCGCTCCCAGGGCCAACGTTGGGCGTCTCCCCCAGGTGTCGGCCAACCGGCCCGAGATGGGGGAGACGCCGAACATCCCAAGTGTATGAGCCCCGATGACGAGGGAGATCGAGTCGAGCCCGTGGGCGTGATCGAACATGTGCAGCGAGGTCATCCCCATGACCATCACCATTACGACGTAGGCGCCAATCGTTATTAGGATCGCGGTTTGCACCCCCCGATCACGGGCCAATTCCCGTAGGGGTCGTGCTGGGGCGCTTGGGGCGCCGCTATCTTCGAGCGCGTCCACAAGTGCTGCGATCACTTTCGGCTCGGGGCGCAGGAAGAGCATGATCACAGCGGCGCCCGCGGCGAACAGTACGGCACCGGCCAGGTACGGGCCGGCCAGTTCGCCCAGGCCCAGCCAGCTGGTGAGACGAGCTGAGGGAGTGACAAGAAGCGGCCCTAGCACCGACCCAACAGTGCCGCCCAAGACCACCATGGCGACCGCCCGGCCGCGGCGGGCGCGAGGATTTACCTCGGCTGCAGTGAAGCGGCTGAGGCGGAACGCCGCCTGCCCCGAACCCATCACGATCAGGGCCAGGATCAGCAGTGGAAATGAGTCGAGCGCGGCTGCGGCGACACTCCCAAGTGCGCCCAGGGAGCCTATGAGCACCGCGATCGAGAGACCCCAGCGGCGACCGATTCGGTCGGTAGCCAACGACCAAGGGAGAGCGCTAAGGGCCGCTCCCAGCTGAAACACGCCGGCTGGAACGCCGGCCAAAACCGGTCTACCGCTAAGTTGGGCACCCACGATCGCAGCAACTGTGAGTCCGGCGATCACCCCGGCCGAGCCGAGGCCCTGAACGGCGAACAGCGCGTTGGTTATCGAACGGGCTCGCCGCTCCAGCTCCGTCTGCTCCATGGCGTAGAGCGTATCCCAATCGAGGGCTGGAGGTGCATCCGTTTCGCGGGGCACGTGCATTGGTACTGCCGGCCGATTCACCTCGGCGCTAGACTTGCCCTGCTGCACCCGCGACTGGCAGCGTCAACCGGAATGGAGGGCGATGTCACCCGAGCAAGAGATCCCACAGCCCCCCGAAGCACCACAGATCGAGCGGCGCATCAATCTCTCGCGAGACCAGCTCATCGGGATCCCGATACTCGTGCTCATTCCCCTCCTCGCCCTGTTTGGCGTCTTCGGCGTGAGCGAGAGCCGCGGCACGCGAGAAGGGGAGTCGGTGGCGCTGGCCGTCGAGTACTCGAGCCGTACTCGACTCAGGGCCGCCCACAGTCTGGTCATCGAGGTGACAAACCGGCTCGACCGGCCCCTTACCGGAGTGGTGGTAGAAGTCGACCGAAACTACGTCGAGAAGTTCTCGCAGGCGACCTTCACGCCCTCGGCTTCAACCGTCAACGAAACCGCCTATCGAGTCGACCTGGACCCCATTCCCGCCTCAGCCACCCGAGTGGTTACCGTCGATCTCAAGCCGGTCCGCTACTGGAGCCATAGCGGCACTGTGACGGTATCGGCAACCGAGTCCAACGAGGTCGAGTTCGAGTTCGCGACCTTCGTGTTCCCGTAGGAGGGGGCGTATGGATACAGTCTTGCGCGTCGCAATCGTTTACGTCTTCCTGCTCGTCGCTCTGAGGATGATGGGAAAACGTGAGTTCGGGCAGTTGGCTCCGATGGAGCTGATCGCGCTGCTGCTCATCCCGGAGATAGTTTCGCAAGCGCTCATCGGCGAAGATTACTCGTTGACCAACGCGTTCATTGCGATTGCGACGCTGTTGTCCCTGGTCTTCGGCAACTCGTTGGTGAGCCATGTCAGCAAAAGGTTCGAACGTGTCGTGGAGGGGCAGCCCGCGGTGCTGGCGCATCATGGCAAACTGGTCCCCGAGAACCTGCACCGTGAGCGGATTTCACCCTCCGAGCTTTACAGCGAGATTCGCAAGTCGGGGCTCGAGCGGCTCGAGCAGGTGCGCTGGGCGGTGTTGGAGGGGGATGGCAAGATATCGATAGTTCCGCTGGAGTCTTCCGGAGTGCAGCGGGAAAGCGAGCAAAGCGTCCTCTGAGAGGGCTGACAATTTACTCTGATGCTTTAGGATCGGGGCAGTTCAGTCGCGCTTTCTCTTATCGCGATGCTCGAACTCGCCTGCCCCTTTTTGGAAGGTAACAAGGTTTCCAGGATTAACTGGTGGGCGCGGCGTCTCAGCCTCCTGCCCATGCCCGCCTGTGCTAGAGGAGGGCTGAGGTTTGACGGTTTCATTAGCCATACGCTTTTAGTATAACAAGGATGTAACTCAGTCCCTTCATGGCGGCAAGGATAATGATTCCCAGACCGGAAAGGATCAGGCCTTGATTGAATAGCCGGGCTTTCTTCTCGATGATCCCCAGCCGGCTACTAATTGCCCGGTGATGGGCATCGATCTGCCGGAAGTAAAAGGCCGCCTCGCTTTGATAAACCGGCTCGGCTTGTGCTTGAAGGCTATCTAGATCGTAAGGGGCGGGCGCCGCACCGATCCGCAAAGCTCCAGCGAACCAATAGGCTCCGATGGCAAGACAGCTGTAGCCACCGAGTGTCACAAGGAGTAGAAGCAGCCAAAGCTTCCAGAGAACCTCAAGCTGCTCGGGCGGGAATATCTCGCCTTGAAACACTGCGACACCACCGATGGCGATAGCCGCCGTAAGCGCAATACCAGCACGTGAGTTTGCACTCTCAAAGTCAGAATTAAGTTCGTCGTATGCACGCTGTAGGAGGCTGAGGCTTTCATATAAGAACGGGAAATTCGGGGGTCCGCCCATCTACTTCCTCTCACTGTCGACGCCGGTTTGAGAGAGTGAACACCGGGCCTCAACCTATCATTAGCACTACATGACGTGCTGACAGATGGCTAGTAGGCTCGGGAGGTGCAACCGTTGGTCAAGGCGAATGGTGCCCCGGTAGCGTTCGTTCAGGCAGCGCAATTCTCCAACCCCCGGGTCGAGCATGCCGGCTTGGCCCAGCCGCTCATCAACATCGACATGCCAACAACGCTTAGAGCGCACACGCCCTGGTTCGGCAGTAGGGCGGCCAATCGCTAGCGGGAGAGTTGAAGCAGGTCGTGGGCCTGGAAGAGGACTTCGGCCACCGAAGCGGGCTGCCAGCCGTCGTTCGACGGCAGATCGAGACTGCTGCAGCCGTCCCGTAGGCATCGGTGTCCGCGCACGTCCGGAGTGTGCCGGCAACTGTTCACGCGGGTTGGCATCGTCTCGCCAACCACCCGGTGAAGTTCACGGTCGAGCGGACCCCAGCGCGCCGGGTCGGATGCCGCGAAAACTACAACGCTCGGTATCCGTACAGCGGCCGCCAAGTGCGAAACGCCGGTGTCGTTGCAGATGAGGAGCTGGGCGCCGGCAAGCAGAGCGGCGAGCGCACTGAGAGTGGTTCCACCGGCCAAATCGACGGCCGGTGCTTTCATCAGGGCTGCCACTGAACCGGTCAGCTCCCTCTCTGCCGTAGTGCCGGTGAGCACTACGGTGAACCCCTGCGCCGCAAGTTCATCGCCAACGGCGGAGAAGCGCTCCGCCGGCCAGCGTCGCTGCGGCTCCGTCGCCCCGGGATGGAGGCAGACGTAGCTCGCCTCTGGAGCCCTCTCCCAAACGCCGAAAAGCTCCTCGCCGTCCTGCGCTTGCACCGGAAATTCGAGCTCGTCGCCCTGCGCTGGAATCCCCAGGAACTCCAGTAGCGCGAGCCATAGATGAACCTCGTGTGCGTGCGCGTCATAGGGGATGAACCACTCCGGGTCCGGACACCAGAGGGAGGGCAGATAGTAGCCGGACGTAACCCGGGCGCCGAGTAGTGCGGTGAAGGCGTTGCTGTGGGTGCCGCTGCCGTGCATCTGCAGTGCGAGGTCGAAGCGGCCCTGAGTCATCGAGAAGAACCGAGGAAGCGCTTCGGGATTGAACGGGACTTCGGGTATGCCCGGAAAGCCGGGAAACTCCAGGAGTTCGTCGAGGTAATGCGAGTAGCGCCGTTGGAATGACCGGGCCGAGGGTAGGCCGATGAGCGTCACCTCTGCCCCGGGCATTGCCGCCCGCAGAGCCCTAAGTGCCGGCACCAGGCAGAGCATGTCACCGAGTCCAGGCAAGGCGCGCAACACCGCGATCCTCCCCGGCGGTCGGGCACCCAGTTCGGCGCCCAGCCCTGCACCCCGAACCCTCACCGGTAATTCCTCGTTCACCCTCACCCCCGCTCGAATAGAGTGCAACACGAGAACGCCGGCGAGTTTGCGGCCAGAACAGCTATTCGCCCGCCCTGAGTCGTTGACAGGCGGGGTCAAAAAGTCTATTCAGCCGGATTGTATTGAGGTAATGCGTCAGGAGGAGTGAGCGATGCGAAGCGATTCCGAGCTGGCGATCGAGGCTTCGGGACTAGTCAAGCACTTCGGGAAAACTCGAGCGGTCGACGGGGTGGATGTGGCCGTGCGCCGCGGCACGGTGTACAGCTTCTTGGGTCCCAACGGAGCGGGGAAGACCACCACGATCAGGATGTTGGCCACACTGATCATTCCCGACGCCGGCAGCGCGAAGGTGCTTGGTCACGACATCGTTAGCGAAGCCGCGCTGGTGCGCAGCCGTGTAAGCCTCACCGGCCAGTTCGCCTCGGTGGACGAGGATCTCACCGGACTCGAGAATCTGCTCCTGCTCGCGCGACTGTGGGGCTTCTCGCGCGCCCCGGGACGCGCGCGGGCCCAGGAGTTACTCGACGCTTTCGGGCTCGCCGACGCAGCCACGAGACAGGTCCGCACCTACTCGGGAGGCATGCGGCGCCGACTCGATCTGGCAGCCAGTCTGCTGGTCACGCCCGAGTTGCTGTTCCTCGACGAACCCACGACAGGACTCGACCCGCGCAGCAGGAATCAGGTGTGGGACATCGTCCGGGCGTTGGTCCGCGACGGCACTACTGTGCTCCTCACGACCCAGTACCTCGAGGAAGCGGATCAGTTGGCCGACCGGATCGCGGTCATCGATGACGGGAAGGTCATTGCCGAGGGGACAAGTGCGGTGCTAAAGGCATCGGTAGGCGCCGGGGCCCCGCAGGTTCGGGTCCAGGAGCCGGAGCGCCGTGCCGACGCCGAGCGGATCTTGGCTCAGTCGCTAGGAATGCCGGTGCAGTTGGAATCGGATCCGGCCGCACTCGCCGCCCGCGTCTCGGATTCCGCGCTCGTAGCGGCCGCCTTGATGGAGTTGGCGAAGGCCGGCATCGAGGTGAGCCAGTTCTCGCTGGGCCAACCCAGTCTCGACGAGGTGTTCTTTGCTCTCACCGGGCGCCCGGTAGAAGATGTGGGTCCGAAGAAGGAGGCGGCATGACAACCAGTAGCCGTACCGTTTCCGTAGCGGTCCGCGAGGAGGAGCTGCGCAACGCGATCTCTGCCGGCGTGAGGCCGGGCAGCAGAGGGACCCTCTCAGCCTCCCTCACCTTCGCCTGGCGGGCGCTCCTCAAGATCAAGCACCTGCCGGAGCAATTATTCGACGTCACCGCCTTCCCGATCATGCTCACGCTGATGTTCACCTACCTGTTCGGCGGGGCGATAGCGGGCTCTACCAGCGAGTATCTGCAGTTCCTCCTCCCGGGGATCTTCGTGCAAGCAGTCGTGTTCATAACGATGTACACCGCCGTGGGCCTCAACACCGATTTGTCGAAGGGGATGTTCGACCGCTTCCGCTCCCTTCCGATCTGGCGGCCCGCGCCACTCGTTGGGATGATGATTGGCGACGCCGTGCGCTATGCGATTGCGGCAGGGGTAGTTATGACCGTTGGCCTATTGCTGGGCTTCCGTCCGGCGGGCGGGCCGCTTGGGGTGCTGGCGTCGCTGTTGCTGCTGCTTCTCTTTGCCTTCAGTCTCACCTGGGTATGGACAGTCCTGGGAATGGTGATGCAAACGCCGAACGCGGTGATGATGTCGGCCATGCTGGTGCTCTTTCCCATTACCTTTGCCAGCAATATCTACGTCGATCCGAGCACCATGCCGGGATGGTTACAGGCGTTCATCGGGGTTAATCCGATCGCTCATCTGGTGAGCGCCGTTCGGGCGCTCATGCACGGCCAGCCGGCCGCTGGCGAGGTCGCCTGGGTGCTCGCCGCCTGCGCACTCCTCATCGCGGTCTTCGCCCCGCTAACCATGCACCTCTACAGGACCAGGGGGTAGACGGGGAAGAGGCTCGGCCCGAGCAGGCTCCGTCGCGAGTGAGAGTCGAGAGAGTGGGGCTAACTGGCGTGCCTAGGTTGCGAGCGAGCGAATCAGCGAGGCGAGCTGCTCCTGTACCTCGCGCCTCTGCTCCTGAAGGCCGTCGATGGTGTCACTCAGTGAGCCGAGTTCGTTCTCCTGCGCCTCCAGGTCGGCAAGGTAGCGCCGGTACAACGAAGAGTTCCGGTCGAGTTGCCCCATGTTCTGGCGGATACGTGCCTGATCCTGGTGGATCGAATCGACTTGGGACCGCTGTGCAGTGACCTGCCGATCTAGCTCCGTCAGGCGCTGCTTGAGCTCGAGTACGCGCGAGAAGGTAGCGCGATCCTCTTCGGCCAAAGCGACGTTCTGCAGATAGAACACGATCTGATCGCTGCTCAAGTTGGTGACTGTCAGGCTGCGAGTCTGCGTTCGCTCCATCACTACTGTTAACCGGCAAGGGGGTCCCAGTTCGCATTGCAGTTGTGTTGGAACGGTGGTGTCAGTGCTGGGCGTCGAGGCGGGAGCAGCGGCGCCAATCGCTACGCCGAAACGATACGACTGGGGCGTGGTCGCGGGTGTCGTTTCGGGCGCGGTCACCTCGAACCCATCACGGCGGGGGTGCTCGATGACCAGAAAGCGCGGTTCACTGCCACTTGCTTCGATGTCGTAGCGGGTGGTGATCCGTTGCCGCTGGCTCGTCTCGACCAGCCCGTTCTGGATCGCTACCGCCACGACCTCCTCGGGCCGGCTGTCGCTGGCAGTGGTCACTTCGAGTTCCAGGTCGGCAGCGAAGGCGAGAACGCGTGAATCATCTGGGACGATGTCGCTTATCAGCGCGTTGCCTGTGAAGCCACCCTCGTCGAAAACGGAGATCGGTCCCGCTGCAAGGTGCAGCCTAGTGTCGTTTTGCAGCCTCACCCCGCGAAGTGGGTGAACGGCGTGCCCCTGAGGATCGTAGATCGACAGCCGATGAGCTTCGACCGGGCCGCTGACTATCGGGATCATCGCCGATTCGTGACGTCCGATCGTCACCGGTCCGTTCACTCGGTACTCGAAGGTAGCGCCAGTTTGCGCGCCTTGTGCCATCGCCGAGAGTCCAGCACCGCTCAGTTGCGGTGTAGCTGCCGGAGGCGCCAAGCGTGCGGCAGCCGCGAACTCCTGTTGGGCGCGCTCCTCTGCCTCGGCCACGGAGTCGGCAGCGAATGCACGAGCGGACACGCCCGAAGCGGTATTGGCCTCTATCCTCCTCCGCTCGATGTAGATCGGCTCGTAGAGGTCGCTGAGGAACGAGATCGGTTGTCCGGCGACGAACGAGACGGAGACGTTTTCGAGGTCCAGGTCGGTAGGGTTATCGAAGATTGCCCAGCCTTGGAGTTCCGCTTCGCCTTCGTCGCCCAGGAGAAGGCGGTAACTCGTCTTCCAGACCGGCATTTCGCGGATATAGCCTACGCTCACTCGGCGCTGGCCGTCTCCCTCGAAGCTTAGGCGCACCGGCTTGTCCTCGTCGCCGCGGTAGCGGGCGACAGCGGCAAGGGCCTCCTCCAGCTCACTCTGAAGCTCGTCGCGAACGAATCGGATGGACCGAACCTCCCCTAGCTCGATCCGTTTGAGGCCTGTGGCCGTGGAGAGGGTCATGTATGTGAGCGTCTCCTGCTCGGGCACGGTGTGTTGCTCGACGGTGACGATGGTGCCGCTCATCCGCTCGGAGGTCTCGATGGTTATCCTCTCGCCGCGCGCCTGTGACAGTAGCGCCGCCAAGGTGGGGTCGGCAGAGAGGTCGAGTGAATAACCGGCCAGTATCCTGGAGAGTGGGTCACGCGAGGCGTAGCGGACGGGACGAATAGTCCCCCCGTCGAAGTCCTGAAGCACAAGGCTTTGAAGCAGGTCGTCCATGTCTTCGCCTGGGACCGAGAGCTCGATTTGAACGTTTCCTTCGACCGTGCCGGCGTGTTCGAAGTAGCCGATGCCGCTGGTGAAGAGGATGACCCGGGTAATCGGCAGATCGGTTGCAGTGGCATCCTCGGCGTCGCCTTGCGTCGCCTCGTTGCTTCCTTGGGCTTGCACGCAGCCGAGGAGGACGAGGAATGCAACGAGCAAATAGCGTAATGAACGCCTTGTCGCCGAGGGGGCGCTGATTTTGTTCATAGCACGACTCTACTGTATCGAGGGGCGCGACCGAGCCTGTCGTAGGCAGCTCAAGGGCCCCGCTATCTGTATCCTTTAGCGACAGTTGAGTGGAGGACGGTAGGCATGGCGAGCGAAAAAGAGAAAATGCTGCGCGGAGAGCTCTACAACGCTGCCGACCCACAGCTAACGAGCGAACGAAGGCGAGCCCGTGAGCTCACCAAGGAGTTCAACGATAGTCGCGACGAGGATCGGGAGCTCCGAACGCGGATCATGGCCGAACTCTTTGGGGCGCTAGGGGAAAGGATCGAGGTAGAGCCGCCCTTCTACTGCGACTACGGATCGAACATCTATCTGGGTAGCGGCGTTTTCTTCAACTTCAACTGCGTGATTCTCGATGTGGCCCGGGTGGATATTGGCGACCACGTCATGTTCGGCCCTAACGTGCAGGTTTACACCGCTACCCACCCCATGGACGCGGCGACGCGCCGAAGTGGACTCGAGATGGCAAAGCCCGTCTATGTTGGCTCCGATGTGTGGCTAGGGGGAAGCGCCATCATCGCCCCGGGCGTAATGATCGGCTCGCGGACGGTAATTGGAGCCGGCAGTGTCGTTACCAGAGATATTCCAGAGGATGTCTTCGCAGCGGGGAACCCCTGCAGAGTGATTCGAGTCTTGGAAGCGGGTACCGCTTAGCGCGCTCGCCCGAGGCGACGCGCATGGGAGAAATCAAGCAGGAGCACTTATTGACAAGTATCAATGTATCGCATATGCTCCGTATACATTGACCGACATCAATGTGAAAGGGAGTGTCCTAATGACCACAGGAGAGTTTCTCGCCAGCCTCGTGCCCTACGGCAAGGAGTCCCTCGGCTTCGCCACCGATCAGGCTCACGTCGCCCCCGGCTATCACCTCACCGAAATCAAATCGATTGTGGTGCGCGCCATGGACTGCGGCGGCAAGGCGTCAGAGTGGGGCGAAACGGTGCTTCAGGTGCTTCCCGGACCAGAGGGCGATGCGGAGCGGATGGACGTGGCCAAGTTCCTGAGCATCTACGACCGCGCCGCCCAGGCGTTGATGTTGGACAAGGAAGCGCAGGTTCGCGTCGAGTACGGCGAAGTCGGAGAGAGCGCCGTCAGTTACCTCGTATCTGCCGTTTCGCCGATGAATGGGGAGGTCGTTGTAAAGTTGGCCGCGCCGGCTGTTGCCTGCAAGGGCGCCGATCGATCCGTGGGGAACATTCCGCTCGTGCGCACTCCCATGCATTCAGGTGAGCGTGGCGGTGAAGGCGCCGTATGCTGCGCCCCGACTTCCACTTCAGGCGAGTGTGAAGTAGAAGTTCGCGCCGTTGCCGACTTCGGACTCGGCCCAGATAGTCCCGCCATGGCGGTGAATGATTCGCTGCACGATCGCCAAACCGATCCCCGTACCCGGAAAGTCGTCGCGTGAGTGTACGCGTTGAAAGGGTGCGAACAACTTGTCGGCGTACAGCATGTCGAACCCGGCCCCGGTATCACGCACCAGGAAAACCTTCTGGCCATTGACCTCGTCGACGCCGAACTCGATCGAGGTGTGCTCCAGCTTGTCGGTGAACTTCCAGGAATTCCCCAGTAGGTTTTCGAGCACGATCCTCAAGAGGTTTTCGTCGGCGTTTGCCGTGATCCCCTGCTCAATGATTACCGCGACATCACGCTGAGGATCACCGGCTCGCAGGCTCTCGGCCACGCTTTCGGCCAAGACGCTCAAGTTTATGGGCCGGCGCTTGAGAGATCCCGTGGACATGTGGGAAAGGTTCAAAAGGTCGTCTATCAGGTTGCCCATTCTCAGTGCGCCCGCGCGAATTCGCTGCAAGTAGCCACGGGCGGTTTCGTCCAGGCTTTCTCGGTAATCCTCCAGGAGGACCTCACTGAAACCGTCGATGCCCCGCAGCGGAGCACGCAAATCGTGAGACACGGAGTAGTTGAAGCTCTCCAGTTCGGCGTTTAGGGCCTTGAGATCCGAGGTACGGTCCTCGACGCGCTGCTCCATCTCATTGCGAGCCTTCGCGAGCGCCTCGACCGCCCGCGTGTGCTCGGTGACGTCCACGGCGTGTACGAAGATTCCCGAAATCGACCCATCGGCCTCGCGCATCGGTTGATAGACGAAGTCGAGGAAGCGTTCGAGTTGCGGGCTTTCGGGCTTATGCCGCAACAAGATTCGTGTGGCGCTCCCGACAAACGGCTCGCCCGAGCCGTAGACTTCGTCGAGCAACTCGAAAAAACCTTGATCGGCAACATCTGGCAACGCCTCACGGACACTCTTGCCGATGAGTTCACGACGACCCACCAACTGGTAGTAGAGCGGGTTGGCCATTTCGAAAACGTGCTGCGGACCCCTGAGCGTGGCGATCATTGCTGGAGCCTCTCTAAAGATCGTCGCCAATTGCGAACGTTCGAGCTCGAGCTCTCTCAAGAGCGACTCGCGCTCCGCCTCGGCCCGCTTGCGCTCGGTGATATTGCTGAACAGGAGCGCAACCTCCCGGCTGTCCTCTCCGCCTACTCGGAATGCATAGACGTCGAACCAGCGGCTCATCGCCTCGGAGCTTTCGGTGAAGCGGACGGGTTCGCCCGTGAGGGCAACTTGGCCGTATGCCTCGAACCAGCGCTCCTCGAGGCCGGGGACCAGCTCCCGCGCTGTTCTGCCGGCTGCGTCCTGCAGCCCCGTCAGAGCTTCGAACAGCGGATTCATCTCTTTGAAGCGGTAATCGACGGGCCGGTCGTTCTCGTCGAACAACACCTCGATCACGCAGAATCCCTGGTCGACCGAAGAGACCAGTGTCCGGTAGCGCTCTTCACTTTCACGCAGATCCCTGGTCACCCTCGCTCGTTCGACAGTCTCCCAACAACGGTTCGCGACCGTAATGGTCAGCTCGACCTCCGTCGCCAACCAGTGTCGCGGCGTCTTCTGGTGAACCGCCAACGCCGAGACAAGCCGCCCGGTGCTATGCACAGACACGGCGATCACGGCGCGCACCCCCCTCTTCTCGTAGCCGGCCCGTTCAGCCTCGGTTAAGCTCTGGTCAGAGCGCGTGTCGTCCACGACGTACGCGAGGTGCTCACGCATTGCCTGCAAAGCCGTTTCGCCCCAGGCTGACATACTGAAGCAGTCGCAGTTCTGATCCGTATCGCCTCTTTCGTACTCGCCTTGGACGGCGAAACGAGTCTCGCCTTTCTCGACCTCGGCGTATACGCAGCGATCCACGTCCAGATGCGTACCCAACAGGCGGGTAGCAGCAGTAGTGATCTCGTTTGGATCGTCGAGCGGCCGCAGAGCGGCGTTCAGGGAGATCAGGAACTGATCGCGCGCCTCCGCCACCTTGCGTTCCGTGATGTCCTGAACCAGGCCCAACAGTCGAACGGCCTTTCCGCCGGCGTCAAGGTAGACCGTCCCGCGCGCCCAGATCCAGCGAGCTTGGTCATCGGTTCGAAAGATGCGACAGTTGAAGTCCCAGTCCTCGTGAGTCGCCAAGGTGTGCTTGAACGCCCGGTCCACGAACGCCCGGTCGTCGGGATGAACGTGTTGATTGAGAAAGATGTCGTAAGTCCAATCTGCCAACATCTGGTCGTAACCGAATATCTGGTCGTGGATACGCGAGCGATTCGCCCGCCCTGTCTCGAGATCCAGATCCCATTCACCGATTTGCGCCGCTTCGAGTACGAGGCGCAGACGGACTTCGCTCTCTCGTCGCGTTTCACCGATTTTTTCCCCGCTATTCATCAAGCCCATCTTACGTGCCATGTCGCAAGTCGTCCCCCTTCCCGGCAGGAGGAGACCAAACAGGGGGACTACAGTGAGCGTGCAGCTTTGTCCTCGAGCCGAGGGGATAGGGTCCATGATAGCTTGGCGGGCATGAAAAGGATCGCTCCGCTCACCCTATCGGTTCTTGCTCTGCTCTTGCTCGCGGCCTGTAGCCCGAGCTTCTCGACAAGTGTCGGAGCCTTTAGTACACCTATCGGTAATTCTCTCGGCCGGATTTGCTGGCAGGAGGTCGATGCATCTGGTGCCCCACCGATTAGCACGGCCACCTTCCGTGCAAATGCCACCTACAACGCCGGCGCTCTCGCAGTCACCGACCGGGTCGAGCTCCGGTTCTTCGGTCGCCTTCGGGAGCCCGAGGCGGAGTGTACCGACGGTGACAGTAGCGCCAATATCGTGTTATCGGAGCCGTTCGAGCTAGAGCGCGAAACCGCGCAGGAGATCGAGGTAGGGGGCGAAAACTACGGCTCTAGCCTGGCCGATCTCGTTAACCAGGGGACCTTCTGGCTCGGAGCTTCGGCCGCCGGAAATATTGCGATCGGCGAGGAATCGGTCCTCTTCGAGGATGGCACGATCTTCGTAGGGTTTTGACCCGCAAACTCTAGGGACAGGGGGCGTCGATGGTGACGCCGCCAAACACCTCATCGACCAGGTTGAACAGGGCCCCGTCGTACTCGGCCAGTTCGCTGCGGGTGTCGATTTCGTTGTGTACTCCGTCCGCTGGATCCGCGGCGAGGTTGACGTTGAAGTAGCTCTGGACCCCCTCGGCCCAGTACTCCTCCGCGTTTACTGCTGCATAGGTATTGGTCCAAAGACCGGCCTCGATGGCGTCGTCGTAGGCGCCTGCTACCCGTCCGGCGAAACCCGGATCGGCCGCGGCCACTGCGAAGTCCTTGATCGTGTGTCCGAATTCGTGTACGAGTATGCTTTCTCCGGCATACGGGTCGGTCGGATAGCAGAGGAGGTTCTCCTCCGCCGACGTCGTGAGGGGGCGCACTGCGGTGGCGCCCAGACCTCGCGATCTGGCGTCCCAATCGACTTCAGGAAATGCAGTATCCAGATCGGAGTATTCGGGCATATCGGTCGTTACCTGGTCTTTTCCGATAACGCCCACCTGCAGATCTATTGCGTGGAGGCCACCTATTTCGGTGTCCGACAGCGGGTCGAGCATTTTGGCTACGATTGCGGCCATGACCGCGAGCGCTTCATCGGGAACTTCTGTGGCTGCGACGATGTGTACACCGGCAATGTCGCAATACTTCTCATAGAAAGGGTCCAAGCCGACGCCAGACGGCGGTTCCGAAGGCACGCAGGTAGGGTCGATCGGTCTCCCGTTATCGAGTTCCGGTCCTGTGGGGGTGCCGCATGCGGTGAGGAGAAGGATGATCAGGCTGAGGGAGGAGGTCTTGAAGGGGGTCGTCTTGAGCATGTATGGCCTTTCGGTTACGACAACCCGTTGCCGTCGGGGCGGGTCCACTGTTGAAGGTACGGGCGTACCTCGGCACTGCAATGCCCCCTGGACACTTTACCCAATGGCGCTACGACCGCCGTGAAGGATGGTCGCCTTCGGGGACAGGAGTACCTCCTGGAACGTGGCATGTTCCGGTCGCTGTCAACCGGCGAGGTGATCGATTCCGACTGATTGCAGTTTTCGTTTCCGACTCGCTGGCACTACGACGTCCTATGGGGCCTGGACTACTTGAGGGGAGCCGGCGCCAAACCCGATCAACGCGTCGCGGATGCCATCGATCTGGTGAAGGAGAAGCGAAACGGCGACGGGCGATGGCCACTCGAGAACCAACACTCATAGGCGCGTATTGGAATGGAGCGAGTGGATGCCTCCGCTGCGGCCACCCTAGCCTCGGCCTTCCATCCCGTAGAACACAGTTATAGGCTCACTACCAGTCGGGGGCACAACTATACTTACCCAACGTACCGCCCGGACCGCTGACCGTGAAGATCGAAAGCGACGACAACGGAAACGGCGTCTTCGGCGAGTCAGGCGAGTACTCGGGCGAAGTGAAGCTGGACGTCGATGAGGACTCGTCCTACCAGTTCATTCCCGTCTACCGAGTCCCATGAGCATAGGCCGGAAGTGCTGAGTGTTACTCCGCAACCTCCCGGCGGTTATCGCGCCCTGTCTCGTACGTTCAGTGCAAGGCAAAACGTGGCAGCGAGAGGGTGTACCGGCGGTAAGTCTCGCGTAAGGTCTCTTCATTAGCCTGACGATGGATCGTCCGAAAGGGACCTTCCCTCACGTCCGGCATCACCGGAGTGAGCCGCAAGCAGCACGTCATTCTTCGGAGGAAATAATCATGAAACGAATTCTTTCCATCATCGTTACCGCTCTCTTCCTGACCACCGCGTCGGCCGTCGAGCTTCCCGACAATGCTCAGGTGACCTTGGTGAGTGAAAGTGGGATAGTACGGGGCTTCGGGACGATAGTCGAGGGCGATCTCTCCCTGACCCTGGAGATGGGGGCCGAAGGCTTCGTTACTCTGATCATCGAGGCAGCGAACGGCACGGTTGTAACGGTAGACGGCCTCGTTTCCTCCAGTGGCCGGGTGATCCTGACCGGTGACGCGGGCTTCGAGGACCTGGCGGAAACCGTGGTGGCTGCCGGCGGAGAGGTCCAGGTGACCTTCGAGGATCGGATCGCTGCCGACGTCGAGTCGCTGCCGCAGGAGGCCCAGGACGGGATAGCCGGAGCCGCCAGCAACTACGCGGAAGCGCAGGAGAAAGCGGCCGAAGGCCAGGTCCAGGCTGAAGCAAGCGCTTCGGCGGGCGAGAACGCCGAGGGTAATGCCAACGCTGATGTCAACATCGACGTGGAGGTCGGCGCTGGCTCGGACAACCAGCGCTAATCCGCACACGGAAAGGCGAAGCAACCGTGTTGGAGGAACTCTCACTCCTCCAACACATGCTTATTTCCTTATTTCCGGGTGAGGAGTTCTCGATGGCAGGCGCCCGTCGACCGGCCAAAAATGGGGAGTCTGCCTCGCAAGCTTGAGGCATCGACCGGGAGAATCTCTTCCTCGGCTATTTACGCTCACCAAGGGAGCTCAGGAACAGGGTCGGGTCGGCGGTTGCCGGTTGCACTTGCGGAACCAGGGTAGGGACTCGTTTCCGGTGCGTGCTCAACACTCGTTGCCGGACCTCGTCGATGGCTTCCTGCGACACGCCCAACTCCCGGATCTCACTATCGCCGAAACCGCCCTCAAGGTGGCTGAGCACGAGATCCACCGTCATGTATGGCAGACCGAAGTCCCCCTCGTCGGTCTGACCTGGCTCGAGCCCTGCACTAGGGTCCTTGTCGATGATCTCCTGCGGGACGGCCAGGTAGGCGGCGAGCTGCCACACCTGGGACTTGTAAAGATCGCCGATCGGGTTCACCTGCGGAGCGTCATCGCCATGCTGAGTGAAGTAGCCGAATAGTATCTCGCTGCGATTGCCTGTCCCGATTGGCAGGGCCCGAAACTCCACCATCTTGTCGAACAGAACTATCATCCGCGCCCGCGCCTGCACATTGCCCCGCCGATGCCAGTCCATCCCCGGTTGCCCCTCGGCGTATGCGTCAACAATGCCAGCGATATCAATCGTTTCACTCGGCAAGCCGAGAGCATCTATCACTAGTTCCGCGTGCTCGAGTGGGCGGATCCCTAGATCCCTATAGGGCAGGCGCAATGCGATGACATTCTCGGAACCGAAAGCCCTGGCCGCCAAGTAGGCCACCACCGCACTATCCGCCCCTCCGGACAGACCCAATATTACCTTGCCGTAGCCATAACGCAGGCTCACTACGTCATGAAGGAAGGTGACGAGACGAGTGGTGAGTGATTCTGGCTCGATCCGCAGACGCGGATGAACGTCGAGTACTTGTCGAGGCATTGCGGTCCTCTCCTGCGGCGCCTTCTCGCAACCGACACGCCACGCGGCCCAAACTACCGCTGGTCGCCGCCGCTCAAATGTGTTCCAACTACGTGGCCCTTGTTTCAGTCACACCAGGTCCGTTTTCGGTAGCCGTTATCATCGCTAGGTGATCGCAAAAGAGCGGACCTTCCGCCCGCCTGGACTGCTGTTTTCCGAAACCGTCACACAGACGGGACCGATACGGTTTTCGATGAATCGACAAAGGCAAAGAAAATGACCAGTAGGGGAATCGCCGAAGGGATCCTCTTCACCGACCTGTACCAGCTCACCATGGCGCAACTGTACTTCCAGCGAGGCATGCATGACACCGCCGCTCAGTTCGACTACTTCTTCCGCGAGACCCCTGATTACGGGGGGCACAAGGCCGGTTATTGCGTTTTCGCCGGCCTCGCCGATCTGCTCGACTTCATTGGCGAGATGCACGTAACCGACGGTGCGATCGAGCGGTTAAGGGAGATGCGAAACAGCGGCGGTAGCCGAGTTTTCGGAGACGACTTTCTGCACTGGCTACGTTCGACGGGCGGATTCGAATCCCTCAGACTAAGAGCGATCCCAGAGGGTCGAGTGGTACACCCAGGAGCACCGCTGGCTGTAGCGCAAGGCCAGTTGGCGATAGTACAACTCCTGGAAACGGCGCTGCTCAACAAACTGAACTTCCCCACCTTGATCGCCACTAAAGCTTCGCGCCTCAAACGGGCGGCGCGCGGGGCACCAGTTTTCGAGTTGGGCATGCGCCGGGGCCAAGGCTTGGCCGTCAACACTGCCACGCGCGCCGCCATGATAGGGGGCGCCGACGCGAGCTCCAACACAGGGGCGTCACTTCTCCTCGGCATACCTCCGGTCGGCACACATGCCCACAGCATGGTTCAAGCGTTCATAGCCGCCGGTGGAAACGAAATCGATGCCTTCCGCGCCTACGCCGAGACCTACCCGGACAACTGCCTGCTGCTGGTCGACACGATCGACACTATCAACAGCGGACTCGCGAATGCCATCACCGTATTCGAGGAGCTACGCGCCGCCGGGCATGAGCCGATCGGTATCCGTCTAGACTCCGGGGACCTGGCCCACCTGGCGATCGTGTGTGCTCGCGAACTCGATCGCGCCGGATTCCCGGACGCAAGCATCACGCTGTCGAACCAGCTCGATGAGTTGACGATCTGGCAGGTGCTCACCCAGATCGAGGAGGAAGCGGGAGAGTACGGTGTGGAGCCGGAGAGGCTGGTTGCCAGGCTAAGGTACGGTGTGGGCACTCAGTTGGTCGTAAGCGGGGGCGCTCCTGCCCTCGATGGCGTCTACAAGCTCGTGGCGCTCCAAAGGGGCGACGACTGGAGGCCGGCAATCAAGCTTTCGGACACTCCCGCCAAGGTGACAAATCCGGGCGAGAAGACCCTCTACCGCGTATACGACGAGCGGGGCATGGCCACCGCCGATGTGATAGCGCGAACAGGCGAGAAACTGGCGGACGAGAGCAGCGTGACCCTCTATCACGCAGGGGATCCGGAGCAGAGCCGAGTGATTCAAGCCGAGAACATCAGCAGCATCGAGCCTCTGCTCGAGGAGGTCTGGGTGGAGGGGAAACGGAAAACCGAGCGCGAGACAATTGCGACCCTGCGCAAGCGACGGCTCGACGATGAGTCGCGACTGGACCCGGGCGTCTTACGGCTGCTGAACCCCCACGTCTATCATGTGTCGCTGTCACCAGCGCTTTGGCGTCTCAAAAGGGAGCTGATTGCTGCGAGCCGAGCCGGGTGAAACCGGGCCGCAAGCGGTGCTGTCGGTAGCGGCGGGAGCATCAGTAAATATGAATCGCGGGGGATAACACGATGACGGATACTGCCCATCCAACAACCGTTGATGACGCCATAGAACGAATAGGCGTGGGCAGCTTCCAGTGGCGGCTGTTCGGTGTCAACGGCCTGGTTTGGGCAGCCGACGCGATGGAAATCATCGCCATCGGCTTCGTAATCCCCTCGATAATCGCGACCTTCGCTATCGGCCCAGCGGCAGCCGGGCTCGTGGGCTCGCTTTTCTTCGCCGGCATGTTCGTGGGAGCGTGGGGCTTCGGTGCCCTTGCTGATCGACTCGGACGGCGCAAGGTCTTCCTCGTGACAATCGCCCTCAACGCCATCTTCGCACTCCTGTCAGCGATAGCACCGACCTTCTGGGCGCTGGTCGCCTTCCGCTTCGTGACCGGCGCGGCGGTGGGCGGCACCCTGCCCGTCGACTACGCCATCATGGCCGAGTACTTACCGCGGCATCAACGCGGCAGGTTCCTCGTGTACCTCGAGAGTTTCTGGGCGATCGGCACGATCGCCATCGCCCTCATCGCGTGGGCGATAGTCCCCGCTATGCCCGAGGACGCCTGGCGCTGGATCTTTGCGATAAACGCCCTCCCCGGCCTCCTGGGCCTGCTGGTGCGACTGTGGGTTCCCGAGTCGCCCCGTTACCTGCTGAAGGAGGGACGCGAGACGGAGGCGCGTGCGGTGCTACGTCGGGTAGCTGCGATCAACCGAGTCGAAGTCAACGTCGAGAACATCCGCTCTTCGCCACCCGTACGTCGCAACACCACGGCCGCACTTTTCAGTCCCAGGCTGCGGGCGCGCACGCTCTTACTGGCACTCATCTGGTTCGGCCTTTCGTTCGGTTATTACGGGGTGTTCACCTGGCTCCGCCCAATCTTCGTTAGCCAGGGTGTCGAGGTGCTGGGAACCTACTGGTTCCTGGTGGTTCTGGCACTGGCGCAGATACCCGGCTACCTACTCGCAGCCTACTGGCTGGATCGATTGGGTCGCCGAGCCACACTGGCTGTTTTCCTTCTCGCAAGCGCTGCCGCCAGCATGGTGTTCGCCTTATCTACTGTGCCCGCGGTCGTCATCAGCGCCAGCCTGCTGCTGAGCTTCTCGCTCCTGGGCGCTTGGGGAGCCCTCTACGCGTACACCCCGGAAGTCTACCCAACCGAGGTTCGCGCCACCGGAATGGGGTTCGCAAGCGCGGCCGCGAGAGCCGGCGGAATAGTGGCCGCCCAAGTCGGTGG
>JBBDRD010000046.1:76030-78262 GCA_040905665.1 Trueperaceae bacterium
CAGGCTCCTGGCGAAACAACACGGCCTTGACTTGGGGAAGTCCGGTGAAAATCCGGCGCTGTCCCGCAACGGTAACATCCACCCTAAACGGATGAAGCCCGATCACCAGGTCATAGGCAGAAAGTACCCCTTGCGAGGACGAGGAAGGGCGGTATTCGGGGCGCGATCTCGAGTCTGCATCCATCCTTCGGGATGGATTTCTTCTTCTCGGACCCTCAAGAGGCCCGGAGGAGGCCCCAGTGAAAGAAATCAGCCGCATCCTAGCCGCAATACTTCTCGGCGCTATCTTCGCGCTCGGCTGGGCGGTCGACTACCCCCTGAGCGTCACCGACGATCTCGGCCGACAAGTGACCATAGAGGCGGAGCCTCAGCGTGTGATCAGCCTGCTGCCCAGCCACACCGAGACGCTCTGCGACCTCGACGCTTGCGGCAAGCTCGTGGGCGTTGACGACTTCAGCAACTACCCGCCACAAGTTGAGGAACTACCCGACCTGGGCGGACTCCACAATGCCAGCATCGAATCGATCGTCTCGCTCGAGCCCGACCTGGTCCTTCTCTCCGAGAACGGCGAGTTGGCGCAGGCACTTTCGAGGCTAGGTGTAACGGTGTACGCCGGCAGCGCCCAGACGTACGAAGAGCTACTCGACAAGTTCTTGCTGCTCGGCCGCCTCGTCAACCGGGAGGACGCCGCCGAGGCATTGGCGAACCGAGTACAGTCCGAAGTAGAGGAGGTCGAACGCCTCACTACACTGCTGCCCGCCCCCAGCGTCTACTACGAGATCGACTCCACCCCATACAGCGTCGGCCCAAACTCCTTCATCGGCGTCCTGATCACTAAAGCAGGTGCGGAAAATATCGTCGACGAGGGCATGGGAGATTTCCCTCGCCTCGACCCGGAGTTCATCGTAGATTCCGCCCCCGAGTTGATCGTCCTAGGTGACGCGCCGTACGGCGAGAGCATCGAAACCTTGAGACAACGCCCGGGCTGGCAGACGATACCGGCTGTCGCCGAGGAGCGCGTGCACGAGCTCACACAAGAGCAGGTAGATATCCTAAGCCGGCCCGGTCCTCGAGTCGCCGAAGGGGTTCGCCTTCTGGCCCGTCTTTTCCACCCAGGGCTCTTCTAGGAACAGTCGAACAAGCCGTGCCGAGAGCTCAGCGAGGATCGCTCGTTCACTCAGCTGGTAGCGGTCACGAGCGTGCGGAGGAGAAAAGGTGATTCGAGGCTTGCTCTCTGCCCTGGCCTTCATGACGACCTTGCCGCTGCCTGCAACTGCGTCCTCGCAATCGAAGCACACCTCAGCGAGCGTTCGCGCCTATCCCCTTGTCGGGCTGGTCCTCGGGTTGCTGCTACTGAGCGCCTTCCTACTGCTATCGCCACTACCGCCGCTGGTGCGCGCTGTTCTCACCGTCGGATTGTGGCTGTTGCTAACCGGCGCGCTCCACTTCGACGGTTTCTGCGACGTGGCGGACGCCTCATTTGCCAGCAAGACTCCAGGCGAGCGCCAACGAATAGCCAAGGACGCAGCCATCGGTTCCTTCGCGCTAGCCGCCGGCACGGTTCTACTCCTCAGCAAGGTCGCACTCCTCAGCCACCTGGAGCAAGGGGCCTGGCTCGTCGTGACCCTGGTGCTCAGCCGCACCACCGTCACGATCCCGATGGCATTGCACCCGGTCCACCGCTCGAGCCGACTGGGACGCTCCGCCCGCCCTCGGCCGCGCGACCTCGTTGTCGCACTGCTACTGGGCGTCGGACTGAGCGGCCTGTGGTCCTGGTTCCTTATCGACCTGTCGCACTGGTTGATCGCGCTAGTCTCATCGTCACTCGCAACCGTTTTGCTCGCCGCCTGGATTGCGCAACGGATGGAGGGCTTGGGCGGAGACGCCTATGGGACGCTGATCGAAGTCGCGGAGAGCGTCATTCTCCTGGCGGCTCTGGCCATGGGCAGCCGCTAGGCAGAAGGTTGTGCACCTGCCCCGCCTGAGCAGATCGGTCAGCTTCAAGACGGAAGTAGGAGGTCCTGATCATGTCCGATGAGACGAAACCGCCCACCAGAAACAAGACACCCAAGGCCCGAGGCGAGCGGCGCGGGCTAATCATCCTCAACACCGGTCACGGCAAGGGCAAGACCACTGCCGCTTTGGGACTCCTCGTTCGGGCCCACGGCCGAGGCCTTAAAACTCGCCTCTTCCAGTTCATAAAGCACGCAGGCGCCAAGTTCGGGGAGCACC
>JBBDRD010000047.1:0-74671 GCA_040905665.1 Trueperaceae bacterium
GTCGAGCCGGTAGGGCTCGGCTGCCAACAGGAGATCGAGCCGGCCGTGCGCGAGCGGTTCGCTGCCCTCCAGCCGGGCGCCGGGCGCGACGCCGCCGGGTCCCCAACCAAGCCAAACCGACGCGTCCCAGGATGGCGCCCGCCGCCTGTTCCAGCTGTAACCCACGCCCACGGCCGCGGACCGGCGCGTGAACCGAGGCTCTGCGAAGACGTGTACGAGCAGTGAAAGGTCGTCGCCCCCCACCGCGCGCAGCAGACGCGCTTCCCCCTCGAGTCGGCCGCCCAAGCGACCTTCGCGAAGGAACAGGCCGGGGCCGATATCGACGATCAGGCTCCGTGAGAGTCGGTAGCTCACCCCAGCTTCCAGCCCTACAACGGCGACGCCGGGGCCGAGTTGCGGCAGATCGGGGAGCGCACCCTCGGCCAGCGGTGCCAGTGGCGCCGACCCGTCATAAACGGAGGCGCGCAGCCGAAGTGCTGCCGGTCCCAATACCCCTCGTGCGGTGAACGCCAGTGAGTAGCGTCCGGCGGTCGAGCCGTCGGCCGCGAGGGTGGTTATCAGGTTACCTACCGTCGCGACGCTGCCCGCCTGGCGCAGGCGCAGCCCCAGCTCCAGCTCATCACCGGCGGCGAGCCGCAGGCCGGCAGTTCCCTGGTCGACCGGAAAGTCGGCGAAGAAGAGCTCGAGCCGGCGATTGCCCTCATCGAAGGCGGGGTAGGCGGCTGAAAACTCAACGGTCTGGCCTCGAGTGACGCCAACGAAAAGGAGCACGACGAGAGCAAGCAGGAGGTTTTTCCACATTCTCACAGTTTGCAACAGGAGCCCATCGACATGAACCAGGTGGTCAGCATCGCTGCGCCTCGCGGCGGCGAACCGCGCCGGACGCACTTCGAAAGGATGTTGAGTGGATGGTAGAATGCCGGAGTTGTTTTCATCCTCCCTGGAGTACCCATGAACATTCTCGGACGCCTCACCGTACTGCCGGATATTCCCGAGCAGATCACCCGCCTATCGGAACTGGCAAGGAACCTACAGTGGTCCTGGAAGCCAGAGACGCAATCTTTATTTCGAGAGCTCGACCCCGATCTGTGGGAGGCGTGTAACCACAATCCGGTGCTCACGCTCCAGCGGGTCTGTCAGGAGCGCCTCGAAGCGGTGGCAAATGACAAGCGATTCCTGCGGGCCTATGACGAGGCGCTAACCGGCCTGGAGCGCGAAGGGCGCTCCGCCTGGTTCGAGCAGGAGGTGGGTGACGGTGACCTCTACGCCTACTTCTGCGCCGAGTACGGCTGGCACGAGTCGCTTCAGCTCTACTCGGGTGGCTTGGGAGTCCTGGCCGGCGACCACACCAAGTCGGCGTCCGAGTTGGGCGTACCGCTGGTGGGAGTGGGTCTGTGGTATCCCGACGGCTACTCCCACCAACGGGTCGCTCAGGACGGCGAACAGCGAGCGGTGTATGAGCGCCAAAATCCTTTGGAGCTGCCACTGACGGCCGCGCGCCGGCCCGATGGGGAAGAGGCTCGCGTTAGCGTCCGAATATTCGAGCGCGAGGTGTCGATCCGGGCCTGGCGCGCTCAAGTCGGCTCGATCAGTGTCTACCTGCTCGACGTGGACCTGGACGAGAATCATGCGGAGGACCGCGCCCTGCTGCGGCACCTATACGGCGGCGACCAGAGCACTCGAATATCACAGGAGATGCTGCTCGGTATCGGGGGCGTGCGGATGCTGCGCGAGCTCGTGATCGAACCCACCGCCTGGCACATGAACGAGGGCCATAGCGCTTTCATGGTGCTCGAACGCTCGCGCGAACTGGTTACCCATGGGCTGTCGTTCAGTGAGGCGCGCGAAGCGGTGGCGGCAAACACCCTGTTCACGGTGCATACGCCGGTAGCGGCGGGTAACGACGCATTCCCCTTCGAGTTGGTGGACCGCTGCTTCGGCGGCTTCTGGAAGAGCCTGGGCCTCGCTCGGGCCGAATTCCACGACCTCGCTCGTGCCGACCACGGTTGGGGCGAGGTCTTTAGCATGCCGGCGCTGGCGCTGCGTTTCACATCGGGACGAAACGGCGTGGCCGAGCTGCATGGCGAGACTAGCCGGCTCATCTGGAACGATCTATGGCCCCAGGTTCCGGTCGAGGAGACTCCCATCGGCTCAGTCACCAACGGGGTTCATGCAGCTACCTGGCTGGCTCCCGAGATAGCCGAGCTGGCCGAGGAGCTCCTGGGTGGGGAGTGGCGCCGGCACATCGACGATGAACGGCGCTGGCAAGCATTCGAAAAGTTGGATACCGCCCGCTTGTGGCAGGTAAGGAAGAGCCTCAAGCTCGCGAGCGTCCAGTTCCTGCGCCACCGTTTGCAGCGCCAGTTGGATCGCCAGCAGGCTACTGCGAGTTCGATCCATGAGGCGGGTACACTCTTCGACCCTCAAGCGTTGACCATCGGCTTCGCCCGCCGTTTCGCGACCTACAAGCGCGCCACGCTGATATTCCACGATCTCGAGAGGCTGGCCCGGCTACTCGGTGAACCGGAGCGACCGCTACAGCTCGTGTTCGCCGGCAAGGCGCACCCGGCCGACAAGCCGGGGCAGGAACTCATCAGCAACATCCACCAGTTGTCGCAAGACCCCCGCTTCCACGGCCGGGTCCTTTTCGTCGAGGATTACGACATGGCGGTAGGAAGGGCGCTCACTCGCGGCGTCGACGTGTGGCTCAACAACCCCAGGCGGCCGCTCGAGGCGTCCGGCACCAGCGGCCAAAAGGCCGCTATGAACGGAATTCTCAACCTCTCCATCCTCGATGGATGGTGGCCCGAGGGTTACAACGGCGACAACGGCTGGGCCTTTGGCTCGATGCGCGACTACGAAGACGAGGGCCGAGCCGACGCGGCCGACGCCGACGCGCTCTACGACCTGCTCGAGCGAGAGGTCGTGCCCCTCTACTATCGACGGGACGCCAGTGGAGTTCCCCGCGAGTGGATGGAGCGTTCTCGTGCCGCGATCGCCAGCATCACCCCACGCTTCAACGCCCAGAGGATGGTCAAGGATTATGTTCGAAAGTACTACCATCCGGCTTCACAGCGGGGCCGGCGCATGGCTGCCGCCGACCACGCGGCCGCCGCCGAGTTGGCCAAGTGGCGCGCGCAGGTCGAGAAGCACTGGTCGGGCATCTACCTGAGCGCCAAGCCAGAGGATGACGCTCGGATCAAGGCCGGAGATGAAGTCACCGTTGAGGTCGTCCTTCACCCGGGGGAGCTGGACGACATCGATATACGAGTGGAGGTTGTCTACAGTAGCGAGGCGGAGGCGTTGCGCAGCGGCTTACACCGCGAGGTGATGGAATGCGGCGAGACCTACCCGGACGGCGGCCGTCTCTACCGGGCCACTTTCCAACCCAATCTCTCTGGCCGGCTCGTCTACGGGGTGCGTGCCTATCCCGTGAACGACCTTCTAGCCAACCCCTTCGACGCTCACGCCGTCCGCTGGGCATGAGCGGCCGGCTAGGATTCCAGCCCCAGGTCGGTAACGACCAGCAGTCGTTCCAGCGCGCTTATCGCCCGCGCCGGACACCGCTCGGGATCGCCCTCCTTCGCTAGCAGCGCAGCGAGTGCCTCGCGTTTCTCGTTGCCGGTGACCAGGAAGATCACGAGGCGGCTGCGACTAAGGGCGCCGGCAGTCAGGCTTAGCCGCGCCCTTGTGGTGCCCGGCGGCCGGCTATGGACTGTGAGTCCGGGTGCGCTCATGCTGCCACTGCCGGGAAAGAGGCCGGCGGTGTGGCAGTCATTCCCCAGGCCCAGCAGGGTGATATCGAAGAGTGGCGGTGTACCGGCCGTCCTCCCTAGGAGGGCCTCGTATGCTTTCGCCGAGTTCTCGGGGGTATCGAGGATCGGCCAGGGGTACACCTGCGAGGCCGGCACCGGAACACGTTCAACAAGCACCTGTTGGGCCGAACCGGCGTTACTGTCGAGGTGATCGACAGGAACGAAGCGTTCATCGCCCCAGAACAGGTGGGTATCGCTCCAGGGTAGGTCGGGATGCTGTGCAAGGAGCCGATAGAGGGCGAGCGGGGTACTTCCGCCGGAGAGATTTAGCAGGCAACGGCCCCGCTCGGCAACGGATTCGGTCATCGCTGCAGAAACCAGCTCGAACGCGGCCCCGGCCGGATCGCTGGTAGTTGCTACGGAAATCAAGGATCCTTGGCCAGGCATGACTCGAGTATAGCCACGCGTTCCGGCGTCGCAGTTCGTAACACTCGGTCGAAAGTGGCCAAGCGACCGTACGGCTTATATGGCCGGATAAGATGGGCCGCATGAGTAGACGCGACGAGGCATACGAACTAATGACCGAATGGACCGCTTCGGACAGCCTGCGGAAGCACATGCTCGCGGTGGAGGCTGCAGTGGTGGCCTACGCCCGGCGTTACCGCGAGGAGGAGGACTTGTGGGCGGCGACGGCGCTACTGCACGACTTCGATTACGAACGCCACCCGGAGCCTAACGAGGATGGCCACCCTTATGTGGGGGTGGGGCACCTGCGCTCCATGGGGTATCCAGAGGAGATGTTGCAGGCGATCATGGGCCACGCCGACTACACCGGAACCCCGCGAGAGACGCTATTGGCCCGAGTGCTGTTCGCTTGCGACGAACTCACGGGTCTGATAAGCGCTGCGGTCCTGGTGAGGCCCGATCGCGATATCGCCAATCAGACGGTGAAGAGCCTCAAGAAGAAATTCAAGGACAAGGCGTTCGCCCGCGGGGTGAAGCGCGAAGATGTGACGCAGGGAGCCCAGGAGTTGGACGTCGAGTTATGGGATCACGTGGAGTTCGTGCTGGCGGCGATGCAGGATCGGGCGGCAATTCTCGAGCTGGATGGACGGCTGGCCGCAACCGAGCCGTAATCGCTCGGCTTTAACCGCCGCACGTTCCACTGCCAACGACCCTCGTCGTCGCGGGTAAAGAGCGGCCACACGACCAACGCGGCTCGTCCTTCGATTTGCCGCCGGGGCAGCGCGCCAAAGACGCGTGAGTCGAACGATCCGTAGGGCCCGCGGTTGTCGCCCAGCACGAAGACGTGACCGGGGGGAATGGGTGTTTCGGGCATCGAGAACGAGCCGTGCCACTGCTCCTGTAGGTAGGCTTCATCCAAAGGCTCACCATTGAGGATGAGCTGACCTCGGGCAATGGCGACTCGGTCTCCGCCCACGGCAACGATGCGTTTTATCAGATGAGTGCAAAACCAAGGACAAATTGCACCCGGGCCCGAATCTGGGCTGGGGAAGTAGACGATGTCGCCGCGCCCGAAGGAGCCGACCCCCAGCCGATGCAGCCACGTCTCGAACCTCGGCACGAGGGCCCGCTCACCATCGTGAAGGGTAGGTTCCATCGAGTCGCCCGAGATGGCGACCCCACTCATCACGAACGTCACCAGCAGGGCGGCGGCGACGAGTGACTCGAGGACCGTTCGGCCGAGCTTGCGCGCCGGACCGTTAACCTTGCGCCCGCCGTCCGGTATCAATCGCCGGGTGGCGGGGGGATTTGCTCGAATGCCTCGGGTGGCTGCATGAGCCGCCAGTTCCACTCACCATTGCGCCTTGGGGGCCAGATGACCGCCGTAGCGCGGCCGGCGATGGTTATCTCGGCGACTGGCCCAAAGAAGCGGGAATCCTCGCTTCCGCCTTTCGACTGTTGGCGGTTGTCGCCCATGACGAAATAGTGATCCTCGGGAATGATGATGTCGTGTACGAAAGGTTCGTCCTCGGGGGAATCCTCGGGGATCGGCGCGAGGGAGTCGAGGGTAGTGCCGTAGTAGAGCTGGACTCGCGGATCATCGACGCTAACCGGCTCGGGGCGGAACAGCCCGCTGGGAAGTTGCGGCACCGGCGTTCCTCGAACGGTGGTCGGGAAGCTCACCGAGAGTCCGGTAACCTCGCCATCGTTGACGGTGATTAGGGGAAAGTCGACAGGATCGGGGTCGATCTCGCCACTGTTTGAGATGTATCCTTGATCGACCGGGTAACCGTTGACGTAGACCTGGCCGTTATCTATCCGAAGGTGATCCCCGGGTCCCGCCATTATTCGTTTGATGAAGAACGGCCGCCGGGCGCGTTCCTGAGCAGTCGGGGAGTTCGCCGGCTCACGCACGACTACTACCTCGCCACGTTGGTACTCGCCCAGAATTCCCGCCCTCCGAAGCCAGGTGTCGTACTTGGGTATGAACACCCGGTCGCCTGTGAGCAACGACTGCAGGAGATTACCGCTACCAACGCCACCATCGAGATTCGGGCGCATCGAGGAGCCCACTACCCCAACCGTATTGAACAGGAATGTGACGACCAGAAAGGCGATGACGAGAGCTTCTGCGTAGCCTCGTACTTCCGCCCAGAAGCGCTCGCTGAAGGTGGCTTTGCCAGCGGAGCGCGATTTCACCTCGGAATTTGCCATGAGCTAAAGTCTACTCTGCGGACCCCCTAGCGGAGGTCAAGGGCTCGCGACGGCACCCTATCGACACCTTGGCGGGGTTCGAGCAGGCCCGCTTGGGTGAATGCTCTGCGAGCAGCCTCCTCGCCAAGCGCAACGATGCGGTCGTACTCCCTAAACGACTCCACCCGGATCTCGGGCATGTCGAGCTTTACGAGCACGTCGGCCGGATGCATCGTGTACTGAATATCCGTGAGGATGCTTTGCATGATGTCGGACGAACGCAACAGCATCTGGAGCATCGGTGACCGGCGCTCCAGGCGCACCGTGGCGACCATCCGCTCCCACCAGTTGCCGTCTTGACGGCCGTCGTCGTAAATCGAGCGGCGGGGCGGAGTAGCGTCGCTGGCGATGGTTGCGGTCGCCCCCAGAAATGCAGCCGCCTCCACCGGCAGATTATTGATTATGCCGCCGTCGGCCAAGGTGCGGCCCTTGAGCTGCACCGGCTCGAACGCTCCGGGAAAGGAACTCGACGCCCGCACGGCGGCGATCAGGTCGCCTTCGATCAGGATTACTTCCTCGCCCGACTCGACGTCGGTCGTGGTGACGGCGAAGGGTCGAGCCAGATCATCAAAACGCTGCGGCAGGTGGGCCGCCAGGAAGTTGGCTAGCTTGTCACCCTTCATGAGTCCACCCTGAAGTGATAGATCGATGATGTCGCGCCACTTGAGCTTCGAGGCGAGCTGATGCAGGTCCTCGGCACGATAGCCGTGAGCGTAGAGGGCACCAAGAATGGCGCCTATCGAGGTGCCGGCAACGACGTCGACATCGATGTCCGCCTCCTCCAGCACCCGCAGCACCCCAATGTGGGCGAAACCCCTGGCGCCACCGCCCGATAACACCAGACCGACACGCCGGTTTTGACCGCTGCTCTCCATGATGCGACTCTAGCACTCACTTTCATTGCCGGCCGTGCCCGCGAGAGTCGTTGAAGCAGTGTCCGATGGGCACCGTAACCACAGCGGCGCTGGTCCTCATGTGGAGGCGGGAGGCGGCTGTGACGCCGGCCCTCCCGCCCGAGTGTATCCGCTGCTCACTCTAGTTATCGTCCTGCTGTTCCTGATTTTGTGGGGACACCGCCCGCAGTTCGACCGAAACGGACATCTCTTCGCCGTCACGGAAGATCGTCAGGTCGGCGGTATCACCCTCGCTCATTGCGAAGATCATCGACTGGAGCTCACCGAGAGTTTCGACCGGCTCACCGTTGACCTCGGTGATTATGTCGCCAGGTGCGGGGAACTGCTGACCTTCGAACTGAAGTATGAACTGGCCTCCCTGCAGGCCCGCCTCTTCGGCGGCCGACCCCGGCTCGACCACGGTGACTGCTACACCGTTAGCGGGCAGGTTAAAGCGCTCGCGGATAGCGGTGGGATAGTCCCTTACATCCCGGATCCCTATTCCCAGTCGCGGTCTGGTGCTTATGTCCTCGATGCCGCCCTCCATCAGCCGAGCCAGATTTGCTTGGAGAAGGTTGCTGGGGACGGCGAAGCCGATACCCAGGAAACCGCGCTGTCCGGTGACTCCCACCTGCGGAAAGATCGCAGTGTTGATGCCGATGAGTTCACCTTGCGAATTGAGCAACGGTCCACCGGAGTTACCGGGGTTGATTGCGGCGTCCGTTTGAATGAGCGGTATTACCGCGTCGGTCAAGGGAAGGTTGCGCCCCAGGGCCGAAACGATGCCGGTGGTCACGGTGGATTCGAAGCCGAACGGGTTACCGATCGCGATAGTTTTTTGACCTACGCGAATATTCTCGGAGTCACCGATGGGAATCGGTATCACCACGTCCGGAAGATCATCGGGGTCGTCGAGTTCGAGCAGCGCCAAATCGTACAGCGCGTTGCCGCCGATAACGCGAGCCGACACCTCGGCGTTCTGCCGGGTGGGAAACACCACCGTGAGGCTGGCGCCGTCGAGCAGTTCGGTCGAGCCGGGTTCGAGCGCCGATGCAACTACGTGGAAATTGGTGATGATACGGCCGTCCTCGCTCACCACGAAGCCGCTGCCGCTACCGCGTTGCGGCGGCTGCTCCTGCGGGGTGAACTGCCTGAAGAAAGGAGGTATGGACTCCTCGGGTACGCCATCAAAGGGATCGACTCGTTGGCCGCTCACCTCCAGGTTTATCGACACGACGCTGTTGCTGTAGCGTTCAGCTATCTGTATCGTGTTCAGTTCCGACGCGAGCAGCTCATCAGATTCGCTCTGCCCGGCAGAACCCGCCTCACGCGTCTCGTTTTCCTGGGCTAACGCAACTGGGGTGGCGCGATCGGTAATGAAGGCCGCGACAAGTACCAGCACGAATGTCACCAGCCATACAAGCAAGGGTATACGTGATGTCATCGGACTCTCCTTTCGAGGGTTGTGTCGATCTATCTGGACGGTAGGCGAAAGCTTCAAAGCACCGGCTTCGAGGCACCTAGCCACCATGGTAAGTAGCGCAGCGTATGTGAAATGTAGTTGGCGATAGGTCAATCGGACGGTCAGTCGGCGTTTTCGGAACCCAGATCGAGCAGAGTCACCAACGCGGCGCCCGCGACCGCAAGGAGAAGCGCCCAGGCGGCCCCGTCCTGGTGCGACCAGATACTGCTTGGCGGCAGATTGACGAGCAAACCCTCACTCTCGGTCTGCCAGGGCCACACCTTGCGCAGCGAACCCAGCATCACCCCGCAGAGCAGGGCGAGCGTGGCGTCCCGGTACTTGCGAAACAGCCAACCGAGCACCTGCGTGAACGACAGCAGGCCTACCACTACCCCGGCGCCTACCGTTGTCAGCGCTGCGAAGTCGCCATTCGTGATTGCTCCCAGTACATAGTCGTACTTGCCAAGCAAGACCAGCACGAACGCTCCGGAGATGCCCGGAAGCAACAGGGCGCTCACGGCCACGGCTCCGCAGATAAAGAGGAACCACCCGGCGTCGGGAGTATTGGCCGGCGTGAGCCCTACCAGCAGGTAGGCCCCCGCCGCGCCCAGGGCGAAGAGCGCCCAGCGCGATGCGGTTACTCGTCGTATTCGGCGGCCAACCAGCAGTACCGACGCGAGTACCAGTCCAAAAAAGAAGGCGTAGATGAAGACCGGTCGAGCCTCGAGCAATGAGCTGAGAAGCCGGGACAGTAACAACACCGAGGTAGCGATGCCGGCTGCCAGCGCCAGCAGGAAGGCGCCGTCGACCAACTCGAAGGCCCGGGCCGGGCGCCCGCCCAACAAGGCCTCCAGGAACGGGCGTCGGGCGAGCGAGCGAAGTGAGTGAATCAGTCGGCTATAGATACCAAGGATGAGAGCCATCGTGCCGCCCGATACTCCTGGGACGATGTCCGCCGCCCCCATCGCAATTCCTCGCAGATAGATCGGAAGGAGCGAGTAGAGGGACATCGGTCCAAACTAGCATGAGATTGAAGCCGTTCCGCGAGCACCCTCCTTTCAAGCGCCATCTCCAGGCGCCATCGCTAAGATGGGGCGCATTGACGGCCCCTTCGCCACCGGATGACCGCTCTGCGTTACTGTGGGGGCGAGATCGGACGATTGCCGGAGCCGATGAGTGAGACCATAGCTGAGGCCCTGCCGAGGCCGTGCGAGAGACCGGTGACTGAGACCTATGAGTGAAGCAGAAGTAAAGCGGGCGCTCATCGCTGCCTTGGGTGAGCACGATCTGGCCGAGGAGACCGTTGAAGGTCTCGCTTCTCAGCTCCTCTGGCGGTTAGGGAGGGTGTCCGACGAAAGCCCCGTTACGGTACGCGTCGGTTTCGCCAGTGGCGCGGTGCTTTTCGCCGAGCTGCCCCGGCTGCGCAACGCCTCCGATGCGGAGGTTGAAGCAGCTCTAGCAGATGGGACTCTCCGGGTGGAGTGGGTAGGCCACCTGAGCGCTCGCTGATCATGCCCCGTGCTGCATGGGCTGCCGCTCATTCCAGCTATCGAATCCTCCACGACTGACCGCGCGACGGCTACTTACCAACACAGAAGTTCGCGAAAATGTGCTCCAGGGCCTCCTCGGCGATGCCCTCGCGACCGGTGATACCGGCGAGAGCCCGCAGGGCTTCCTCCAAATCGAGGGAGGCAAGATCGTCGGGTGCGTCCAATGCCCTCTCGATGTGCTCGCGGGCGAGGCGCAGCGCTTGGGCGTGCCGGTCACTCGTTATCCACAACTCCGCGCTTCCCGCGTCGCCCAAAAGGCTCTCCCGAATGGCTCCCTTGAGCTCGTCGAGCCCCTCGCCTGTTATCGCCGAGACGCGTATGAGCGTCATTCCGGCGGGGTCCGGCCACGCTTCCGGCAGATCGGACTTCGAGGCCACCAGCAGCGTCCGGCGGGGGTCGAGCGAGCGAGCCAAGGTTAGTTCCTCGGCGCCCAATGGCGAGTTCGAGTCGAGGAGGCAGAGCGCCAGGTCCGCCCCGGCGGCTAGCTCCCTTGCTCGCGCAACACCCGACGCCTCGACCTGGTCACCCGTCTCGCGGATCCCCGCCGTATCGATGGCAGTCACCGGAATTCCGGCCAGCGAGAGGGGAGCTTCGAGGTAATCCCTGGTAGTGCCTGGCGTGTCGCTTACGAGTGATCGTTCGTAGCCGAGAAGAGCATTGAGCAGACTCGATTTGCCGGAGTTGGGCCGACCCACCAACGCCAGCTTTGCTCCACGCGAGGCGACGTCTCCGGCCCGAGCCGTGGCGAGGAGACCCTCTATCTGGGCGAGCGCCTCTTCGAGCGGCTCACGCCTGTCGCTCTCGGGTACGCCCTCATCGGGGTAATCGAATACCGCCTGGAGATTGCCGAAGACCCTGGTCAGGTGACTCTGAATCAGATCGAGTCGCTCGCTGAGCGCCTTGGAAAGGCCAAGGGCGGCTTGGCGACGGGCCGTCTCCGATTGAGCGTGTACGAGGCCCAACACACTCTCCGCTTGAACCAGGTCGATGCGGCCCGAGAGGTATGCCCGCAAGGTGAACTCCCCCGGCCCGGCCAGGCGCGCTCCGCTTTTGAGGCACGCATCGAGTACCTCGCGCAGTACCGCCGGGCCGCCGTGGGTCTGCAGCTCGATTACGTCCTGGCCGGTGTAGGAGTGTGGGGCCCTGAAGTTGAGCAGGAGAGCTTCGTCGAGTAGCCGCTTGGCGTCGAAGATCCGGCCAAAGGTAACGCGGCCGGCGGGCAAATCCGAGGGACGGCCGCCGCCTGATGGACTAAAGATGGCGTCCGCAAGCTCCCACGTCGCCGGACCCGAGACTCGTACGATCCCCACCGCTCCCATTCCCGGAGCGGTGGCGATAGCGGCGATAGTGTCGTTCGTGGGCGGCAGAGGCATCTTCAGTTTGCGCTTGCCCGGATCGCCGCTTCGGCCGCTTCGCCTATCGCGGCGATGTCGTTGGCGCTGTGGGCGTAACTAAGGAAGGCGGACTCGAACTGGCTGGCGGGCCAGTAGACGCCCCGTTCGAGGAGCCCGTGGAAGTAGCGCCTGAAGGCGCCAAGCTCACAGGCAGCCGCGCTCTCGTAGTTCTCGACCGGAGCGCCCGTGAAGAACAGGGTGAGCATCGAGCCTACTCGGTTGACCCGGGCCGCTACCGAGGCTTCGCCGGCCGACTCCAGTAACTGCCGCTCGAGCCTTTCGCCGTGAGTCTCCAATACCTGATATAGGTCGGGTGTCGCTGTGATCGTCTCGAGCGTCGCTATTCCGGCGGCCATAGCCAACGGATTGCCCGAAAGGGTGCCTGCCTGGTAGACCGGCCCGGTGGGGGAGATCTGCTCCATCAGGCGGGCGGAGCCACCGTAGGCGCCAACCGGCAGGCCGCCGCCGATGATCTTGCCCCAGCAGACCAAGTCGGGCTCGAGGGCAAAGCGCTCGACGGCGCCGCCCGGCGCCAGCCGGAAACCGGTCATGACCTCGTCCACCACCAGCAGTGCGCCCTGCTCACGAGTGAGTTCGCGTAGTCCATAAATGAAATCCGGCGTGGGGGCGACGACGCCCATGTTGCCGGCAACCGGCTCAAGGATCACGGCGGCGATTTGACCCGGATTGGCATGGAACAGCTCGCGCACCGATTCCAGGTCGTTGTAGTCGGCGACGAGAGTCGTTCGAGCCATGGACTCCGGTACTCCGGCGGAAGACGGCACACCGGTAGTGAGAGCGCCCGAGCCGGCGGCAACCAAGAGGGAATCGGCGTGGCCGTGGTAGTTGCCGGCGAACTTCACGATGAAGTCTCGGCCCGTTGCCCCTCGCGCAAGGCGCAAGGCGCTCATGGTCGCCTCGGTCCCCGAGTTCACGAAGCGGACGTTTTCGCACGACGGATAGAGGGAGAGGACCAACTCGGCCAGCTGCACCTCGCCGCGTGTCGGAGCACCGAAGGAGACTCCGTCCTTGAGGGCCGCCTCGAGCGCCTCCACGACCGCGGGGTGGCCGTGCCCAAGGATCATCGGTCCCCATGAGCCGACAAGGTCGATGTACTCGTTGCCGTCGGCGTCCCACAACCGGCTCCCCTTGGCACGGTCGATGAAACGGGGCGTGCCGCCAACCGCGCCGAACGCGCGGACGGGGGAGTTGACCCCTCCGGGAGTAACAGCGCAGGCGCGGTCGAATAGTTCTTGTGAGAGGCGCGTTTCCATGCGCTCATGCTCGCACGCTCGGGTGGTGCGGGAAGCGTCTTGGCCTACCGCCGCGCCGCTCGCTCCAGGCGAGCCGCTTTACTCCCCGGGTCCGCCGGTGATCGAGGGGCGCTTGCTACAATGGGACAGCTAGGGCGGCGGCCGGAGGCACATGGGCGCCATATCTTTCTTGCATAGCGTGGCCTCGCCTGCGCTCGACGATTTCGCGTTGGCGGTCACCAGCTTTGGGCACGAGTGTCCCCTCGTTTTGCGCCTGAGCGCGACGAGGAAGGTTTAGGTGCGGCGAATCCGGCTCACGCTCGAGTATGACGGTACCGATTTCTACGGTTGGCAGCAGCAGAAGCGTACCGGTGAGCGAACCGTCCAGGCGGTGGTGGAGAATGCCGTTGCCAAGCTTCCTGGTGAGCACGGCAGGCTGACTGCCGCCGGGCGGACCGATGCGGGCGTACACGCTCTCGCCATGGTCGCTCACATCGACACGTCGAGTGACATTGCCGACGAGAAACTCCGGCGGGCCATCAACGCACACCTGCCTGCCGATGTCGTCGTTCTCAGTCTCATTACCGTTGCGCCCGACTTTCAGGCTCAGTTCGACTGCTACTACCGGCGTTACCTCTATCGCCTCCGAGTAGTAAGGGACGAGCCGCACGGAATGGCGCTCGACCGGAACCGCGCGCTCTTGATTCACCGCCATCTCGACGTACTGGCGATGCAAACCGCCTGCCGGAGCTTCGAGGGCCTGCACGATTTCGCCTCGTTTGCTACCCAGGAGACCCGAAACACGGAACGCAGGCTGTTTATTTGTGAACTGCGCGAGGAGGTGAGCGAGCTACACCTGCATGTTGCCGCCGAAGGCTTCCTGCGGAACATGGTGAGGAGTATCGTGGGCACCCTTCTCTGGGTGGGCAGCGGGAAACTGAGGCCCCAGGACGTACCCTCGATAATCGAAGCACGTGACCGAGCCAGGGCCGGCCAGAATGTTCCCGCACACGGGCTCTATTTCGTGGAGGCCGGATATGCCGAGTGGGACCGGGAGGCTTCCGAGGCGTTGCTGGGGCGTCGACACATTGGCCGCGCCTCTGCATGACCGCAAACCCGCTCCGTATAATGGCCTGGATGCCGCTCCTGGTAAGGCCCCTCACGACCGAAGACCTCGACAAGCTCAAGCCGATTGATTCGGATTACGCGCGCGATGCGGGGTGCGAGGAGACGGTCAGCGCGGCTTCGCTCTCGTTCTATGGCCGATCCGGCCACGCCTTCGTACTCGAAGAGGGGGGCCGGGTTAGCGGATTCTTGCTTGCACAAGCGGTGTGGAATGGTCAGAGGCCAATCGTCACGGTCCGGCGGGCGGTTGCGTTTCATGACGCGGGTCGCCACTCTCTGCTGGAGGCCGTCACCAAGAGCGCCTACGACGCGGGCGCCTACGACATTCTGGTGGAGCACCCCGAGGGGGACACCGCCGCCGAACGCGCGCTGTTCGCCTGTGGTTACGCTCCTCTGCCCACCAGGCTCTATTCGAGGGTCCTCGGTTCTCGAGCGCGGGCCGACTCATAGGAGAACCCCATTTCGAGGGTGCAGGAGGAAGATGATGGCGCGGATACTGCTGGGAGTACGTGGCATGGACACGCGGGTAGCGGCAGAGAGGGTGGAGCGCACCCTGATCGCCGTGAACGGCGTCCGGTCGGTGGACGCGAACGTCGACGGCCAGGCCACGGTGGAGTATGACGACGCCGATGTGACGGTAATGGACCTCATCCGCTCACTTCGCCAGATCGGTTTCCTCGCCGGTATGGAGTAGCGTGCACCGAATCGGGCCGGCTTACGTGGGTGTTCTGCTTATCGAGCTCTCGATGCCGTGGGCAAAGAGTCTCAAAGAGAAGCGCTCGTTGATAATGCCTGTCACCGAAAAGCTCAAGGTTCGATTTCCTGTATCCGTGGCACGGTTGGCCGGTCTCGACGCTCATGACTGGGAGCTGATCGGCGTTAGCGCGATCAGCCACGACGCCGTTTGGCTCGAGGGGATGCTACGGAAGGCGCTCGACTTCGTAGGCGCCCGAGAGGCGACAGTTCTCCGCTCACAACTCGATATCGAGGCTTGGGAACTCGAACAGTAGCTAGCTCGTTTGGTATAGCGTGTGCTCGCCGCTATGGACGTAACGGGGCCGGGTTCAGCCGAGTTTCGATCGGACGGTATGATGCAAAAGGCGGGCGACGGTAAGGGGAGGCGGCTGCAGTGCGAAGCAGGCAAGGTGACGCCTTCGAGGAGGAGCATAGGTGGGCCAACGATCGAAGACAAGCGGCGTAGCCGCAGTAGTGCGAGACCGGGTAGTGGTGACGGACGCTGCGCTGGCGACAATCATCGGTCTCGCCGCGCACGAGGTGCCAGGTGTAGTGGGCATGGCCCCCGCCTCAATTCGAGAAGGGCTCAACCGAATGCTGGGAACCTCCCGCGCCGACGAGGGCGTGGATGTCGAGCGTCACGAAGGGGAGGAGAACCGAGCGTCGATAGCGCTTCACGTGGTGGTCGCCTATGGCGTCAACATCCCGGTGGTAGCCGAGTCGGTACGTGAACGAGTCCGTTACGCTGCCCAGGCTTACGCCGGTGTGGAAGTCGACGAGGTAAAGGTCCACATCGCCGGGGTAAGCCGTGGCTGAGACTCTCCCCCAGGAGCGAAAGTCGATTCCTGCGCGCGAACTCTCCCGAGCGTTCATCTACGCTACCGATTGGCTCGGCGTCTTCATCGAAGAGGTCAATGCTCTTAATGTCTACCCCGTTCCCGACGGCGACACCGGTACAAACATGCACCTCACCATGCAGTCGGTGCGGCGCCAGATCCTAACCGAGAACCCCACGACTATGCCCAAGCTTTGCCACGCGCTCTCCTACGGTTCCTTGCTGGGGGCTCGCGGGAACTCCGGTGTGATCCTGTCTCAGGTGCTCAAGGGCTTCGCCGAGGAGGCGCGTACTCAGAAAGAACTCGACGCCCCAGGGTTGCGGCAGGCTCTGCATGGGGCGTCGCGAACGGCCTATGCCGCGGTCATGAAGCCTGTGGAGGGAACGATCCTAACGGTCGTGAAACGCGCCGCCGAGGGTGGTGAGCAGAGTTCCGCCGGCTCCCCGTTAAATCTGCTGCGCGATGCATATCAGGCGGCACAGGTCGCGTTACAAGAGACCCCCGAGATGTTGCCCCTCCTCAAGCAGGCCGGCGTCGTCGACGCAGGCGGGCTCGGCTTCGTTTACCTGGTCGAAGGTCTCATCGCATTCTTCGAGGGGCGCGATTTGCCCTCCCCACCCAAGATCGAGCGGCGCGCGCAGCAGCAGTTCGAAGAGGAGGAGTACGGCTTCTGCACCGAGTTCCTTCTGTCCCATGTGAGTGTGCCCACCCGTGAGATCCAGAACCTGGTCGAGCCGTTCGGCGATTCCCTGCTCGTCGTTGGGGCAGAGGGGTTCGTCAAAGGCCATATCCACACCGAGGAGCCCGAGCGCCTGCTGGCAACGGTCGCTCGGTACGGAACGATGGTTCGCTCGAAGGTCGAGGACATGAGCGAGCAACACTCCGAGATCCTTGCCGCGGTGGACATGGATGCGGCGCAGCCGCCGGTGAGCGCCCTGGTGGCTGTTAGCGACGGTTACGGCATCACCAAGGCGTTTCGCAGTTTGGGCGCGCGCGTAGTGGGTGGCGGCCAGACCAACAACCCCAGCGTCGAGGACATCGCCGACGCCGTGCGGAGCGTTGGCGCGTCGCAGGTGGTGATCCTTCCGAACAACAAAAACATCGTCATGGCGGCCCAGCGCGTCGTGGAGCTGGTGAAGGACAAAGAGATCCATGTCTTGTCGACCCGCACGATAGGCGCTGGGTTAGCGGCCGCAGTTCTCTTCCAGGAGGGACAATCGCTCGAGGAGCTGATCCCCGGCATGCAAGCGGCGGCCGAGCAAGCCCTCACGCTGGAGGTAACGACCGCCAGCCGCACGGTCACGGTAGAGGAGGTCGAAGTGAGCGAGGGGGAGTACATCGGTCTCGCCAACGACCATCTGGAACTGACTGCCGCCGACCCGCAGGCCTGCATGCTCCGGCTCCTGGAGCGCCATGCCGCCGAGTATGAGATCGCGACCCTCTTTCACAGTGCATCGATCGAGGTCGAGACGGCGGAGGGGCTGGCCGGAGAGGTGGGCGAGAGGTTTCCCGATCTGGAGGTCGAGGTGCGTCCGGGAGCGCCCGACCTGTACCCGTACGTGATGGCGTTGGAGTAGTGCCGGTCCGACCTCACGCCGCTATGTTGGACACAGCGAGCTTCTCGGCTGATTCCGGCCGCGAGGCGACTTTCGGGCCGCAAGCGTGAGCAAACTATTAACGTTTTGGTGTGAATCGCGTACTTCTATGCCCACCGGAGCGGCTACTCTCGACTAAAGGAGGCCGTATATGAATCGTGGACTTTCAGCAATTTTCGTCGTCGCGTCCCTGATTGTGCTGGCCGGATGCACCGTTTCTGTAGAACCCGTGGACCCATTCCCAGGTGCTTTGGAGCGACAGGTCAGCGGCGATTTTGAAACTGTAGTAGCATCGGGCGTCTTGAACGGTAACTCGAGCGTTGTCTATGAGATGCGTTTATCGAGCAGTAATCTTGACGATCAGGCCGTATACTTCGAGCTCGACACTGATCTCGACCTCTACGTCTACAACGAGAACGGTTCGTTGTTTGCAACCAGCTCGGGACCAGAGTTCTTTGGCAGCGGAGACGTTGGATTGCAAAGCCTTGTGCCCTCTTCGACAGGATTTGAGCCTCTGGCGGTGAGGGCGTCACTTATCTGCCGTGGGTCGTGCGTAATCCGCGACGCGAACAGCTCGCTCTTCTACGTACGAATAGGGAACCCTACTTCCTCACAACGCGCCTACAGCTTATTCGCTTACACCGATCAGTACGAGGACGTAGGAGAGTTCGAGAACGACACCCCTTCTGGTGCGGTAACACTCCAGGTTGGTGAGGAAACCGGGGCGATCGAGTCGATTGGCGACGTCGACTACTACAGTCCGGCTGTGACCGGTCAGCTGCGGTTCGCGACAAGCGCCACCGTGAATATCCAAGCAGTTGTCATTGATAGTAATAGTCGGAGAATCGATGTTCCCCTCGACGAACCCTTCGAGGTGTTTCCATCTGATCTGATTGAGGTAACTGTTTTGAACGACGACGAAGCGGCTGTCTCTGCGAACAGCCTCTACTTCCTAACATTGGAGTAGTGCTGCCCGTGACGGCCAGTTACGTTGGTTCGGCCTTCATAAGGCCGAACCAACGTTCTTTTCATCCACCGTCAGGGTACCTTGCACCATGCGATTGATACCTCTGCTGATCACCTTCAGCCTGCTGTCCTCGGCCTTTGCCCAGCGCTGCCAGCCAGAACTGCAGCAGACAGCGGCATCGTTACCCGCCGACACGCCAACCGGCATCCTCTCCGCCGAGCTGCTCTCGGCTGCGATTCACTGGGTTGAGCCGGCGCTGCCGCCGCTGGCCTGGTCGGTCACGGTTCCCGTGGCGCCCGATGAACCCGGATACGACGCAGTCCGTTATCTGACCGAGCGGAGGCTGCTGCCCGACGGTTGGAGCGCTCGAGACCTTTCGGCCCAGGCGTGGGAGGCCATGCTCTCGCGCTTCCTCGGCTGGTACGGGTTGCCGCCGGTTGACGTCGCCATCGATCCTCTGCCCCAACAGTTGACAATGGACCTCGCTGCTGCGCTGGAGCAGGTTTCTGGGGCTGTTCGGCCGCTGGCCTTGGTGGCCGCCGACAGTGAGGACCGGTCACGAATTGCTTTCCTGGGTCTCGTTTGGAACTGGACCGTTTATCCGCGGCTCATCGTGCAGCGGCCGTTGCCGGGCCAGGATCTATCGCATGGAGTTCGGCCATTACTGGAGGACCTCAGCAACTGCGCCGTGGAGCTCGAGCACTACATCTTTGCGCCGGAAGCCACGGCACGGAATCTGTTCCTCGCACATGCCGACTCGCGTATGTATGTGATAGGCAGCGAACCGGAACTGACCGCCTGGCCACTGCTCGTACCCGAGGGTCAGGAGGAGGCGTATTTTGGCTTTAGCTCACCGCAGGTGAGTGAACTGTCGGCTTACGCGGCAGCGTTCGATGGCAGTGCGCTGGGGCTCAGGTCACTAATGGCGATGATGCCCCGCTTGCGCACGAACCTGCCACCCACTCGTATTCCGGGACTCCTGAGGACGCCCAACGGCAACTGAAGTGGGGACCGTGTTGTACTGTCCCCACTAGTTCCGCTGTTCTGGCGCCGGCCGTGATGCCTTTGGCGACGCCCTACTGTCAGGTACTGCGACGTGGTGCGCTACTCGCTGCTACCCCACGGCTGGTTGGCGAGGTAGGCCACGACGGCGTTCATGTCCTCTTCGGTCAGGGCACTGGCGACGATGTGCATGGCGTTCGGGAACGGATTACCGAAGTCCGGCACCATGGCGAACTCATTGAGAATCTGAGTGAGGTAGGTGGGCGACTGACCTGCGATGCGCGGAATACCGGTAGCCGCGACGCCTTCGCCATTGCGTCCGTGGCAGATGGCGCAAGCGATGACGTCCGTTTCGACGTTACCCTGGTGGAACACCGTCGCACCGCGCTCTACCGCAGCGGCGTCTTGATCGGGGAAGGGCTGGCCCGACGGAGTCTCGGCGGCGAGATAGGCGGCGGCATCGACGATCTCCTGATCGCTCAGCGCAGACGCAACGGGCGCCATTATGGGGCTGGGTCGCGCACCAATCTTGAACAGCCAGGTCTGTATCGCCAGGTAATCCTCGATCTGGCCGGCGAGCCTGGGAAAGGCTGCGGTAGGTGAGTTGCCGCTTTCGCCGTGACAGCTGGAGCAAATCTGGTTAACGATCGTGGCCCCGTTTTCGGCGTCGCCCTCCAGCATCAGCACCGGCGGCGGTCCCGTGGGAGGACCTTCGGGCGGGGCTTCCTCCTGAGCCAGGCCGGTTACGAAACCGAGGACGAGAACGGCGACTACGAGACTTGTGAGACGGACCATGTGCAACCCTCCACTGCTTACCTGCGCCGCTTACGTGCGCTGCGGAAAAACTGCCGCCCAAAGTTGCCGCCACTTCTGCCAATTGTCACTCTCAAGAGTTGCTTGCTGACGAAAAGATAGCACGAACTCGCGGCCTCAGTGGCGGAAATGGATGATCGATCCCCGATCCTAGGATCGCCAAACCAGCGCCAAGCAGCGCCAAACTACCCCCAAGTGCTAAGCTCCTAACTGTCCATCAAAACGGGTGAACTCCACGTCCGCTTCACTTCGAGCGTTAGGCAATTGCTGCGTTGATCTCGTCGCGCATTCGTTCGCATGCCGATTGAGCCTGTTGCGCGAAGTCCTCGCCTTCGCTCACGTAGGTGAGGGAGCGGGAGGCACTTACTACCGCGGGCCCGCCACCGGCGAATGCAGCGGCTACCGAACCCGCCGAGCCGCCTTGCGCCCCGTACCCGGGCACGAGCAGCAGGCTGCGAGGCATGAGCCGCCGCACCGCGGCCAGCTGTTCCGGATAGGTGGCGCCGGCGACCGCACCAAGCAGCGAGAAGCCATCGTCGTCGATAGCTTCGGATGCCAAGCGGTCGAGCTCGCCGGCCAGGTGCTCCCACAGGGGCTTGCCGCCCTCGAGCCGCTGGTCCTGAATATCGCCGGAGCCCGAATTTGAGGTCTTGAGCAAAACCAGCACGCCGCGACCGTCCCGCTTTGCTACCTCCACGAAAGGCTTTAGCGTGTCCAGGCCCAGGTAGGGGTTGACCGTGAGCGCGTCGGCATTGAATACGCCGTTCGTCAGATATGCAGAGGCGTACGCCTGCGCCGTGGAGCCGATGTCGCCGCGTTTGGCGTCGAGGATTACAGGCACACCCGTAGCGCGAATATCGGCCAGAAGTTGCGCCATGGCTATGAGGCCGGGAACGCCGAGCAGTTCGAAGAACGCGCTCTGTAGCTTGTAGCAGGCGACCTTATCGGCTGTGGCTTCGATGATCGCCTGGAAGTAATGCACTACTGCCCGGGCCGTTTTGGCCGGGTCGCCCGCGAAGCGTTCCGGGTGGGTTAGGGGGTGCGACGAGGGCCGGGGGTCGATGCCCAGGCACACGCGGGTGTCCAACCGAGTCGTTCGCGCGGCTACCTTCGCAGTGAAGGAACGCTCGCTGAACGACCCTGGAGTAAAATCCTCGGCTTGGGCTGCAGGAGCCTCGTCACTCAACGCTTCACCTTCCGGGTGTTGCGCTCCTGCCTGCGGCGCTGCGCCCGGTTGAGAGGCGCCCGCCCCTGGGCGGGTCGCGAGGCTGCCGCCGCGATCGGTGAGCTGGTGTTAGGCGCGTCTCCTGCCGCTTCCGCGGGATTCGAGTAGACCAACCTACCTCGCCGACCGTCATTCCGCTCGAGCGCTCCTTCGGCCTGCACCTGCACCCTAAAGAGCAACTTGGCGACGTTCAACCGGATGTTCGACTTCATCTCTTCGAACAGGTTGTACGCCTCGAAGCCATACTCCTGAAGCGGGTTTCTCTGGCCGTAGCCGCGCAAGCCGATACCCTGGCGAAGCACATCCATGTTGTGGAGCTGCTCCTTCCAGTGCTGGTCCACTACCTGCAGCACGATGAAGCGCTCGAGTTCGCGCAGCAAGCCTGCACCAAGCTCCTCCTCGCGCGCCTTGTAGGCGGCCTCGATGCGTGGCACCAGCGCCTGCGTGGCTTCATCGGGTTCGAGGCCGCGGAGCTCCTCGAAGTCGTAATCCTCGATGGAGGGTACAGCCTCCAGAATTGCTGTGCGAAGAGCCGCCACGTCGACCTCTTCGGGCTCGAGCTCGACGTTCAGGTAGTTCTGCACTTGCGAATCGGTGTACTCGGCGATCATGTCTTGGACATCTTCCGAAATGTCATTGCCCAACAGAATCTCTCGGCGCTGCACGTAGATAACTTCACGCTGCTTGCTCATCACGTTGTCGTACTCGAGGAGCTGTTTGCGGATGCCGAAGTTGCGGTCTTCGACGCGCTTTTGCGCCCGCTCGATTGCGCCCGTGACCATCTTGGCTTCGATAGGCTGGCTGTCGTCCATGCCCAGCCGGTCCATCATGCCGAGTACTCGGCCCGAAGCGAAGATCCGCATGAGGTCGTCCTCGAAGGAGACGTAGAAACGGCTCGAGCCCGGGTCGCCCTGCCGGCCGGCGCGGCCCCTCAGCTGGTTGTCGATGCGGCGCGACTCGTGTCGTTCGGTCCCGATGATATGGAGGCCGCCTGCCTCGACTACCTTGTTATGGTCGCGTTCCGCCTCATCGCGCAGCCGCTCGAGCTTGGGCAGGATATCCTCGGGCAGGCCCTCTATCCGGCGAGCGATTTCGCGAGCGTCGTCCATCTTGCGCAGCATTGTCGACTTGATGAGCAGTTCGGTGTCGGAGTCGTAGCGTTCGAAGCCCTCGCGCTCCAGCAACTTGCGCGCCAGCATCTCGGGGTTGCCGCCAAGGACGATATCTGTACCGCGACCCGCCATGTTGGTCGAGATCGTGACGGCGCTACTGCGTCCAGCCTGTGAAACGATCTCGGCTTCCTTGAGGTGGTGCTTGGCGTTTAGCACCTGATGCTCGATGCCTTTACGCTTGAGCATCCGCGACAGCCGCTCCGAGGCCTCGATCGTGACCGTCCCGACCAGAATGGGTTGGCCTGTGGCGTGTACCTCTGCGATCTCCTCGACAACCGACTCGTACTTGCCTTCGAGGGTGCGGTAAACGATGTCCTCGGCGTCACCACGGATGATCGGTTTGTTGGTGGGGATCACCAGAACGTCGGAGCCGTAGATCTCCTGGAATTCCTTCTCCTCGGTCTTGGCGGTGCCGGTCATGCCGGCGATCTTGTCGTAGAGCTTGAAGAAGTTCTGGTAGGTGACGGTCGCGAGCGTTTGGTTCTCGCGCTCGATCTTGACGCCCTCCTTGGCCTCGATCGCCTGGTGCAGTCCTTCGCCAAAGCGCCGCCCCGGCATCAACCGTCCGGTGAACTCGTCGACGATGACTACCTGACCGCCGTCGTCTTTCACGTACTGCTTGTCGAGATGGTAATGCTCCTTCGCCCGCAGCGCCTGACGGAGCATGTGGCCGAACTCCATGTTCTTGGTTCCGAAGATGTCGTCTATCCCCAGGAGTTCCTCGGTCTTGGCGATGCCCTGTTCGGTCAGGTGAACGTCCTTCGTCTTCTCGTCGATCGTGTAATCGCCGGTTGGGGTACCTTTTTCCTCCTCGGGCGGCTCACCACGCTCGAGCTTACGGGCGATGCCGGCCAGAGTGAAGTACTTGTCGGTAGCCAGTTCGGCGGGCCCGGAGATGATGAGGGGGGTTCGGGCCTCGTCGATGAGGATCGAGTCGACCTCATCGATGATCGCGTAGTGAAGCGGAGTTTGCTCACGCAGAACCAGCTGCTCCGGGCGGAACGACATATTGTCGCGCAGATAGTCGAAGCCCAGCTCACTGTTGGTGATGTAGGTGATGTCTTCGCGGTAGGCGATCCGTCGCTCATTGGGCGCGTGAGTATTCTCGATTACGCCCACGCTTAAGCCTAGCCCGCGGTAGACGGGTCCCATCCACTCGGCGCCGGTTCGCGCCAGGTAGTCGTTGGTGGTGACCAGGTGCGTGCCTTTGCCTGGGAGCGTGTTGAGAGCCAGCGCCAGGGTAGCAACCAAGGTCTTGCCCTCGCCAGTCTTCATTTCGGCCATCTTGCCGTGGTGAAGCGCCGCGCCACCGATTAGCTGAACGTCGTAATGACGCATGCCAAGGTGTCGTTTGGCCGACTCTCGGACCAAGGCGAAGGCCTCGGGCATCAGGTCGTCTAGCGACTCGTCACCCTCTTGGTGCCGTGTACGAAGCTTGCCGAACGCAACAGCGAGATCCTCGACCTCGGCCATCTGCTCTTCGAGATCGTTGACCGAAGAAACGATCTCGCGCTCGATCCGCTTGACCTCGCGCTCATTATTGTCGAATAGTTTGTTGAATATTCCGAACATTCCCGACCTTTCTCGGAATGGTCTGCTTGGGGATGCCCGGCAGAGGCTTCAACTTCCCGGGCGGCGCGGGCGACAGCGGCTGATGGCGCGGTTTAGGCTCCCCAAAAAGCCCTACTGGAGCTTCTTCGGCAACGGCGCCCTAATGCGCCAGAACACATCTCGGAAGTCTACCACGGGTCAGTTGATAGCCCGTCAACGCACTCCGCGATAGTTGCCGAGAGGGGCCGAGGCACTGCAAGGGACTTTTCGGCGGTGCTGAGTGAACGTTGTTGAGCGGTGGGCCTTGATCGGAGGGCCTGTATCAGGGGATACCGACGGAGGAGTCCGTCGGAGGGCGTCTATCAAGGTGCGTCTATAAGCGTGAGCGAGTTGGATCCGTAGCGCTTGACTCTGCCGGGGAGCGGCAGCCTTAGGTCGCTGGGGTGCTGAAAGATGTAGATGCCGCTTGGCGCAGCTGGGCCGGCCCGATGGACGGAGGAAAAGATTTCGACGAGGTCCATGGGATAGGGCGGCGCCGCGAAGACCACATCGAAATCGCCTCGGCTCTCTGCGAACTGCTGGGCATCGCCCCGCACCACCTCGACATCAAGTCCGAGCTTCCGAGCGTTGCGGCCGATCACCGCCGCCGCCTCATCGCTCAGGTCGACGCAGGTCGAGCGCCAGCCGCGGCTGGCGGCTTCCAGCCCGATTGCTCCTGAGCCGCTGAAGAGATCGAGAAAGGTACCGGGTGCCCGGAATCCCAGGATGTCGAAGAGCGCCTCGCGCAGGCGGCTGGGGGAGGGCCGGGTGCCACGGCGTGGGGTCTCAAGCGGGCGACCGCGGGCGCTGCCGCCGATGATGCGAAGTTTGGACATCGAGAAGTCATTGTCGGTGGTCTAGGCTGTGACTGCAAGTTGCTGGGTTAAGGGCCGCCTACCACAGGCGTTAAACCCTTCGCGTTTGACGCGGCGCGTTATAGCGTTTAACATGATCAGGAGTTTTCGGGACCGCGCGGCCGAGCGACTTTTCCATCGCCAACGTTCTCGAAGGATACCCGACGAGATACAGCAAGGGGCGTACAGCAAGTTGCGAATGCTGGATGGCGCAAAGACGCTAGCAGACTTGCGCGTAGCTCCCGGCAACCGGTTGGAAGGACTCAAGGGGAAACGGTCGGGACAATACAGCATCCGCATTAACAGGCAGTGGAGAATTTGCTTCGTTTGGCGAGATGGCAGTTCGTACGAGGTCGAGATCGTTGAATATCACTAAGGGAGAGTTGAATGGAAACGGATCGACTGAACCCGGTTCATCCTGGTGAGATTCTTTTGGATGAGTTCCTCAAACCGATGAAGATTAGCCAGAATCAGATCGCTTTGAGTTTGAGAGTGCCGGCGCGTCGGATAAACGAAATTGTTCTTGGCAAGCGTCGCGTCACCGCGGACACCGCTCTGCGGCTGGCCAGGTTCTTCGGCAGTTCACCGGAATTCTGGTTAAACCTTCAAATGAGTTATGACCTCGACACTGCACGCGATTCTCTTGGGGAGATCCTGGATCGCGAGGTTCTGCCCGCGGGCAGTCGCTAGGATTCGCCCGCGTTCAGATCCCCATTTAAGGCCGCTTCACCTTGGCATTGCCCACAGCAACTCGTTTGAAGGTCCCTTGAGGACGAGGCGCATGTGCTTCTTATATCTTCGTATTCGCAACGCTGGATCGATCCCTATTTTCTGCGCACTGTGTCAGCAACGTTGCTCTGGAATCGGCTCTAGCAGGAGGGGCTCGATTAAGAACGGATCGCGCCACCCTAACGGAGTGCCTCCGCCTCTGATCAGCGGGCCTCGCACGATATACTCAGCCCGATGAATTTCCTCCTGCGTGTAGTCCTCAACGCCGTAGCCCTCTGGGTCACCGCCGAGTTGGCGCTGGGAATCAGCTTCAGCCGTTCCGGCCTGGCCGAGGTGCTGTTGACCGCTCTGGTACTGGGTCTCGTCAACACCATCGTCCGGCCGATAATGATCGTGCTCACCCTGCCGCTCACGCTGGCCACCATGGGTCTGTTTTTGCTGGTTGTGAACGCTCTTGCGCTCATGCTGGTGGCGAGCATCACTCCGCTGGTGGTCCACGGTTTCGGCGGCGCCGTCCTCGGCGCCCTCGTGCTCACCATCATCAGTTGGGCCCTGGCCCGCCTGTCCGTTGGCAAGAGCCGCAGGTTCTGGGCCTAGTGCAGGAACCCGGCAGCCCGAGAAATCAGCTCGAGAGCCCGCCGCGAACTCAACCGTCCCGTGGCAGGTACTTCTCCCAAATCGGATCGATGTTGGGCAATAGTCCGTAGGCAGCCGAGAAGATGAATCTGGGCGCAGTGGGTTTGCGGTTGAGGTTCATGTCGGCTTCGTCCGGCGTTCGGTCGCGCTTCTTGGCGTTGCAGCGGCGGCAGCAGGCGACGACGTTCTCCCAGCTCGTTGGACCGCCGCGACTGCGAGGCAGCACGTGGTCGAGTGTCAGGTCGTTGGAGTGGACGCCGCAATACAGGCAGGCGTGATCGTCTCGGCGAAACACGTTCTTCCGGTTGAAGGCGACCCGCTGGCGGTGCGGCCGGCGAATATAGCGCCTGAGCCGAATGACGCTGGGCACCGGAAAAACGCTCGTGGGGGCTCGCAACACCTGGTCGCTGTCTTCGACCCGATCCGCTACTTCGTGCATGAGCAGCGACACCGCTCTCTTGACCGAACAGACATGCAGAGGTTCGTAGGAGGCGTTGAGGATCAGGACCCGCGCCGAATTTAGGTTGCGGATCGGTTCGCCGGCCGCGGCAACTCCATCGATAGCAGGGTCGATTACAGGGGAGTCAGTTACAGAAGGGTCTGCATCAGGGCCGTCTGTAACAGTTGGCCGGCTGTGATTGTCCAGGTTCTGACTGGCGGCAGCTACCTCCCGATGATCCATTGCAAGAATTCCTGCCGAGAGTATAGCTTGCCTTGCTCCCGAGGAGGGTAGGCCGGCCGGCTTTGGTGCGCCGATTCCTGGAGCTAGCGGGACCCCTGGAGCTAGCGGCGCTCCAGGGCAAGGTCCACCAGCTCACCGATCAGTTCGGGGTAGGAGAGGCCGGCCGCTTCCCACAGCTTGGGGTACATCGAAGTGGTCGTGAAGCCCGGCATAGAGTTGATCTCATTCACCAGCACAACGTCTTCGTCCTCCAGATAGAAGAAGTCGACCCGGGCGAGGCCGGCGGCGTCCACGGCAAGGAATGCCTTTGCGGCAAGCTTCCGGCACCGTTGGGCTATGTGATTGGGCACTTGGGCGGGTATCGAAAGCTGCGCACGCCCCTCGGTGTATTTGGCGCCGTAATCGTAAAACTCGCTATCGAAACGGATCTCGCCAACCGGGCTCATTTTCGGCCTGTCATTTCCCAGGACGCCCACCTCGAGTTCGCGTGCGCCAACCGCGGCCGCCTCTACGATCACTCGACGGTCGAAGCGGAACGCCTCGTCCAGAGCGTTTTCCAGAGGTGCCCTTTCACTGACCTTGGCAATACCCACGCTCGAGCCGAGGTTGGCCGGCTTGACGAACAGCGGAAATTGGAGGCCAATGGAGTCCATGGCGGACCGCCGGTCGCTCAGCCAGACGGCGCGCGAGAGACCACGGTAAGGGACCTGAGGCAAGCCCGCGGCAGCGAAGACGCTCTTCATCATCAGCTTGTCCATCCCCACGGCGCTGCCTAGTACCCCAGAGCCTACGAAGGGCAGTCCTAAGAGCCTGAGCAGCCCTTGGACGCTGCCGTCTTCGCCGTTGGGGCCGTGCAGAAGCGGGAAGACCACGTCAAACGCACCACGCCCGGTGATGTTCTCGGAGCCTCCGTCGGCCAGGCGCGTGAGTTGGAGATCGCCCGTGCCGGCCTCTGCCTTCCCGGCACCTAGAGCACGCAGAGATGATTCGGGCGCCAAAAGCTTGCCGCCCTTGTCGATCACCAGCGGAGTCACCGCGAAGCGATCGTTAACCGCCGTGAGGACCGAGCGGGCGGAGGAGAGGGAGACCTCGTGTTCTCCCGACGCGCCCCCGCAGAGGAGCAGTACATGAGGCTTGCTCACTTTCCAGCACCAGCGACCCTGTGTAAGTTACACATCACGCGCATAATACTGTCGCCCGTAAGCACCGTCAAGTTTCATCCGGTCCGCCCCAGTGCGGCGGGCGCTTCTCGAGAAAGGCGCGCACACCTTCCCGCAAGTCCTCACTCATTCGCGCCCGGGCGTTCGCTTTCACCGCCAGGTCGAGCGCCCCATCCAGGTCGAGCCCCGAGCTCTCGACGAGCAACCTCTTGGTGGCGGCCAGTGCCATCGGGGAGTTCTTGGCAAGCGTCCCGGCCAACTCCACGGCTCGCTCCAGGACCCGCTCCGCCGGCAACACTTCGCTCACCACGCCGCGCGCCTTCGCTTCGTGGGCGCTCACCGGCCGCGCTTCGAGGAGCAGTTCTCTGGCGACCCGCTCCCCCGCCATTCGGGTGAGAAAGACACTCACCACCGCCGCCACGAAGCCGATTCGGGCCTCGGTATAACCGAGCTTGGCATCCTCACTCATGATCACGACGTCGCAAACCGATGCCAGCCCTGCTCCGCCGGCGACAGCGTGACCGTTTACGGCCGCCACGACCGGTTTGGAAATGGAGTAAAGGCGCCGGAAAAGGCGGGCTAGTTCACGAGAATCCTCGAGATGCCCCTCTTCACCGCGGTCCGGCAGCGACTCCAACTCCCCCAAATCCATTCCCGCGCAAAACGCGGCGCCGCTCCCGGTAAGCACCAGCGCGCGTACGCCCGGCTCGGATTCGGCGACATCGAGCGCAGTCGACAGGTCGAGCCGAAGTTGACGGTCGAGGGCATTGCGCACCTCCGGACGGTTGAGCGTCAGAATGCGCACCGCACCATCGTTCGTCGCGAGGAGGGAGGACATGTGGGGATTGTACCGGCCGGGGCGTCGCAGGCTCACAGGTCTCGGCTCGGCGCCACAGCTCGAGTGGGAAGCGCCGCAGTGCAAGGCTTACCGCGACCGTTATAACTTGGCTATGAAACGCCTTCCCCTGCACGCCCTCCTGCTGATACCTCTGCTGCTACTCGGCGCCTGCGCTCCCGCCATAACCTCGGTGGTTTCGCCGCCTACTTTCCGCGTAGTAGAGTCCCAAACCGCGTTACTGAGCCTCGAGCCGCAGGGAGTGGGACTCGGCAACGCGCTCATCCATCTCGAACTCGAAGCGCGCAACCCCAACCCCTTCCCGATACACCTGGCCGGTCTCGACGGAGACCTCTACCTGGGGGGCCAACGAGTTGCAGGCAGCACCTTCCGTGAGGGCGTATCCCTGCCTGCCGGCGGTACATCGCAGCTGGGCCTCGACATCTCGGTTCCGGTAGCGGGAACCCCGCAGGTTCTCGGTCAGTTCACCAGCCTGGTAGTCGGTGAAGCGGTCGAGTTCCGATTGGATGCGACCGTCACCGTCGACCTCCTGGGGACGCCGCAGCGCTTTCCCACGCTCACGATCGCCCAGGGAAACCTGCAGGCGCCTGGCGGCCTCCGCCCGCCGGAGATCCGTTACGACGCCTCGGCTACCCGCGTCAGTCTGAGCGGGCTCACTGCTCAGATCGACGTCGGCCTGCTGATCGACAACCCGCTGCCGCTGGGATATTTCGTTCGCGGTCCCCAGGTCACCCTGCAATTGGACGGCCGAACGGTGAGCAGAGTTTCGGTACCGAGAACGGCGGTACCGGCAAGGGGTACTTCAACTGCTGCGCTGCGGTTCGAGGTGGGCATCGCCGATGCCGGCGCTGCGCTACTCAGCCGGCTACAGACGGGTGGAAGGGGAGTACAGTTCTCGCTGAGCGGGGCTTTGGAAGTGGAGATCCCGGGCGTTGCATCGACCAGCACTGCTCTCTCCAACGTGGGCGGTCTGCTGCCATAGCCCGGTCAGTCGGGGCTGAGTCCCACTCGTTCGGCGAGCTTCGCCATCGGCTGCGGCAACCACCAGTTCCACCTTCCGGCGAGAAACATCATGGCCGGGACCAACGCCAGCCGCACCAGCGTGGCGTCAAGCAGAACCGCCACGGCCAGGCCCAGCCCCAACGTCTTTATCAGCACCACTTCGGAGAAGATGAAGCTGCTGAATACCACGATCATCACGGCTGCCGCAGAGGTGATTACCCCTCCGGTCGAACTTAAGGCAGACACCACTGCATCTCGGTCCGAAAGCCCCTGTTGGTGCTTTTCGTAGATACGAGCAACCAGGAATACCTCGTAGTCCATCGACAAGCCAAAGACGATCGCGAAGATGAACAGGGGGGCGCTGGTATCGACGTAGCCCAAGCCCCCAGGAACGCCGAACAGACCGGCCAACCAACCCTCCTGGAAGACCAGGGTAATCACCCCGTATGCTGTGGCGACCGTGAGGGTGTTTAGCAGGATCGATTTGAGCGGAATGAGCAGCGACCGGAACGCCAGCCCCAGTACCAGCAAAATGCCCAGATAGACGAGGGCAACGGCCCAGGGGAACGACTGGTAGAGCAGCCTGGTCCACTCCGCTTCGAAGATCGCGGCGCCTCCCACAAGAGCTCGCACGTCCACCGCTTCGATCGCCTCGCCAACCGACTTGCGAAGCGCGCTGATGTCATGGGGAGGAAGATTGCCCAGAGGGAAGAGGGTGATTCGGGCGTAGCGCCCGCTCTCGCTCACCGTCGCCACAACCAGCTCGCGCAGTTCACTGCCTAGGGCGAGTTCCTGGGTCGCGTAGTACTGATAGAGCATCAACGAAGGAAGGCTATCGACCATCATCGCCGAGTATGCTTCACTCACCGTGGGAATTTGCTCCAACAGTCGCCCCAGCCGCGATAATTGCCGTTGGCTCGAAGGATTGAAGAAGCCGGTCTCACCGAAATCCACCATTACCTCGACCGGCTCGAGCATGCCCTCGAGCCCCACGCCTTCAAGCGCCGCCACCACCCTTCTGGAATCGGTTGCCGGGCTTAGGCCGCGGGCGCCGGGGTCCGCCACCTCCATTCCCAGCGCTGGAACGCTGAGGAGCACCAGCGCGCCGGCTCCGGCCACGGCCCATACCCAAGGATGACGCAGGATGAGCTGGGCCCGTTTGCGCCAGAACGAACGACTCCGTAGGCCTGGAATCCGCCGAGTTACGCGCCAGGAATTGACTCGGTGTCCAAGCAGCGCCAGTAGCGCCGGCAGGGCGGTGGTGCTAACCAGGATGCTGACCGCCAGCACGACTATCGTTCCCACACCCAGCGAGCGTATGAAGGGCAGAGGTGGTACCAGCAGCGCCGAGAGGGCGATGAGGACCGTCACTCCGCTGAACAGAACTGCCTTGCCGGCGGTTTGCGAGGTGATTTCGGCCGCGCGGTGCGGATCCATGCCGCCACGAAGCTCCTCGCGGAAGCGGTTAACCATTAGCAAGGCGTAGTCGATGCCGGTGGCGAGCCCCAGCATTGTCACGATGCTCTGCGTGAAGATAGCGAAGTCGATGAACTGTCCCAGGCCGTAAAGCACCGAGAACGACAACGTAATGGAGGCCAGCGCGACGAGCAGCGGAAGGATGGAGGCGACCAGTGCGCCGAACGCGAATACCAGGACCGCAAGCGATAGCGGCAGGCCGTACAGCTCGGCCCGACGAGTGTCCCGCTCGCTGATCTCTTCGAGCTCCTGTACCGATGCAGGGCCGCCGGCGATACTGAAGCTGAGCCCACCGCTGTGCTCGAGAGCCGTGCGGATGGCTGCCGCTATCTCCTTGGCCTGGGCATCGGAATCCGATTGGATGCCGATGAGCGAGATCGTGTAGTGACCGTCGTCGCCAACGAGGTCGAGTCCTTGAGAGCGACGGTAATCACGTACCCCGGTAACCCCCGGGATCCCTTGGATCATTTCGATAGCCCTAAAGTATGCCTGATCGAACGCCGGCTCGCCCAAACGCGCTTCGTCGCTGCTGCTCACCAGGACCACGTTGTAGTCGTCGGTCTGTCGGAACTCCTCGAGCAGGATACGGCGCACCTGTTCGGGGACGCTGGATTCGGGAACGCTCGGTTGGGCGTCGAGAACCTCGCCTACCCTGGCGGCGAATGGCAGCGAGGCAAGCACGACCACTAACCAAATGGCCAGTACCAGTCGAGGGCGGTGGCTGACCAAGGTGGCAAGGCGGGAAGGCATAATTCGCTAGCTTAACAACAGCATTCGAAGGAGCATGAGAGGGCGTTAAACCCCGACAAAGGTTTCAATCACCGAACGCGCATGCGGGTCCCGAGTACCCACCGCGCCCGATAGCCGGCCATCTCGCAAGAACAGGATCGTGTCGGCGATCAGGGCCGCTTTGGGGTCGTGAGTCACCATCACGACCGTCCATCCTCGCTCATCGACCCCGCGCCGCAACAGGCCAAGCACCTCTTGGCCGGTCTCGCTGTCGAGATTGCCGGTGGGCTCGTCGGCCAGGACCACGACCGGGTCGTTGATGAGGGCGCGGGCAAGCGCGACTCGCTGCCGCTGTCCGCCCGAGAGTTGTTTGGGGCGGTGCTCGAGCCGGTTCTCGATTCCCAGATCGGCCGCCAGTTCGGCCAGCCTGGTTTCCGCTTCCCCCCTGCGGCCGGCAACCTCGGCGGGCAGCAGGATGTTCTCGCGAGCGGTCAGGTTCGGTATCAGTTCAAATGTCTGGAAGACGAACCCCAAGTGATCCCGGCGCATCCGAGTTAGAGCGTCATCGTGCAATCCGCTCGTGGCGACTCCGTCGATCAGGACCTCACCCTGATCCGGAACGTCGAGCAGGCCAAGTAGGTGCAACAGTGTGCTCTTCCCGCTGCCCGAGGGACCCATCACGCTCACGAACGAGCCGGGCTCGACGGCGATATCGATTCCGGCCAGTGCGGTTATCTGCTGTTCTCCCAGACGGTAGTTCTTGCCCAGGCGTCGCGCCTCGATGGCGTAGCGATTTGAAGGTTCCATCTGTTACTCCGAGGCGCCCAGCGCCAGAATCGGCGGCAGCCGGGAAGCGCGGCGGGCGGGAAAGTATGAGGCGAGTAAGCCTACGAGGGGCGAAGCGACGAGCGCCACGGCGATGAGCAGCCAGGGGTAGCGGGGGGTGATGGCGAAACCCGTGATGGCGGCCGCTCCCGCGGTGATCACGTGGGCGAGTAACAATCCCGAGAAGACACCCAGGATAGTCCCCACAATCAGCACGACCAATCCTTCGGAAGTCACTACCCGCCCCACGCCCTGTCGGGTGAGGCCAAAGGTGCGAAGGACTGCCAGCTCGTGTTGCCGGCTGGAAAGATTCATTCCCAGGGTATTAGCCACCCCGAGCGCGGCGATGAAGATCGCCAGGGCGAGCAGGGCATTGGTCGTGACGAACGAGCGACGAGTGAGCGCCATGATTGTTTCCCGATAATCCCGGTTCAGGGTGACGTCTAGATACAGGTTCGGGAAGCTTGCGACGAGGACGTCGCGAGCTTCCGCTACGTCGACCTCCGGTTGGACGGTCATCACATAGAGATCCGGCGTTCCGCCCCCGAAGATATCCATGTCCTCGATCGAGGCAACCACCGACTCGCCGCCCCCGGTGAAGTCAACGATCACACCCCCCACCGGAAACTCCCGAAATCCTTCGTCGGTCCTCAGTTCAACCTGGTCACCTCGGCCAAGGCCGAATCTGTCGTGCAGGGTATTGGCGATGAGCACCTCGCCGCCGGCCGAGAGCGATTGATAACCCTCGAGGTTGTCCCCCTGCCCGGGGATGTATTGGAATCGGCCAAAACCGTCGTCCGGCGCGAATCGTCGCGGGTCGACCAGCACAAGCGCGATGCTGCGCGCCCGTCCGTCGCCCTCGGGCTGGAAGCGAACTATCCGGATGCCCACGCCGGAGACCTGGTCGATGCCGGGTATCGCCGCCGCGACGGCGGACTCGAATTCGGCCGGAAAGCTCACCGGCGAGGTGACGAACATGTCCCCTACGATGGTTGTGTCGACCCAGTCGGCGATAGCGCCGTTTATGCCGGCCACCATCGCTCCTACGCCGATGGTGAGACCCATTCCCACCACCACCGACCCTATGGCCACGCCGTTTCGCGCGGCGTTGCGACGGGCGAACGAGGCCCCGAGTTTGCCGGCCGTGCCCATCACTCTCGACAGGAGTGGACCCAGGATAGCGAGCGCAGGCGGCAGGAGAGTGGGCGTGGCAAGCGTGAATCCCAAAAAGAGGAGCGACATCGCTAATGCGGCAGCGGCCAGGGCCCAGGCCCCGCTCCAGGGCAGGAGCGCCAGAGTTACTCCGGCCGCCACGGCCAGCCAGCCGAGCAGGCTGCGCAGTAGTGAAACGTCGTCCTCCTCGGCCTGCCGCAAAGCCGCCAGAGGTGGAGTGGCCGAGGCATTGCGCGCCGGCAGAAAACCGGCGAGCAGAGCGACAAGCACACCCACGCCGGCCGCGGGCAGCACACTCCCCAGGGGCACTACCAGCGTTCGGAACTCGATGCCCAGGCTAAAGGCGTTGATACGGGTGATTGCGTAGGCGAGGACGATGCCCAGCAGCAGGCCGGCAATGACTCCCAGAAGGCTCACGAACGCGGCTTCCAGCAACGCGAGCCGCTGTACCTGTTGTCTGGTGAGGCAGAGGGTGCGCAAGAGTGCATACTCGCGACGGCGTTCGACGACGGCCGCCATGAAGGTGTTGTAGGCCATGAAGCCGCCCAGCGCCAGAAGAGTAGCAGCCAGGATGCTCAAGCCCGATTGGATTGTGTCGACGATTCCCGTGGCGATGTTGCCGCTGGCCGCCGGATAGGTAACGGTGTAATCGTCTGACAGTCCATCGGTGAGACGCTGCAGCGTCTCACTCGTGTTGGCGTCCTCGTCGAGGTGAAGTTCGATGAAGCTCGCTCTGCCTTCGAGGTGGAGAAGCGCCTGGAGGTCTTCGAGCGCCATGATCGCTACCCGGCCGCCGTTGGTCGAAGCGAAGCCGTAGGAGTCGTCGAGCAGGCCTGTGACCGGTAGCTCCAGTGCTCCCAGTTGGCCGGTGAAGCGGACCGTCTGTCCAATCTCGATTCCACGCTGAGCCGCGAAGTTTTCGGCCATCGCAACGCCGTTGCTGCCCGCCTGAGGGATTCTTCCGGCCGAGACGCGCGCCGGTAGCTCCGCCTGCGTGGCGGTGACGCGACCCGAGATCTGGAAGCCGGTGTCGACCCCCGGAATTACCGAGCGGTTGAACTCCTGCGTTTCGCGCACCGGTTCGGCCCGGATGTTGAGAACCGGATAAGAGTACTCGACGGATTCCTCGGCTTCCAATACCGGCAGTACGTCGTCCACGGCGAAGACCGCTCGCCCCTGAACACCGGGAGTCACGAGCAGATCGGCGTTCCCGGCCGCGGCTGCCAGTGTGCTGGCCACGTTGGCCTCGACGTTGTCGCCTACCGAGAGGGTAGCCAGGACCGCAGCTATTCCTATTGCCACTCCCAGTACCGTCGCAGCGGTACGCCATGCATGGCGGGAGAGGTTACGCAGCGCAAGCCGCACCAGCATTGGCATCGGCACCAGTGTATCCGAGTGTCGCTTGCCGCTACTCACCTTCTTCGACCGAGGCTCTCCTGCCCGCTCCAGCCAGAGCCAGTCCGCCGATGAGGGGACCCAGCAGGAAGTAGAGGTAGTGCTGAAAGAAGCGCCAGATAAGAACCGCCACGGCGAGCGCTCCACCACTTACCTGGCCCCGGAGCGCGTAGGTTATCGCCGCCTCCTGATAGCCGCTGGCCCCAGGCGTGGGCACCAGGAATGCGAAGGCGTGCAGCACTATCTGCACGGTGTAGACCACGCCGTGTTCGGCACTCATCAGAAGTCCGATGAGAACCAGGTTCAGGACGGCGAAGTAGGGCAGCCGCGCTGCTCCCGACAGCAGATGAAAACGCAGGTGCCAGTGCCAGGGACGACTCGAATACCCGCGGCTGGCTAGCGACAGATCTTTCAGGAATGAGTCGGTTCTGGAATGGAAGCGCCTCAGGAACCGATGCGCCGTGGCCCGGCGCAGCAGTTGAATTGCCAGCGGGAGCCGGAACACAAGCAGGTAGCTCGCCAGAATGGCGACGGCCGAAAGAGCCGCGACCAGTACCCCCAGCTGCTCCAGCGGCAGTTGGACGCCCGTGAAGCGCAAGGCGAGGTAACTGGCCGGAGCGGCCCAGCCAAAGAAGGCGAGGTCACCGACCACGCACATTACTGCTACGGCCACCGCTTCGTTAGCAGGCAGCCCGAAGCGGTTGAGCAGAAACACGATACCGATCGAGTTGCCCCCGCCCGATGGGGTGGCGACGGCACTGAAGGTCCCTAGTATGTGGGTCTGAACGCCCTGCCAGAAGGTAGTGGGATGGGCGGTCCTCGCTGTTAGGAATACTATCCGCCAGCCCGACAGCAGCCACCAGAGCAGTACCGGTACGGCCATGCCGGCTAGCGCCAGGAAGTTTAGTCGACCGAATATGCTCCGTAGGTCGTGATCGAACAGGTCTGGAGCGACGAGGTAGAGGCTCGCTAAACCCAAGCCAAGTGAGATGGCGAGGGCGCTGCCGAGCCGAATCACATTTCCATTGTTCTTACTCACTCGCGGGCAGTAGCGGCACGCCGGCGCCGCACGACTGGGCGTGGGGCTGGCGAGTGCGGGCGTAATGGGCCAGATAATGAGCGAGCCTCGCCGCCATTCCGGGCAGGTCGAGTTCCTTGCAGCGCCGCTCTATCCGCGATAGCAGTTCCGGGGAGTCACGGTACTCGCGCACCGCCGAGAGCAACTCCTCGCTGCTCGGGACGTAACCGCCCACTCCATGGGTCTCGAGCAGACCGAGCATCTTGTTCTCGGCATTGCCGAAGCGCATGGGCGAAAGGAGCGGCCGGCCAACTGCCAGCGTCTCGAAAACCGTGGCTGGTCCCGTCTTACCTATCACCACGTCACTTGCCGCCAGATAGGCCGCCATGTCCTCAACGAAACCCACTACCTTGAGCCTCGGATGGCGGCTGCTAAGGCTCCCCAGACGCCGCCGTAACGGCTCGTTTCGCCCGGTTACCACTACCACCTGAACGTCCGGTACGCCAAGTAGCGTTTTCACCACTCGCTCCGGGGCGCCGCCCACGCCCTCGCCGCCCAAAGCCACGAGGCAGGTAAAGACGTTGAGGAGCCCCAGGGCACGCCGCGCGTCATCACGGGCAGGGGGGCGCAGGAAGGCTCGCCTGACCGGATACCCCACCACATCGATACGCCCAGCCGGAACCCCGAAGCCGACAAGGCGCCGCTTCGATACCGGTGACGCCACAACGAAGCGCTCGGCGTTCGGCTCGGCCCACAGCGCGTTGGCATTGAGGGTCGAGGTCTCGAAGGTGACGACAGGTACCTCGAGTCCGAACCTCCGCTGGGCCATGGTGAGGGCGGTAGTGAGCCAGCCGTGGTTGACGACGATCAGGTCGGGCGGCGATTTCAACAGCTCCGAGGCTGCCCTTTTGGCGAAGTCGCGGAGCAGTCGCCGGTGGAAGGCGGCGGTCGCTGCCGGCAGTGCGTCGATGAGCCGCTGACCCCAAACTATCGACCAGGGGTTGCGCAATGCCTTGCGCCAGCCCTCCTTGTGGTTCCGATCGAGCTCTTCGAAGCCGAAGTCGCGCATCGGCTCTCGCACGCTCGTCTTGAACCGCCCCGGGTAGGCATCATGCAGTGCTTCGCTCATCGCCTCGGCGGTGCTCACATGTGAACCGCCGGCGGCAATAGTCGCGAAAAGAACCGAGCTTTGTTGCTGCACCGCCGGCTCGCTGCCGGACGATCGCGTTGTGAATTCGTAGCGCTCCATTTATCTTTTTGGTCGCTCCAGTCCAGCCGCTCTCAGTGCAGCCCTTCGGTGGTGAACCGTCCATCGGGCCGTCCCTCGAGAGCATAACTGGCAATGTAGCGGGCCAGTTGCTCACTCATACCGGCCAGATCGAGCTCGCCGGCGCTCTTGGCAGCCGCTTGGAGGCTTTTCGGCTCTTGCCTATAGTGGTTCACTGCCTCGAGTACAGCTCGCGGCGTCCGTGCCAACGTGCCGAGCCGGCGACGCTCCAGGAAGCGGACGACCTCCAACTCATTCAGTCCCGCGTAGCCGGTGGCGATGAACGGCCTCCCTACCGCCAGCGCCTCGAACACCGAAGCCGGCCCGGCTTTGCCCACCACCACGTCGGTAGCGGCAAGAAAAGTGGCCACGCTGTTGCTGTAGCCCTCCAACCTGAGCGATTGCCAGCGGTCGGCCAGAGGCGCCAGATCTCGGCGAAGCACAGGGTTGCGTCCGGTGAGAACCACCACCTGGCAGCCCTGCACCAGTAGCGCCTCGATCCACTCGCGTGGGTCCTCGCCGATTCCTTCGCCCCCCAGAGACACCAGACAGTGGAAACCCTCCCCTTGCCCCAGTTCCTGCCGGGCCGCTTCCTTCGAGGGCGCATGCAGGAAGCTGTCGCGCACCGGATAGCCGATTACATGCACCTTTTCGGGACGCACTCCCAACCTCACCAGATCGCTCCGGGCGGCTCGCGAAGGAACCACGAACTGCTCGGCCGCCGGTTCGGCCCATAGTGCGCTGGCATCGAGCGGCTCGGTCGCGAACGACAGGACCGGCGTCGTGAGGCCGTGCCGGCGCTGCGCTCTGGTGAGACCTACGGTTAGCCAACCGTGATTAGCCACGATCAGGTCGACCGGGCGTGAGCGAAGCTCCTCGGCTGCGGTTTTCGAGAAGCGGCGCAGTATCAAGCGGTGGTAGCGCCGGGTGAGGGTGGGGGCGGCGTCGAGAATGCGCTGCCCGGTGCGCACCAATCGTGGCCGCGTGAGCGCCCAGCGCCATAACTGCTTGTGCCGGCGGTCCTCACGCAGCATGCCCAGGTCGAACATGAAATCCGAGACGGTCGTTTCGAACTGCCCCGGAAAGTGGCGTTGCAAGCCCTCCGCCATGGCCCGAGCGGTGGAAACATGTCCGCCGCCGGCAGCGATGGTGGCGAACAGTATTCTGTGCGGCCGGTCCACCCTTTGGCTCATCGTTCCCGCCTTTCGGGCCGATCCCGTATTTTGCGTAGTACCGGATCCCCGTCGACCGATGCCGCCAGGCCCTCGCGCCAGGAGACCTTGGGCTCGTAACCCAGATCGCGTCTGGCGGGAAGGAGCGAGAAGTGAACGTCCCGCCGCATCAGCCTCGCCCGATAGCCCGTAAGAGGCGGTTCGCGGCCGGGAGCGACGACAGCCCAGAGCGCCTCTACCGCGGTCGCGGCGGGCGTCGCCAATCGGGATGAGAGCCCGACGACAGGTGGAGGGGCGCCAATGAGGGTGGCCAGATGAGTGAGCACCTCGCGCCAAGTAGGCGCTCCCCCGTCGGCGATCACGAAGGCTCGGCCGCGCACCCCCTCTTTGGTCGACGCCAGCTCGAGCCCCTGAACCAGGTTCTCCACGTAGGCGGTGTTGAGAACTCGGGATCCATCGTCCAGCAACGGCAGCCGGCGTTGGCGAAGAGCGCGTGCCACCCGTCGCAACTGCCGATCGCGCGCTCCAAAGGGCCACAGGCCCGGCCGCACCACTACCCCTTCTCCGGCCCAGGCGAAGACCAGATCCTCGGCGGCTATCTTCGAGCGGGCGTAAGGTAGACGGAGGTTGTCGCGCGCTGTGGCTTCCGTGTCGGCATCACGAAAACCGCTGTAGGTGTGTACGGCCACGCTCGAGACGAGCACGAAGCGGCGGGCGCCACTCCTGGCGGCCGCTTCGAGCAGGTGGCGGGTGCCATCGACGTTGGTGCGCATGATCGGTTCGGCGGGACCCCAATCGCTCAGTCGGGCAGCGGCGTGGATTACCGCCTCGATCCCCCGGCATACTCCCTCCACCGCCCCCGGCAGTGCTACATCGGCCCGCACCAACTCCAGCAGTGGGTGGCGTGACGCGGCCGCGAGATTCTCCGCCCTGCCCCAGGGGCTAACAAGGGCTCTCACTTCGTGTCCCGAGGCGAGCAGCCTTTCGCAGAGGTGACTGCCGATGAAGCCGTGCGCTCCGCTGACCAGCACCTTCAACCGACACCGCCAGAGCGCAGCAGCACGAACAGGTCGGTGGCGATGCCCAGCGCCAGGTGAATCACCACCACGTACAGGAGAGAGCGCGTGCGAAGCGCCACGAGGCCAAAGATGAGTCCTGCCGGCACTGCTGCGATCGTCTCCAGCAGCGGCTTGCCCAGATGAAGCATTGTCGACGCGACGGTTTGCAGCCACAGTGCCGCGGTGACGCCAAGCGACTGTTCGAGTCCGCGGAGCAGAAAGCCGCGGTAGAAGAACTCGTACGCCAGGTAGTAGAGGGAGTAGGTAAACGCCCAGGAGAGGAAGGCGATCGCGTTCCCCCCAACCCAGTGGCCCGGCCATGGGTATGTGAGCTGAAATGAACTGTTCCCGGCCGCGAACCAGGCGATGGGGATTACCGCCGCGAGACCAAACAGCAGCGCCTGCCTGCCGGCTGCCACATCCCCCTTGGACACTCCCAACTCCTCGCCACGCAGACCCAGCGGGCGGATGAGCAGGAGGGGTACGAGGCCGAGCAACAAGACCGCCCACAGCACCGAACGCAGCGCGTGCTCGGGATCTCGGGGAGTAGCGCTCCCCGGAGCCCCAAAGTACCAGTAGGCGACCTGCAACAGCAGGGCGATGGTCAGCAGGGCCGAGACGCCGCCTCGCGGCGGGAACAGCCGGGCCAAATCAGCGGCGATTCCGGCGAGGAAGTTTCTGCTGCCGGGCTCGCCGGTCACATCGGCTTCTGGTAGAGCCGGTAGGTCTTGTAGCGCTCCAGTCCAGCGGCCTCGATTCCGCGATTCATCGCGCTGTTGCTTTCGAGCACCCAGGAGCACTCCCCCTCGGTGTAACCCTTGACGGCGCCGCGGCGGGCTATCTCGTCGATGAGAACCAACTCGAGGCCCCGATTGCGAAACTCCGGCATCACACCCAGAATCGGCAGCCGGCCGCGACGGATGATCCGTTTCCTGTTCAACAGTTTGATGATTCCCCAGGGGAGCAGGCGGCCGTTCATCCTGGAGAGAACCTGGTTCACGTCCGGGATGGCGATGGCGATCGCGGCGGTGTGGCCGTCGATCTCGAGGAACAGCGCCAGATCGGGCTCGAGGATGAGCTTCAACTCGTCCACCAGGTGGTCGAACTCCGCATCGGTGTACTTCACGAAACCCCAGTTGAGCTCCCACGCCTCGTTGTACACCTGCTTCAAAATTCGCGCCTCGCGCTCCAAGCGCTTCATGTTGGCCGAACGAATCGAAAGCCGTTCGCGCCTGCGCACCCGCTCCGCCAGGCGGCTCAAGCGTTCGCTCGGTCCGCTGCTCACGTCGAACAGCCAGGCGTAAAGGTCCATCGCCTTCTCGAAACCGGCCGCCTCGGCGAAACAGGGGTACTCGGGGGGGTTCTGCGGCATCATCACGTAAGGAAAGGTGTCGAAGGCGTCGATCTGAAAACCCGAGCCGTCATTCATCGAGGGGTTCGCGGGACCGCGAACCAGAGCTCGTCCCAGCTCCCTCGCCCGACTTTCCACGGCGGCGAAGAGCTGCAGCCCTATATCCTCATCCTCGGCCTCGAAGAAACCGAAAAAGAGCAGGTTGTCGTCGTGAGCCTCGTTGTGGTTGTCGTCATCGATTGCCGCGATACGCCCCACTACCCGCTCTCCTTGCATCGCAAGATAGAGATCCATGCGCGCGTGGTGAAAGAAGGGGTTCCGCTTGACATTGAAGCGCTCCCACTCCGAGACGAGCAGGGGCGGTACCCAGAGGGGGTCGTTCCGATACTTCCGGTAGGGGTACTCGATGAACTTGCGTAGTTCACTTCGAGAGGCGACGCTCACTATGCCTGTCAACGGAGCGCCCGTCTTCCGAACGTCGCTGCCCGGCTTGGGGGAAAGGTATGCATGGGGGCTCTCCTTATTGCCTGGACCGGCCGGACGCAATTGGCCGGCCGAACTAACCGATTATGCCGAAGCGCTTCCCGACTATCTCGAATGCAGACAGCAGCATGTCCAGTTGCACATCGGTGTGGTTGGCGTTGACGCTGGTGCGGATGATCGATTGGCCACTCGGAACGCCCGGGGGAAGGGCGGGGGTAGTGAATATCCCCTCCTCCCAGAGGCCCTTCCAGAAGAGCATTGTGAGGTCATCGGGTCCGATGAGCACCGGGACGATAGGGGTCTCGGAGCCGAGGGTATCGAAGCCCAATGCACGCATCCCACCGTGCAGCCGCTCTACATTGCGCCACAGCTTTACCCGGTGCTCCGGTTCATGCTCGATGATCTCCAGCGCCTTTAGCGCGGCAGCCATCTGCATGGCCGGCAGCGCCGCGGTGAAGATGAAGGGCCGCGCCTTGTGCTTGACGTAGTTGACAACCTGCCTTGGGCCCGCAAGAAAGCCGCCGACCGACGCGAAGGACTTGGAAAAGGTGCCAACGATGAGATCGATTTCGCCTTCGAGATCGAAGTACTCGGCGGTACCGCGCCCCCGCTCGCCCAGCACTCCGGTGGCGTGAGCGTCGTCGACGATCACACGCGCCCCGTGGCGACGCGCCACCCGAACTATCTCGGGGAGCCGGGCGATGTGGCCGCTCATCGAGAACACCCCGTCGGTGACGATGAGGCGGCCGCCGGGTTTGTCGGCGTCACGTTCGAGCAATCGTTCGAGGTGCGCTACGTCGTTGTGTTCGTACTTTCGCAGCGGGCCGAAGCCGAGCCTCGCGCCGTCATAGAGGCAGGCATGGTTCTCGCGGTCGAAGTAGAGAATGTCGTGACGTCCGGCGAGAGAACTCAGGACGGAGAGGCAGCCCAGATAGCCGGCGCTAAAGGTAAGAGCAGATTCCTTGTGCAGGAAACCGGCGAGCTGATCTTCGAGTAGTTCGTGAAGGGTAAGAGTGCCCGTCAGAAAGCGGGAACCGGTGCAGCTGGTTCCGAAGTCTTCGAGTGCGGCCGTGGCGGCATCCTTCAACCGCTGGTCCTGTGTTAGGCCCAGATAGTCGTTGGAGCCGGTAATCACCATCTCCTTGCCGTTCACCGTCACGGCCCCGCCCTGTTGACGTCCGATAGGCTTGAAGTAAGGGTGCATGCCGGCAGCGATAGCCTCGTCTGCCCGCGTAAAGGCGAAGGCCTTCTCGAATACGTCGGTCACTCGGTGGGCTGGAGAGTCGAGCACTCCGGTGCTACTCTCTAGTCTGTTCCGGTGTTTGTGAGTGGGGTTTGATTGATCCGACAAAAGACCCTCCGTGCGGGCGTGGCACGACGCAACGCGGCCACTATAGCACGGGTCATCCGGGCCGTCGTGAACGGCCAAACCGGCCACATCGCGTCGTGACCGGGGTACCGGGAACAGGGTCGTACAGGGCAGAACAAGAGTACGCAATAACAGTCGCATAATCCATGGCCGGGAGTTCCCGGACTGTGACTACCCACGCGAGGGAAGGAGTTCGAGGCTCGGTATAATGCTCTCGTGAGCACTCAACGTGATGGGGGTGAAGGCGCCCAGCTTGCGTCGCCTCGCGTAGCAACGCGTGTCGCCGACATAAAGGACGCCCCTCTGGTACACGCCATCTACCTTGATACGCCGGGATATTTCGATATAATTTCGATTCCTGTCCCCACCCTTGCAGAGGTCGAGACCGATCTGCTTACCGCGGCTCGGGATGCACGACGGCAGGTCGAGCTGGTGTTCGCTCCGGCCGCCCTGGATCTGTCCGGCTGGAAACTCCTCGATCCGACGACCGGCCGACCGGTCGTGGCTTATCTGGACTACAAGCTCGATTATCCCGAGCCGGGGGACGCCACGGTAAACTTGCTCTTAGTGCATGGCGACCTACAAAGCCGCGGTGTGGGCCAGGAATGTGTGGCGGACTTGGAGAAGCGGTTGAGCCGGCGAGGGAGCACCAAGCGACTGCTCGCCAGTATCTACGGGCAGAATCCGCGTGCAGAGCGATTCTGGCGCACCCTGGGCTATGCTTTCGCGATCGACGCCAAGCCGATCCTCGATTGGTACGCCAAGGAGCTCTGAGGGGCAAGTTCCCGAGTGGTAGGCTATCCTGCGGGCAAAGAGGTGACAGAGCGCAGGAGATTGGCCTGCGTGCTGTTCGACGTCATGGAGGCAGGCTAATGATTAGTGTCACGGACCTACGGAACGGAACCAAGGTCGAGTTGGATGGAGGGCTCTGGGAGTGTCTGGAGTACCAGCATCAGAAGATCGGCCGCGGCGGCGCCAAGGTCGTAGCAAAGTTTCGGAACCTCGATACCGGCTCGATCGTCGAGCGGACGTTCAATTCGGGTGAGAAGCTGCAGGACATCTTTATCGACTATCGAAAGATGCAGTACCTGTACGGCGACGGTGACACGTATACCTTCATGGACACCGAGACGTACGAGCAACCGACGCTTTCGCGGCAGCAGATAGGGGAAACGGCCCGTTACCTCAAGGAGAATCTGGAGGTAACGGTGGACTACTACCAGGGTCGGCCGCTCAAGGTGACGCTGCCCAACGTGGTCGAACTGGCAATCGTCGAGACCGACCCGGGAATGAAAGGCGACACCGTCTCGGGTGGCTCGAAAACTGCTCGGGTCGAGTCGGGCGCAACTGTCCAAGTGCCGCTCTTTATCGATCAGGGCGAGCGAATACGGGTTGACACGCGTACCGGAGAGTACCTGGGGCGCGCCTGATGGAAGTCAAGGAGATCAGGAAGCTTCTGGACGCCCTGGCGAGCACCGACGTCAATGAGCTCACCCTCGAGACCGGCGAATACAAGCTAACCGTGCGGCGTGGCCAGGATGGAAATCAGAACGGGCGGCTGATAACGCAGTCTCAGGCCGCCGCAATTCAGGCGCAGGCGACCCCTCAGCAACCGGCGTCACAGCAGTCGGCTGTAGACCAGTCGGCCGCAGACCAGTCGGCCGCAGACCAGGCGGCCGCAAACCAAACGGGTGCAGCGGGAGCTGCCCACTCCCCCAGGTCTGCCGGCGGACGACCGGAAGGGTCGGCCGACTCGACGGCCCATTTGGCCGAGGTCTCAGCGCCTATCGTCGGCACCTTCTACGCCGCTCCCTCACCCGAAACCGAGGATTACGTGAAGGTGGGGGACCGGGTGGAGCGCGGAGCGGTTCTGTGCATCATCGAGGCGATGAAGCTGATGAACGAAATAGAGGCCGAGACAGCCGGCACCATCAAGGAGATCCTCGTGCACAACGAGGAACCGGTGGAGTACGGTCAAGTCCTCTTTCGTATCGATCCCCGGTAGTCGCAAACCAACGTGTTCAAGAAAATTCTCATCGCCAACCGGGGCGAAATCGCCCTCCGCGTGCTGCGGGCCGCTCGTGAGCTCGGCATCCAGACGGTCGTTGCTTACTCCGAGGTAGACGAAGCTTCGCTCCCCGTACTGCTTGCCGATGAGTCGATCTGTATAGGGCCGGGGCCGGCGCAGAAGTCGTATCTGAACGTCCGGAATCTGCTTTCCGCGGCGATCGTGACGGGCGCCGAGGCGGTACACCCCGGGTACGGCTTCCTGGCCGAAAACGCCGAGTTCGCGCAAAAGTGCGAGGAGCACAACCTGGTGTTCATCGGCCCACGGCCCCATAACATCAGCCTAATCGGCGACAAGGCGAGCGCCAGGCGTGTGGCAGCCGAAGCGGGCGTGCCCCTCACCCCAGGGTCCGAGCCGCTGGATAACGTCGAACGTGCCGGCGCTTTCGCCCAGAAGATCGGCTACCCCGTCATACTCAAGGCCTCGGCCGGCGGTGGGGGGAGGGGAATGCGCGTGGTGCAATCGCCCGAGACCCTGCAACGCAGCTTCGTGGCTGCTCAGGAGGAGGCACGCGCCGCTTTCGGCAATCCCGAGCTCTACATGGAGAAGTACCTCGAAGAGCCGCGCCACGTCGAGATCCAGATCTTTGGCGACGGTGAGGGCAACGTGGTCCACTTCTTCGACCGCGACTGTTCGATCCAGCGCCGCTATCAGAAGGTCCTCGAGGAGGCGCCCTCGCTGCTCGATGCCGAACTCCGCGAGACGATCGCCGAAGCCGCCGTGCGCCTTGCCCGTCATATCGACTATCGCGGCGCCGGTACCTGCGAGTTCCTGGTGGACCGCGAAGGGGAGTTCTACTTCTCCGAGATGAACACCCGAATTCAGGTGGAGCACCCGGTGACCGAGATGATCACACGATTTGATCTGGTGCAGGAGCAGTTCCGCGTGGCGGCGGGCGAGGGACTGAGCGTGAGCCAGGATCAGATTCGGGTAGAGGGGCATTCGATCGAAGTGAGGATCAACGCAGAGGATCCCGATCACGACTTTCGTCCGTCGGCGGGCACCATTACCGACATTCACTGGCCGGGCGGCCCGGGAATTCGGGTAGACTCGCACGTTTACTCCGGCTACCGCGTCCCCGCCAACTACGACAGTCTCATCGCCAAGATCATCTCCTGGGCGCCAACCCGCCAAGAGGCTATCAGCCGCATGCAGAGGGCCCTGCGTGAGACCGTCATCGAGGGAATAAAGACGACTATCCCGTTCCACCTGCGCGTATTGGATAACGCCTTCTACCGGCGTGGGGCGATCTACACGAACTTCATTCCGCGGAGGATGTTGAATGACTGACTCCCAGGATCTGGCAATCTCACCCGACGTGCTCTACGGCATCGCGCAACTCGCGCTCGAAGGGGTCGAAGGACTCACCCCTGCCACCCCGCCGGCTCGAGTAGGCGAGATTCTTACCGGCCGGCGCGCCAAGGGCATCAGAGTCGAGCGCCTGGGTGAAAAGGTTCGGGTGATGCTGAACGTGAGCGTCACGTACGGAATGCCGATTCCCAAGGTCGCTGCCCAGGCCCAGGAGGCGGTTCGTGAGGCGGTCGCCTCGATGACGGGGCTAGAGGTCGAAACGGTCGAAGTGTGCATTGACGCGATCGATCTGCCGGCGGAGATTGCGGGTGGCTAGAAGGAGGGCTCGCGAGCTGGCATTTCGCACACTCTTTCAGGCGGAGAGGGGTAGCACGCCGGTGCTCGACGTGTGGCGGCAGGTCCGTGAGGAGCTCTCCGAGGTAGATGAGGACGACGCCGAAGACACGTACGGGGACGCTCTCGATCGAGAGGGGATCACTTTTGCCGAGCGGCTGGTGCAGGCCTACGCCGAACACGCTCAGGATATCGATGACCGGCTGCAGGCGGTCATCGAGGGCTGGTCCTTCGGGCAAATGAACCAGACCGACCTCAACGTCCTCCGCCTGGCCACTACCGAGATGCTGTACGAGGCTGGGGTACCGCGCAAAGTGACGATCGAGATGGCCGTGCGCACGGCGAAGAAGTTCGGTGGCGAGGAATCGGGCCGCTTCGTCAACGGCGTGCTGGCCAAGCTGTATCGGGAGATCGAGTTGCAATCGAGGAGCGGCTGAGCGTGGCCGCGATAGTTCTGGACGGCCGGGAGGCGGCGCGCGCGGTAACCGCAGAGGTCCGGGAAACGGTCGAGCGTCTCGGCTTCTCACCGCAACTTGTGTTCGTTCGGGCGGGCGATGACCCGGCCAGCGCCTCATACGTGCGCTTGAAGGCGAAGCTTGCCCAACGCGCCGGGGTTCGTTCTCACACCGAGGTTCTCGACGAGAACGTACGCCAGGAGGATCTCATGGAGTTGGTGTCCCGGCTCAACGACGATACGGACGTCGACGGAATCCTGGTGCAGCTTCCGCTCTACCCCCACCTCGATAGTGGGCCACTGCTGGACGCAATCGATCCGTCAAAGGATGTCGATGGCTTTCATCCTGTGAATGTGGGGCGACTGTGGAGTGGTCAGCCGGGATTGTTTCCGGCCACGCCGACGGGACTGATTCGGATCCTAGATCACTTCGGTATCTCGATCGATGGGCGCCGCGTGGTCATCGTGGGCCGCTCGAATCTAGTGGGCAAGCCGGCGGCTGCCCTGTTCCTGCGGCGCAATGCCACGGTGACAATTGCCCACTCACGTACCGGCGATCTCCCTGATGTCACCAGAGGGGCGGACATTCTGGTGGCGGCAGCGGGGCGACCGCGGATTATCACCCAGGAGATGGTCAAACCGGGCGCGACGGTGCTGGACGTGGGGCAGACTCAGCTGGAGGGAAAACTGCGAGGTGACGTCGACCCCCAGGTGGCCGGCGTTGCCGGGGCGCTGACGCCAACGCCGGGAGGAACCGGACCGATGACGGTCGCCATGGTCATCGGAAACACGCTTACGGCCGCACTGCAGCGGCGGAAGACGGTGGAGAATCGGGTAGAGAGTATGGCACGGCCGCGGGGTGAACATGGCTAGCCTTCTGGCCAATACCCCGCTGATGGCGGCCCTGCTGGCGACGGCCCTGGCGCAGACAGTCAAGCTGCTGCTGGTCCTCGTTACCGACAGGCGCTTGCTGCTCGTGCGCCTGCTGGAGACGGGTGGCATGCCCTCCTCCCACTCGGCGGCGGTAGCGGCGCTGGCCACCAGTATTGGGATCACCTGCGGCTGGACCAGTCCTTACTTCGCGCTCGCCGCTGTATTTGGTTCGATCGTGATGTATGACGCCACCGGAATTCGCCGAGCGGCGGGGATGCAGGCGGAGCTGATCAACGACCTGGTGAACGAGTTGGCCCATCTTTTCGACGAGGGATTCCAGCCGCAGGCGCTCAAGACGCTGTTGGGCCACACCTATCCTCAGGTCCTGGTTGGCGCCCTACTGGGGATTACCAGCGGTCTGCTGGTCTCCTTGTGAACCCCCTTGACCGCTACGGTCGGCGTTAGAGCGAGGTGCAATGGCCAGGACGGCAAGCAGCACCGCCCTTGCGCCGGCATCCTCTAAGGCCTCACGGCACGCCCCAAGTGTCGCGCCGGTAGTGAAGACGTCGTCTATCAGCAGTACCCGGTTAGGCGCAGCCCGTACGGCCCGAAATGCATGGCGGACGTTATGCCGTCGCTGAGCCGCGCTCAATCGTGCCTGCTGCGGCGTCAGCCGGGTTCGCGCCAGGAGCGAGCGACAGGGGAGACCCAGGTGACCAGCGACGTTTACTGCCAGTAATCGTGCCTGGTCGAAACCGCGCCTCCTCCTCCTGCTCGGGTGAAGCGGAACGTAGGTCACGAGGGCCGGCCGCCAGCCTCTGGCCATGATTGCGGCCGCGAGCGATTGGGCGAACACAGCCGCCAGCCGACGAACGCCTCGGAACTTGTAGGCGCGGACCGCCTGCGCGAGGTCACCGCGGTAGTACCCGAGCGCAACCAGCCCCGGAAGATCGAGCGACAGTACGCTCCCCGGTTTGGACGCACTCCCGACCAGTCGCGAACGACAACTCTTGCAGCAGCCGCCCGAACCGCTCCAATCCGCCCTGCAGATCGGGCAAAGCAGCGCTCCGATGAGGGCGTCGAGCGGCATAGCTCAGGCTAGTCGTTACCGCGCCGGGCGTGTAGTTTCGTGAAGCCTTTTGCCTAGCGGTGGTCGGTAGGAACCCGTTGAACTAACTGCTTCGGCTTGCCAACGATTCGAGCAACTCCGTCAGCCGGGCCACCGCGCCAAGGTCCTCTGCCTGCGCCAGGGCCTCACCCAACAGCGCTACACCGTGCGCCGCCCGCGATTCGGCGACCTGCTGCGCATATGCAACCGAACCGTGCTCCAGCAGCATGGCAAGCAGAGCCTCGACGTCACCCTTCGTGCGACGAGCACGAGCACTGGAAAGGCGCTCGACCGCTTCGAGCCTGGCGCCGCTACCGGCCTGGGAGAAGAAGTGCGCGAGGATCAGCGTGCGCTTCCCTTCGAAGAGGTCGCCGGCGAACTCCTTGCCGTGTTGAGCACCGCGGGTGAGATTGAGGACGTCGTCGCGAATCTGGAAGGCTACACCCAACGCCTCCCCGGCCTCCTCGAGCAGGATGTTCGGTTCATGCTGCGCGCAGAGCGCGCCTAATCGGAGGGGACTGACAACCGTGTAGCACGCTGTCTTGAGGCGCACCATCTCGAGGTACTCCTCCTCTTCAACGTCGAAGCGTCCACTCGCCACCCACGACAGGTCGAGGTGCTGCCCTTCGGAGGTGCGGTGGATGAGCCACAGGAACTCGGACAACACCTCGCGCGGGAGCTCGTTGTCGTCGAGCAGCAGCTGCCACATGTAGGCGTGAAGCCCATCTCCTACGTTGACCGCCAAGGGGACGCCTATCTGACGGTGCAGGGTCGGCTGTCCTCGGCGCTCGTCGGAGTCGTCCTCGACGTCGTCGTGTATCAGTACCCAGTTTTGGAACAGTTCTATTGCCGCTGCTGCGGTTAGACCCGCACCCCACCGTCCGCCGTGAGCGAGGGTGGACAGGAGCGTGATGCGGGCGCGTATTCGCTTACCACCTCGAGAGGGGTACTCGCGCAGCAGTTCGTAATAGCGGGACAGCTCGCCAGGCGTGTCATGCCAGGGCAAGGCCCCCATGATGCGTTGCTCGACCGATTCGTCGACGAGCTCGAGTTCGGGCGGCTCGGGAGTGTTTGTCGGGCGCTGGGCGCCAGCCACTCAGAACACCAGCTCGGTTATGACCCACGTCGCCAGGAGCAACCCGGCGAGGAAAATCAGCAGATAGGGGAGTGAGGTCCGGTAGGTGGCGAGGATGAGTCGCCACATCTCTCGGGGCCCCGGACGACTCGGCCGTGATTCCTCGCGGTCACCCTGGAGGTCACGTCGTTCACGGTTATAGTCGCCCCGCGCCATCTCTGCTGCTAGGGCCGGCGAATGCAGGCTTTGTAGTGCTCGGGGTCCGAGCCCACCTGTTCGAGCGGCGGATCGATATGAGCGCAATCCTCGATCGCGATCGGGCAGCGGGTACGGAATACGCAGCCCGAAGGCGGGTTGATGGGGGAGGGAATATCGCCCTGAAGGATGATCCGGTCGCGCTTGATAGTGGGATCGGGGATCGGTACCGCCGACAGTAGTGCTTCGGTATAGGGATGGACCGGATTCGCGTAGAGTTCCTTGGCAGGCGCGATCTCCATGACCCGCCCCAGGTACATCACTACGACCTTGTCGCTGATGTACTCGACCACGCCGAGGTCGTGAGCGATGAACAACAGCGTTAGGCCCAGTTCCTCCTTGAGGTCCTGCAACAGGTTGACCACCTGCGCCTGGATCGACACGTCGAGTGCGCTCACCGGTTCGTCGGCGACGATGAACTTGGGATCCACGGCCAGCGCCCGGGCTATCCCTATGCGCTGCCGCTGGCCACCGGAGAATTCGTGGGGGTAGCGGCGCATATGGCCCGGGGCGAGACCGACCCGCTCGAGCAGGCTGGCAACCCGCTCCTCGCGCGCCTTGCCCTTGGCAAGCCGGTGGATTTGCAGTGCCTCGCCGATGATGTCGCCGACTGTCATGCGCGGGTTGAGGCTGGCGAACGGGTCTTGGAAGATGATCTGCATCTGCTTGCGGTATTCGCGCATCTGACTCTTGGGTATTTTGGCGATGTCGACGCCGTCGAAGATGATCTCACCGTCGGTGGGTTCGATGAGCCGCAGGATCGAGCGTCCAGCGGTGGTCTTGCCGCTGCCCGATTCACCCACCAGGCCCACGACCTCACCCGACCTGATGCCAAAGCTCACGTCCTCGACGGCCTTGACGTTGGCAACTACCCGTGAGAAGATGCCTCCTCGAATCGGGAAGTACTTCTTGAGGTTACGAACCTCGAGGAGGTTGTCGGTAGCGGCTGCGGTTTCGCGGGACGCAGCCATGGTATCGGTCGTCATGCCACCACCTCTTCGGAAAGGTTGATCTCATCCCAGCGTACGCAGCGCACCATGTGTCCATCGCCGGTGTTCTCCAGCGGCGGGATAGCCTCCTTGCACTTGTCCTGCATGAAGCGGCAACGTGGGTGAAAAGCGCACCCTTCGGGCAGAAAGAGCGGGTTGGGGACGTTACCGGGGATCGCTTCGAGCCGCTCCTGATGCAGCGCTGCCCTGTCGACGCGGGGTATCGAGTTCATCAGGCCAAGGGTATAGGGCATCTGTGGGCGGGCGAAAATATCGTTGACATCGGCCTCCTCGACCGCTCGCCCGGCGTACATCACCACTACCCGGTCGGCGACTTCGGCCACTACTCCCAGGTCGTGGGTGATGAACAGAATCGACATGCCGATCTCGCGCTGCAGCTGCTTCATTAGGTCGAGAATCTGCGCCTGGATGGTTACGTCGAGCGCCGTGGTGGGCTCGTCGGCGATTAGCAGCTTGGGGCCGCAGGAGAGCGCCATGGCGATCATTACGCGCTGACGCATGCCTCCGGACATCTGGTGCGGGTAATTCCTTACCCGCTTGTCAGGTTCCGGAATGCCAACCAGGTCCAGCATCTCGGCCGCCATCTTCATGCCCTGCCGCCTCGACTTGTGCTGGTGCAGCACGATCGCTTCGGCGATCTGATCCCCCACCGTGTAGACCGGGTTGAGGCTGGTCATCGGCTCCTGGAAGATCATCGAAATCTCGTTACCGCGAATTCGGCGCATATCGCGCTCGCTCTTCGTGACCAGATCCTGCCCCTCGAAGAGGATTTGTCCCGCGGCGATTCGTCCGGGTGGGGAAGGAATCAGTCGCATTACGCTAAGGCTGGTAACGCTCTTGCCCGAACCGCTCTCACCAACGACGGCGAGCGTTTCACCCTTATCGATATGGAACGACACCCCGTCGACAGCCTTCACGGTGCCCTCGTCGGTGTCGAAGTAGGTCTTCAGATCGTTTACTTCCAGCAGCCGTTCGGCTTTAGCCATCGACATTTACACTCCTAACCTGCTCACATTGTAGCGGAACTCGCCTTGTCGTGCACCGTTGGGCTCGGCTCTCATGGGGGAGCCTAGCCAGGCCCGGCAGCCGCGCCCCTGCACCTGTTGCGGGAACTTCTATTATCACCTTAACGCCGCTTCTTTGGATCGAAGGCGTCTCGCAGGCCGTCGCCCACGAGGTTCCAGGTGAGGACGGCGAGGAAAATCGGAATCCCCGGTATTAGCAGCCAGGGCACGAACTGAATGGAGATCCCCCGAGCAGTCGCATCGCGCAACATTAGCCCCCAGCTCGAGGTGTCGATCGCGCTGGGCCCAAGACCTAGGAACGACAGACCAACCTCGGCCAGGATGAATCCCGGAATGGCGAGGGTGAGGCTCACGATGACGTACGAGGCTGTGGCCGGAAGCAGGTGTCGCCAGAGAATCCTGGTTTCACTTGCTCCCAGCGCCTTGGCGGCGGAAGCGTAGTCCATCTCCCTGATCGAGAGGACCAGACCGCGGATCACCCTGGCAAGACCGCCCCAGCCCACGAAGCCGAGCACGATGACGATCATCAGGAAGGTCTGGGACGAACTCATGTCCAGGCCGAACGCCTGCGCCAATGGGTTGCGCGGGTCGCGCAACAGCGAAGCCAGCACCACCAGCAGAAACAAGTCGGGGATCGCGGCGAACACCTCGACCAGACGCATGATGAAGTCGTCGATCCGGCCACCGTAATACCCCGCCAGCCCGCCCATCAGCAGGCCAAGGAAGAGCGATACCCACACAGCCAACAGGCCGATGGTAAGCGACACCTGGCCGCCGTATAGGACGCGAGAAAATACGTCCTTGCCCAAACTGTTGCTTCCCCACAGGAAGATTCGCGCCGGGTCCTCCACACCAAAAAGGTGCAGATCGCTCTCGAACAGTCCCAGAATCTTGTAGCTTTCATTCGGGCGCCGCACGAAGAACTGGATGGGAAAGGGCTGCGAGGTGTCCTCGACATAGATGCGTTGGCGAGTAACCGGATGCCGTTCCGAGACGGCGTTGTAGATGTAGGGGCGAGTGAGCCGGCCGGTATCGGGGTCGGTCCAGTGGATGGGGGTGGGGGGTTGGAAGGCGGTGACCGGGAAGCGCCGGTACTCGTTGATGCCGTAAGGCGCCAGGAAGCCGGCGAAGAGGGTCACGAGATACATGGCCAGGAGCACCCCACCGCCAACGAGAGCCGCCTTGTGCTTGCGGAACTGCTCCCACACGACGCGGCCCTGGCTCTTGCTTTCCCGTTGGAGAACCGGCCCGGCCGCGACCCGATCATCGATTGCCGCGTTGTGCTGAAGATCGCTCATCAAAATCCCTAGTTGTACCGAATCCGCGGGTCGACCACGGCCAGTAGCAGGTCAGAGATGAGGTTACCGGCCATCAGCAGCAGCGATGAGATCACCAGTAAGCCCAGCACCACATAGATGTCCTGCCGTGCCAGGGCGTTCAGGAAGGTAGGCGTGATTCCAGGCCACGACATTACTACCTCTACCAAACCAGCGCCGCCGATGAGTGAAGGCAGAATGCCTCCGATACCGGCAATGAACGGAATGACGGCCGGCCGCAACGCATGCTTATAGGTGACCGTGCGTTCGCCCAGGCCCTTGGCTCTGGCGGTGCGAATGAAGTCGCTGCCCAGGTAGTCGAGCATCTGGGCGCGCAGTACCCGAGTGAAGCCCGCGATTCCGGCCGTGGCGACGACGAAAGCCGGTAGCAGCATGTGCTGAAAGACGTCCCACCGTTGTTCCCACCAGCCCATCTGGTAGAAGTTGGTGCTGGTCATTCCGGCCACGGGGAGGAGCACCTCGTTGTAGCCGAAGGCTTCGCGGGTGAAGCCGCGCAGCACGAATATCAGTAGCACCAGGACCTGCGCAAAGAAGAAGTTGGGGATAGCCAGACCAAAATAGGCGAACACGCTCACGACCTGGTCGCCCGGCGAATATTGCCGAACAGCCGAATAGACCCCCAGCGGGATCGCGGCCATCCAGAGCATGGCGATCGACATGCCGACCAGCCCCATGGAGTTCTGGATCGGCCTCGTGATGATGTTTTCCACCGGCTGGTTGCTTGAGAAGGAGAGCCCGAGGTCGCCCTGGAGGATGCTAGCCATCCAGCGGAAGTACTGCACGGTCCAGTGTTGGTCCAGCCCGTACTGGGCGCGAAGTCTTGCGAGCGTTTCGGGCCTGACGCCGGGTTCGAGCGCCTTCTGCGTAAAGAAATCTCCCGGAACCAACTGGCTGATCACGAACGCGAGCAGCGTGGCGCCTAGGAACGTGGGGATGAGGTGAAAGACCCTCCGGACGATGAACGGGAACAAGCCAAAGCCTCCTGCGGCCTACCGGCGGTACTTGCGCAGCAAAATCAGCACGGAAAATAGGGGGAGGAAGATGGTGGGCGGCTGAACGCCACCCACCATTACTGGACTGCTACTGAGTTTTGAAGCTAAGAACGGTTTCGCGTGCTCCCACGAGGTCGCTGATGAACTCGGGCGGGTGCTCGCCGCGTACCGAGTCGAGCCAGCTGTAGTGGGCCGAGGGGCTCACGGTGAAGATCACCGGCTGGATGCTGGCCAGGGTGTTCTGGATCTCGAAGCCAATCTCCCTGGCGGCCTCGGTATCAAGCGTCTGACGGCCCTCGTAGTAGAGGTTGGTCGCCAGCGTCCCTTGGGGCACAAGGCACTCGCCCGACGGATCCTGGTTCCACATGTGGAGATTGGTTCCGCAAGGGATCACGTTCACGCCGAAGGGCCAGTCGCGCGAACCACCGGTGAGGCCGATGAGGATCGCCTCAAAGGGACGATTTTCGTCTACGGTCAGGAGCTGCTCGACCATCAGATTGAAGTCGATGGCGCTGGCGTCGACGTCTACGCCCACATCGCGAGCGGCGTCGGCAAAGATCTGCAGGATCTGCTCGCGCTGGTTGTTGCCCGAGTTGGTGACGATCCGGAAGCCAAGCTCATCACCCGCGGTGTTGACGAGGATGCCGTTGGCGTTGGTGCGGCTGTAGCCGAGGCCAGCCAGCAGCTCGAGGGCCGCCTCAGGGTCATACTCGAACTTCGGTACGTCCGGGTTCACCCAGAAGTCGAGTACTTGGTAGACGTTCGACCACATGGGAGAGGCGGTGCCGCCGTAGACGAGCTCGACCATTGCTTCACGGTCGACCAGGTGGCTCATCGCGCGGCGGAAGTCGGCGTTACGGAAAAGCTCCTGCTTGTCGGGGTCGCCGGCGAGGTTCCAGTTGAAGACGATGAACTGGCTCGAAGCGACCGGGCTGGCGTTCTCGATCACGGTGGCGTCGATGTCGCCGTTCTGAATGGCGACGTTGATCACGCCGATGTCGTCGAGGTTGCGCGGAGAGAAGGTGTCGATCTCGCCTGCGAGGTAGAGGTTAAGGGCGGCGTCCTGATCCTGAACGAGCTCGTAGCTGAGCTGGTCGAGGTAGGGGAGTGGGTTGCCCTGCTCATCCACGTTCCACTCGCCGAAGTGAGGGTTGCGGGTGAGGATGAGGCGCTCGTCGGGGCTGAGCTGGGTGGGCACCCAGGCATTGGTCCATACGGTCTCATTGGGGTCGGTCTCGATGCCCCAAACACCCTGAAGCGCTTCGGCGCCACCCTCGCGGTAGATCTCGCCGAGGATGTGGTCCGGCGCGGGAAGCATCGCGGCTACCGGGAAGGCAGTGCGATCGGGCTGGGGGAAGTTGAAGCGTAGGGTGTTCTCGCCGGTGATCTCGACAGTGATCTGCTCTTCACCGATGAACCAGCTGTCGAAGCCGTTCGAGCCTACATCGGGATCGGTCTCGGCCTGATAGCGGAAGAAGTAGTCCTGAACAGTAACCGGAGTCCCATCGGACCACTTGATGCCGTCACGGAGGACCATATCGATGGTGCGGCCATCCTCGGACACTTCGAAGCTCTCAGCCGCGTACGGTTGCCAAACGTCCGAATCGGGGGGCAGCATGAGCAGTGAGGCGCCACCATTCATGATCTGATCGGTAGCTGATGTTGATTCGGCGGATACGAACGGGTTGAAGGTACGGATGTCACCCACGTCGTAGCTTCGCAAGGTTCCGCCGGTAACGGCTTCCCCGGGTTCAGCCACGGTCCAGGCATTGGGCCAAACAAAAGGCTCGGCGAGGGCCATCGAGCCGAGGGCAACGATAGCCAGACTCAGTAATACTCTCTTCATGCTACCTCCAGTATGTCGTCGACGAGTTGGCAAGGCCCATGCCTCACCATTACCCACCGGAAACTATACGACGTGAAAAAGACTACCGTGGAAGGGGCATCGACGCAACTGTTGTCCTCTGGATGCACATTAATTGGATGCACATTAATGCCGCCCACATAATTCGGGCCGCCAGGGGCGCCCGGGCAAGACGACGGCGCCCCTGCTTGCGGAGCGCCGAGCTAATTGCTGAGTTGTGGGTTGGCTACAGGGCGGTCGTGGGGAACGTCAGCGAGGTACCACCTGGAGAGCCAGAGCGAGCAGACCCCAAATTATCCCCATATAGACAGTGAGTCTATGGAGGCCGCCCGCCGTACCGCCGCGCGTCGAGAAGTCCTGACCGCCTCCGCCGAGACCTTCACCCAGCCCCGACTGCTTGGGCTCCTGCATGAGAATGACAGCGGTAAGCAGCAGCGACAAAATTATGAACAAGACAAGGATCAGCCAGAACATCGAGCCTCCGTGCGCATAACGCGCAACAATTTCAGTGCGCTTGGAGCGCAACAATCGCGTGGAATCACACGCGAAACAGCAGTGGATTGGTGCCGGGAGCGGGACTTGAACCCGCACGCCTTGCAGCGGTAGATTTTGAGTCTACTGCGTCTACCGATTCCGCCATCCCGGCAGGCATGGGAGCACACTGGTTGCCGCCCCGAGCCAAATGCAGGGCATCATATCAGGGTAATTCAGGGCCGGTCAACAGAGTTGGCCCGGTGGTAAGCTTACCCGTCGAGGATCGCGGACGCGGCGCGACGCGGCGCATGCTATTCAAACAGTGATTATTCAAGCAGTGATAATTCAAGCAGTGATAATCCAATTAGTGATTGTTCGAAAGATGACGATAACGATCGGTTCGGTTGGTGAGGTTCAATGATTGCAGTTATCCGCTTTCCAGGCTCGAACTGCGACGAGGACGCGCGGTGGGCGCTCGAAGGACTAGGCGGCGACGCACGGATGGTATGGCACCGTGAGGTGCGGCTCGAAGGTGTCGACGCAGTAGTACTGCCCGGCGGATTTTCCTACGGTGACTATCTTCGCAGCGGCGCGATCGCGGCGCAGAGCCCCATCATGGCGGCAGTAAGGGAGTTCGCCCAGCGAGGTGGCCCGGTACTGGGTATCTGCAACGGTTTCCAGGTCCTTACCGAGAGTGGACTCCTGCCGGGAGCGCTCGCGCGCAATTCGAATCCACATTTTCTTTGTCGACCGGTAGGCGTTCGCGTGGAACGGACCGATCTTCCGTTCACCTCTGGTTACGAACTGGGACAGGTGCTGTCCATGCCGGTCGCTCACGCCGAGGGCAGCTATTTCGCCGACGCTGCCACATTGGCTCAGCTCGAGGCGCGACGGGGCGTGGTATTTCGTTACTGCGCCGTTCTCGAGGAGACCTCGTCGTCGACGTTCACTGGCTCCGGTCGCCCCAACCCCAATGGAAGCCTCGCCGGAATTGCAGGCATCGTGAATGAGAGGGGCAATGTCCTTGGGATGATGCCCCACCCGGAGCGGGCGGTAGAAGGTCTGCTTGGTGGCACGGATGGCAGGCTGCTCCTTTCGGCGATGCTGTCGGGCCATCGAAGGGACTCCACAACGGCACCTTCAGGATGGCCCGCGCCAGTCGCGTGAGTGGCCTCCCAGCATCTCGGATGAGCGAGGCGGATCTTCGAAGCAAAGCCGCCCTGTTCGGTCTTACCGACGATGAGTTCGACCAGGTCGTGTCCAGCCTGGGCAGGGACCCGAGCGCGCTCGAGGCGGCCATGTTCGGGGCACTTTGGAGCGAGCACTGCGGATACAAGAACTCGCGTCCCCTCCTCAAACTGCTGCCCACCGAGGGCGACCGGGTACTCCAGGGCCCGGGTGAGAACGCCGGCGTGGTTGATATAGGTGCGGGCTGGGCGGTGGCCTTCAAGATGGAGAGCCACAACCACCCCAGCGCGGTCGAGCCGGTTCAAGGAGCTGCCACGGGAGTGGGCGGAATCCTTCGCGACATCTTCGCCATGGGCGCCCGCCCGGTGGCGGTCCTCGACTCCCTCAGGTTCGGACCGCTCGACGACCCACAAGATGGCGAGCGCAACCGCCGGCTGCTGGCTGGAGTCGTCGAGGGCATCTCGCACTACGGCAACGCCATCGGGGTGCCAACAGTGGGCGGCGAGATTGCCTTTCACCCCAGCTATAGCCAAAACCCGCTGGTGAATGTGATGGCGGTTGGCTTGCTGCGCCACGAAGCGCTGCAGAGCGGAACCTTGGGGAAGCCCGGAAACCGCCTCGTCTACGTGGGTTCACGTACCGGGCGAGATGGCTTGGGCGGAGCGGTTTTCGCTTCGGCCGATCTCTCCATCACCTCCCAGGCCGACCGCCCGGCAGTCCAGGTGGGAGATCCCTTCCTCGAGAAGCTGCTGCTGGAAGCGACCCTGGAGGCTATCGAGCGGCGGCTCGTGGTAGGCGTGCAGGACATGGGCGCGGCGGGCCTGGCTTCGAGCGTGGGGGAGATGGCGTACCGGGCCGAACTGGGCGTGGACCTGTGGGTGGACCGGGTGCCGCGCCGTGAGACCGGAATGACGCCGCTCGAGGTGATGCTCTCGGAGAGTCAGGAGCGCATGGTGCTCACGGTGCTCCCCGAGCGTCTCGACGAACTGCTCGAGTTGCTGCGCCACTGGGAGCTGGACGCGGTCGAGATCGGGGAGGTCCGCGAGGGTGGCCGACTTAGGATCCTCGAGGGTGATGAGCTTGTTGGTGACATGCCCGTCGCGGCGCTAAACGAGGCGCCCAGCTACCGGCGGCAGGGTCGTGAGTCAGAGGCGGTCAGAGAGCGGCGCGAAACGCTGCCCCAGGTGCCGCTTCCGGCCGACCTTGGTGACGTTTGGCGCCGGCTGCTGGCGGCTCCCACGATCGCCTCCAAGCGTCCTGTTTTCGAGCGCTACGACCATCAGGTGATGACGAACACCGTGGTGGTCCCGGGGAGGGGCGACGCGGCGGTGCTGCGGGTAAAGGGAACGACGCTGGGTGTGGCGCTTAGTGTCGACTGCAACGCTCGCTACGTTGGCCTCGATCCGTTCGAGGGGGCCCGTCATGCAGTTGCCGAAGCCGCCCGCAACGTCGCCTGCGTTGGCGCCTCGCCGTTGGCGATCACGAACAACCTCAACTTCGGCAACCCCACCCATGCCGAGGTCTACTACCAACTCGAACGGGCAGTCGCGGGACTCCGCGAAGCCTGCCTGGCTTTAGACACGCCGGTGACCGGCGGAAATGTGAGTCTCTACAATCAGTACCGAGGGGAGGACGGTTCCATGGTTTCGATCTTGCCGACACCTACAGTGGGCATGGTCGGCGTCCTCGACGATGTCGCGCGCCACGCCACCACTGCGTTCAAGAGAGTGGGAGACGTGGTGATCCTGGTGGGTCCCGTAAGGGGTGAATTGGGAGCCGGCGAATATCTGGCCACTATCCACGCTCTCGAAGTGGGACGCCCGCCGAGGCTCGATCTGGAGTTGGAGCGGCGCGTGCAGCGAGGCGTTATCCGGTGCATTGCCGGAGGTTTATGCGACACCGCTCACGACGCCGCGGAGGGCGGCCTGGCGGTGGCCTTGGCCGAGATGGCGATAGCGGGCGATGTCGGTTTCGCAGTCGAATTGCGTGAAGGGGAGAGCGGGGTGACACGAGTTGATGAGCTTCTTTTCGGCGAGGCTCCCTCGCGCATTCTGTTGTCGGTCGATCCCGAGCGGGTCGAGGAGGTGCTCGCCATACTGGCGGCAGAGGGGGCCCCGGCCAGAGAGCTGGGTAAGGTGGGTGGACGAATGGCGAGAATTGCCGTAGCAGGTCATGAGGTCGCGGTCGAGGTGGCGGAGTTGCGCGAGCACTTCGAACGGCCGCTAGCGGAGGCTTTGGACTAATGGGCGAAGAGCAGAGCTTTAGGAACCGTCCGAACGACTGGCAGGAGTCCAACGACTTCGATAAACCACATGAAGAGTGCGGCATCTTTGCCGTGCACTTGCCGATGGAAGCAGACGTCGCCTCACTCTGCCACCTGGGCCTATTCGCGCTCCAGCATCGCGGTCAGGAGTCATGCGGCATAAGTGTCGCCGGTTCAGGGGAGTTGCGCATCGAGAAGGACATGGGCCTGGTGTCCGAGGTCTTCACCGAGGAACGGCTCGACAAACTCCGTTTCCACGGCGTGCGCAGCGGACTCGGCCATACTCGCTACTCCACCACCGGCTCGAGCCTGCGCTTCAATGCCCAACCGCTTACCGTGCGCTCCAACAAGGGCATCCTCGCGCTCGCGCATAACGGCAACTTCACTAATGCCAAGGCGATTCGCCGTCAGATGCTGGACGACGGGGCGGTGTTTCAGACCACCAATGACTCCGAGGTGATGATCAATCTCATCGCCCGTTACAGCCACCTGTCACTTGAGGATGCAACCGCTCGGGTGATGAGCGAATTGGAGGGGGGCTTCGCCGTCGCGATCATGGACGGCGAGCGGGTCATCGGTCTGCGCGACGGCAACGGAGTAAGGCCGTTGGTGATAGGCGAGCTCGATGGAGGTTACGTGTTCGCGTCGGAAAGCAGCGCCCTGCACGTGATTGGCGCTCGATTCCTACGTGACGTACGGCCGGGGGAGCTGGTGGTTGCCGACGATGACGGCCTGCACTCGCGCCAAGTGCTGACCTCCCGTAGCACCCCCTGCGCGTTCGAATGGATCTACTTTGCTCGCGGCGACAGCGTGCTCGAGGGGGAAGGGGTCCACTCCGCCCGACTCAGGATGGGTGAAATCTTGGCTGCGGAGGCGCCGGTGTCCGCCGATCTGGTGGTCGGAGTACCGGATTCGGGAATCGCCGCGGCGATCGGCTACGCCCGAGGATCGGGAATTCCCTACGACGTCGGTCTCTACAAGTCGCCCTATGCGGGGCGTACCTTCATCAATCCGAACCAGCGATTGCGGGAGCTCAAGGTGAGGCTCAAACTGGCTCCGACCGAGGCTGTGCGCGGCAAGCGGATAGTGTTGGTCGACGACTCCATCGTCCGGGGCACGACTTCGGGCCGGATCGTCCAGATGCTGCGCCAGGCGGGCGCCGGCGAAGTACACTTTAGGGTGTCGAGCCCACCCATCCGCTACCCCTGCTACTACGGCATCGACACCGCGGCGCGTGCGGAACTTGCGGCCGCAACGATGTCGGTCGAGGGAATCCGCGCGCGCATCGGCGCCGACTCACTGGCCTTCATTTCGGAGGCGGGGCTGTCGAAGGCGATCGGCCTGGGAGAGACCTGTCTGGCCTGTTTCAATGGAAACTACAAGGCAGGACACCCGGGCGATGACGCCACGAAAGAGGAACTCGAAATAGAGGAGCTGGCCAAGGAGGAAGTGGCGGCGGGTAGCGACTGAATCGTTCTCGGCTACGGGGTTCTTGCGCGTACCAGACGAACGAACCTAAGCAGTCGCGGAATTCTGTGCCAGCGGCGGCGATCCAGACCTACTCTCCACGCCCATTCGAGGTGAAGCTTTCGAGTCCAGGCCGGTGTTCGCTGCGCTTCACCGGCAAGTACGTCCAGAGTTCCGCCAACTCCTACCAGCACCTTCGCGCCCAACGCCAAACGGTTTGAGTCGAGGAACTCCTCCTGGCCCTCTCCTAGTCCTGCCAGCAGCAGATTCGGAGCGGCCGATCTAACCTCAGAAATAACCTGCTCACTTTCGGCCTCGCCCGAGAAGTAGCCGTGGTGAAAGCCCGCGACCCGGGTCCCCCAACGCTCCTGAGCCTTGGCCGCGGCGCGCTCGGCCACACCCGGCCCGGCTCCCAGGAAGTAGACGCGTAGAGACGAGCCGCCGAGTTCCATGGCGCGGCATACCAGATCGATGCCCGAAACACGTCCGGGCAAAATGTGTCCGGCACGGCGGGCCGCCCAGAGGAGTCCCACTCCGTCTGCCACGGTAAGATCCGCATGCCGTAGCGCACTCCGCAAGGCGACGCTAGTGCCAGAGCGCACTACTATCTCGGGATTGAGGGTCACGATCAGTCGCGGCCGGTCTTCCTGTTGGGCGGCCCTCATCAGCCATTCGGCTGCACCGTTCAGATCGATGGCCGCGAGACGGTATCCGACCACTTCGACAGTTGCCGGAGCTTCCGGCATCCCGTCGAGACCGTTCGAGGATGACTCGGCTGCGAACACGGGCGAACTCTATCACGGGTCGGGCTCCCGCCCTGCGGTGGCACCGCAGTGGCTCTGCAGTGCAGTCAGGCGACCGCTGGGCCCAACCGCTCACGGTAAGCTGTGCCGGTGGCCTCCGCTCCTCCGCCCTTTGTGACGCACTATCTCAAGGGTGAGCTGGCGGCCTTCTTCTCTCTTCCAGTGGGTGATACGGTCGCCGCCATGGCTCGCCCGCTCGACCGGCCGCGTGCGGCGCTGGCGGACGCCTTGCGGCAGGACGCCAAGCGGCTGAGCGCTCCGGTAGCGGTACACGATTCATTGGACCGTCTGGCTCACCCCGAAAGCCGAGTGGTGGTAACCGGGCAACAGCCCGGACTGTTGCTTGGCCCCGCCTACACGCTTTCGAAGGCGATGAGCGCCATTCGGTTGGCGCGCCGGCTCGATAGCGAGGAGAGGCCGGCGGTGCCGGTGTTCTGGGTGGCTGGGCAGGACCACGACACCGAGGAGATCGATCACGCGCTTCTGCTCGATGGTGAGGAGCAGTTGCAGCGAATCGCTCTGGAATTGCCCTCCGGGGCGCCCTCGGGCCGCCTGCCCTATCGGCTCGAATGGGGCAGATCCATAATTCGGGGCTTGGCGCGTGTTAGCGGTCGACCGGAGCACCTGGCCGAAGCTACCGCGCTCGTGGAGGAGGCGTCGGCCGCGGCCGAGAGTTACGCGGACCTGTTTTCGGCGCTGCTGTACCGCCTGTTGGGCGATGAGGGGCTGATACTCCTCGACCCGACCCGTAGCACGCTGGCGCCCTTCTTCGGCGATGTTCTCAAGCGAGAACTTTCGGACCCGCTCGCTTCGGTTGGGGCGATAGTCGCGGCCGGTGAGGAGTTGCAGCGGCGTGGGTTCGACCCTCAGCTGGGACGTGGTCGCGAAGCGACCAACCTGTTTCTGGAGGAGGACGAGGAGGGTGTGCCGCGCCGGCAGCTGCTGCGTTACGACGGGAGCCGGTTCCACACCGCCAATCGGTCATACGCCAGGGCCGATCTGGAGAGCGTGCTGTGTGAAGAACCGGCGAGATTGACCCCCGCGGCCGGCTTGCGCCCTACTACTCAGGATGCGGTTCTCCCGACTGCCGCCTTCGTGGTCGGTCCCGGCGAACTACGCTATATGGCTCAACTACGCGGCGTCTATGAGCAACACGAAGTGCCGATGCCCCTGGTATGGCCGCGAGCGACCTCGGTGGTGCTCGAGCCTCCCACGCGGCGAATCCTCGAACGTTACGGCCTGGACTACGAGAGCTACTCTGCGCAACGCGGCGAAATCCTGGACCGAGTCCTGCTCACTCGGCACGGTCATGGCGAAGCGTTCGAGGAGGCCTTGGCGCGACTCGAGAGTGAGGGCGAGGAGTTGCATCACCGGGTCGCGGGCATCGATCCTACGTTGCAGGGCACCGTCGAGCGGGGGAAGGAGCGCTTCACGCGAACGATAAGTCTGCTTCGAGGCAAAGCGGCCGAGGCATTGGCCCGCCAGGACGTGGTAACCACGCGCCAATTCGCTCGTTTGGAAGCACAGCTGTTTCCCGCCGGGGTGCCGCAGGAGCGATGTTTGACCCCGTTCTCCTTCTTCCTCAAGTTCGGTTGTGGGCCGATGATGACGTTCTACCGAGAGATGGGAGTGAGTGGCGAGTACTTGCTGAAGCCGTAAGTACACACGCCACTGATGGCCTCAGGCGAACGTGCGCTTTCCGACAGCGCTTGGAACGGGCCGATATGCGTGATAATGTAACTCAATGAACGATGCGATCTCTGATGGGGCGAACGCGGTTTCCCTGGTCGATTCCAGGGAGGCCACGCAGGTTCTTCGTTTGAACCCCGAAGGGCTCAGGCGCTTGGCCGACATCGACGAGGCCATTACCGAGCTCCATCTGGCTCGCCGCCTATTGATTGCAAACCGTGCCGCCAGCATAGGAGAAGCGCTGGACGCAGTGCGTAATGATCACCGGAATGGCTCGAGCGCAAATAGGCCCACGCCGTCGCCTTCAAGTGAAAATGACGTCTCGCAGCTTTCTGGCGAGCTGCGCGCCTTGCGCGGCGAAATCGCCGGAATTCGCCAGGAATTGGGGGACGTTCGCCGCACGCTGAGCGGCGACCCAGAGGCCGAACTGCACATGTTGCGGCGGCGGCTGCGCTACCTCGAGGCCGAACTCGAAAATCGCGAGATCTGAGGACTACTTACGGGACAACGAATAGTTCGGCGCGTCATTAGTGATGATGACGTCGTGCGGGTGCGACTCGAGAAGACTGGCCTGAGTAATCGTCACGAACTGCGCTGCATGCTTTAGCGTCGCAACGTCGGGGCTACCGCAGTAGCCCATCGCGCTCCTGAGCCCGCCCACCATCTGGTACAGCACGTCGGCCACCGGCCCCTTGTACGCTACTATCCCCTCGATCCCTTCGGGAACAAGCTTCTTGGCCTCCTCCTGAAAATAGCGGTCGGCACTGCCGCCCGCCATGGCGCCCATGCTTCCCATCCCGCGATAAGTCTTGTAGCGGCGGCCGTCACGCAGGATCTCATCGCCGGGCGCTTCGCTGGTGCCGGCCAACATCGAGCCGATCATTATGGTGTCGGCGCCTGCGGCCAGCGCCTTGGGCAGATCGCCGGTCTGCTTGATCCCGCCATCGGCGATGAGGGGAACATCGGCGCCCTGCAAGGCTTGAGCGATCTCCAGGATAGCCGAGAGCTGTGGCATGCCCACTCCGGTGACGACTCGAGTCGTGCAGATCGCGCCCGGTCCGATGCCCACCTTGACGGCGTCTGCTCCTCGCTCCACCATGTCCCGAGCGGCCCCGGCGGTGCCGATGTTGCCGGCGACAACATCAACATCGAAGCTCGCCTTGAGGTAGCTCAGTGCGTCCAGGATGCCTTGCGAGTGTCCGTGAGCGCTGTCCAGCACCAGAGCATCAACGCCGGCCTCGACCAGCGCTGTCGCTCTGGCTTCGAGATCGCCTGCCGCACCCACCGCGGCCGCCACACGTAGCCGGCCGAGCGAATCCTTGGCGGCGTCCGGATACTCGAGCTTCTTCATGATGTCCTTGATAGTTATCAGCCCGCGAAGTCTGAACTCCTCATCCACTACCAACAGCTTCTCGATCCGGTGACGCCGCAAGAGATCCTTGGCTTCCTCCAAGGTCGTCCCCACCGGCACGGTAACGAGCCCATCGCTGGTCATCAGGGCTTGGGCGGGCCGGCTGGGATCGTCCTCGAAGCGCAGGTCGCGGTTGGTGAGAATCCCGACGAGGCGACCGTCACCCTCGACTATCGGCACCCCGCTGATCCGGTAATCACGCATGAGCTTCTGAGCGTCACCCACCGTAGCCGATTGCGGCAACGTGATGGGATCGACGATCATTCCCGATTCGGAACGCTTGACCTTGCGCACCATCTCGGCCTGATCGACCAGCGGCATCTTCTTGTGTATGACGCCGATCCCCCCGGCTCGCGCCATGGCAATGGCCATCCTGGTCTCGGTTACGGTGTCCATTGCCGAGGAGACTATCGGCATGTTCAGTGGAACATTGCGGGTGAAGCGCGTGGCGACGTCGACGTCGCGCGGCAGCACCTCGGAGTGCGCCGGCACCAGCAGCACGTCATCGTAGGTGAGCGCCTGTCCTCGAATCTTGTCGCTGCGTATGCCCTCCCGGCGTGCTGTCGTCATGCTCATGGATCACCTCTGCTGCTCAGTCGCCGCGATTATAGCCCGCACTGCCGACTGTTACTGTCGGAGGCGTTGACCGGTCGCGCAACCCATTTCATACAATGCTCGACTCTCTGTGCTCACTCTGTACCAGGCCGGTCAAGCGTACCAACCAATCTCGTGGAAGGCGGATTGCCCGGCCACGGCGATCGGTGGGAACATGAACGGTGGCGCCCGTGGCAAGCAGCGTTGCATCGACCGGCCGGCCCAGGCGGTAGGAGAAGCGGAAGCGGCGGCTGCGCGCCTCGATCAACTTGGCCTCCACCTCCACTTCATCATCGAAGAGCGCAGCCGCGCGGTAAGCGAGCTCGAGCCCGCTCACGGCAAGCGAGACGCCCTCCTCCTCGAGCTGACGATAGGAGAGGCCGCGCTCGCGCAGCCACTCAACCCTGGCGGCTTCCATCCACACAACATAGGCGCTGTGATGCGCTATGCCCATCTGATCGGTCTCGGCGAAGCGAACCCGGAGTGTTGTACAGGGCGGCTCCCTCACCGCAGCACCTCCAACGGATCGGTATGGAAACTCAGCCGGGGTGTGAGGCGCAGCCCCAGCTCATCGGCAATCTTGCGCTGGAGAAAGCCTTTTGCCCGGTTGAGGGCGTCGAGCATGTCCGATTCGGCTTCACTCTCCAAGGTGCTCACCTGAACCCTGGCGTACCGCTTATCGCCCGACAGCTTTACTCGCTCTATCGTCACGACAATCGGAATTCGTGGGTCTTTGAGTGTGGGCAGTAGCTCGGCGAGTAACCGCGCCAGTGATCGTTCGAGTCCGTCGGTTCGGTCCATATGGGGAGCATACTGCCGAAGAGCGCATATAGGCAGTGTGCTTTCGAAGCGTAAGCCAGAATTCGGTTCAACCACATTTACCATTCCTTCTCGGTATGACTCCTTCGAATACTCAGGCAAACGTGCAGGAGGCCCAGCAGGCCTTAGAAGCGTCGTGTGCAACGAGCTTCCTCTGAACTTGACAAGGGGCGCAAAGACCTCTACCATGCCCTTTGGCGCACGGGTTGAAACGGACGGTCGCCAATCTGAACTTACAAAACAAAGGCCGCCACTCCATTACAACGGGACTGTCGGCGCGAGCGACATCGGAGAGGACGACAGATGGCACAGCAGTTTGAAACCCCTTACGGAAGCTTGGACATCCAGCCAAACGCACTCGAACTCGGCGAGTTGGTGGTGACCGACGAGGGTGTCGAGTTGGAGGTCGTGGGCCTCGAGCCGCTACGTTTCGAGCCGGCTCCCGAAGAGGACGAGGACTGGGGCGAATGACGGCGGTTCTCGAAGCGCCCTCACGCATCGCCGTGGTTTACGACCGGTTGCGGCCCGAGGAGCGGATGCTCTTCGAGGCGTTCGAGCGACGCGGCGTGCCGTTCGAGAAGCTCTACGCTCCCGAGATCACGGTCGACTTTGGCGCTATTTCACGGCTGGGCCGCTTCGATGTGGTCCTCGAGCGGTCCGTTTCCCAGACGCGCGGCCTGGCTTTGGCTCGGCTCTTCGAAGCCGCCGGTTCCACCGTCGTGAACACGCCGAGAGTCATCGAGACGTGCGGCGACAAGCTGGCGACGGACGCCGTGCTGAGCGCTGCCAAAGTGCCCAAGCCTCGTTCGGGAGTGGCGTTCACCCGGGAAGGAACACTCGAGCTGTGCGAGCGTTTCGGCTACCCGGTGGTAATGAAGCCAACCGTGGGTTCCTGGGGCCGTCTGGTGAGCCGGCTTTCGGACCGTGACGCGGTGGAGGCCGTGCTAGAGCACAAGGAGGTGCTGGGCGGGCCGGGCCACAAGGTACACTACGTCCAGGAGTACGTGGCCAAGCCGGGCCGGGACATCCGGGCATTCGTTATGGGCGAGCGCGTTATCGCGGCGATCTATCGCAACTCCGACCACTGGATCACCAACACCGCCCGTGGGGCGGTAGCCACCAACTGCCCTATAACGCCCGAACTGGAGCAGTCGGCCCTGGCGGCCGCTCGAGCGGTTGGAGGCGGCGTACTCGCCGTCGACCTTATGGAGTCGGAGCGCGGCTTGCTTGTCGTCGAGGTAAACCACACTATGGAGTTTCGTAATTCGGTCGCAACTACCGGCGTCGATATTCCTGGTGAGATCGTTGACTATGCGGCCGCGGCCGCGCGGGTTGTCGCCTGACTGACGACTGGAGCGATAGCTTGCGCGTAGCGATCATAGGCGCCTCCGGTTACGCCGGCGGAGAGTTCCTGCGTCTGGCGCTTGGTCACCCGCATCTCGAAGTGACCCAGGTGACCAGCGAGCGAAATGCCGGCCTGCCGGTGCCGTTGGTACACCCGAACCTGCGCGGTTTCACCTCGTTGCGCTTTAACCGGGCCAGCGAGCTGGAGCAGGCGGATCTCCTGGTGTTGGGGCTACCTCACGGCGTGAGCGCCGCCCGCTTCGATGAGTTCGCGGGCCTGGCGCCCCGGATAATCGACCTCTCTGCCGAGTTCCGGTTGCGCGATCCAAGCGTCTACGCGAGGCACTACCGCCAGGAGCATCCGCGTCCCGAGCTGCTGGGCGAGTTCGTTTACGGTAATCCCGAACTGCACCGCGACGAGCTGCGTGGCGCCACGCGAATCGTGGGCGCCGGTTGCTTGGCGACGGCAACTATTCTCGCCCTGCACCCTCTGCTCGCCGCGGGCCTGGTCGCGAGGGGAGACATCATCGCCGAGGGCAAGGTCGGCTCCTCTGCCGCCGGCAATCGCCCCGGGGCCTCCTCGCATCATCCGGAGCGAATGGGCGTGGTGCGTACCTACGCCGCCACCGGCCATCGGCATCAGGCGGAGATCGCCCAGGAGTTGCCCGGCGACGCGCGGGTCCATCTCACCGCTACCGCGGTCGAGAGGGTGCGGGGAATTCTGCTTACCGCGCACGTTTTCCTGCCCGATGGAACCAGCGACCGGGATGTTCTGAGCGCCTTTCGAGAGGCGTACGATGATGAACCTTTCGTGCGCCTGGTACTGGCCCGCAAGGGAATCCACCGGGTGCCCGACCCCAAGATTCTCGACGGCACCAACTTCTGCGATGTCGGCTTCGAGTTCGACAACGAATCCGGCCGGGTAGTAGTGATGAGCGCGCTGGACAACCTTGTCAAGGGCACCGCGGGACACGCTCTGCAATCGCTCAATATCGCCATGGGATGGGATGAGCGCCTGGGCCTGGGTTTCACCGGCCTGCATCCATGACCGAAGCTCGGGCCGTGCCGCCGCTTTGCGCCGGCGCGCGCTAGAATGCGCCATGACGCGACTCCCTCAGCTTCTCTTCGGCAGGGGCGTATTCGCCCCTGTACACCACATCCTGGAGGAGCTGCCCTTCGAAATGGTCGGCGAGCGGCCCTCGGGCTTGCCGCACAGCATCTTCGAGGAACTGTGGCATCTCGAGTTCTGGCAGCGATATCTACTGGCGCAGGCTCGGGGCGAGCGCCCGCAGCGCCCTACGAAAGACAACAATGACTGGCCCGGGAGTCCTGCGCCCGCGAACACCGACGAGTGGCGCGAGCTGCTCGAGAGCATCCTCCTGGGCCTCGACGAGGCCGCCGGTCAGGCCGCCGACGCCGAAGTCATGGACCGCAGGGTCGGCGAGGCCGGGAGCGTACGAGGAGTGATGGAGAGCGTGGTGGCTCATAATTCCTATCACCTCGCGCGGGTCGTGACGCTTCGCCAGCTTCTGGGCCTGTGGCCACCTCACGGGCTCGAGTAGCGTGGCCGGCCCCGCGCGGCAGGTTACGCCGCTGGTTTGGAGCCGGGCCCAAGCCCGGCGCTTTCTTGCCACCTACCACTTCGCCGATTACTTTGAGGCGGCGGACCTGGCCACCGTGCTCCTGCGGCTTGGCAGTGTCCAGTACGACCCACTCAAGCCACTGGGATGCAACCACGACCTGGTGCTGCAGGCGCGCGTGTCTGGCTACCGGGTCGATGATTGGCAGCAGGCGGCCTACGGGGAGCGGTTGCTGTACGACGCCTGGGACAAGCAGGCCTGCCTTGTCCCGCCTGCTGATTGGCGCTACCGCCGCATCTATCACGATTACTTCCGAAGGGCTTGGGAAGAGCGGGTATTGTGGCCCTACTCGGATGCGGTCGAGCGGACCCTAGAGGAGCTCTCGCGCCGGGGTCCCCTCTCCTCGCTCGATTTCGAAGATCAGACGCGCGTGGATGCCTGGGCGGGCTCCTGGTACGGGCCCAAGCTGGTCAAGCAGATCCTCCGTGCGCTCTGGGATTCGGGGCAGGTGGTGACGCATCACCGCCTCAACGGGCGGCACGTCTACGCCTTGCCCGAAACGGTCATTCCGAGCGAGCACCTGTGCGCCGAACCGGCGTCCGTGGCGGAGAGCCTCCGCTTCCTCATCCTGCGCCGGCACCAGAGCGTCGGCCTGCTGCGTTTGGGCGCCGACTCGGCCCTTTGGAGCCTTAGGGTCGCTGCCCCGGAGCGCAGGGAGATCATCGCCGAACTGGTCGCCGAGGGTCAGCTGACGCCGGTCGACGTCGAAGGGGAGCGCTATCACCTGCGAACCGCCGACCTCGAATGGCTGGACGCGCCCGAACCGGCGCCGCGGATGATCTTCCTCGCGCCCCTCGACAGCCTCATGTGGGACCGCAAGGCGGTGTCCCGAATTTTTGCTTTCGACTACGTTTGGGAGGTGTACAAGCCCGAGAGCGAGCGGCGTTGGGGCTACTACGTGCTTCCGGTCTTCTACCGCGACGCGCCGGTGGCGCGGATGGAGGGGCGCGTCGAAGGGGGCGACCTGCTCATCGAACGGTGGTGGTGGGAGGAAGGCGCGACGGTGGATGGCGAGGTGCTGGAGGCGTTCGTACATGCCGTCCGCCGCTTCGCCAGGTATTTGGGTGCAAGGCGGGTTCGACTGGGGCTCCGGATGCCGGTCCGAACCAGGCAGCCGCTAGCAGCAGCGCTGAGGGCGTCCTGATGATCGTCGTCAAGGTCGGAGGTGCGGCAGGCATCGATTACGACGCCTTGTGCCGTGACATCGCCAGTCATTGGACCGAGGGGCGGCGGATGGTGATCGTGCATGGCGGGAGCGTCGAGACCAACCGGGTAGCTCAGGCGCTCGGACATCCGCCACGGTTCGTCACCAGCCCCAGTGGGTACACCAGTCGCTTCACCGACCGTGAGACGCTGGAAATATTCGAGATGGTCTATTGCGGCAAGATGAACAAGGGGATCGTCGAACGGTTGCAGCGGCTGACGGTGAACGCCGTGGGACTCTCCGGGATCGATGGCAGGATCTTCGAAGGGCGGCGTAAAGAGACAGTGCGTAGCGTGGAGAACGGCAAGGTCAAGGTCCTTCACGGAGATCACACCGGTACCGTCGATCGGGTCAATACCGGGCTAATCGAGCTGCTGCTCGACGCCGGCTACCTGCCGGTACTTACGCCGCCGGGAATAAGCCACGAAGGTGTCGCCATCAACGTCGACGGCGACCGGGCGGCAGCGGCGGTCGCCGGTGCGCTCGGCGCCGAAGCCCTGGTGCTGCTCTCGAACGTGCCCGGCCTGCTGCGCGACTTCCCCGATGAGTCGACGCTCATTGCCCGGGTGCCCGCCGACCGAGTGGAGGAGTACCTCGAGTTCGCACAGGACAGGATGAAGAAGAAGGTGTTGGGCGCCGGCGAGGCGGTACGGGCGGGAGTGGAACGCGTGATCTTCGGCGATGCCCGCGTTGACGAACCGCTGCGTCGCGCATTGGCGGGACATGGAACCACGATCGAGTGAAACGATCGCGTGCGCTGGTCCGCGAAATGGTCGCGGGAGCGGTTACCAGTTGCGAGGAACTTATACTCATGCGCGTGAAGGAGCGGATATGCCTCAGATAGGAAGCAAGACTCAGGAAATCCTGGCGATCGACCAGCGGCACGGTTCCGGGTTGTGGCAGCCCGACTTGGCGCTGGTCCGGGGCGACGGCACGCGAGTATGGGACGCCGACGGCAAGGAGTACATCGACTGCCTCGCCGGTATCGCCGTAGCCAGCTTGGGTCACGCCAATCCTCGACTTACCGGCGCTATCGCCGAGCAGGCCGGCAAGCTAATCGCCTTCGCCCAAAACATCGGCAACGACACGCGCAGCGCTTTCCTCGAGAAGCTCTTCGAGTTCGTGCCGCCGCCTTTGAGCCGCGTGTTCATGGCTAACTCCGGCTCGGAGGTCAACGAGGCCGCGCTCAAGTGGGCCAAGGCGGCCACCGGACGTAGCCGCTTCGTCGCGGCCAAGCGTGGCTTCTCGGGCCGCACCCTGGGCGTCCTGGGCCTCACCTGGGAGCCGAAGTATCGCGAGCCGTTCGAGCCACTCCCCGTGCCGGTCGACCACGTCACTTACAACGACGTCGCCTCGCTCGAGAAGGCGATCGGCGAGGACACCGCGGCGGTGTTCATCGAGCCGGTGCAGGGCGAGGGGGGAATTCACCCCGCCACCGAAGCGTTCATGCAGGCGGCTCGCGACCTGAGCCGCGAGCGTGGAGCCCTCTTGGTATTCGATGAGATACAGAGCGGTGTGGGCCGCACGGGAAAGTTCCTCGCCTGCGAGCATTATGGCGTAGGCGCCGATATGGTCACCCTCGCAAAGGGCTTGGGCGGCGGAGTCCCGATTGGGGCGCTGCTGATGACAGAGGAAGTGGCGGGGAAGATGCCTGCAGGCGGCCATGGCACGACTTTTGGCGGTAATCCGCTCTCCTCGGCCGCCGGCTTGGCGGTTCTCCAGGAGATCGAATCGCGGGGGCTGCTCGAGCACGTGACGCAGGTTGGGGACTACTTTAGGGAGCGGCTGATCGCCATCGGCTCCCCCAAGATCCGTGAAGTGCGAGGGTTGGGCCTCCTCATCGGCGTGGAGCTAAGGGAGAAGGCGGCCCCCTTTATCGCCGCGCTGCGCGAGGCCGGCGTACTCACCATCAATGCCGGGGGAACGGTGATCAGATTCGTTCCGCCGCTCGTCATTGGCAAGGAGGAAGTGGACGAGGTGGTTAAGCGGGTGGCGGCGGTGCTCGCGAAGGATGCGCCATAGCGTCGACTACCACCATCGATCCACTCGACCTGCTCCGTGGAGCCGTTTCGATCGCAAGCCCTTCGGGCTTTGAAGACCGAGTAGCGTGTTATCTGGTCGAGCGCATGAAATCGTTGGGCGGCAAGGCTTACGTAGACGCGTCGGGAAGTGCCGTAGCGACTATAGGCAGCGGTCCGCTAAAGGTGATGTTCCTGGGCCACATCGACACCGTCGCCGGCGACATTCCCGTCCGAATCGAGGATGACTGCCTCTACGGACGCGGCACGGTCGATGCCAAAGGACCGTTCTGCGCCGCTATAGCGGCGGCCTCGAGGCTCACCGAAGAGACACTCGATAGACTCAGCCTCACCCTGATCGGAGCCACCGAAGAGGAGGCTCCCAGCTCCAAGGGGGCGCGTCATGCGCTCGCGGCATACCCACGTCCCGATTTGCTGATTATCGGGGAACCCAGTGGCTGGGACGCGATGACGCTCGGCTACAAGGGGCGGCTCGTACTGAGGGTCGTGGTGGCGAAACCCAACCACCATTCGGCGGGTAGTGAAAGCAGTGCGGCCGATGATGCGGTTAGGTTGTGGAACCGGGTAGCGGTGTGGGTAGCGGGGTTCAACCGCGCTCAGGAGCGGATCTTCGACCAGCTTCAGGCGACCCTGCAGTCGATAGCCACGGATGACGACGGGCTCGAACAGCGATGTACCCTTACGATCGGCTTCCGCCTACCGCCCCGACTG
>JBBDRD010000048.1:0-73118 GCA_040905665.1 Trueperaceae bacterium
CCTCAACGAAGAGGCAAACGCGATCCTCGAAGATCAACTGGCCGCGCTGGAGTAACGAGTAGGCTGGGCTGGCTAGCTCAGTTCAGATAGCGGAAGCTGGCGAAGTGACGTTCCACTCGCCGGCTTTCTCGTTGTGTCGATCCGCCCTGCAATCGTGACCGGCATTCCACTGACTATCACCGTGCAGGCGTTACCAGACGGTGCGGACACGGCCATACTTCCTGATCCTCTCGTCTTTCGTGATCAATATGCCGCCATAGTGAATGGTGGTTGCAACTATCATGCGATCCGCCGGGTCGGGGTGGAACGGCTCCATACGAGCTGCCTGCAACCCTGTCTTTGCCGTTAGCGGCACGAAGCTAAAAAACGACAGTCCGTCGCAGTGTGATACCAGATCGTCTACCGCCAGCGTGAGCTCCAGCCGGCCCTTCTTGACCAGCATCTCGGCTTCCCAAGCGCTGATGCTCGACGCCGCCAGAGAATCACCGTCGATCGCGGCAGCTATCTGCGCCTTCGCCGTTTCAGTCAGTAGCGAGGGATCACTCAACCACCAAAGCCAAACATGGGTATCGAGGAGTGTCACCGGTCCGCCGCGCCTTCCACCTCCCACTCCTCGGCAGCTACCGGCTCCGTCGGGTCGTCGTAGCGAAGCACGCACCCCCTCAGGAATCGGAGGGCATCACCAGCCCGGTACGGTTCTATTTTGACCACGGGCCGGCCGCGATCGGTAATGATCAGGGTTTCGCCCGTCTCCTCGACCTTGCGCAGATACTCGAGCGTTTTTGGTTTGAACTTGGACTTGGAAGTAGTTTCGGTCATCGGCACCTTTCCGTAGTTGCATTCAGCCAGATGTGTCCCTTATTACATGTTCTTATCATGGTCATTGCCCACGGCCACATTAGCACGGAACGCTCACCCTTCCCCTACGCTTTCACGAAGAGCTGCCGGGGCACGTCGCAGAGGCACTCGGCGCCCTTCTCGGTGATGAGTATGCTCTCGGTGATTTCCATGCCCCAGTCGTCGAACCACAATCCGGGCATCAGGTGGAAGGTCATTCCCGGCTGTAGAACGCTGGTGTCTCCCGCCCGGAAGCTCATCGTGCGCTCGCCCCAATCGGGCGGATAGCTGAGCCCTATCGGGTAGCCGGCCCGGCTATTACGCTCGATCCCGTAACGCGCGACCGTGCGCGCGAAGGCACCCTCGACCTCCTCGCAGGTGTTACCGGGCCGCGCTACCTCCAGAGCCGCCTCGATCCCTTCGATCAGCGCGGCCTCGGCATTGAGGAAGCGAGGATCGGGCGTGCCCAGGAAGATCGTGCGTGATAGCGGGCAGTGATAGCGCTTGTAGCAGCCGGCAACCTCGAAGAAGGTGCCGAACCCGGTTTGCATGGGAGCGTCGTCCCAGGTCAGATGGGGCGAGCAGGCATCTACACCGGTGGGCAGAAGGGGAACGATCGCCGGGTAATCCCCACCGAACTCGGCAGTGCCACGGATCGCGGTCGCGAAAATCTCGGCAACCAGATCGTTCTTGCGCATCCCCGGCTCGATGACATCGAATATCCGCTCGTGGATTCGCTCCACGATGCGGGCCGCTTGGCGCATGTAGACGATTTCCTGCTCCGACTTGACCGCTCGTTGCCAGTTGACGAGGGAAGTTGCGTTTTTGAAGTGGGCATCGGGCAGTTGCGTCTGCAGGGTGGTGTAGGCGGCTGCACTGAAGTAGTAGTTGTCCATCTCGACGCCGATCGTGCCTTCATCCCACCCCTGCCCGCGGATGGCGCCGGCGAGAACCTCCATCGGATGGCAGTGAGGCGATTGCACGAAGCTGTCGGCGTAACCGATGAGTCTGTCATCGGTCATGTAGACGGTGCGCCGGGCTCCAGTCAGGTCGTGCCCCCGACCAAACCAGATCGGTTCGGCATCCACGGGAATCAGCACGCACTGGTGTACGTAGAACGACCAGCCGTCGTAGCCCGTGAGCCATGCCATGTTGGAGGGGTCGCTAACGACGAGCAGCTCGATACCCTGCTCGCTCATCGCTCGCTGAGTTTTGCTCAATCTCTGAACATACTCGTCTTGGCTGAAGTTGAGCTTTTCGTTCATGCCCGTTCCTTCTTGGGCCGCACGCGGCCAGGGATGTGGTCACCCATGAAACGTGACCCCTTGTTAGACATGGTTTTGTTAGACATGGTGCTGCCAACCGCTCTGGCAAAAGCCAGGGCGGCAATGGCCGAATCTTGGGCACCGGTGCCGGTGAGGTCGCACACGGTGATCTGCTCTGAACCGGAGCGTCCCTGCGCCTTGCCGGCGATGATCTCCCCCAGCTCCGCGAAATGCTGATCATCTGAGACGACACCTGCCGCCAGAGCGTGATGCAGCTCGCCCAACGTCCGGCACTGGCTCAATCGGTCGCATGCGTAGCTATGGGCGCGAAGGAGCACCGAGGGGTCCAGCTCGTTCTTGTGTTCGGCGTCGGAACCCATTGCCGTCAGATGCACTCCCGGCTCGAGCCAATCGCCCTGCACTAGCGGCTCGCTACTGGGCGTAGTGGTGACTACGATGTCGCTCTCTCGAACCACCTTCTCCACAGTGGCGCGCGACTCCAGCTCGATACCAAGGCGGTCCCGCATCTCCTCGACATAGAGTTCGGCCCTGGCCGCGTCCCGCGCCCAAACCAGCGCGCGTTCGATCGGGCGCACCAGGCATAGCGCCTCCAGCTGCAAGCGGGCCTGCGCTCCGGCTCCAACGATGCCGGCCGTGCGGCTGTCCTCGCGCGAGAGCCACTTCGCGGCAACCGCGCCGGCAGCCGCCGTCCTCACGTCGGTGAGATAGCCGTTGTCCAGCAGCATCGCTTGGAGCAAGCCGGTCTTGGCGCTCAGCAGTACCATCAGGCCGTTCAGGCTGGGCAGACCGAGTTGGGGATTACCGAAGAAGCCAGGGCTGATCTTGATGGCGAAGGAGTCCATGCCGGGCAGATAGGCGCTCTTGACGTCCACTTCCCCGCCGCCCGAGCCGTCGCGGCCCGGGATGTCGAGGCGCATTATCGGCGGCATCACGACCTCTTCTGTCGCCAGTGCCCGAAAGCACGCTTCGATGGCCTCCACTACGTCCAAATCGAGCTGCACGAGCGAACGCAACTCCTCCTCGCTCAAAGTTCGTACTGCCGCTACGTCAGTCACCTCCCCTCCCGAACTAGCCGCTGGTGTACGTCCGTGTCGATGTTGCCGCCGCTAAGCAGGACGACCGTCTCGAAGTCGCTCGAACCTGTAGAACCGCCCCTGGAGTCGCCCGTCGCGTCACCCTTCCCGCCCGGCAGGTATCCGCTTCCCACCACCCCCGCGAGCATTGCCGCGATTCCCACCGCTCCGGCGCCTTCCACCACCTGCCGCTCCTCCCGATACGCGTGTACGACACCGCGCGCGATCTGCTCCTCATCGACCAGTACGAGCTCGTCAACCAGATCTCGCACCATTCGGAAGGTGTGGCGATTCTGGGCCCCAATTCCTCCGCCCAGCGAATCGGCCAGGCTCTGCCGCTCTTCGACCTGCACCGGACAGCCCGCCTCCTGACTCTGGTACATTGCGCAGCCCTGCTCCATGGACACGCCCACCACGCGAATGCTTCGGTCGAGCGCCTTGAGTGCGAGGGCCACGCCGGCTATTAGCCCGCCGCCGGAGAGGGGCACGATCACCTGGAGACCTCTCTTGTCACCGCGAATCTTGTTACCGCGAATCTTGTTACCGCGCTTGTTTGCGACGGCCCGCGGCCGGCTTGACCCGTCGCCGCGCCTAGCGCGGCCGGTATCTTCGCCGCGCTCCCGTGCGCTACCGGCCGCGCTCGCGCCGTTCGAACTGCTGGACCGCACCTGCATCTCGAGGAGCTGTTCGGCGATCTCGAGACCCAGCGTTCCCTGCCCGGCGATTATGTCGGGGTGATCGAAGGGGGGGACGAGAGACGCTCCCTCTTGCGCCACCAGCCGGTCGGCCTCGACCTGCGCGTCGTCCTGGCTATTGCCAACGATGCAAGTTCTCGCGCCCAGCTCTTCAATTGCCGCGAGCTTGTTGCCCGGTACCAACCGCGACATGCAAACGGTCGCCTGCACCCCCAGCAGCCGGCAGGTATGAGCGACGGCGCGCCCATGGTTGCCGGTCGAGACTGTCACCACGCCTCGCTCGAGCTGCTCGGGCGTAAGAGCGAGAACGGCGTTGAGCGCTCCGCGGAGCTTGAAGCTGCCGGTCAGCTGCTGATTTTCGAGCTTCAGGTGTACCGGTGCCCCTACGGCACCACCCAGTGCTCGCGATGGAAGCAGCGGTGTACGGTGCACCAGGCCCTGTATGCGCGCACGTGCCCGGTAGACGTCTTGCAGAGACAACCCGCGAACCAACGGGCCGTCCATCGTTCAGGTAGCTCCACTTTCGGGTTTAACGCTGCTTGCTGGGGATCGTTCGGGCGCCGCGGGTCCCAGTCGAAAGCTCAGCCGAAAGCTCAGCATCTTGGGCTCGGTCATCTCCTCCATTGCGAAGCGGACGCCTTCGCGTCCCAGGCCCGATCCCTTTGGCCCGCCAAACGGCATCGCATCGATACGATAGTCGCTGCTGTCGTTCACGACCACCCCGCCGTAGTCGAGCTCCTCGCCCGCCCGGAAGGCTGCATCCAAGTCCTTGGTGAAGATAGCCGCCTGCAGGCCAAAATCGACGGCGTTAGCCGCTTCGATCGCGTCGTCGAGCTCCTCGAACGGCTCGATCAGGCTAACGGGGCCGTAGACCTCCTGCCGATAGATCATGGCTGAAGATGGCACGCCCTCGAGCAAGGTCGGCATGAAGTAAGCCCCATCGCGCGTGCCGCCCGTGAGGCAGCGCGCTCCCTTCGACAGGGCGTCGTTGACCATCACCTCTACCTTGGCCGCGGCTTCCTCGTCGATCATCGGCCCCATGTCGGTGTTCTCGTCGAGCTTGTCCCCCACCTTGTAGCCTCTGGCGCCCTCCACCAACAGCGGCACCAACTGGTCCCAGACCTGCCGGTGAACGAAAATCCTCTGCACGTGCAGGCAGTTTTGACCTGCGGCCCAGAATGCCCCGCTCACTATCGCTTCGGCCGCATCCACGATATCGGCGTCGGGCATGACGATCACAGGTGCGTTGTTACCGAGCTCCATGGCGTACTTCTTGAAGCCGCCATCGCGCATTATCCTTTCGCCGGTCTCGCGGCCGCCCGTGAACGAGATCATCCTCACGCGGGGATCGCGCACCATCTGTGCGCCTACGCTGCTACCCGGACCGGTTACCTCCTGCAACACGCCTCGCGGCGCGCCTGCGTCGCTGAACGCTTCCGCCAGCTTGAGGGCGGAAAGAGGAGTGCGGCTGTCCGGTTTCACTATTACCGCGTTACCCGCGGCAATTGCCGGGCCTACCTTGTGAGCCACCAGGTTCAACGGGTCGTTGAAGGGGGTAATGGCGCCGATAACCCCGATCGGCTCGCGGGTGTAGAACCCCTTGCGCCGCTCGCCGCCGGGCGCCTGATCGAAGCGGATCGTCTCTCCATCCAAGCGGCGCGCCTCTTCGCCACTTATCCGAAGCGTCTCCACGCAACGCGCGACCTCCCTGCGGGCCTCCCGGATCGTCTTGATCCCCTCGAGGGCGATGGTGCGGGCGAACTCCTCGCTACGTTCCTCTATCACCCCCGCCGCCTTGAACAGCACGTTCATGCGTTCATAGGTTGGCGCCCTCTTCCAGCGCCTGCCGCCCTCGACTGCGCAGCCTATTGCCCGTTCCATCTGAGCGGCATCGGCGCGTGGAACGGTATCGATCAGGGTGCCGTCCTGAGGGTTACGAACCTCGATTACCTCCGTAGTGGCCTCCCAGGTGCCGGCGATGAGCATGTTCACGAGACCGGTTCCCTCGTCTCGTGCTGCGGGAGGAGACGCTGCCGCCCGATCTTGAGCAGATCGGCGATCATCGCATAGCCGGTCTCGAGCTTCCCGGCGCCGGGGCCGATGAGGGTAACGTCACCCAAATAGTCGGTGGTGAAGGTGATGGCGTTGGTGGCGCCATGGACGCCGGCCAGAGGGTGGCTCTTGGGGATGCGTTTTGGCGCGACCCGGGCCGATGCGGCGACCAACGTGGCGCCCTTCTCTACCGTCCCTATCAGCTTCCAAACTTCACCTGCAGCGTCGGCCTGTGCGATGTCCTCCGGAGTGAGGTGGCTGATTCCCTTCCGCTCCACATCATTGATGCCCAGCGGCAGATCCATCACCAGATTCGCGAGTATTGCCGCCTTACCCGCGGCATCTATCCCCTCGACGTCCCCGGTCGGGTCGGCCTCGGCGTATCCTTTCTCCTGCGCCTCGACCAGCGCGTCTTCGTAGCCCAAGCCTTCACCCATCCGGGTGAGGATGTAGTTGGTGGTGCCGTTGAGGATTCCTTCGATGCGGCTAACACCCGCGCCTTTGAGCATCTCGGTCCCCAGCGCGAGTGCCGGAGTTCCGCTCATCACGGTGCCCTCGACGCCTATAGCGAGGCCCTTCTCGCGCGCCAGCGCGAGAAGGGCGGGAAAATGAAGGGCCACCGGGCCCTTGTTCGACATCACGATGTGCTTGCCGTTTTCCAGAGCGGTGCGAGCGTGGGTGAAGCCGGGCTCCCCGGTCTGCAGATTGGTGTAGGCCATCTCCAGCACCGCGTGGGCGTTGCTCTCGCTGATCGTCCGTACCGCGTCCCAACCCTTGTGGGGCACGTCCAGACGCTCGAGCTCTCCGGCGTTCTCGAGTAGCGAGCGCGGGTCGAGGCCGACGGGGTCGTAAACACTTCCGCGGTTGATGTCGCTAACCGCGACGACCTCCAGGTCGACGCCGAATTCGCTGCGGTACTGCTCGCGCTTCTCGACGAGGATCTGGGTGAGGCCCTGCCCCACCGTCCCGAAGCCGATCAGCGCCAACCGGCACTTGCCCATCAGCCCACCCCTGCGGTAGTCCGGAAGCGCTCCATGGTCGCAGTGAGAGCTTGATCGAGGTCGGCAATGAGATCCTCGGCGTGCTCGATCCCGGTCGAGTAACGCACCAGGGTCTCGGGGATGCCGGCCGCTGACCGCTCCTCGGGGGTGAGCTCGACGTGTGAACCGGTAACGGGGGGAGCGACGATCGTCTCGACCGCGCCCAAGTTCGCCGCCCGGTGTACCCGTTTGAGCTTGGGAAGGAATACTCGGATGGCGTCAAAGTCGTCGGAAGCAAGTTGGAAACTGAGCATCCCGCCGAATCCGCGCATCTGCCTCTTCGCCACGTCGTGATAGCGGTGGCTTTCGAGGCCCGGGTAGAACACACTGGAGACGAACGGGTGCGCATCGAGCCAGCGTGCCACCTTCATTGCGTTCTCGTTCTGCCGTTCGACGCGCAGTTCGAGCGTCTTGAGCCCGCGCAAGAGCAGATAGGCCGCTTCGGGATGCAGGGTCGCTCCGTTGATCTCGCGGAAGTGATAGATCTCGTGGACCAGATCCTTGGGGCCAACTACGACTCCGCCCAAAGCGTCGGCGTGACCACCCAGGAACTTCGTTGCGCTGTGGATCACAAGGTCGGCGCCCAGTTGAAGCGGATTCTGATTGATGGGCGTAGCGAAGGTGTTATCCACCACGACGATTCCCCCAACCTCATGGGCTTTGGCCGCGAGTCGTTCGATATCGAGGATCTTGCAGGTGGGGTTGGTGGGGGTTTCCAGGTAGAGGATCTGGCAGCCCTTGGTGATCTCGGCGCCGATCGTGTCGATGTCGCCGGTATCGCAGAGGGTCACGTCGAGGCCAAACTTGGGGAAGAACTCCGTGAATATCTTGTTGGTTCCCCCATAGGTATCCTTGACGCTCACGCAGCGGTCGCCGGGGTTAAGCAGAGTGAAGAGCGTGTTGCTGATGGCGGCCATGCCGGTCGAGAAGCTGGTTGCGGCCTCTCCGCCTTCCAGCAATCGCACCTTTTCCTCGAAGACCTCGACCGTGGGGTTGGTGTTGCGCCCGTAGATGTGACCCTTGCGCTCACCAACGGCCACCTCTCGCCAGGTGTCCACGTCCTGATAGCCGAAAGAAACGCTATGGACTACCGGAACCTGGGTGACGGTTCCCATCAGGTACTCTTCTTCTCCGCCCCAAACGGCGATCGTCGACTTGTGCAACTTGGTCACGGACTCATTTTCCTTAGGCATCGAATTTGAACTCCTTCGTCGTATCCACGTCGAAAATGGCGCTGCTCAGATAGTGGTCGAACCGGCGCAGGTTCCAGGCCATGTGATAGCGGCGAATCCTCGCTACCTCCGCCATATCCCTGGCACCCATGGCCCGGGCGATATCGCGCATCTCCTGGACGGCAATATCCACCTCCTGCGCCCACTCCATGTCGGGCAGTACTTGCAGGTAGACCCGTGAGGTTTGGTAGAAGAGGCGGTCCATGATCTCCAGAAAGGGCCGGTTGCCGATGGCCAGGCCAAACTCCTGAGCGAAGTACATGTAGTGCCGGGCCAATTCGCGATAGTTGGGCTCGCCCTGGAGCGCGCCAGCAGAGTCGGCGAGCTGGGTCATCCGCTCGAGATTCTCCTCGGTGACGCGGCCGGGCGAGAAGTCGGCAACCAGCTCGGTTAGCTTGAACCTTAGCGCGTAGACTTGCTGCAGATAGACCAGGTCGATACTCGTGACGATCGTGCCCACTCCGGCGATGCTCTCCACCAACCCGTCGAACTCCAGGCTGTAGAAAACGCGCTTGATGACCGTTCGACTGGTGTCGAAGCGCTTGGCCATGGCGTTCTCGCTGAGCGCGGTTCCCGGCGGGTGATCGAGCAGACAGATTTCCTCGCGCAGGACCGCCGCGATCTCGCCCGTCCCGTTGGCATGCTCGGCTGGGGGCGGTCCGAATCCGTCGGGATTTCCACTATTGAGCGGACCCGGGATGGCTGGACCCGCGGCAAAATTCCGAGGGAAACTTTGGATCGCTGTGTTCGACGCTGTGTCCGACGCTGTATCTATTACGGAATCCATCACTTTTCCACTCTCTTCGGGGGTAGTGGTCGGTGGCTTGCTTACCTGTTGCCTACCTCTTGCATACCCGCTGGTTACCTCATGTTCACAACCTGTAAACATGCTAGGCCAAAAAAGCGGTCGCTGTCAATGCTGCCAACCCTGCTACAGGTGCGTTCGGCTGTCGCACCTTTTGACGAGTACTGTTGTCTTAGAGATGTTCCCCGGGTAGCGTGAAGTAGAAAGTCGCGCCCTCGCCGACCTCACCTTCGGCCCAAATCCTTCCCCCATGCCGATGAACGATGCGCTGCACGATCGTGAGCCCGATGCCGGTCCCCTCGAACTGCCCTACTCGGTGTAGGCGCTGGAACGCGACGAAGAGATTGTCGGAGTACTGCATGTCGAAGCCGGCGCCGTTGTCCTTCACGAAGTAGGCCGTTTCACCGCGGGACTCGCTCACGCCGAACTCGATGAACGCCGGCTTGCGCTCCAGCGAGAACTTCCAGGCGTTACCAAGCAGGTTCTCGATCGCGATAAGCAGAAGATTGCGGTCCCCACTCACGCTCACACCTTCGGCAACCGCCAGTTCGACTTCCCGCCCGGGCTCGTTGGCGCGCAACCCTGTAACCACCTGCTTCACCAGGGCCGTTAGGTCCAGATCCCTCCGCTCCATCCGGCTCCCGGACAGCCGAGACAGGTCGAGCAGATCGTCGATGAGGCCGCTCATTCGGGCCCCGCCGGCGCGTATTCGTTGCAGATAACCGCGGGCCGTCTCGTCCAACTGGTCGCCGTAGTCTTCCAGCAGACTCTGGCTAAAGCCGTGAATACCCCTCAGTGGAGCGCGCAAGTCGTGTGAAACGGAGTACGCGAACGCTTCGAGCTCCCGATTGGACGCTTCGAGCTGCGCGGTGCGTTCGTCCACCCTGCGCTCGAGATTCCTATTGAGCCGGCGGATCTCCTCTTCGGCCTCTTTTTGCTCGCTGATGTCGATGATGAACTCGACACCGGTGTTGCCCTCCAGGCGCGTGGCGGCAAATAGTCCCCACCAACGCGACCGATCCGGGCGCAGGTACTCCTTGACGTACGGCGCGGTGCGTCCGGTCGCGTTGAACTCCCCAAACGCTCGATGGGAATCCGCCATCCATTCCTTCGGCGTAAGTTCATCCCGACGCAACTCCCCTCCCTCAAGAGCCTCCCGGCTGTAGCCGCTCATGCGTAAAGGCATCGTTGGCATCCGTGATCCTGCCGCCGGTATCGAAGAAGAGCACGCCCACCGTTTCGATCCCCAGCGCACCCCGCAGTCGTTTCTCGCTCTCGCGTAGAGCCTGACTCACCCGGTCCCGCTCGATCACGATTTCGGCTACGTGGATACCAAAGTCGACCAGGCGTCGCTCCCAGCCGTTCAGTTCGCGCGGCTCGTCGAGGCAAAGCATGAAAGAACCGACGGGCTTGCCATCCGAGCCCAGCACAGGCGCCGAGTGGCACGCACGTACCCCGTGTGCGGCACACAGCTCGCGCCACTCTCGCGACCAGGTGGGATCGTTCGCGATATCCGAGCAAGTTACCTGCTCGCCGGAGTACAACGCCTTGCCGCAGGCCCCTATCGCCAGTTCGCTGATCGGCGCACCCTTGAGCCCCTGTCCGAACGACGGCAGCATATCGGGCGCAACGCGGGGCGAGAACCTCGGCCGCTGAGAATCGGCGAGAAGGACAATGGCTCCGACCCTAGGATTCAACCGCGGAACCGTTGTGCACAGCGATGAGAGGCTCTCGTCGAGTGAACTCCCCCTGGCGATTAGCTCGAGCAGTCGGTTCTGTTCGACGAGCAGGCGCGCCGGCAACATTTGACGCTCTCCATCGACGGCCCCGGGCACGGACCCAGGTACGCTCGCCTCGACCCCGCCACGCTCAGCCCCATTCGGCGCCCCTACCTGCTCAGGTCCAACATGCCCAGCGCCGACCTGCTCAGCCTCGTGAGCGTCCAATCGTTCAGCATCTCGAGCACGCGATCCCTTCACGCTTCCCCTTCCGCCATGGGACACCCCTACTCCCGTTCGGACAGCCCCGCGAAATTGCTTGCTTCCGAACTTTAGCATCGACATGCCGGGGGGGCGTCTATTCGCCAATCAAAGTGGGCGGTGGGAACAGTTTCTGAGGTAGGAGCGGGTCCATACTCATTATTAGGAGTGGAAGCGGCCACGCAGCGGACGGGGCATCCCTGCCCTACTCGTTGAGGCCGAAGGGGGGATTATGAAGCGAACACTGAATGTACTGCTGCTGAGCCTGATACTTGCATTGGGCTTGGCTATCGCTAATGAGCACGAGGCGGGTGAGCCACCTGACCAGCCGGCCACCGAACAGACCGAGCAACCGGCGGCGCCTGAAGGTGAGGCCACCGACGCAGATGAACCCGAAGGGGAGGCGGCCGACACCGAAGCGCCTGAAGGACAAGCCGATAGCCAGGCGGAACAAGGTTTGTTCGCTACCCTGAGCGCCAACCCCGACTTCAGCACGTTCGCAGATGCCCTGCAGCGAACCGGAATGGCCGATCGCTTGGAGCAGCAGGGAGCGTTCACGATCCTTGCACCCACCAATCAGGCGTTCGAGCAGGCGGGGATCGAGTTGGATTCCCTCGATGATCAGCAGTTGATCATGTTGGTGAGCAATCACATTATTTCCGGCCTGGTCGCTGCCGATGAGCTGAGCGCGCTCGGGAACGTCCGAACGATGCTTGGTGGCGAGTACGCCATTTCCCCCTCCACCGACCAACCGGTAGCGGGTGGCGAAGCGGCTGGCGAAACCGAAGTAGCCGGCGGCGGCGAGGCCGACGCGAACGATGGTGAGGCCGACGCGAATGATGAGGCCGATCCGGGCGACGAAGTGGCTCCGGGCGAACCGGACGACTTCGACATGCCCGCCCAGCCGGGCGATGGTCCCGAGCCCGGCACAGCGGACCCGGTTGGTGAGGATACGGCCGAATCAGAGGAAGAAGCTGACGCTGATCAGACAGCTTCCGTAGGTGGTGATAGCGCGGAAGGACTCTCGATCGGCGACGCCATGGTGTCTAGCGTGACGGAGGCGGGAACAGGTACTTCCGCTGGCATAATCTACGGAATCGATTCCGTCCTCCTTCCGGCGAGCTTCGAAACTCAGGGCGTTGAAGGTGGCGGGGCCGCCGATACGCCGGCAACGCCCGAAGACGCGCCGGCAACGCCCGAAGACACCCCAGCAACGCCCGAATCAGATGACGATGAAGCCGATCCCGGTGACGAGCAGGCTCCTGGTGAACCGGACGACTTCGACATGCCAGCCCGGCCAGGCGATGATCCGGAGCCCGGCACGGCCGACCCGGTTGACGAGGACACCACCGAGCCAGAAGGTTCCGATGAGCCCGGGGCTAACGACGATGCCGACGACAGTGGCAGCTCCAATCCCGGTGATGAAGCCGCACCTGGGGTTGCCGATGACGAGGATTCCCCCGCCCAGCCGGGTGGCGATGGCGACGAGAACTGAGCTCAACGTCCAAGGATAACGAGACCCTACCGGATAGGGCGACGGGGCCGGAATTCTTTCCGGCCCCGTCCTTATGTCGTGAGAGTTCAAACACACGTAGCGGCGGCTCGGCAGCGTCGGCGAGTGCTAAGCTTTCCGTATCGGAGGTTCAGCAATGAGAATTGGTCCCTTAGGTACCTGGGAAATCCTGATAATCGTTCTGGTAGTCCTGCTCTTCTTGGGTCCGCGTCGCCTTCCTGAAATGGCGAGGGGGATTGGACAGTCGGTTCGTGAGTTTCGAAAGGGCATCCGGGAGATTAAGGATGACGCTGAATCCGACTCGCCCGTAGAAAGTGGACCGACGAGAGCGGCCAGCAACTCAAACACACACGTTAGTGGACCTAGAGCTGAGCGAGAGCCGGTCCAGGCTGAACCAGAGGTATCAAAGACCTAATCGGAATCGGGCCCGGCGCGCATCGCCGGAAGATAGATACGCTGCCCTGGCCAGTTCAGGGTGGCTTTTTCCTTTGTACTTTCGAGCGTTATGCGGACCACGAGTCTGTTGCGTCGCAGTCCTAGTCGATGATATACCTAAGCTTAATCAGGCTCGGGGGGAATGTCCCAATTCCAAGTGCTTCACCACCGGTCGTACCGGTGGGGGCAGTAGGCACTTCAGGATCATCGTCGGTTTTCGCGCTGGTATCAACTACCTGGACGGGGGTGAGAAGTGAGGTGAAGTTGTTGAGGAGTTGAATCCGCGTTCAGGAGTGCCGATCACATTGGATCGGTCCGATTCGGTAGGGAGCTGTAGCGACCAGGTCAATAAGAATTTGAGTGGCCGTAGCTGACAACCCCCAGCCGCCTCAAAGACGGAGGACTAATACGTGGCCAAGAAACGTGACACAAAACCGAAGGATCTCGAGAGCCCGGACAAAAAGGGGTTTAGCAGACGAGACTTCATCAAGAAGGGAGCCGTCGCGGGTGTCGGCGCGGCTGCCCTGGGTGGGTTCGGCTCAGCAATAGCCCAGAATGGCTCGCAAAACAGCCGGAACACCGAGGACGTCGAGTGGGATTATGAGGCAGATATAGTTGTCATCGGTGCGGGCTGTACTGGGCTACCCGCCGCTATCAGGGCGAGGGATCTTGGGGCGTCCGTGCTCGTGCTCGACCAGAACTTCGACGTGGGCGGCGTGCTGATTCACAGTGGAGGGCAGACGTCACTCGGCGGCGGAGATCCTATTCAGCTTAGGGACATCGCAGGGGAGTCCGATCCCGAGGGGTTCGTGACGGTGCCCCCCGTGGAGCCCGTGGAAGCGCTGACCGAGGATCCGGACTTCCTGTTCAGGGACATGACCGACTGGTCTGTTCTGGACGGCAGGGCTCAGGCCCCTTATAGGTACAACGAGCGGGACCTGCACCGTGCCTGGGCAGATAATTGCTTCGACACGCGGCAGTTCCTGATGGACAACTACGTCCGTTTTGGCCGCATCTCAGGTACGCACGGCAATGGTGGCGTATCGCGTGCTCGACGTGCCGTTCCCCTTCTGCGGCTGAGCGACGTAACCGATATTCGAGCAGGAACAGTGTCACAGGAAGACGCGGGCGTGCCCGGCCAGAGCTCGAGCCGCTTCACTCCGAGGGAAATGGGGGACGGGAGCGCCGTCGCCGGCCCGGGCATCAAGACGGGTGGCTCGGCCCTCGCCCGGTGCCTGGAGTTCAGCGCCCGCGAAAAGGGCGTCGAATTCATGCTCAACCGTCACATGGACGAGCTCATTCGGGAGGAGCCGTTCTCAGGCAAGGTCTTGGGTGTCAGGGCCAGTTACTCACCGAGGCACGATCCGGAAACGGGCGAGCAGCTGCAGAGCTTTTGGACAAATGGCAACGTCGACGAGACCGCTGAAACAGTAAACATTAGGGCCCGTAAAGCGGTGATCCTTGGCAGCGGCGGTCACTCCGGCAATCCGCAGTTCCGCAGCATGTTCTACCCGGCGTTGCGCGATCCCTACTTCGTTACCAGCGGCTGGGCATTGCTTGGGCCAAACTCCAGGAACGCCAGTGGAATCAAGGCTGGGATGAAGATCGGTGCGACCCTGTCGGGTATGCAACAGAACCTCTCCTACGGAACCTCCTTCCACGTCAACACGCGGTTGGCGACCCGCGACGCCTACACTCCGATGCTGCCGGGTCACCCGACCTTCCCGTTCCGGGGCTCCGCGGGCTTTTCGGTCAATGCAAACGGGCGTGAACATCTCATCACGGTCAACCAGGTGGGCAAGCGATTCTTTAACGAGCTCAACTTCGTCCGGGGAGCTGGGCACGCCCAGTACCCAGCCCAGGCAGACGTCCCGAACCCGGGTGTCGACCACATTCAGGCAGACTGGCGCAACTGCCGTCCAGAGTGGGTCGTGCAGAGCTACCGGGAGCACCACGGCATGCATGCCGCATTGGCAATCAACGAGGGTTCAGAAGGGCCTGATTATTTCCCCGGGCCCGTGTGGGCAATCTTCGACAGCGCGGCGGTCGAGCGCGCTGGATGGAACATCGAGCCTCCATTCACTAATACTGAGAACGGTCAGTTCTTCGTGGCCGATACAATCGAGGAGTTGGCAGAGAAGATTCAGGCAGGCAACGAGTTTCAGAGAGTGCCGCTTAGTTACCTGGCCGACACGGTAGAGAAGTGGAACGAGAAAGTTGATGCTGGATACGACGAAGAGTTCGAGCGGGGCGAGGATGCCCCGATGCACAAGCTCGACGCTCCTCCTTTCTATGCGGCTTCGCAGATGATCATCTGGCACGACTCCTACGGCGGTCTTCGCATCAACGGCAAGGCCCAGGTCGTCGACCTTGAGGGCGAGACCATCCCCGGTCTCTACGCTGGAGGCGAGGCGAGTGGGGGCGGTAACCAGCACGGTATCGGCAGAGCCACAGTCCATGGTTATATCGCCGGGACCAACGCTGTCGAGGAACAGGAAGTCGCCGCAGCTCGCGTCGCCAAGCGGGCTAAGGTAGCCGTCTAAGCTAGGCGGCCCACAAGCGGGTATAAGACACCCCCGGTGGGGATCTTCCCCCACCGGGGCGCATTGGGTTCTATTTTCAGAGGAAAGAAGTGAGTGCTTCGATGGTATCAGGAAAAGCTGTCATTCACGAATACAGTACATGCAGTGTAGAGGTATCTACTACCAAAGTTCGCGCCGCCGCCGATATGACGCTCAATGCAAAGGTCGCCTGCGTTGCGGGGTGTGACCTTATCGGCAAGATAATGTCAATCAGGGATCAGGACGATGAACCTATATGCAATCTGGAACTCACGGAGTTCGACGGCGAGTTCTACCAGTCTGCTCCCTTGGACGTGATCGCGCCGGCGCAGGTGGGCGAGCATGTATGGAAGGCACATTTTCCGGCAGTTGAAGTGCATGGCGCGGGGCATGGTGAAACGTCCGTGCCATTCTCGTTCACCGTCGAGCCCCACCCCACACGTGTAACCGTGTGGAGTGTTCCGTCTGCTGTCACAACCGGTGAGACGTTCGCCATCAAGGTGGGCGCGACCTGCACCGAGAAGTGTGCCCTAACCGGCGGGCGCTTCGCGATCTACGACCAGGACGGCGCCGAAGCCTCTTCCGGCCTAGTGGGCTCGGAGGTGTTGCCCGGTACGGAAGCGCTCCATTATGCGGAGGTAGAAGTCCAAGCGAGAGGCGCCGTGGGAGATTACCGGTGGGAGGCAAGATTCTCGCCTAACGATTTGGCAATCGCACACGCCGAGGGGGCACGTGCCTTTGGAATACGCATCGTCGATACGCCAGAATTCCTGGTGAAGGTGACGGTGATCGACACGGAAAAACAGGAGCCCATAAAGGGCGCCACAGTCCTCATGCACCCATTCAGGGCGTTCACGGACGAGCGTGGCCTCGCCGAAATCAGAGTTCCGCGAGGTGAATACAAGCTACTCGTGTCGGGTTTCCAGTACTTTCCATTTCGGTCAATCGTCGAGGTGAGTGAAGACATGGCCACGACAGCCGAGCTTAAATGGGAGCCGCACGTGGAGCATTACGACCAGATTTATTAAAGCTTAAGTGTCGAGCGGAAATGGGCGGAGACAGAATGAAATTGCGAGTATTGGTAGTCGCATTGGCGTCGTTGCTGAGCGTTGGAGCGGTAGTCGCCCACCACGGAGTGACGCAGGAGATCCAGAGGGCGCCGGATGCTATTGGCTTCTGGAGCGGAGGCGAGAGTTTTACCACCGACCCGTTCGAGACGACCGGGCCAATTGAACTCACGCTAGGGGCCTGGTGTTTCGAAGGCATCGGCTTCGTTCGCGTCGTTGCTATCGACGAAAACGGAGAAGAGGCGGGGCGAGTAACCGTTATAGGTGAGGGAATAAAAAACGCCGTACTGGACACGGACCCGGGGGAGTATACCCTCGAGGTCACAGTGTCCCATATGCACATCTATTCCTGGGAAGTGCAGGTGGAGGAGGCGGAGGCGGCGGAGGCTGAGGCGGCTGAGGTGGAGGCGGCGGAGGCTGACGCGACAGAGGCTGAGTCATCCGGCGCCGGGCGCTACAAGAACGCCACCAGCGAGGCGCCCGTTTCGACCGAACCGGTCAATTCTACTCAGGCGGATTGGGTCGAGATTCCGTACGCGTGGGACGGAACTGAAAGTCTAACCACGGAAATGTTCGAATCCAGCGGGGAGTTGGACGTTACCCTAGGAGCCTGGTCGTCTGACGGCGTTAGCTCTGTTCGAGTGACTGCCTACGAGAGTGGCGGCCAAGAGGTCGGGCATGTGGAGGTCGCAGGTGAAGGAGTGCAGCGGGGAGTCATCAGTTCGGAACCCGGTGAGTATTACCTTGTGGTTTCGTCGCCCGATATGAACGTCTACTCCTGGGAGCTGGTCGTACGTTCAGCGGGGACGGAGTAGGTGGTGGCCGAGTTTGCACGCTACCCCTATTTCCGCGTGACGCTCATGGCCGGCTTGATCGTGGGCGCTCTGCTTACGGGAATGGCGGTTATGGCGCAATCCGACGGCAATCTCGTTCTTGACACCGCGGAAGTGGAGCAGTACGGGTCGATTCTCGTCGATGGCGAAGGGTTCGTGCTCTACGTGTTCCTTGGTGATCAGACCGAAGACCGGGATGCGCCCGTGAGTACCTGTGACACTGCTTGCGCCCGGACCTGGCCGCCGCTCACGACCTCGACATGGCCGATTCTCGAGGAGGCCGTCGGTTCCGAAGTCGACACGGCTTCGATCGACCGAATCGAGTTGGCGGATGGAACCAATCACCTAGCCTATGGCGGATGGCCCCTGTATCGCTTCATAGGCGACCGGGAGCCGCTGACGGCGTCTGGGCAGGGACTCGGGGAGGACTGGTATGTGCTGTCCTCTGTCGGGGAACCCGTAAGACAGGCTGACTCGACGGAGGGGGCGGCTGCCCCGGAAGAAGGGGAGGAGTTCGACGCTCTCATGGCCGAAGGAGCTTCGGTTTTCGCGAGGACGTGTGGAAACTGTCACGGTCGCCAGGGCGAAGGTGAGAGCGGACTCGGACCGCGTCTTGTCGGTCACACATCTCTGGGAAGCACCAGCTTCCTGCTCAACGTAATTCTGAGAGGCTATCTCGAGATGCCCCCGCAAGGTCCGCTTCTCTCCGATCGCGAGATTGCAGCCGTCGCAACGTACGTACGGAACTCCTGGGTTAACGACTTCGGGATCGTAACAGAAGATGAAGTGCGGTCGCTCCGTTGATTCCTGTGTTCTCCTGCACTCCCGGCCGAGCGGCATTATGCTCAGTTAATGAACCCGGACCAGCGACGGCCCGGGGTGCTAGCATCAAAATTAGTCAAACATCGAGGAGGACATGCATGCGAAGACTCTACGTGCTGTTACTAATAACAATTGGCATGGGCTTGACGATCACGAGCGCCCAGCAGGCTTCCAGTCCGAGTGTCACGGTCGGGGAGCATGAAGAGCTAGGCGCTTATCTCACGGACGCCGAGGGCAGAAGCCTTTACCTGTTCACGAATGATGAGCAAGGGGGATCAAGCAGCTGTTTCGACCAGTGTGCGGAGAACTGGCCGCCGGTGGTCGTGCAGGGGGAACCGACAGCTGGTGAAGGGGCAAACGAGTCTCTGCTTGGAACGGTCGAACGTGATGACGGTGCCGTGCAGCTCACCTACCACGGCTGGCCCCTCTACTATTTCGTTCGTGACGAAGAACCAGGCGCTACCGCCGGCCAAGCAGTGGGCGGCGTGTGGTACCTGGTCTCTGCAGAAGGTGAAGCGGTGGGCGCACCCGCTGTCGAGGAAGACGAAGGAGCCGCCGAAGGCGAAGATGGCGCTGCAGCAGAGGGCACCGCTAGAGAAGGCGGGGTGTCTGTCGACGTCATGAGTCAGGGCGAAACGGTGTACCAGCAGTATTGCGCAGGCTGCCACGGCCAGGAAGGCGGTGGTTTGGAGGGACCTAGGCTCGCCAATAACTCCAATATGGGAGACGAGCAGCTCGTACTCGGCCAGATCATTCGGGGTGGCGACTATATGCCGGCATTCGGCAATCTTCTTTCTGACGACGCCATTGCCGCGGTCGCGACCTACATCCGTAACTCATGGGAAAACGACTTCGGCCCGGTAACCGAAGAGCAGGTGAACGAGGCGCGATAGGAATCAAAGCGATGGTTTGTGCAGGCGGTCAACGCCCGCTTCGACTGCCTGCACAAACCTTAACCAGTCCCCCACTCAGAGCAGACCGGCCCTGAATTTTGCACGACAGCCCTAGGGAAGCGAAAGCCATGAACGGATGAGGGATTAGTGCGTTCTGCGCATTCCATTCATCATCCGAGTAGCTATCGCTATCGCGATAATCGGCAGCACGAACGCCACGGACAGGTCGGCAGCCGCAGGCAGTTGCCGAAAACCGAGCAGCGCCCAGCGCATCAGGTCCAGCAGGTAACTCACGGGGTTGAGATATACCAACACCTGGAGCCATACCGGCAACTGCACAACCCAGCCGCCTCCCAACGCGTAGATACCGACGTCGCGAAGTTGGTCGCGTAAATCGGCGGGTATATCGAGGAAACCGACTCCTCCGATAATTCCTCGGATGGGGAAGATCGAGCCGGAGAGGAAGTAGAGGGGCAGGATCACCCCGTTGGAGATCGCACCGAAACCCTCGAAGGTCTTCATCCGGGTCGCGATCATCACGCCGAACGACGTGAGCAGCATGCCCATCAGGAACATCACGCCCCAGGTACTCAGCAGCCGCAGCGGCGTGAGTTGGACCTGGATGAGTGGCGTGAACAGCAGCGGAATCGAGCCGACGATCACCGAGATGGTGGCGCCACCGAGTACCTTGCCCAACGCCACCGAGGTCATTGGTGCGGGCGAGACCAGTACCTCGCGCATCACCCCCACCTCGCGGTCCCAGACCAATGAGATGGCGCTCTGCAGCGAGGCGAACAGCACGTTGAGGGTTATTACGCCGGGGAGAATGTACTGGGCATAGGTGTAACCCTCGATGTCGCGGAGCGCGGCCCCGAGTCCGAAGCCCAGGATCACCAGCCACAGAACCGTGCGGGCGAAACCGCTGAAGAGCTGTGAGCGGTCGCGCCACCAACGTGTCAACTCACGACGCCAGAACACGCCGATCAGACGCGGCTCCAACGCCCCTCGGCGGGGAGAGGCGGCGGCAGCCGGATGTTCCTCCGCTGCTCGTGCACGGGTCATCCTGTGTGCTCCCCACCCTGCTTCGCGAAAGCGAGCAGGCGGTCGCGAGGCCCGGCATCCTCGTCGCGCAGGCCCCGGCCGGTCAACGCAAGGAACACCTCCTCGAGAGTGGCATCGCCAGCGAGCCCAACCTGGTGGCGCAGCTCCTGTGGGGTTCCCAGCGCCTGCAGCCGGCCCTGGTCGATAATGCCCACGCGGTCACACGACTCCGCTTCGGCGAGGTTGTGAGTGGTCATCACAACGGTTAGACCGCGACCGCGTAGCTGAGCGATGCTCTCCCACAGGTGCCGCCGTCCCTGCGGATCGAGGCCGAGGGTAGGTTCGTCCAGAAACAGCACTTTAGGCTCGTGCATCAGTGCGCGCCCCAGTTCCAGCCGCCTCTTCATTCCGCCCGAGTAGGTTCGCACCAGCCGGTCGCCCGCCTCCTCCAGCGACGCCCACTGCAACGCCTCGTCAACGACCGCGTCCACGCGACGGCGGGGGATGGCGTAGAGAGCAGCGTGGATTCGCAGATTCTCGCGCCCAGTGAGCCGCGTGTCCAGCGCCGGCTCCTGGAAGACCATGCCGATTGCGTTTCGTACGCCACGCGGTTCCCGCACTACGTCGTGGCCGGCGACCTCGGCACGACCGGAGCTGGGAGGCAACATTGTCGTGAGAATGTGGAGCGTCGTCGATTTTCCCGCGCCGTTAGGACCGAGAAGGGCGAAGAACTCGCCCTTCTCTACCGACAGCGTGAGGTCGTTCAACGCTGTGACATCGCCAAAGTGGCGCACGAGCCCGTCACAGACAATGACATTCACGTTAGCTTCAAAGCCCGAACGCGGACCCGGCTTCGCCGAAGGCGGCCAGCAACGGCTCGCATGAGGCGGTGGGGTCGAAATCCTCACCCTCGTCGTCCAGCAGTTCGTTGAGCTCGGCTGTGGGCTCGGGCGCGAACATCCCGAGCGTTCCGGTAAGGTACTCATTGAAAGCGTAGGTCACCCACACGAGGTTGGCGTCCCCGGCGAGAGTGTCACCCCTTTGATAGGCTTCGCACGCCTGAGTCGCCACCTCTTGCGTGTTGCCCAGCAGCGCGGCGAGGTCGCGATCGGGAAACAGCCAGGCACCGGTCGCGTCCTCGAGGAAGCCGGCGACGTGAACCGCGGCGCCCTCGCCCTCCTCGGGATCGGCGCCCTCCATGTTCGGCGGAGTCGGATTCTGGAACAGGTCCTGCAGGGCGCTCAGCTGATCCTCGATCTCGAAGACCTGATTCTCGTCCGCCTGGGGTTTGACCGTCTCCCAAAGTTCGTAGAGTCGGGACATGCCGGCCCAGCCGATGGCGTATGGGCCCACCTCGCCCTCGACCGCCTCCTCCCAACCTTCGGCGACGCCGGTCTCGGAGACGAGCAGCAGCGACATCACGGCGCCGGCATAGGCGGGATCGGCGACCAGCGGCGCGGAGACGGCCTCACGCACTTCGTACGCCACAGGCAGCGCCTCGCTCACGGCGGCAGCCTGGTCCTCCGCCTCCTCCGCCTCCTCGATCGCCGCGAAAGCTTCCCTGGTGCGCTCGAGTAGATCGGGATCGGCCACCTCCAACGCGGCGCCAAAGCGCATGAACTCGACCTCGAGTCCCTCGAGCGCCTCTTCTATCTCGTCGACCTCTACACCTTCGGCAAATAGCGCCTCGGCCGCCTCCAACCGGAGCACTGCCATCTCGGCTCCGAAAGCGGCCGATATGCCGACCGGGTCGTCTGCGAAAGGACGAATGTCGTATTGGGCGATGGCGCCGCCGAGCAACGACAGGGGTAGTAGCGCAGCCAGGATGCGAACAACGGAGTTACTGCCCATCGGGTGCCTCCGTGCCTTCCGGAACCCGGCCGATAACGACCGAGTGAGCTCCACGGCCCACCGAGACGTTATCTACTACCGTGAGAGATTCTGTGTCGATTATGGACACGCTGTCGGAGAGGCCGTTTGCGGTGTAGGCATAACGGCCGTCGGGCGAGACGGCGACGTCCCAGGGACGGCGGCCCATCTGCTCCCGAATGACATCGGTGACCTCGTAGGTTTCAGTGTCTACTACGTAGACGGCGCTGGTTCCCCCGCCAGCGACGTAGAGCCGCGAACCGTCGGGCGAAAGGGCCATGCCCACGGGACGCGCATCGAGACCCAGTGAAATCGTTTCCGTCACGGTGTGAGTCTCGGTGTCGATGACCGAGATCGTACCGCCGATCTCTGCGGAGACATAGGCAACCGAGCTGTCGTGCGCGAAGACGACGACCCGTGGACGGTTGCCTACCAGTATGTGGCGCAGAACGGTGAGGTCCTGAGCATTTATCACCGCTGTCGTATGCGTCGTTTCGGCGGTGATGTAGGCCCATTGACCGTCGGGGCTGGCGTCGACGCCTTCGGGCTCGATGCCGACCGTGAACACCTCGAGCCTCTCGCCGGTTTCGCTGTCGTAAACACCGCCCTGGCCGATTGCCTCGAGCGAGGCCCACACCATGTTGCCGTCCGGTGACACGGCCACCCGTTCGGGGTTGCCGCCGGCGTCGATCTCATTGAGTATCTCGTGCGTCGTCACGTCGATAACGGTGATGTAATCCTCGGGCGTCTGCAGCTGAGGGAAGAAGTCGCTGATCGAGACGTAGATCCGGCTGCCGTCGGGGCTAACGTCCATGCCGCGTGGTCGGACGTCACCGGGACGACCGGATATCTCGATCGTGTCGATCACCTCGTGACTCGAATCGAGCACCGTGATGCTAGCTCCGTATTCGTTGGAGACGTAGATCCGGTAGTCCTCGGCTTCCTCCTGGCCAAGTGCCGAGCCGGCCGGCAGTCCTAGGAGAATGGCGGCGAGAACCGCGCGTAGATGAGACGAGAGTGGACGCATATGTTTGGACCTCCGGGTCCGCGGTTTGATCCGCGATTGTTGAGAGCGTAGGGCTTGGCGTCTCTGATTGTTTGGCTGTTTGGCCAAAAGTGCCTCAGGGTGGGGACCATCGCCCGCACGCATGTCGCGCCGGGCCGCATCTTGTTTAGAAACTACATCGTGACGGTCTTTCGAGGTCACCGAGTTGGTCGAGTCGTTCTACCGGGTCGGTTCGAGGCATGTAGATGGAGGGGAGTTCGCCCACAAGCAGCGCCCGATCTCGAGCCGTTTCGGCGTCCGCTCGCAGCTCTACCAGGAAGAGTGTCTGGCGGAGCTGATGATTCCACGGGCGAAAGGTCACGCCGATGCCCTTCCACACGTCGAACACGGCGTCGTCGGCGGCAAGGTGATCGCGAAGTGCTCCGGCGTCGCGTGCTCCGCCGAAGCTGACCGCCTCGAATACCAACTTGATCGCCTGATACGCAGCCCAGGCGGGAGCGTCCATCGGCTCGCCGAAGCGAGACTCGAAGCGCGCATTCAGCTCGCGCGCGCCGTAAGCGTCCAGAGTGGGTTCCCAGGCGCTGGCGCGGAAGCCCGCTCCTGCACCGGGCGCCGCCTCGAGCACGGTGGCGTAGTATTCGCGGGTCTGCGTCTGAGGCCAGGGATACGCCGTGATCTCGGTTTCGATGCCCAGCGCGTCGGCGCGTGAGAGCAGTTCCAGCTGCCTCTCTCCGCTAACTATCAGCACCACGACGTCCGCCTCCGCGGCCTCCTCGAGGAGCGCATCGACCTCCCCCTCAGGCGCGTCCGGAGCAACTACTTCGCGACCGGCGATGCGAGCGGCGAAGTGGCGCTCGTTCAGCGTTCGCCGGAGCCGGTCGGCGAGTGCCGCGCTTTCCTCACTGCCGTCCACGATCAGATGCCAGTCACGGAAGCCGGCGCCCACGAACCAGCCTGCCATCGCGTCGAGGTACATCCCCCCGCTGGCTTCGATGTGGAACATGACGGGAGAGCACTGCTCGTTGCGCAGGGCGATGGACGAGGAACCGATGTTCAGGAACGGAATGCCCGATTCCTCCGCCACCGACGCGATTGCGGCGGCCACACCGTCGCCATAGCCCCCGGCGAGGGCCAGTACCTCGGCGTCGATCAGCCGCTGAGCGGCTTCGGCGGCAGCATCGGATCCGTCGGCTTCCTCCACCGAAACGGTGAGCTCGTAGCCCAGCATTTGGGCGTTGAAGCCGAGTTCCTCCGCCGCCATCTCGACCCCTTGTCGCGCTGCATCACGCGCGGCAGCATCGATCTGGGCTGCTACACCCTCGTCCGCGGCAGCCGGCAGAATGACACCGATGCGGATTGGAAACGCCTCCTGCTCCTGCGCTAAGGCGACACCGCATATCAATGCCGTCAACAAGAGCAGGACACGCATCGCAAGTTTTTGTCTCAAAGGTGCCTCCAGTATTCGAGCCAAGTATTCGCACCAGTACTCGGCTTAAGTGGCGCTCGGTGATTTGGCGTTAAAGGTTGGCGGCGCTGAACCCCCGACATCGGAACTACTAGCACTTTCACCCAACCTGGGACGAGCTACCAACGGAAACAAGACGTAGACCCAATATACAACAGACCTCCGTTCTGCCGGGCCCTCGAGGCCCGCGTGAAACAGATGTCCGCCAGATGCTGAGCGAATCTAAAGGGTCGGCTCTGCTGACTGTTCCCAACCGGTGTTCACAGTTCGTCGGCCGTACACTCCACCGGCGAGTTCCCCGTGCTACCGTTTGAGGTGAGAAAACAAATAGCTGAATAAGGGAAGGGAGTTGAACCATGAAACCCTTACAAACTCTGCTTGCAACCGCCGCCATACTACTTCTGGGCGCCTCTATGGCACAGGAGGACGGTGTCGCGGAGGATCGCGTCGTAGAGGTGGGCATGGAGGCCGTGGGCACGTTCTCTTGGATCAATTTCGCCATGGAGCACTACGGCATCGATGAGGAGCTGGGCTTCGATATCGAAACCACCAGCTACGCGACGAAGCAAGCCAAGCAGTTGGCCTTGCAGTCCGGGGAGTCCGACCTGGTGGTTGACGACATCACCGGCGTCGCGCTGTGGCACGAGCAGGGCCTGGACGTGAAAGGCGTCTACCCCTACAGCATTGCCACCGGTGGCGTTGTCGTTCGCGCCGACAGCGATATCCAGACCATCGAGGATCTAAGCGGCGCCACTATTGCAGCCACCGACTTGGGTGACAAGACCCTGCTCATCCTGCGCTCGCTGCTCGTGGGAGAGCACGGCTTCGATCCTCAGGTCGACGGCGAGATCGTCTCCGCGGCGCCACCGCTCATGTCGGAGCTGCTTGCGCGAGGCGAGATCGACGCCGCTATTCCACCTTGGCACTTCGTGGCACGCATGGTGGCGACCGGAGAGTTCCGCGAAATCATCTCGGCTGTCGACATGCTCGAACAGTTGGGAGCATCGACCGACCTGCCGATCCTGATGGTGGCCGCGCGTACCGACATGGACCCGCAACTCCTCAGTGACTACATCCAGGCGATGAACATGACGATCGAGCGGATGAAGGGCGACGATGAGATCTTCCAGCTCATCCTCGACGAGGAGCTCTACAGCCTGCCCGACCCGTCGGTGTTCCCGCAGGTAATCGAACGTTGGGAGGCCGGCATTCCACAGCGTTGGGACCAGGAGGTCATCGACGGAATCGTCGACCTGATCGATGAGATGGTCGAGCTGGCCGGTTCCGAGGTAGTGGGCGTCGAAGGCGGAGACGCGGAGGCTTTCACAGCCGAGTACAACCCCTAAACCGTACAGGCGCCGGCAACGACCGGCGCAGCCGAACAGCAATCGAACTCTTCGCGGGATCGCTTGAAATGGCGGTCCCGCTGCTCTTTCGCTATCTTTCGGCCACCTGGACCTGCTATTATAGTGTAAGGAACTTCCTCCAATTTGCTCCTCGAGACCCCCCGAAAGGGCTTCTCGTCAGCTTCCGAAAGGGTTTCAGGGTGTCTTTAAACATTCGTTTTCTTCTTACGACCGCCGCTATCCTTATCGTCCTGCCGGTCGGCGCCGTTCGAGCCCAATCAACGGGTGCAGACGTTTACTCTGCGACCTGCGCCTCCTGCCACCAGGCTTCGGGGCAGGGCCTTCCGGGCGTCTTCCCGCCGTTGGCGGGTCACGTCTCCGACATCTTTGCGGCCGAGGGCGGCCGGGGCCACCTCGCCAACGTCGTTCTGTTCGGCATGCAGGGGCCAATTACCATCAACGGCACCGAGTACAACGGGGTCATGCCCAGTCAGTTCCAGCTGAGCGATGAAGAGATCGCAGCCGTTCTCGATCATGTGATGACCGCCTGGGGCGACGCCGAGGAGCTCGGAGACGCCTACGAGCCGATAACCGCCGAGGAGGTCGCCGACGCCCGTGGCGGCGCCCTGAGCCCGCAACTAGTCCACCAGCGCCGGCCCGATATTGCGACCGGCAGCGACGCCGCCGAGGAGGGGGCCGACCTGGAGCCGGCTACCTTCACAGAGGCGCAGGTCGAGCGGATCCGCCCGCTCTATGATCGTCAGTGCGCCGAGTGTCACGGCAGCAATCTCAATGGTGGCCTCATCGGTGGCCCGCCACTGCAGGGTTCCTACTTCGACGGTCGCTGGGGCGGTCAATCGGTCGCTGCCCTTTACACCTTCACCAAGACACAGATGCCGCAGAATCGGCCCGATTCTCTGACCCCACAGCAGTACGCCGATCTGGTCGCGCTCATACTCAGCCTCAACGGCCACGAATCGAGCGATACGGAGCTTCCTGGTGACCCTCAAGCTCTCGAAGGGCTTGGGATTCGGGACAACTGAATCCTGTTCGTCCACTCCCGCCTTTTGCGCGATTTCAGGGTGGTGATGCGATGTCAAAGGAGGTGATGCCTAAAGTTTGGAATGAGTTGAACAGCTGGCCCGTCGTCTATCTCCCTAAACATCTACAGGACGCCTACCGGCGCCCACAAGGAGGATGACCTACAAGATGCAATTACGATGGCTCCGCGCTTTACCTGCCCTGCTTCTTTTCCTGATCGCCTTCGGCGGGCTTGCCTTCGCCCAGAATGAGGTAGAGGACTTTACCCCGCTGACCCAGGAGATGCTCGAGAACCCAGATGACGCCGATTGGTTGATGTGGCGTCGTAACTACGAGGCCTGGGGTTACAGCCCCCTCGATCAGATCAATGCCGAAAACGTCCAGGATCTAGAACTAGCCTGGGCTTGGGCGATGGTCGACGGCCGCCAGGAGACGACTCCCCTCGTCTACGACGGCGTCATGTACCTGCACAACCAGGGCGACACGGTGCAAGCCCTGGACGCAGCTAGCGGCGATCTGATCTGGGAGTACACCCGGGATCTTCCCGGCGAGCTCGCCACGAGCTCGTCGAGCATCCTCCGGGGTATGGCTCTGGCGAACGACAAGCTCTACTTCGTCTCGGGCGATATGTTCCTCGTTGCCCTCGATCCGACCAACGGCCAAGTCGTCTTCGAGACCTCCATGGGCGACTGGGAAGCCAGCTTCCGTGTAACGGGCGGCCCGCTTGTCATGAACGGCGTCGTCGTCACCGGCGTCTCCGGCTGCGGTGGCGCCCAGCCCGGCGGCTGTTACATCACCGGCCACGACGCCGAGACCGGCGAAGAGATGTGGCGGGTCCGCACGATCGCCGAAGAGGGCACCCCCGAGGGTGACACCTGGAACGACCTCCCATACGAGAGCCGCTTCGGTGGATCTGCCTGGAACATCGGCAGCTACGACCCCGAGCTCGACCTCGTTTACTGGAGCATCGGCCAGCCCTATCCCTGGATCGCCGAAATGAGCGGCCTCTCTCCGCTGGCTGAGGGCAACAACAACGACGCTCTCTACACCGACACCACCCTGGCAATGCGCCCGGATACCGGCGAGATCGTCTGGTACCACCAGTGGCTGAAGAATGACACCTGGGACCTCGACTACGCCTACGAGCAGGTTCTCGTTGACCTCGAAGTAGACGGCGAGACCGTCCCGTCTCTGGTTGCCGTGGGCAAACTCGGCATCGTCGAGGCCATCAACCGCGAGACCGGTGAATGGCTGTGGGCCGAGGAGACAGTCTACCAGAACGTGGTCGAGAGCATCGACCCGGCGACTGGTGAAAAGACCATTAACTCGGCTTCCTTCCCCCATATCGGCCAGACGACTGTGAACTGTCCCGCCGACCCGGGTGCGCGCAGCTGGGCGGCTACTGCCTACAGCCCGCTCACCGGCGCTCTTTACATCCCCATGCAGGAGTTTTGCTCCGACACGACCCCCAACCCCTTGGGCGAGGGTGAGGTCTACACGGGCGGTGGCCGCGCCACCTTCTCGCGTCGTCCGGTCCCCGGCAGCGACGGCAACATCGGGGTCGTATCGGCAGTCGACCTCAACAGCACCGATGAGATCTGGGAGCACCGGATGCGCCCGGCCAACGGCGGTTCGGCTGCTCTCACAACCGGCGGCGGACTCGTCTTCACCGGCAACCTGGGCCGCTACTTCTTCGCCCTCGACGATACGACCGGCGATGTCCTCTGGGAAACCAGGCTGAGCAACCTTCCCAACGGCTACCCCATCAGCTACGCGGTCGACGGTGTGCAGTACATCGCCGTCCCCGTGGGCCAGGGCTCCGGACCGAGCAACGCGTTCGCGGTACTCACCCCCGAGATCGTGAATCCTGCCGGAGGAAGCGCGCTCTACGTGTTCCGCCTGCGCGACTGAGTTTCAGTAGTTCACTTTGGAGTGGACGGCCTCGCGGTCGTCCACTCCACTTATAGAGAGGGCTCGAATGACACCGCTACACAAGGTCTTGATCGCTGTATTGATCGCAAGCCTGGTGGCTGTGCTGATGCTCGGGAGAGTACTCGCTCAGGAGCCGAATCTGCCCCCCGAATGGTTCCCCGATCGCGCGCCCTCCGTCGAGGGCGAGGCGATCAGCTTCTGTGTGGATGCTCGCCAGCCGGGGTACGAACTGCACCGGGCGCTTGCCCAAGCCATTGGTGACATTCTCTTACTCGAGGCCATTCTCGTTGACGTCGACCGGACCGTGACGACGGAGGCGGAGTTCGAACACCTCTACGTCGATCTCATTGACAGATGCACTGCATATATGGGTTTCAAGCTATATCCAGGTGCCTATCCCAACTGGCTCATCTTCACCAGGCCGCTTTATGAGGCTCGCTTTGTAGCGATAACGCGGCCGAATGGGGCGGAACGACTGGAGGAGCTTCCCCCGGGAACCCCGGTGGGAGCGGTCCAGGGAAGCATGGGCGATATCCGCTTCCTTACCTTCAACAACGCACAACGCGCTTCGGAAAGAAGGCAGAGGCTACCGCTCGGCACTCCCACGCTCGCCCTCGCCGCACTTTCCGATGGAGTGGTCGAAGCCCTCATCATCTGGGAACCGTGGTGGGCCGCTCTGGAGGGTAGTAATCCCGATTACGCCGAGTTCCGACTCCTCGACGCCCCCATCGTTTCGGAGCCGTGGATTCCAATGGGAGCTGCGTTGGCGGCCGACAGGGGCGCCATTCAGTTCCTGATCGACCAGGCCTTGGCCGAACTTCACGCCGACGGAACGATCGCCGAGCTACTCGAGGAGTTCGGTTTCCCGGGACGCTCGACTCGCTGAGTCGTATCCCCGTGCCCGATTTCACCCTTCAACAACTCCTGCTACGGATCGCAGCCATTCTGCTGATAACCGCCGTTCACGGCTTCGCGCTCACTCTCGCCGCCCGGTTCCTTGGCGATCGGGGCCCGGAATACGACGGACGCCTAACGCTCAACCCGTTTCAACAGATAGACCTCTTGGGCGGCCTGGCCATGCTCTTCTTTTCGCTCGGTTGGATACGGCCACTGAGGGTCGACTCGCGCGAGTTTCGTCGACCACGCAGGGATGCTCTACTCCTCACTCTCTTCGGCCAGGTCGCCACGCTTCTGTTCGTGCTGCTGCTCAGTATCATCAGGCCGCTAGCGTTCACCACGCTGCCCGAGACCTTCGCCTTCGGAGTGTTGCCCCTGCTCAACACGACGATTTCGCTGGGCATCTGGTTCACTGTCTTGAACCTCGTTCCATTGCCGCCGCTGACTGGCGGCTACCTGCTGCAGGCGATCGAGCCCACCCTGCTGGATAGCGTGCGGCGTTACGAACTCGTCTTCAAGCTTGCCATCGCGGCGCTGATTTTGACGGGGGTCGCTGAGTCGGTGCTGGTACCCCTATACCGGCCGATCTCCCGCTTGGTGCTGGGAAGCTAGCCGTTCGGCGCGACGGTGGAAGGAAGCCTCCGCCTCCGCCGCCGGCAAGGCGAAGCACCCTCCGGCCCTAGCCGTTGCCAAGAGGCATGCACGGGCCGCAAGTTTCCTCGATCGGGGCAATACCGTAATGATCGAAGATGGCGTCGATTCGTCCAGCGCGCCGCAGACTCCGTAGGCTCGAGACGACCGCCCTCTTGAACGTCAGATCACCCTTCCACAATCCCAGCACTACCGGGTATCGCCCTAGCTCTTCGGGCAGCCACTGCACATCCCACTCGTTGTCACCGGCAATCTGGCGTGCCATGAGCGCTTCGGTGACGCCGGCATCGAATCTGCCAGTCTGAAGACCCGCAACCAGCTCCGAAGAGCTATTGACGGTAGTCACTTCCGTACCCTGGTCCCTCAGAAAACGACTGAGAGAGATTCGGTCCAGCCCCGATATTCCCGCGAAAAAACCCACCGTCCTGCCGTCCAGGGTACCGAGCGTGTCGGGCACCACGATTGCCCAGCCGGTTTCGAGGTGGGGTGGAGCTGTCTCGAGAAACGAGCGAGTGGTTTGCGAAGCCACCACTCCACCAGCCAGCACGGCACACTGTGCTCGGGTCACCCGCCAATTGCGGGGATTGAAGTCGCGCCCCATCGCACTGTTGGTATTGAGGTCTAATCGCACCCCCAGGTCATCTGCCACAGCCTGAAGGATCTCCACATCTATGCCCGGCGTGTCAGAGTTCGGAACGACCAGCGGCGGGTACTGGTTCGGAACACAAGCGCGTAGCACGCCGGAGCTCTGCACCTGATCGAGCGACGTATCCGGCGGAAGAAAGTTCACGGCAATCAGCAGTCCGAATATCGCCACGAAGGTGAGTACCGTCCTGAAAGATTGCCTCGATCTATCCACCCCGAATCACGTCCGGCGAAAGTCACGCAATGCGATGGCAAAGAATACTACGCACATGACGACGAGGATTATCGGTCCCGACCTGGGGTCGAACTGGTTGAAGCCGATGAAGACTCCACGCAGAGCGTCGACCGCGTATGTGATCGGATTCCACTCCACCAGGATTACCAGCCATTCAGGATAGACGAGCACCGTCTGGGAGCGAGTGAGCGCCGGATCGAGCGGAAAAATCGAGCTGGAGAGGAAGTAGAGGGGCAGAATTATCAGGTTCGAAAACACGCCGAACCCTTCGAAGCTCTTGAGTCGGTTTGCTATGACGATGCCAAGCGAAGTAAGCGCGAAGCCCACCATGAACATCAGACCGAGTCCGGAAAGTACGCTGCCGAGGGTGAGGGACACATCTGCGAAGCGAGCGAGGAACAGAACAATGAGCCCGTGGAAGAGGGCGACCGTGGTTCCGCCCAACACCTTGCCCAGCAGAATCGCGCCGCGAGACATGGGGGATACAAGTATTTCGCGCAGAAAGCCAAACTCACGATCCCAGATCACCGATATGGCTGATTGGACGGCCGTGTACATCATGTTGAGGACGATGACCGCCGGAAAGATGAACTGGAGATAGGTGTACGGAACCACGAAGCGCACCTCCCCGTACACCTCGCCGCGAAAGTAGGGGTTGAGGCCGATGCCGAGGATGAGCACCCACAGGAGTGGGCGGCTGATTCCACCGACCAACTGGCCCTTGTCGCGAACGGCACGCTTTACCTCTCGCAGCCATATCGCATATATAGCCCCCAGTTGGTATCTCACCCCTACAAGCAGCCGTGGTGAGTCACTCTTGCGACCGATTCCTGCTTCTGCCTTCATTTGCCTCACCCGTTCCTGCCGCACTGGTGACGTTACTCGTTTCACTACCGTGTGTGCTCCCCGCCTCGCTTCCCGAACTCCAAGGTACGCTCCCGGGCAGAAGCGGCCTGATCGCGCAACTCTCGCCCGGTCAGAGACAGGAACACGCTCTCCAGGCTGGGCTTCTCGACGCTCAGAGAACGGATCTTCATGCCGTACTCGGCAAGGAAGCGTTCGACAAAGTCGTCTCCAACAACATTCAGGACGACCTCGCCGTTACTTTTGGCGAGGACATCGCCATACTGTGCTGCGATCTCGTCGACTACACCCTGATCGAGCGGCTCGATGCGAAGGACCTCCTGACCGTGAGCCGCCCTGAGGGCGTCGGGCGTGCCCTGGGCCAGGATTCGGCCGTGATCGATGATGCACACCCTGTCACAATTCTCCACCTCGGCGATGTAGTGGGTGGTGACCAGGATAGTAAGCTCCCGCTCCCGCTGAAGTCTGGCTATGTACTCCCACATGCGTTCACGTGATTGTGCGTCCAACCCCACCGTTGGCTCGTCGAGAAACAGAATGCGCGAGTCGTGGATCAGCGCCCGGGCAATCTCCAGCCGCCGCTTCATCCCTGACGAGAGCGTGCTCACCAGATGGTCCCGCCACTGAGTCAACTCGACGAGCTCGAGCATCTCGCGGATACGATCGCGCCGAAGCCGCCCCGGCACTCCGTATATTCGGCCGTGGAAATCCAGGTTCTCATATACGGTCAAGCGCGTATCAAGCGTCGAATCCTGAAAGACCACGCCTATGTTCTGTCGTGCCCGGAGGGGCTGCTTTGCCACGTCATAACCGGCAACTCGAGCGATACCTTCATCGGGAGGGTGAATGGTCGCCAGGATGTGGACGAGGGTGGTCTTTCCAGCGCCGTTTGGTCCGAGCAGGGCGAAAAGCTCTCCTCCTGCCACACCGAGGTCAACGGCGTCCAGGGCCAGCGTACGACCGTAGCGCTTGCTTACCCCTTCAACCTCCAGGACGGAGGTAGGATTCGAATCCATTACCCGCTCCCATCACCAACGCGCTCAGTGGGGCGCAAAGTTGCAGGAGTAGCCTAGGTCGACCGAGGCAGCTTCCTCGGGCTCTCGGCATCCTCCCAACAACGAAAGATGGTTCATCTTACAATGCCCACCTTGCTGCTGAAATCGAGGATATCTTGTGCGAGACGTCCCAATACCTAATTGAAAATGCGCGCGCCGGGTTCGTCCCGTGATACGTTTGAGCCGGGTGGATACCAAGGAGAGGCCGGGTTGAGACAGGCAAGCCAGAGCAAGCAGCGGGGCGTTGGTAGAAGATGGCTGAACCTCGAAAGCCTCTCGTTGGACAATTGGCTCTACCGTCCGCTTTCCCTCCTGTCGATCCTGGTCGTCTGGATCGTCTTCTCCCGAATAATGGGCGCACAGGTTCTACCAGGTCCAGTGAGCACCATGGAATTCCTTTGGGAGCAGTTGGAGCGCGGAGCGCTCACCCGTCACCTCGGTATCACGATGTACCGAGTCGTTGTCGCCTTTACCGTCGCCATGCTCCTGGGCGTGGCCCTGGGCGTGCTGATGGGAGTCTCCCGGGTAGTCGACAGACTACTGGAAGCGTGGCTGATAGTGGGCCTCACGGTCCCACGCATCATGCTGTTCGTGATCGCCTACCTGCTCATAGGCCTGAACGACACATCGGCCATCGTGGCACTGGTCATCACCGTGGTGCCCACGATCATCGTGCAGTTGCGCGAGGGTGCCCGAGCCGTCGACGGCAAACTGATCGAGATGGCGCACGCATACCGGCGCTCCAATGTCGCGATCTGGCGAAAGGTCATCTTCCCGCAGTTGCTCCCCTACTTCATCGGTACGGCGCGCGGGGCGCTCTCGCTCGCCTGGAAGATGGTCGTCCTGGCCGAGTTGCTCGGACGCACCAGCGGAGTGGGCTACCAGATAACCTTCTACTTCCAGATGTTCAACATGCGCGGAATTCTCGCCTACGGAGTGGCGATGATGCTTGTGCTGGCCGTAATCGACCTCACCTTCGTTGGTCTCATGCAGCGTTACGGCTTCCGCTGGCGGCGTTCGGGAAGGTACGCCGCCTAGCCTATGGCCGGCATTCGAGTTTCAGGTGTAAGCAAGAGCTACCTCCTGCCCGACGGCAGCGAACGAGAGGCACTGGGCCAAGTCGACCTCACGATCGGCGACGGCGAATTCGTGTGCCTGCTGGGACCCTCCGGCTGCGGCAAGACGACGCTACTGAACATACTGAGCGGGCTAGACAGCGACTATCGGGGCACGGTGAGATTTACCGACGTACGTTCAGGAACGAGTGGCTCACAACAAAGCGAGACGGATGTAGGAATGGGTGGGGCTGAGCCGGTATTCAGCTACATGTTTCAAGAGTCGCGGCTGCTTCCCTGGCTCACCGTGCGAGAGAACCTCCGCTTCGTTCTCGATGACGAAGACCGTGGCGTGCGGGGTGTGGCACGAATAGACGACTGGCTCGGTCGCGTAGGGCTCGAAGGCTCCGGAAACTACTTTCCATCCCAACTGTCGGTGGGGATGCAGCAACGGGTCGCACTCATCCGCTCGCTCATCATAGGTCCCGAGATCCTCTTCATGGACGAACCGCTCAGCTCGCTCGACGAACTCACTGCCTCGCGCATGCGCGACGAGCTGCTGAACCTTTGGACCGAACAGGTACCTACCGTGGTGTTCGTGACCCATAATCCGCTAGAGGCTGTGTATCTGGCAGACCGCGTGCTCATCATGAGCCCGGGGCCGGGCCGCATAATCCATGAACTGCAGGTGTCCGAGGAGTTGCCGCGGCCACGGAGCTCGGAGGACACCAGGCTATGGGAGCTTTCTCGGGAGTGTGTGCGGATTTTGAAGGGGAAAGCTCGCGATCCGGCCGGTTCGGTACTTGACGTCTGATCCCCTCCCCAGCAGGGCCTCCATCCGTCCAATGACGCGGGCTGGAAGGGCAGAACTGCCCCTCCTCGACTCTGACTTGTAGTCGCCGGATCAGGTAGTTGGCGTCGTCGTCCTACCGGTCTTACGCATCGAGCTCGAACCGGCCAAGGAGCCTACGCGCTCGCTTCGGTGTACCCGTCGGGCGTCCAGTATCAGCGCAAGCGAAATACATAAGATCGCCAGCCAGACCCACGGCCCCATCCGGGCGCTCCAGGCCAAAACGAAGGCGGGTCGCATCTGGGTATCATCCATATTCAGCACAATCCTCCCGCCTGTTGCGTTGGCAGCACCGGATGCCACAGCCACGCGTCCCGTTTTAAAGCCCAGGCTAGAGGGGTACGGCAGGAATACGGTCCGTTCGGCTGGCGCGTAACCCCCTGCGTCGCTGAGCTGTAGCTCGGCGACAACATCGTAACGGCCGGGAACGAAAGCATCCAGGACACCCCGATAAACACCCCGACCTAGGTCGTCCAGTAGCACGGGTCCTTGAGTCTCCCCGTTCGGTGCTTGTGCCCGCACTACGATCCTCTCTCCCTCGATGGGCGCCCCTTCGTCGTCTAAGACTCTTACCGATGCCACCAAAGCGTCACCCTCACGGCGCACGTCCAGGTTCAGACCCGGCTGTAGTACCGGCGCCGCGACCCACCGGAAGCTTTGGCGCACGAGTTCCTCGCCGAACTCGGTCCCCGTCCATGCCTCGGACCATTCGCCCGCCAGGGGAGTAGCAAGGGCGACTACACGCCCAATCCCATGACGCCACGAAGCCAGGAGAGGATCTCCGTCCGGTGTTCGGGCATGCACCTCGGCCTCCTCCTTTGGAGTAGTGCGCACGTAACCGCTCAGTTGGGGAAACGATTCCGGAAGAGTCTCGATGAACGCTGCCTCACCGGGAGCAAAAACAGGTTGAACCGGGCCCTCACGCACAGGATTGCCAGAAAGCAGCATCGCCTCTTGAGACAGGATGCTGGGCAGTGCCCGCACGTCGTCACTACGATGAAATGAGCCGCCACCGGAGCGGGCAATGTCTTCGAGAAGATTGACGTCAGCGCCCCGGCCCACCGCCACCGTGCTTATGGTGATGTCAGAATTCGTGATGAATGGAATCAGGTCGTCGAAAGGCGCGTGCTGTGCCAAGCCATCCGTCATAACGATCATATGCTTTGCCTCGGCGTTCGTTCCCTCCAATTGGGCGAACGCCGCTTCCAAAGCCGGGTAGAGATTGGTTCCCCCGCCAGCGGTAATCGGTTCCAGGCGCGCAGCTACATCGTCCGGCGGACCCAGGGGCTTGAGGAGATGCGCCACGTCGTCGAACAGCACGATGGAGACCTCGCTGTCCGGATGCAACAACTCGACCGCCTCTACCGTCGCTTGCTTGGTGAACGCCATGCGTGTGATTCCCTCAACGGTCTGCTGCATGCTGCCGGAGCGGTCCAGGACGAAAGCTATGGCTGCCTGCGGCTGTTCGCCCGGCACGCGCGCCGAGAGCGGCGAGAGATCCTCGAGCGGCGTGCGCAAATAACCTCCGGGACCGAAAGAGTTCCGAGCGCCCGCGATCACGAGACCACCACCGTACTCCCGCACCCACCGCTCGAGAGTCGCCTGCCGCAGCGGATGTAGATCCACGGCGGGTACGTCCAACAAGGCAACCAAGTCATAGCTAAGATAGTCCTCGATGGAGGTTGGAAGGTCCGTAGGTCGCAAGGTATCGACTTCGAACTGGTACTCCTGCAACAGGTCGACGAGTGTCAGGGGAGCATCCTCGCCCGCGGTTACGAGCGCCACTCGGCCCGCCGGCTCAACCTTGACGAACTGGGCAAGGGCATCATTGGTGGCTGCTCCAGCTGGTCCCGCTGCTGCTAGTCGCGCCTGCAACAGGTACAAGCCGGCCGCCGCGGCCTCCCATGCGAACGCTCTCCCGCTTCCTGCAATCGCCTCCAGCGACTCGCCATCCACCGTCACCTCGACCCCGCGCTCAGAAGCGCCCGCCCCACTAACCCCGACTCTCAAAGTAACGGTCTCACCCGCCCTTACCACCGCAGGAACGCCGATGCTGTCGATCCATGCCTCCGCTGCGGGGGCCGACGGCGGCGGCGCTACGTCTACGGTCACCGCGCGAGCACTCAATCCGGCCAACATTCCAGAGTCTCGTTCCGGCTCATCGCCTCGCAAGCCCGCCACTATCAAGCGGCCGCCACCGGAACCGAGGCTTGCTGCTGCTAGCTCCAATGCAGCAGTCAGGTCGTAGCCCGCCGCCTGGTGACTCTCGCTGTTGACCAACGCATCTCTCGATCGAATCAGTTGGCCCGTGCCTTGTGCCAAGACGACGGAATCGGCGCGCTCCAGAATGCTAGCCAGGGCCTCCTGACCCCCCTCGTCGGCTGCCGCGTCGGTCAATGCCCACGGATCGACGATCACGGTCGTCCTCTCCGTGAAGCGAGGGCTTGGTACCGGTACCCCCGCGGTTACCAGCAGAAGAGCGCCAACAGCGACGAAGCGCAAGGTCACCGACACCCAGTTAGACGATGCACCGTGGACGCGACGACCGCCTCGACGCCGTCGCATGGCACGAGCGGTGTCGACTCCAATAATCAGAGCCGCCAAAAGCGCCAGTCCGCTGTCCATTCGTTTCCACGGAAATGATGCATCGGGTTCACTCCCGAACTTCACGCCCGGCGAACCCAGATTAGTCTCGGGCCCCGCCCGCACGTCCACGACCCAACGTTCCCCGTCCACCTCATGGACGCCGATCGGATCGGCTCTCGTTTGCCCTTCCACCTCGGAGCACGAGCGTCCCAACAGGCAACGGGCGTCCGTCCAGGCACCGTGTCGAGGCTGCGCTCCAGCCGCGAGGTCGCTAACGAAGCGAGCGAAGCCAAGCTCCCGCGCCCAGCGGCTGTCTCCTACTGACCATGCAGCCTGCACGTCTGTACGCTGGGGCGTCGATCGGACCTGCAGAAGCGGTCCCCGATCGGAGTGCAGAAGTACCGTTGCGTCACCACTCGAGGGCAGTGAATGTGCTAGTCCGATCGCTCCCCCGGGAACGTCGGCAACACCAGCCCACTCCACCGTCCCAGTGCCTGACCATAGTTCCGTGGGGACCGGCATTTCTGCCCCTTGCCTTCCGTCAGCTCGAACACCGGCCAACCAGAGCACAGTAGACGCCGGACGGTTCGGCATCAGTACTCCGGGACCGACTACGGCTAGGTCGAACTCGTTTGATCCGGTTTCGCGCCGCGCCTCTTCAAGAAGCACGACCTCGGACCCGTTCAGACGGCTAAGCGCGTCGACGAGGGGCCGGGCGACCTCCCCGGCAATCAATATTCGCAGAGGGACCTGCTCACCGCGCAACAACACGCGAGCCACATTGTCAAGGGGCAGCGCATCTTCGGGAAGCCGCAAGGTTAGAACACCCGAGCCTGGAAGGCTCGTTTCGAACGCGAATGGCGTTCGCTCCCCGCGAGGACGCACAGTCAGCTCCTCCCAAGGCAATGCTCCGGCTACATCATCACTCTCGAATGTGACCCGAATAGTGAGTGCCTCGCTTGAAGGCGGGTATGCAAGCACCTCGCCTTCTACGAGCCACTCGCCCGCGTTGGCATTAAGCGGCACCGCTCGCACCGACGCAAGACCGTGAGTGTCGAGGTTTTCACCGACGGACGCAACCTCGACCTCCACGTTCTCATCCTGTAGCCACGGTTCGAGCACCTCCTGCATTTCAGCCGTTCCGGCCGAGTCGGTCAATACGGTTATTCGGGTTTGCTCCTCGGCCGAAACGAGGCTGCGAACTAGCTCCCGGACCCGGGATGTATGCACCGGCCCGCCGCCCACCTCAACCTCCACTGCCCTTACGGCCTCCTGCGCGGCCGCTGGGGTAGCGCCCCGCGCCAGGAGTACCTTCACGTTCTCACCGGTTCCGACAACGGAGAGAAGAGGACCGCCACGCGAGGCAGCATCGGTCGCTTCGAGCGAATCAACTGCTCGCCCTACTGCAGCCTGAAGCCTTGTGCCCTCACCGTGGGGTGATTCCATACTTCCCGAGAGGTCGATCAGCCAAAGGTGATGATCCGCAACCTGTCCGGCGGGACGTGGACCCGCGAGTGCTGCCATAAGTGCCAATAGAGCGAGCAACTGCATCCAGAGAGAGCGGTCGAATCGCCAACTAAACCGGCGCAACGGGGCGTTTGCCCGCTTTACGTCGCGCTCCACATCCTTCCAAATGCGCAGGCTCGGAACGGTAAGCACACGGGGGTTGCGCGCGTGCCAAAGAACCAGTGGCAGCGCCAACAGCCCAAGCAACAACCACCAGGGCTGGAGTAGAGTCACCGAATAAACCCCGCTTTGCGCCAATCATCGAGGACTACGTTGGCGAGCACCTGATCGGTACGAACGGTGAGAACGCGTCCTCGAACTCCTTCCACCGAGTTCTGGAATCGTTGTCGCCAACTGTTAAACGCGCGCAGGTACGCGGCCTCGGTGGTCTCGTCCAGGGATAGATCGATGCTGTCCGCCAGCTCGGAGTCAACGAGTCGCGTCGGGCCGGTGGTCAGTAGGTGTGGCTCTTCCTCCTCAGGCGCCAGTACTTGAATTGCCACAAGTTCGCGCCCCGTACTCGCAAACGCTCGTACTGTCGATTCAGGATCCGACGACGCCCACCAGTCGCTCAGGACAATCGTGAGGCCCGTCGAAGTCAAAGCGGCGTTACTCGCGAGCGCTACCGATCGCAGGTCGGGTTCGTTTCCGGTCGCTGGTAGGGGCCGATCCAGTCCCTTCACCAGCGTGCGAACGCCATTCGTAGAGGTGACAACGGGCCGCCAACGGAGGGCGTTGTCGGTGCCGAAGGCGCCAAGCCTCACTCGATCACCGGCGGCAATACCTACATAGGCGATCGCCGTCGCCAGCTCGGAGGCCACCTGGAGCTTGGCTGGGCTTCCGTAGTCCATCGAGGCCGAAGCATCGACCAGGACGGCAATGTCGAGGCCCCGGTCGGCCGCGAAGAGTTTCACATATGGGCGGCCGAGTCGGGCGTATGCATGTGCGTCCAGGTGGCGAAGATCGTCACCTGCGTGGTACTCCCGATGATCGGCGAACTCCATACCGGAACCTGCCAGCGTTCCTCGCCTTTCACCGTCCGGCGAGGTTGGCGAAGCCCAGCGAGACCAGAGCCGGCGGCGTGCCAGCCGCCCCAATAGCACGTCGTTGACGAGGGTCATCTGCTCCGGGCAACTTCGCGTCCAAAGACGTCGCGAAGTACATTGCCCACTGTGATCCCTTCATAATCGGCGTCGAACCGGAGTTGCACGCGATGGCGTAGCGCCGGCAGGAGAGTGGCGTCGAGGTCAGTCACATCCGTTGCAAAACGGCCCTGCACCAACGCGTGACCCTTTGCTGCCAATAGCCAGGACTGGGCGCCGCGAGGGCTGACGCCGTACCGCACATGCCTCCGTACCTCTTCGTATGCGCTACGGTCGGGATGGGTCGCGAAAACGAATCGGGATACCCGCCGCCGTAGATCCTCTGCTACCGGCATCGCCCTCACAAGTTCGTGAAGTGCGAGAATATCGCTCGCTTCGAACTGCTGCTCGACCTTTCGCACCTCGGTACCGGTAGTTGCGTTGAGGACTTCATCAAGTACATCCTCGGAAGGGAACTCCACCAGGATCTTCAGCAAGAAGCGGTCGACTTGCGCTTCCGGTAGAACGTAGGTCCCTTCCATCTCGATCGGGTTTTGCGTTGCCATGACCATGAACGGGGCCGGCAGTTGATGCTCCACTCCCGCCACAGTCACGGTTCGCTCCTGCATCGCTTCGAGAAGCGCCGACTGGGTTTTCGGTGTAGCGCGATTGATTTCGTCCGCCAGCAGCAGCTGCGTGAAGACAGGACCCTTCTGAAAGCGAGTATGTACCCGTCCAGCTGTATCGTGTACCAGCATGTTGGTACCGGTAATATCCGCTGGCATCAGGTCTGGGGTGAACTGAATCCGCTTGGTTTCGAGACCGAAAACGGAACCCATGGTTTTGGCCAGAAGTGTCTTACCCAGCCCGGGAGCCCCTTCGATAAGCGCATGCCCAGCGGCTATGAGAGCCAGCAGGAGCTGCTCGACGACGGCTTCCTGACCGACGACCACGCGGCCAATTTCGCGACGCGCAGCTTGCAAGCGCTGCACGGCCTCCTCGACATGACCAGCGTCGAGGGTACGGTTAGTGTCGAGATCCACTTTGCTGCTCCCAACGGACGCTCGGCGCGCTGTTGACTTCACTCCTGCGTCTCCATGTTTTCCGGTTCGAACAACCGCTGAGCCAATAGCCTAGCATGAGGCCCAAGCGGCTCTTTTCGCCAACCGCCGGCGTCCCGGCGGATGCTGTCGCGGCTGGTTACCGCGATTGGGGGATTGCCATCGGTGACGTCCTGGGCCCCGCGACCAACGACACTGGCGCTGCCCTCCGCGTTTGCTCCAACTTCGGCACTCGTCTGCACCCGGACACCATTTGCGTTCGCACTCTCCGGCAAGGCCACATCCTCGCCCCGTTCGAAGGCAGCCGCCTCCGTACGTTCACCGATGTCCAAATCCTGAGAGCCGGCACCGGCGGCATCGCCCGGAGCGTCCGTCGAGCGCTGAGCCGCTCCTGCCGGCGTACCTGCCGCACCGTCCACCGACTCACCAACGACTCCCGCCTCCTGGAGGTTCGCAGGGGAGTCTCGCCGCCCAACCTCGAATGAACCCCCGTAGGGGTTGTCCATGCGCTGCGACTGCACTACTTCGAGCCGCTCACGCACCGCCCTCACATCCGAAAGCACATCCTGCATCTGGGCCCCAGCCGCGGGCAGCGAGAACCCAACGGTGGGAAGTGGGGGTTGATCTTCGGAAGAGGCGATTTCGTCGGGAGGGTTCATTTCGGTCTCCACGCTGGCACCTCGTCCACCACTCGCCGACACGTTGGGCCCCAACGCTCGCTCAACGTGGGCCAACAGGCTCGCAACTTCCGCCTCGGCTTCTTGGGCCGAAAGACCAGAAATGAGATCCTCGACGTCCTGTGCCAATGCCCGCGCACTTTCAGCCAGTGCGCGAGTATAGGCGTCACCTGTTTCTGCCGCCTCTTCCTCCAGCGCCCTGGCAAAGGCCCCGAGTTCCGCCGCCAGTTCACTTCGCTCGAGCTCTCCCCAACCAGGGTCAAAAGCGTCTGCCTCTTCGGCAAGCGAGGCGGCCCAAGACGGCTTCCACTCGTCCACTACGTTCGCAACCGCGATCGATCCGAGTATGGTAACCAATGCAATTCCATGTACCGGGAGGAAGCGCAGGGGCACGAGGCGCTTCACGTGGATAGCGGGCTCCATGCGCTGGAGGTCGCGCAATAGAGCATGGTGCAGGAGTTGGGACACGGAGTGGACAGGCGGGCGGCGTTCCAGGTCACGAGCCGTGACCAATCGCGATTCGAGTCCCACCGCATCGTCTACATACCGCAACATCTCCGACTCGCCAGGCGTGGTTCTCCAGGCGAGACCAATTGCCGCAGCGGAGACCAGCAATGCCATGCCGGCGATGAACCACGAGACATCATGTGCGCTCAGTGGGAGAAGCCCGAGTACGACGAGTCCCACTACCGTTGCACCCAAAACGCTGATCCCTGCGGCAGCAATGGCGAGACTCGCCAGTGATCGGCGTAGAAACCACCTTCGTCTGGCGGCTCTTACGCTGTGCAAGAGGCCAGCAAGCGGCAACGTCCGCGCTTGCCCCGTGACTTGCCGGTCCTCTGGCCTCATAGAAGAGCGCGTACCTCCCTTTCCTCGATCATCTCCGGTCCGCTACCTCTTCCATGTAGTGTGCTCACTCAGCACAGGCAGCATCCGGATTCGTGACACCCAAACTGTCGAGCGCCTCGGGGTTCACTTCGCCAAAGCTTGGAACTCGAGCAACCACTTCGGCCAAATCCGCTTGCACCGCGGCCGACCTGCTCCACTCCACATCGGGATTCGGGTGAACGAGGTAGATGGGCTGGCGGAGCTGGTGGTCCCCTTGCCGGAAGGACAGGTCTACTCCCTTGCCAAGCTCGAACGTGCGCTCCGGCGCCGTCAGATAGTTCGTCAGCGCCTCCGCGCTCCTGTCGGCATTTTCCACGACGGCCTGGTGGAAGATCATCACTGCAGCGTAAGTCGTCCAAGCGGTCGGCTCCATAGGAGCGGCGTTTCGGGAAAGGTACGCCGAGTTCAAGTCGCCGGCATCGTCCATCGAGAGCGAGGCGTCCCAGGTGACGGGGCGTACCCCAGCCCCGGCCCGTTGCGCGGCTTCACCGAACCGCAGCAGGAGCTCCCGCGACTGTGCCATGGAACGCGGGATCAAGACGACGGTTGGCGAATCCGCCTCATCAGGGAACTGCGAGATGAACAGCTCCTGGTCACCCGGTTCCAGGGCCAGCAGCACACCATCGGCGCCCGAGCTCGTAATCTGATCGATCACCTCCGAATACAGGAACTGCGAGGGCTCGGCGGCAGCAACACCAACGAGCCGACGTTCACCCTCACCTGCCAAAGACTCTTCCAGGTGGCCCAGAAGCGCATTTCCTGCGGGAGAGTCCTCGTGCACGAGGAACCAATCGGTCACTCCCTCATCCGCGTACCAAGCGGCAGCGGCGTCGGCGAGCATGGCGCTACTGGCCTCGATGTGAAAAGTGTTCTGAGAGCAGATTCGCCGCAGATGGGTTGAGGTGGCCGCTACATTGAAGAACAGAATCTCGGCCTCGGTGGCGATTTCGCCTAGTCGTTGCGCCTGCTCCGCACCGAAACCTCCCACGATCGCTCCAACCCGCTCGGTGACAACCATTCGCATTGCCGCTCGGTAGGCCGCCTCATCGGTTGGAGCGTTGGCATAGAGAACCTTGGAATCGGCTTCACCCCGATCGATCTGCGAGAGCACCGACTCGGCCAAAATAGCACCACGTCGCGCCGGCTCGCCTATGCTGACACTGGCAACTACGCCACCGGTTTCTCCAGGCACGATTACCCCTACACTCGTACCCTCTTCCCTAGTCACGTCGCCAATGAACGGAGGTGCAACGTCGGCTTGTGGAACTCCATATTCGGCAATCGCTGCACGAATCTCCTCCCAGCGCTCGCCGAGCGCAATATTGAGCCGGTCACGGAACGCATCGTCTCCAGGGCGAACGCCAATCGTCCACGTGCGTGACATGACGATAAGTGACGGCCCGGAAATCACCTCGGGCGTCACCGGCTCGATACGAAGGTCGACCGGCGAGTCGGCGTCGAACGCTGCAGCCTTAGGACCGTACAGAATGCCGACGTCCACCTCACCTTCTGCAACAGCCCGCAGCGCCTCGGCGTCCAGGTCGGAACCGCCGGGCGTACCAACAGGGGGGTAACCGGTAACATTTTCCGATATACCCAAGCTGTCAAGGACGTGAGCGGGAATGCCCTGCTGGTAAGTTCCGATACGGAGGTTTCGGAGGGTCGGATCGTTGATTGATTCGATCTCGATTCCCGAGTCCTCCCTGGTTACGAAGACATATGGCGCACGCAGATAGGGAACGGTACTCAGCACATTAGAAGCGCCCTCGGCAATGCCGACGATCACGTCGCACTCACCGGACAGCAGCGTTCGCTGAACGTTCGCGGCGTCGAGTCGAACCCACTCGTACGTGACACGCGCCCCTAATTCGTCTGCAAGAATTTCAGCTATCCGGTTATTGAATCCCCCGTTTTCACGGCTTGACATTGGGGCGTTGTAGGGGGAAGCGCACACCCGCATCTCCCACTCATCGATGGCGCTTGCGGTCCCGATGAAACCAACGAGTGCGATAACTATGGCAGCAAGACCGCATCTTGCGGGCTGCACTCGAGTAAAAAGGCGGGCATCCATCCTATTGCCTCCTGGACTTTGACGACGTCAATAACTGCTCGACGTGCTTTCCGACACGAGTCATAATTAGATGGTTTAGATAGTTTTCAGTCGGGAACAGGCGCATGAAACGCTCGGCCCGATCGCTACCCGAGCGACAAAATAGTGTGCCGTAATATAAAGCGGAAACGGAGTCATGGGCTGGGGAGTCGACCCCAGCCCATGAACCTTGCGGGAGGAATGACGCTAACTGACCGCGCATTTGCGGACCTGCGTCAATTCGATCCCTGGCCTCCTCATCAGTCCAAACTGAAGACGAAGACTGCAGCGTTACCCGACACCGGCGGGGACACTTCGTTCGGGTTGTAGTCGGGAATGTTGCCCGTACCCGGAGTTCCCATGCCTACGATCGAAGCAACGTACTGCACGCCATCAACGGCATAGGTGATGGTGCCGGCACGCGAGCCGGCCGTGAGTACCTGCTCGAACAGGACCTCACCCGTTTCGGCATCGAGCGCCCGGAATCGGCGATCGTGGGAGGTGGTGAACAGCAAACCTCCACCGGTTACAGCCGGGCCAGCATCGTGACCATAGTCGTGGCCCCACTCCCAGGCGACCTCACCGGTTACCGGGTTTACAGCGGTGATCTGCCCGAGGTTCTCGAACCACATCGATTCGTCGCGAGGACCGGACGCAGCTCGCCAGGCCCGCTCGCCGGGCTGCCAATCGTCGGGAACAACGTCGGCACCGAAGTTTGTGCAGCCGATCTGGTTCGGGCGGTACAGCAGACCCGTTTCAGGGCTGTAGGCACCGGGTGCGATGTGGGCCCAACGGAAGTGCGGGCAAACGCGGAAGAAGTCACCGACCTCCTCGAAACGTGCTGCCGGGTTGATGATCGGGTTCCAGTCTTCATCATAGCCAAGATGGACAGTGGTCTCGTTGGCGACCTGGTTTCCGGCCAAGATCTCGCCGCTGTCGGCATCGATCACGAGAACGAAACCGGTGGTGGTCGCAAGGATAGCCACACGATGCTCTTCACCCTCGATCTCGAGATCGGCGAAGATCGGCACCGTATGCTGGTCGTAGTCCCACTCGTCGCCGGGGACAACCTGGTGGAACCAGTTCAACTCTCCGGTGTCGACATCGAGGCTAACGAAGCTCGCGGTGTAGAGATCCGCGCTTACTGTCCCATCTTCGTCTTGACGCGCGTCGGAGACACGGTCCCAAGGCGTCGGTTGGCCGGTACCGTACACGACGGAGTTGGTCTCGGGATCGTAAGCTCCAGCGTTCCAGGCCGAGCCGCCACCGATGCCGGTTTCCCAGCTCGGCGGATTCGTCCAGGTGTCGTAAACTGGATGGCTTGGGTCGGTCGGGACTATATCGAACGTCCAGAGGATCTCGCCGTTCTCCATATCGAGAGCGTCGATCTTGCCCGGGGCGCCGCCCGAATCGCCGCCTGTACGGCCAACCACGAGCTTCCCGTCGGCTATGATTGGATGCGTCGAAAATCCTTCGTTGAGCTCTGCGTCCGTTACCGCAGCCGACCACACCTCTTCACCGCTTTCGGCGTCGACCGCGACAGTGACACCGTGCCGAAGGTTGAAGAAGACCATACCGTCGAAGACAAGCGGGCTGCCTCGAACTGCAGAGTCGGTTATTACTTCGCCTTCATTGGGCGAACTGTACTCCCACACGACGTCGCCATTGGTCCCGTCGAGGGCGATGACGCCGGTTTGGGTGGACACGTACATGACTCCATCCCAAACGGACGGGCTGCCCTGGTGGGTCTGCTGGAATCCCAAGTCACGGGCCCAAGCCAAACCGAGATCGCCGACGTTCGACGTGTTGATCTGGTCGAGCGGGCTGTAGCGCTGCTGCATGACGTTGCGGCCGTACTGGGGCCACTCTTCGGCAGGGGGATTGATGAGCTGCTCGTACGTCTGAGCTGCGCCCAATGTGAGCGAACCGGCCACGAGCGTAGCTAGGGCGCCTCGTAATATCTTCGAATTCACTATTTTCTAACCTCCTAGGGAAGGATACTTATGGAACACCGATAACAGTCAACGTCAAGTCGATTTTCGAGCTGGCAGGAGGAGGGCATCAATCGAATCGCTCCCGCTCAGTTACCACCTCCTCATCAGTGACAGGGCCGAAGTCGTGCCCAAAGGAGTTTCGAACGTAAGTGGAGATCGCCTGCACCTGCTCATTCGAGAGCACGTTCCCGAAGCTAGGCATGTAGGCGCCTCCGTAGATGATCTGACGAATGAGGCGCGGGGCGTCGCCGACAGTGCTGTCGGCCTCAGTGATGCGGGTGACGTGAGAGGCATTTACTTCATCGCCATTGGCCCCATGGCAGCCGGCGCACATCGAGGAATAGATGGATTCCCCTTCGGCCATGAGGGCCTCGAGGTCGATATCCCCCTCTGCCTGTGAGGCGGATTCCTCGTCTTCCACCTCCTCGCCAGTGGAAGCGAGGTCGGCACCGATGACCGTTCCATCGGGCGCAATCAGGTACCACTCTTCGCCCAGGGCCTGCCCTGCAGTGCTTCCGGCACTGCGGTCGGCGAGGTAGTGGTAGAGCGGCCAGCCATCATAGCTGACCTGAAGAGTGCCATCCGCACGTTCGATGGTCCCGAGGAGCGACTCGTCCGCCTCGGCGCCCTCATCCGCACCGTCGGTCGTAGTTAATGGGGGCCAAGCGGCTGCGCACGAAGCATCGCACGCGCTCCCCTCTACTTCTGCGTCGCCCAGGAAAACGTAGAGGCTCTTCCCTTCACCATCAACGAGGTGAGGACCGTGCTCCTCGTGCTCCGCAACGCTCACCTGCGCGAACGCCGAGGAGCCAATGATTCCTGCCATTAGGAACGCGGTCAACCCTCCGATCAATACTTGCTGCCTAAACATCCCGCTTCTCCTTTCGCTCCGCGCCTACCAGAGCAACCCCGTCTCGTACGTGACTGAATAGTCCCGCCCTTGCCGCACGCAACATAAACCGCTGCGCTCCATTAGGCGCCGAACGGCCGTGCCATAGCCGGCGAGCCAGGCGGAGGGGACATTTGTCCCGATCCACATCACACAAGCACGCTAGGCGGTTGAATGTAAAGAACCATCATGGCGCAGAGAGCATGATACACCCGTCGCCCACTGGCTGGTCAATCAGAAGCAGGGCGATATGAACGCATCCTTTACCGCTCGCGACTGCTCGCATACATTCCCGGGCGGGTTCGAGGCGTAGTGCTCATCGTCGCTGTACTCTCGAATCAAAAGACGGAGGGGCCTGGAAAACCGCATCGCAGAGGTACTTGTGGACGAGTTCGATCCGAGGTTAGGTCCGAGGCTGGCCTCGGCCAGGGCCGAACTGAGACTCGACCCAGGCATTATGCCCTGGATCACGTTCGGTCGCGAGTTCGGAGGCCTATGGTTGTATCGTGCCCGGCAGGATGGCCGGGTTATTACACCAGGTCGAATGGGGGAAGGAACGGGGGAAGATCGATGACAAAGATTAGAATCTTACTCGCACTGTTGATGCTGTTGTGGGGCGCCACAGCTCTCGGGCAGGATGGTGATGGCCAAAACGAGGGAGGTGGTGACCCTGCGGCCGAAAGCAGTGAGAACGGTTCCGGGGAAGAAGATGCCGCCGAAATAGAAACAAACGAGGATGAAGGCGCGGTTGGCGAGGATGGCGGCGCAGACGAACCGGTCGGGGATGACGCGGCTGAGGGCGCGGTCGGTGACGACGTTGGTGACGACGGCGCTGACAACGGTGAACCAGTCGGTGAAGACGCTGCTGGCGGTGACGCCATGCCCGAGGATGCTGGCGCAGAAGATGCCGCGGACGGGAGCGAAATTGCTGGTGGCGGTGCCCCCGGTGGTCAGGCTTGGACCTTCTCAGCCTTCGATTCCGATACCGACGAACTCCTGAGCGAGGACGAGTTCGGAAGCGCGCTGTACGGGCTGATTGCCGGCCAAGGTGAAGGACTCCGGGTCGACAGCTACATACAGGCCGTTCAAACTTTCAATCTGAACATGGAGCAGCACTCGTTCGTGAAGGCCGACGCTAACGGTGACGGCCTAATCACCGGCGAGGAAGAGTTCATTCCGCGCATCGCGTCCACCATCTTCGATAGATGGGACGCCGACAATGACGGCATGCTGAGCGCCGAGGAGTACGCGAGCAATATGTTCTCGAGCCTCGATGCGGATGCGGACGGGATCGTATCTGCTGAGGAGTTCGAAGCGTACGCCGGGTGGTTCAATACCGACTTCGAAGAGGTAGCCGGCGGCGGCGGTGCTGACGGAGGAGTCATTACCGAGGAGTTCTTCCTCACCGGAACCGAGATGGCGCCCGGCATGGGTGTGAGCGAAGAGGGAGAGCAGGAAAGCCCCAGCGACGGCGATGAGGTTGTAGGCGACGACGCCGTCGAGGGCGACGACGTTGATGATGAATCTATGGGCGGTGACGGTGAAGGAGACCCGGATGACCCAGCCAACGATGACGTTGCGGACGACGCTCCCCAAGGCGAGGGTGGAGACGCCTACGAGGATGAGGGAGCCGAGGAGGCCGACGGCCAGTAGTAATTGACTCAAACTTTCAAGCCAGGAAGGCGCCGCTCTAACCGGGCGGCGCTTCTTCTATCTGGTGAACCTCAACTCACACGGTAAATAGCGAGCTCCCGCCCGTCCTCGTCATAAATCCCATAGGAACTACCTGGCACGCCGTCCCTGGGAAGGCTCACCGCGCCCGGGTTGAGGAAAGCTCGGCCACCGGGAGGCACCTTCACGCTACCGGCCGCCCCGGTGAAGGGCCGCACCCGCCATTCGCCGCCCGGCTCCTGCAAGTACGCGGCCGGCACGTGTGTATGCCCGACGAAGTAGACATCTCGCTTCATGTGGCTGGCGTTCGAGCGGACAGTGGGCACGCTTATCAGGTACTCGAACGGGGTGCGCAACGCGCCATGTACCGCGCCCCAACCATCCTCCAGGTACACCGTCTGCAGAGAGTCGAGGAAACCCAGATCCTCGGCGTTCAGCTGCTCGAGGTGCTGCGCCAATGTTTCAACAATCGCCTTGCCGGCATTGGGCCGGCGCCCTCGGCGCAGCTCTCCCAACATCGCCTCGTGGTTACCCTTGAGGGCCGCACGATAAGGAAGGGAGCGGAGCCGTGAGAGCGCCGCCGAGGCCTCCCCGCCGTAACCCACGGCGTCACCCAGAAAAACCGCTTCGTCCCAACCGTGCCTCTCGGCGTGGGCCAGAACACGCTCGAGCGAGCCGGCATCAGCGTGAACATCTGAGATGACAAGCAGGCGCACTTTGCCATCATCTCACGATAAAGGCACGAAACGGCCCCGCCACCCCCAACCACCTCAGTTGGCGCGATCGACTAGTCGCGCGCATCCGGCAACGCCTTAGGCCGCGAGCCAACGATCTCTTCAATGCGCTCGAGCACTTGCGGAGTCAGCCGGTCCACCAGCTCCAACGCCTTCATGTTCTGCTCCACCTGCTCGGGCTTGCTGGCGCCGGTAATTACCGATGACACGTTGGGGTTCTTGAGGCACCAGGCGAGAGCGAGTTGCGCGGTGGTGCCGCCCAGCTCCTGGGCGAGCGGCGTGAGCTTGCGGACCGCCTCCACCTGCGCCTGTCCCTCCGGCGACTCGAGGCGCTTGCGGAGCCACTCGTAGCCCTCCGTCGCCAACCGGCTCCCTTCGGGTACCCCGTCGTTGTACTTGCCGGTGAGGACACCGCTGGCGAGAGGACTGAATGTAGTCAGTCCCAGGCCGAACGCGTCGTATAGCCGCGTGTACTCCGTCTCGACCCGGGCTCGGTTGAACAGGTTGTACTGCGGCTGCTCCATGACCGGCCCCACCAGATGCTCGCGCCGCGCAACCTCGTGCGCTTCGCGTATCTGCTCGGCCGACCACTCCGATGTTCCCCAGTAGAACGCCTTCCCCTGATCGACGAGATAATTCATCCCTCGCACGGTCTCCTCGATGGGCGTATGGGGGTCGGGCCGGTGGCAGTACAGCAGGTCGACGTAATCGAGCTTTAGGCGTGCCAGAGAAGCATGTGTTCCCTCGACGAGGTGCTTACGTGAGAGTCCGCGGTCGTTGGGCCCCTCTCCGCCCCAAAGATCTTGGTTGAGACCACCAGGTCGGAACGCTTCCAGCCGGTCCGCTCGAGGACGTTGCCCATCATGGTTTCGGCCGCACCGTTGGCGTAAACCTCGGCATTATCGAAGAAGTTGACGCCGGCCCGATAGGCGGCGTCCATGCACTCGTAAGCGACTTCCTCGTCGATCTGATCTCCAAAAGTCACCCAGGCGCCAAAAGAAAGTTCTGAAACCTTGAGCCCGGAGTGTCCCAGGTAACGGTAGTTCATGTTGTCCTCCAAATCGAAGGATAACGTCGGGGGCTTCTCCTCAGGGGCGCACGGACCACCTGTCACGCAACTCCGACGATGACAGATCCTCCCGGAATGCCTCCTCCGGCAGGGCCTGGAACAGTCCATGCGCTTCCTCTGGCACGTCGAGGTCGGAGAGTGTGAGGAAGGCGCCATCGCGGTACCTTCCGGCCACCAGGAAGCGTGCCCCGGAACCGCGTAACTCCTCCATCGCCGCGGCCCGCCCCTCATCCGAACCCCGCTCATCCGAACTGTAGAACCGCCGCTCGAGCAACCTCGCTGCGGTGTCGATCCCCACGACGAAGCTGCGGCCCCGGAAGAGGCGGGCTTTCTCGCTGAAGAGCGGCGCGCGCGTGAGCAGCACGGGCGCATGGCCAAGAAACTGCGTGGCGCGTCGGCGCGCTTCGACGAGCCCGATCTCGGCCTTGTCGGCATTCACCAAGGGAAGCTCGAAAACGACTTGAACCCCTAGCCGGTCCCCCGCCGCCTGCGCGAGCCGCAAGTGCCCGCGGTGTAGTGGATTGAAGGAGCCGCTCAGGAGGGCGGCGTCGTGCGGAAGCTCCTCGCCGATCCGCCCATCGGGCAGCACCAACAGCGACTCCCGTCGTCCTTGCATGAACTCCGCGGCCGGCCCCTGCGGCTCCAGATGACGCCGCAACTCCTCGCCTGGGAGCAGCTCGGGAGCAGGCGCGCTAAGGACACCGCAAGCATCGGCGATCGCCCGGATAACCAGTCGGCTCACCAACGCCTCCTCCCCCGCTCGGTCCCGCTCCCCCTTCGCCAACTGCAGGCCGTAACTCTTGCTCCCGAAGTGATCCTGCACGGCCAGCTCACAGCGATGCTCGCCGCGCTTGACGCGATCGGTAGCGATGGTCGCGGTGAGTCCCAGGCCGAAGGTGGGTGTGCCGGCGGCAGCCAGCTTCACGGCGCGGTCCCCCGCCTGATGGGCAAGGGCGCTAGCGACTTCGGCGGAGGTGAAGCGTTCGGGGACGAACCCGACCGCCTCGATGAGCGAGTTCGGCGTGTAGCGGTCGGTCGCCTCCAGCACGGTGCGTGACGAGCCCGCTACGCTGTGCAGCCACCACAACGACTGCGCCCCGGCGCCGGAGAACTCCATCACCATCATCGGCGCGCTGGCGTGGATCGCCTCCAACAATGCGACTTCCCGGCTGGACGGGAGGCTGGTCACACCCGCCACCGGCTGCTCATGCTCGCCACCGGCTGCTCATGCTTGCCCCAAGCCTGGTCATGCCTGGGCTCGTCATACCTGGCGCCCGCCAACCCAAACGCCCCTCACCTCGAACTCGTCATCCAGCTCCACCAAGTCCGCCCGCAAGCCCACCGCGATCTGGCCGCGATCGGAGAGGCCCAGATAGCGCGCCGGCGAACCGGACACGAGGTCGGTAGCCTCGGCGAGCGGCACGCCAACTCGCAGGGCGTTGCGCAGCGCCTGGTCCAGGGTAAGGACGCTCCCGGCGAGGGTTCCGTCCGCGAGTCGCGCCGCGCCCCCTTTCACGGTTACCTCCAGGCCACCCAGTTCGCTGGGGCCGTCGCCTAGCCCTCCGGCCCGGATGCAGTCGCTCACGAAGTGAAGTCGCCTGCCCTTGGCCGCCCGGGTCGCGTGCAGGCTCCCCTCGGCTACATGGTGCCCGTCGAAGATCAGCTCGGCGTGGGCTTCGACCAGTGCCAGCGCCGCCCCTGCCACCCCCGGCTCCCGGCCGGCGATCCCGCCCATGGCATTGAAGAGGTGCGTGAAGCCGTAGGTTGCACTCGCCTCACGCATCGCTCTCGCCAGTTCGCGAACCGTCTCGTAGTCGGCCGCCGTATGGCCCACGCTCACCCGCACGCCCGCCCCGGCGAACATTCGCGCCGCACGAAACGCTCCAGGCAGCTCCGGCGCCAGGGTAACGACCCGCACCACATCACGGCCCAGCACCTCCTCGACGAGTTCGGGCTCGGGATGCAGCGTGAAGGGCGGCTGGGCACCCAGGCGTTCGTGGCTGATGAACGGTCCTTCTAGGTGTGCGCCTGGAATGTTGGGGAGCAGGACCTCATCGGCTCCGGCGGCGGAAGGCGCAGACCGCACCTGGGACACCCCGTCGAGCGCGGCCAGCACCTTCTCCCAGGGATTGGTCATGGTGGTAGGCAGAATGGTGGTGGTCCCGTGCGAGAGGTGAAAGCGCGCCAGCTTCCGTACCCCCTCGGCGCCGTCCATGGTGTCGCCACCTCCGCCCCCGTGAACGTGTCCGTCGATGAATCCCGGCACGATCAGCGGCCCGTCGACCTCGGCCGGTTCGATCTGCACGATTCTGTCGTCAAAGCGAACGGTCCCTCGCAGCAGCCCGGCCGGCGTGAGTATTCGTCCGTGTAACTCCTTCACCGTGTCTCCCTGTCGTATGTCTCGCCGAGGTCGCTACGAATGCGGACTAAAGGAATGCTGGCTAAAGCGATGAGTTCTCCCGACACTAGATCGTTCTGGTGACCTTTGAAATGTTGCGGGGCCGGTCCGGGTCGTAACCGCGCGCCACCGCGAGATGCAGGGCCAACAGCTGACCAATCAACACCAGTAGGAACGCCTCGGTCGCTGAATGCAGCCCTTGGGGCAGAGGTATCGCCGCGTGGGCGCTCGCCAACAGCTCCCGCTCGCTACTCACGACCGTCAGGTCGGCCTTGAGCTCGTGAAGCCGCGCGGACACCTGAGCGTTCGACTCCCGTGTTGCGTCGCCGGTAGCTAACAACAGGACCGGCTCACGGGGTGAAACGGCGGCGATGGGTCCGTGTTGGAATTCGGCGCTCGAGTAGGCCTGGGTCCCCATGTAGCTCGTCTCCTTGAGTTTGAGCGCAACCTCCTGAGCCGCCGCATAGGAGAATCCTCTGCCCAAAACGTATGCGTCGGTCGCGTGAGTGAGACGAAGGGCCGCATGGCCCACCGCGTCCCGCTCCGCCAGCAACTTGCGCATCGCTCCCGGCACGGCTTCGAGCGCGGCGAGCAGGTCGCCGTCCTGCGACCAGTGAGCGACGAGCAGCGCCAGCAGCAGCATCTGGCTGGTGAAGGTCTTGGTGGCCGCCACCGCCTGCTCCTCGCCCGCGTGCTGTGACAGGTGGTGGTCGGCGGTAGCGGCCAGAGGGCTACCGGCGTCGTTGGTGATCGCCACGCTCAGCGCCCCGGCGATCTCGAGCGCCTCCAGTGACAGGCGCACATCCTCCGAGCGCCCCGACTGGCTCACGGCGATTGCCAACGCCTTGTCGACCTTCATCGAGGAGCCGTAGATGGTGAGCAGGCTGGGCGGCAGGCTGGCGACCGGCAAGCCCAGGTACCTTCCGGCCAAATAAGCGAAAAAGGTGACGGCGTTATCCGAGGATCCCCGGGCAAGGGTGACGATGAAAGGGCAGTTCGCCTGCTGCAACACACCCGCCACGCGCTTCGGTTCGTCACTCTCGAGCAGCCGTTGCAGGACTGCCGGTTGTTCGAATATCTCCTTCTCCAGGTGGCTCACGCGCTATCCACTCCCATCGCTTCCAGTGCGTCACGAACTCGGTTCTGATGGGCCTCGAGCAGTTTCCGTGCTGCTGTAGGCTCGATGCCCGCCCGTAGACACACTATCGCCACTCGTATCGAACCGCTAGCGGTCTCCAACGCCTGCCTTGCGCTATCTTCTCCGGTGCCGGCAGCACCGGCTACGATCGCTACCGCCCGCTGCCGCAACTTGGTGTTCGAAGCGGCCATGCCCATCATCAGATTGCGGTAGGCGCCGCCCAGTTGGACGAGAACTGCGGTTGACAGGGCGTTGAGCGCCACCTTCTGAGCGGTGCCGGCCGCCAGGCGGGTGGAGCCGGCCAGCACCTCTGGTCCCGTCTCGAGACAGACCGGGAAGTCGGCTACTTCGAGCAGCGGCGTTCCCGGATTGTTCGACATACCTACGGTAAGCGCGCCTCGTTCCGCCGCAGCATGCAGCACTGCCACCGTGTACGGCGTTCGGCCGCTCGCGGCGATGCCGATAACCGTGTCGATGGAGCTCACGTTCGCCGCGGCGATGTCAAACGCAGCGGCGTCGACGTCGTCCTCGGCGCCTTCCCGGGCTCTGGCGCCGGCGTCGATTCCGCCGGCAATCAGGACAACCGTTCGATCGAAGCCGAAAGTCGGAGGCAGCTCGGCGGCATCCTGTAGCGCCACTCGTCCGGACGTCCCGGCGCCGGCGTATACCAGCCGGCCACCCACGGCGACGCGCTCCACTATTGCGCCGGCGGCCGCCTCGAGTTGCGGCAGAGCCCTCTCGACCGCCTCCACCGCTCGCCTGTTGGCGGCCACCAGCTCCTCCAGTGTGCGGTTCAAGGGCCACCGATCCAGTTCCTTGAAGCGTTCGCTGCTTGCCTCGGTTGCCCCGTTCTCATTCTCCATCGGCGCCTTTCGCTCCCCTCTCAAGTCGTTGCCGACCGCAGGTCGAGAGCCATGCGGTAGTGGTCGCCTCGGTAGGCGCTGCGAACGAATTCGAACGGCCGATCCTGGGCGTCGTAGGTCGTGCGCTCCAGCGCCAGCACCGGAATCCCCGGCTCGAGCTGCAGAAGCGCCCTCTCGCGGCCGGTGGGCATTCGAGCTGCGATCGTCTGACGTGCTCGAAATGCTTCGACTCCATACTGGGCGCTGATCGTGCGGTAGAGCGAGCCCAGCTCGTTCAGCAGCTCGAGTGACAAGCCCGCCAGGGCTGGCGCCAGGTGCGCGATCTGCAAAGCCAGTGGAGCTTCATCGGTGGTTCGCAGCCGCGTGAGGCGCAAGAGCGGTTCCCCGGGCTGCACTTCCAGGCAGCTTGCGGTGGCCGGATCGGCAGGGTGCTTGCCTATTTCGAGCACCCGGCTTCCGGGACGCAGTCCCAGCCTCGTCGCCTCCTCGCCGAATCCCTGCAAGCGGTCGATCGTCTGCTCCACAGGACCTCGCCGAACGAAGGTCCCCGAGCCCTGCCGCTGCTCCACCAGACCCTCGGCCACGAGTTCTTCGAATGCCCGTCGAACAGTCATCCGCGAGAGAACCAACGATTCCGAAAGCTCGCGTTCGGATGTGAGTGCGGTTCCCGGCGCCAGCTCACCGCTCCTTATCGCCCGGCCCAACTGTTCGCGCAACTGCAGATAGGCGGGCGTAGGAAGGCTCTTGTCGATGTTGAGCTTGTAGCCGGTCACGGCGCTGCTCCTTGCGAGCATGCGACCGAAGCGGTGGGCATGGGACAGATCATCGCACGGCCCCGGCGGCCAGCCAGTAGACTCCCGCGACCATCGCCACGCCCGCCAGAATCTTGCGGCCCAACCGGTCCCGTTCGCCAAGCAGCACTACGCCAACAGCCACCAGCACGAACATGCGGATCTGGGCAGCGAGAATGACCTGCCCCGCACCGCCACCGGCGGCGAAGGCGAGGATCAGCAGGAGCTGGGTGAGGGCGAAGGTGGCCGCGACCAGCCACGATGCCTTGCCCCACAGCACTCGCCGGCGCAACTCCGGCAACCGCGGCCTGATCAGCACGAGCACTCCGATCCCCGTGAGAAGCAGATTGAGCGCCGTGTACCCTAGCGGGGGAAAGTGCGGGCTGAGCGCTTTGTCGATGACGTTGCCGGCGCCAAAGGCCAGCGCCGCCGCCAGGGCCAACCACTGTGCCCGGTCGAAGGTGAAGCGGCCACTCTTCGAAAGCAGCGCCAGCGAGGCTAGGATGAGCGCAGCTCCGAGAACTGTAGTGTAGGCAGCCTGCTCACCCAGTAGCACCACTCCGCCCACGAAAGTCCACAAGGCCGAGCTTCGCAGGAGCAGGTCTATCTCGGATAGCTGCGCCTCCGCCAGGGCGGAAAAGTAGAGTAGATTTCCGGCCACGTAGGCGCCGGTCATGAGAGCCAATCCTGCGGCGTTCGCCAATACCGGACCAAGTCCCCCACCGGTGAGCGGAACTAGCGCCAAACAGATCAGGCCGCCGGTGAAGTGAACGACACCTGCAGCTACCGGTGGCCGTACCCGGGCCACCAGGCCCTTCGATGCCCAGACGTTGACGGCACTTGCCAATCCGGCGCCCAATGCAAGAGCGAGCCAGGTCATGCTGTACCTCTCAAGGAGGGGTCGAGCAGATCGCGCAACCCATCGCCAAACAGGTTGAACCCCAGCGACGCCAGCAGGATCGCCAGGCCCGAGAAGACCGACGCCCAAGGCGAGAGGAGCATGAAGTCACGGCTTTCCGAGAGCATCAGGCCTAGAGAGGGCGTTGGACGTTGCGTGCCCAGGCCAAGAAATGAGAGCGACGCCTCGACGAGGATGGCCGTGGAGAGCGACAGCGTGGCCTGGACCAGGAGCGGAGCGAGAACGTTGGGGGTGACGTGGCGCAGCACGATGCGGGGGCCACGCGCGCCAAGCGCACGGGCGGCCGACACGTAGTCCCAGGAGAGAATGCTGAGCGCGGGAGCGCGGGCCAAACGGGCGAAGATGGGCAGATAGACGATCCCGATTGCGAGCGCGGTATTGACGCTGCCGGGGCCCAGGACGGCCAGTACCGCTATGGCCAGCAGGATGATGGGGAAGGCGAGCAGTACATCCATCAGGCGCATGAGAATTCGGTCGGTCCAGCCACCAAGATAGGCAGCGACCAGCCCGATGAGCGAGCCTGCCGAGGCCGCGAGGCCAACAGCCCCGAAGGCGACCAGAATGCTGGTACGAAAGCCGAAGAGCAGCCGCGAAAAGAGGTCTCGGCCGAAGTTGTCCGTCCCTAACAGGTAGAGGGCCCCGGGACCCTCGAACCGGTCACTGATCTCCTGCGCCAGAGGATCGTGGGTACTGAGGAGCGGTGCCAGGAGTGCGGCGGACACGACCAGGACGCAGATAGCGAAGCCCAGGAATCCCACGGGGTTTCGCCACAGCCGGCCCAGGCTACCCAACATCAGCTGTACTCCACTCGCGGATCGATCCAAGCGTACGCGAGGTCAACGAGCAGGTTGACCAGTACGAACACCCCGGTGACGACCAGAATGATCCCCTGCACCAGCGGGTAGTTGCGTTCGTTGATGGCCCCGATGACCAACCGGCCCAGGCCGGGGATCGCGAACACCTGTTCGATTACGACCACCCCGGACAGCAGGTATCCCACCTGCACGCCGATCACGGTGATGACGGGGATCAGTGCGTTGCGCAAGGCGTGCTTGTAGAGCTGGCTGTGCCCGCTCACTCCCTTGGCTCGTGCCGTGCGGATGTAGTCGAGGCGGAGCACCTCCAGGAGGCTCGAACGCAGAATTCGGCTCAGCCCGGCGATCATCGGCAGCGACACGGCGATTACCGGCAGCACCATTCGCGAGAGGTTGCCCAAGGGGTCATCCGAAAAGGGTACGTAACCGATCGTGGACCAGGAAGGCAGATAGAGCGAGACGAAGTAGAGCATCAGGACGCCTACCCAGAACGACGGAAGGGTGAGACCGATGATAGATACCACTCGGACGGCGGCGTCGGAGGCAGAGCCGCGAGCCTGGGCGGCAGCAACACCGAGCGGGAACGATGCGAGCAGCGCGAACAGGAGCGCCAGAAAGGTGATCTCCAGAGTGACCGGCAAGCGGGCCATGATTTCGCCTGTAACGGAGCGGCCGGTCCAGATGCTTCTGCCCAGGTCGCCCTGCACTACCCCGGCTATCCACTGGCCGTACTGCTCCCAGATCGGTAGGTCGAGACCCAGGCTGCGACGTAGCGCCGCCACCCTCTCCGGCGTGATGTCGGTGTTGGCGCCCAGCATGATCGCCACGGCGTCGCCCGGTATCAGCCGGATGATGAGAAACACCAGCACCGAAACGCCGAAGAGGACGAAGGCGAGGTCGATTAGGCGGCGAACGATGTAGCTGGTCACGTTGAGTTCACACTTTTGTTACCGGCCGGGAGACCGACCGGTAACGGATCACGCATGGACGCTTGCCACGGGCAATATGCACCGCTGCGGCGGAACTACTCCAGCGTCACGTTTCGGAGGTAGCGCAGCCCACGGCTGGCCATCTGTTGGAAGCCCTGCACCTCGTCGGTATGAGCGCTGAAAAGAGTGCCGTAGGTGACGTGTGCGATGGGCCCTTCGCAGGCGAGACGCTGCTGCAGCTCATTGTAGATCTCTTGCCGGGCTTCCTCGTCCACCGTGGTACGGCCGCGATCGAGCAGTTCGTCGACCTGTGGATCGCCGTAGTTGAAGACGTTCGTGGAGCCGTCGGAGCGAAATGTGCGGTAGAGGTAGCCGTCTGGGTCGAGCGTTCCGCCGTTGAGACTCACGAACATGTCGAAGTTCGAGTTGCTCCAGTCCTGAACGAAGGTGCCGAACTCCGCAACGTTGACGCTCGCATCTATTCCGGCCTCTCTGAGTTGGGCCTGCAGCACCTGCGCCGCGTCGGAAACCACCTTGATGGTTCCGAACGTGAGGATCTCGAGCTCTATTCCGTCCGGATAGCCGGCCTCGGCCAGCAGTTCACGGGCGCGCTCGGCCGAGTGGTCGTAGCAGTAGTACTCCTCGGGGGGAAGCGCCCAATCCACCAGCGCCGGGCTCAGGGGTCCTGCAGGAACCGCATCGCCGAAGTAGACGGCCTCGACGATCTCCTCACGGTCGATCGCGTAGTTGATGGCTGCCCTTACCCTCACATCGCCGAACGGTTCACGGCCGGCGTTGATGCCCATCAGGACGTAGGACAGATCCTGCGTTCCCAACATGGTGACCCCGGGGGCGCGCTCGAGCGTCTGTGCGGTGGCAGGATCGACATCAGGCAGTAGGTGATAGGTGCCGGTGCGAAGTCCCGCCGCGCGGGTGGAGGCCTCGGGTACCACGTGGTAACGAATGCCCGCCACGACCGGCTGGCCGTCGCGATAGTAATCGGGGTTGGCCTCGAGCGTTACGAATGTGTCGGGGACGATCTCGCCGAGCATGAAGGGACCGGTTCCCACCGCCACCTGCTGAAGATCGCCGTGCTCTTCGATGACTTCGCGGGGGACGACGCTCAAGTTAGTGAGATTGGAGAGGAAGGGCGCGAACGGCTCGGAGAGGGAAAACTCCACAGTATGGTCGTCCACTGCCCGCGCTCCAGACACGACATTGAAGCGGCTCGCCTGAGGCGACGCCGTCTCCTCGGCCATGATCCGTTCGAACGAGTAGACGACGTCGGCGGCGGTCATCGGGCGGCCGTTGTGGAAAGTCACGTCATCACGCAGCATGAATGTGTAAATGAGGCCGTCCTCGGAAACTTTCCAACTTTCGGCCAAGGCCGGCTCGAGTTGCAGATCGGAATTTGCCTCCAGCAGGCCGTCATAAATCTGTCCGATCACGGCAAAACTGGAAAAGGCCGTCACCTTATGCGGGTCGAGGCCCACCGGCGACTGGTCCACTGCAAGTTCGAGCGTCCCCGACTGGGCTAAGACGAATCCGAATAGGGTTGCGGCGAGGAGAACCGTGTTGAGCCTTCGCATGCCTGCCTCCTTCTAGAGAACGATCCCTCGCGAGCCGATGGCGCGCGAGGCTTCCAACCGTCTTATTGTCCAACTTTCCGGGCGACAGGCCCGCTGCCTGAACCGGTAGTGCAACTAGTCGTGGCGTGACTATACCAGTCCTAGACCACCGCGGTCAATTGCAGCGCTCGATCGGGGCGGGGCGTAGGGGTCCACCGTGCTACTGTCGCGCAATGACCGTCCCGACCAAGGCCGAAAGAGTTGTGCGAGACGCAATCGAAGCTGGAGTGGCCCCCGGTGCGGTTGCGCTTGCCGGTGGCCGCTGGGGCCGTTCGAGCATCGGTTCAGTAGGCAAGCCGCTCGGGGGTGAACGGCCGACGAGCGTAGGGATGAGCCGAGAGGACGGCCCACCGGTAACCGCTAACACCCGTTACGACCTCGCTTCGCTCACCAAAGTGGTAGCCACACTGCCGTCGATCCTGCGCCTGGTTTCGGAGGGCGAGTTGGCGCTCGACGACGAGGTGGGCCGCTATTTCAGCAACGCCGGCTGGTTCCAGACGCCCTCCCTGGCGAACGCTACCGTACGCCGGCTTCTCAGCCACACCTCGGGCCTGCCGGCTTGGCGTCCCCTCTTCGCTCAGCTGTCCGATCGCCGTACGGCGCTGGCTGCGGTGCTGCAGACCCCGCTCGAGCAACCCGAAGAGGTTGTCTACAGTGACTTGGGATTCATGCTGCTTGGCGCCCTGGTGGAGCGGGTGGCCGGCGAGCGGCTCGATCGGTTCGCCGAACAGCAGGTTTACACCCCGTTGGGGATGAACGATACGAGCTTCGGTCCGCTGACCGGTGTCCCGGTTGCCGCCACCGAAGAGTGCGGCTGGCGTGGCCGCCTGCTGGAGGGCGAGGTACACGACGAGAACGCAACGGTGTGGGAGGGGGTCGCTGGTCACGCCGGCCTCTTCGGCACGGCCGCTGATCTGGCCCGCTACTGCAGGGCGTGGCTCGAGCTCGATGAACGGTTGGGGCGTGAGGAGATTCTGGTCGAAGCGACAAATGAGCAAGCGCGGGGCGAGGACGGGACTCGGCGCGGCTTGGGCTGGATGCTGGCGGTTGACGGATGCTTCGCGGGGCGCGGGGCACGAGGATACGGGCACACCGGTTTCACCGGAACTTCGCTATGGCTGGACCCCGCCGCCGAGAGTTTCGCGGTACTGCTCACCAACCGGGTACATCCACATCGCAGCCGGCGCACGGGCATCGCCGAGCTACGGGTGGCGTTCCATGAGGCGTTGCGGGAGAGCGTGGAATGAGGGAGAATTCGGCGCGCCGCGTCCTCCTCGGCACCTCCGGGCCTGCGCTTGAGGGTGCTCAATGAATGCCCTCCCGCCGATGGTCGTCCTCGGGCTAATGTCCGGCACCTCGGCCGACGGCGTAGACGCGGTGGCGGCCCGGCTCGAGCTGAAAGAGGGCGGTCTCACCTGGGAGGTTCTCGCTCGCGGCTCAAAGTCTTATCCGGCCGACCTGCGCCGGCGCCTGCTGCTGGCTCTAAAGCCAGAGACCTCCGACGTCGCGTTGATCACCCAGTTGCACGCCCAGGTTGGGGAAGTCTATGCGGACCTCGCGGCTGAGCTTATCGAAGGGCTACCGGAGGTAGAACTCATTGCGCTCTCCGGCCAAACCATCTATCACATCCCCCGCATCGAACCGGAACGCGACTGGCGGCAGGTATCGACGCTGCAGATCGGCGAGCCGGCGCTGGTCGCCGAGTGCTGCAACCTACCGGTAATGTGCGACTTCCGCCAGGGCGACATGGCGGCCGGTGGCCAGGGAGCTCCGCTGGTCTCATTCGGCGACCTGCTCCTCTACGGCGAAGCGGGCGTGCGTCGGGCGGTTCATAACCTGGGCGGTATCTCCAACCTCACCTACCTCGGTTGGCAATCCCGTAGGCAGGGCGGCGAGCCGCGAGTGTTCGCCTTCGACACCGGCCCCGCCAACTGCCTGATGGACGAAGCGGCCGAGCGATTCGCGAGGAAGGACTTTGACGAGGGGGGTGAGATGGCCGCGGCGGGGCGGGTCGACCGGGAACTGCTCACGCGCTGGCTCGAGCACCCCTATCTAAGGCTTCCTCCGCCCAAGACTACCGGCCGCGAACTCTTCGAGCTATCCGCGTTTCTGTCGGCAGAGAGCGACGCGCTCGAGCCGACCGACCTGATGGCGACCCTTTGCGCCTACAGCGCTCGGTCGATAACCGCCGCCTACCGTGATTTCGTGCTCCCCCAGGGGCTCGATGAGATCTTTCTGGCTGGTGGCGGGGCCTTAAATCTGACACTGGTGCGAATGCTGAAAGAGTCGCTCCCGCTGCCCGTGCACACCTTCGCCGAGCTCGGCTACGACGCCCGCGACCGCGAGGCCCTCGCCTTCGCGGTAATGGCCTATGCCGGCTTCCACGGGCATGCCAACACCTTGCCTTCGGCTACCGGAGCGAGGCGAGCGGTAGTTGCAGGCAAGTTAGTGGATCACCGGCCGAGAGCGAAATAAAAGCGATATGGAGCTGAAGCGAGCGAGTTCGAGCTTGCAGTGTCACCGCCACACCGCGGCTCCCAAAACATCAAAGTCGCCGTCGAAGGTCCATACAGCGACCTCGAGGCGTTGCGACAGTATTGCGAGAGTGGCGTCAAAGAGGCTGATGTCCTGGTCGTCGAAGCGGGACAAGAGCTCGAACGCCTCTCTATAATCGGCGTCCTTGGGGTTGATTACACTTCCATCCTCGATTACGACTTTCAGCCATTGCAGTGCAACGGAGGCATAGAGGTGTCGCCGCATGACGCCGTACGTTTCCATAACGATCGGATACGCGAAGAGGAACTCCCGTCCTTCTGCCTCCAGCCGGGCGAACTCCTCGTTTGCCCGACTATGGTACTGATCCGACTCGTCAGCCAGCGCCAGGAGCGGGCCGGTATCGGCAAGGACAACTCGCGGCTGCAATCAGTCCTCGACCAGATACTTGTCATGATTGACGCTAAGGTCCGACTTTCCGCTCCCTCTTTCAGCCTTGGGCAGCCGTAAACGGAAGTTGCCGGCGCGATACTCCCGCTCGCGGCGACGTTGCGACCGCAAGAAGTCACGCAGGGCAACCTGCATCACTGCAGTGAGAGTGGGCGGCGTGCTCTGCGTGGATAGGTACGAATTGATGTCGCGCTCCAACTCATCGGGTAGCGTTACTGTCACTCGCCTCATAGCAAAAGCTTACCACAATAGACTCTTTAGATGCAGTTGCATCAGCAACCGCTCCCGCCGCCTATCCATTAGACCACTTGCATACCACGTGGCAGCCGTCTATAATCAAAGCGAAGGCAACAATTAACCGAAGCGGAACGATGCAGCGCAAGTCGACGCGGTTCTATCCCAGCTCTACGGAGGTCTTAATGTCGATATCGATCAGGTCCGTCCTGGCAGCACTCTCGGCGTTGCTGCTATGCAGCTATGCGGCCACACAAAAGCAGACGGTCGATTACGCGGGCCTCGGGCTCGAGCCCGGTCAACGTGGTGGCACGCTCACGCTCGCCTTGGGCGACGCTCCGCCCTCATTCCTCTACTACGCCGACCTCGGCAGCGACAGCAAGCTGCTCATTCAGCACGTGTTCGACTCGCTGGTCGAGTTCGACCTCGAGACCTACGAGCTCATCCCGGGTCTCGCCGCATCCTGGGAGGTTAGCGAAGAGGGTACCGTCTACACCTTCAATCTGCGTGAAGGCGTTACCTGGCACGACGGCGAGCCCTTCACCGTCGAGGACGTCGTCTTCACCTATAACGAGATCATCCGCAACCCGGAAGCGCGCGCCGGCGACGTCGCCCAGTTCGTCTTCACCGTCGACGGCCAGGAGCGCCAGGTGGAGATCACCGCGGTCGACGAGATGACCGTGCGCATGACCCTCCCCGCACCATCGGCGGCGTTCCTGTTGCAGCAGCGTTTCCCGATCATGCCGAAGCACAAGCTGCTGGAGTTCACGGTTGAAGGCGGCGCGGATGCCGCCGAGATCAACAACGCCTGGCAGACCGACGTCGATCTCTCCGAAGTGGTCGGCACCGGAGCGTTCATGCTCACCAACTGGGTTCCAGGACAGCTGGCCGTGCTCGAGCGCAACCCCGACTATTGGAAGGTCGACAGCGCCGGTACTCAGCTCCCCTACCTCGACGGGCTCGAGTATCTGGTGGTAACCGGCACCGAGGCGCAAACCGCCCAGTTCCTGGCCGGCAACCTCGACCAGCTCAACATCAGCGGCGCGCAGTTCCCCGACTTCAAGAGTCGCGAAGTGGCCGGCGCACCATTCCGGGTGATAGCCAGCGAAGCGCTGTTCGGCTCCCCGCCGCACCTGGCCTTCAACTTCGACGCAGAGGATCCGGCCCTGTCTGAGCTCTTCGCGAACCACGAGTTTCGTCGGGCGATGGAGTACGCGGTCGATCGCGAACGGATCATCGAGGACGTCTACAACGGACTCGCCCAGATCCCCGGTACCCCCACGGCGCCGGCCGACGGCACCTTCTATGAGGACACCACCCAGTTGTTGAACATGTTCGATCTGGAGGCAGCCGACGCCGCGCTCGACGCGCTGGGCCTCGAGGATACCGACGGCAACGGCATACGCAACACCCCGGCCGGTCCCGATCTGGAGTTCACTCTCCAGTACGGCATCGATTCGGCGACCTACACCGATATCGCCACCATCATTCAGAACGACTTCCAGCGGGTAGGCGTGCAGGCCAACCTGCAAGGGATCCAGAGCAGCACGCTGCTGGGCACCGGGCTCGCCGGCGACTACGAGGTTCTCCTCGCCGCCTTGGGCAACCAGCCGGATCCCGAGCTGCGCAAGCCGATCTGGCAGCCCGGCGGAGCGCTCTACTTCTGGCACCGCTCCACCCAACCGTCGGAGGCGGGCACCGAGCCCAACTTCGATGCGATGGAAGATTGGGAGCTCCGACTCTGGGAGATCTTCGACCAGGGCACGGTGGAGATCGACAGCGAGCAGCGCGTGGAGCTCTATAAGGAGTGGCAGCGCCTCAATGCCGAGTATGCTCCGGTGATCATGATCGCCAAGCCGCAGAACATTGCGGCTGTGTACGACCGCGTCCAGAACTTCGTGTACAGCTTGGGCGTGATCCCCGGCTACAACCCCACGCCGCTCTACTACATCGCAGAGTAGCGGCGGCGCTTGCGGAGCGGGGCGCCGATGTGACCGAGGGGGGCTCGAGCAAACTCGAGCCCCCCTCCCTTTCGGCGCGCTGCTTTTCACCCTCGATGAAGCCACGATCGGTAGGCTTGACAGGTGCTCATCTATCTCCTCCGCCGCATCCTGGTGCTGATCCCTACGCTGCTGCTGGTATCGATCGTGTCGTTCGCCGTGATCCAGCTGCAACCGGGAAGCTTCCTCGACCGCTTCCTCGAGGACCCCCGCATGAGCCCCGCTACCGTCGAACGCATCAACGCTCAGCTGGGCCTCGACAAACCCGCATGGGAGCAGTATCTGCTCTGGATGAGCGGGATCGTCACCCGCGGAGACTTCGGCTTCTCCTTCTTCGCCAACCGGCCCGTGGTGCGAGTGATAGGCGAGGCGCTCGGCTGGACCGTAGTGATCGGCCTCATCACCCTGGTGTTCTCCTGGCTCGTGGCGATACCGCTGGGCATCCTCACGGCGCTCAAGCGCAACGGCTTCACCGACTTCGTGGCCTCGTTCATCGGCTACATCGGCCTGGCCGTGCCCGACTTCCTCGTGGCCCTGCTGCTCGTGGCGCTGGTACTAAACATGGGAGGCAGTCAAGTTGGAGGGCTGTTCAGTCCTCAGTTCATCGCCGCGCCATGGAGCTTCGCCAAGGTGCTCGACTTCCTCAACCACATGTGGATCCCCATTCTGGCCATCGGCACTTCGGGAGTCGCCGTCGTCATGAGGCAGATGCGCGCCAATCTGCTCGACGTACTCTCCGCCGACTACATACGCACCGCCCGCAGCAAAGGGCTCGCCGAGCGCCGGGTGATCAATCGTCACGCGGTACGCACCGCAATCAACCCGCTGATATCGATGGCCGGGCTCTCGCTCCCGGAAGTGATCAACGGCACCATCATCGTGTCGATCGTACTGAGCCTGCCCACGCTGGGTCCGGTGCTCTACGACGCGCTCCTGGCCAAGGACCAGTACGTGGCGATGACGGTGCTGCTGCTGGCCTCGGTAATGCTGATGATCGGCAACCTGCTGGCCGACCTCGCGCTCGCCTGGATCGATCCGAGGATCCGCTATGAGTGAGCGGCCGAAAAAGATTGAGCGTTCCTCGGGCTCCTTCGTGATGGCATGGGGCCGCTTTCGCCGCTCGATCGTAGGCACCATCGGCCTGACGATACTCGCCCTGCTCTACCTGACCGCCTTGCTGGCGCCCTTCCTGGCTCCCTACAACATCACCGTCCAGCACAGCGGCAGCGTCTATCAGCCGCCGCAGCCGCTGCATTGGCTGCGTGAGGGTCGATTAGTACGGCCGTTCGTCTACGCGATGACGCGCGAGCGCGACCCGGTGACGTTCCAGCGCATCTACGTCGAGGACGAGTCCCGGCCATTGCCCATTCGCTTTTTCGTGCAGGGCGAGCCTTACAACTACTTCGGACTGCATTCGACCTGGCACCTATTTGGCGTCGATGAGGGCCACTTCTTTCCGCTGGGTACCGACCGATTTGGCCGCGACCTGCTCTCGCGCAGCCTTGTGGGCTCGCAGGTATCCCTGACGGTAGGGGTATTGGGCATCCTCATCTCGTTCACCATCGGCATCCTGGTCGGGGGAGCCAGCGGCTACTACGGAGGTGCGGTCGACACCATCCTGCAACGGCTCGTCGAGGTGCTGCTCTCGTTTCCACGATTACCGATCCTGCTGGCGCTCGCCACCGTGATCCCCGCAAGCTGGCCGTCGACCTGGATCTACGCTGGCATCGTGGCGGTACTGGCCTTCATCGGCTGGGCCGGTCTGGCCCGCGTGGTGCGCGGACAGGTACTTGCGGTGCGCAGCGTCGAATATGTGCATGCGGCGCAGTCGCTGGGCGCAGGTGACATGCGCATTATCACGCGTCATGTGGTGCCCAATCTGGCTTCCTACCTGGTCGTGGCAGCCACCCTGGCACTCCCCGGGTACATTCTGGGCGAGAGCGCTCTCTCCTTTTTGGGACTGGGCATCAAGGAACCGATGACCTCGTGGGGCCTTTTGTTGGCAGACGCGCAGAACTTCCAGTCGCTCAGGCTCTATCCCTGGCTGCTCGCTCCCGGTGCGCTCATCGTCATCTCGGTGCTGGCCTTCAACTTCGTGGGTGATGCGCTTCGTGATGCGGCCGATGTTCGCAGCCGCTAAGCCTCATCTGATGCTATCGACGGGAACCTCACGATAGAACACCTGTTCGTTCACTGTCCACAATCATAGTCCCGCCGAGATTCGAAACCATTCCTTAGGAGACCTGCCCATGAACCTCTCGCGACTGCTGATGATCGACCTCTCGGGCCCCAGCCTCACGAACGACGAGCGCGCCTTCCTGAGCGAGCGGCGGCCCGGTGGCGTGTGCCTCTTCGGCCGAAACGTTACCGATAGGACCCAGGTGGCGGAGTACGTGGCGGAACTTCGTTCGCTTGCCGGGCCGGAGCTGATCGTCGCCGTGGACCAGGAGGGGGGCGGGGTGGTTCGGATCCTCGATATTCCCTACCCTCCGGGGGCGATGGCTCTGGGAGCGGCAGACGATCCTGTCCTGACGCAGGCGGTAGCCGCCGCGACCGGGCGCGGACTGCGGGCGCTGGGAATAAACGTCGATTTCGCACCTGTCGCCGATGTCAACTCGAACCCGGCCAACCCGGTAATCGCCGACCGCTCCTTTGGGGCTGATCCTCAGCACGTCGCCAGGCACGTTGTCGCGTTCGTGCGCGGCCTCCAAGCGGAAGGCGTGGCCGCCACCGTCAAACACTTTCCCGGTCATGGTGACGTGGCCGTCGATTCACATCTGGAACTCCCAATGCTCGACAAAACGGCGGAGATGCTCGAGCTTCTGGAGCTGCCGCCCTTTCGCGCGGCCCTCTCCGCCGGCGTTGCCGCGGTCATGAGCGCCCATATCGTTCTGAGCAAACTCGACGCCCACTACCCGGCAACACTGTCGTCCACCGTGATCGGTGGACTTCTGCGCGACAGGCTCGCCTTCGACGGCGTTGTCTTCACGGATTCGCTGGACATGAAGGCTATCGCCGATCGTTGGGACCCAACCGCGGCAGCTATCGGCGCAGTGGCGGCCGGCGTGGACATGCCGGTACATGTGGGGCCGATACGCCAGCATGAAGAGATTGCCCTGGGGCTCGAGCAGGCATTAGCAGAAGGGCGGCTCGAGCTCGCCTCACTCGAAGCGTCCTCCACGCGTCTGACGCACCTGGCGCAGGCCTTTCGGCCGGCGCCGGATGTCGAGTCCGCCTGGAGGGAAGGTGATGAGGGCCTCCTTCGCGAAGCGGCCCAACGAGCGCTGGTGTCGCTGGGCCACCTACCGCGGCTGTCCGGCAATTCGCAAGTCCTGCTCGTTACGGCCGGAGCCGTGCGCCAGGGGGCGGCCACCCAGACCACCGTGCGACCCGGCGCAGCACTGGCAACAGCACTGCGGGAGCGGGGCGTGGGAGTGGAAGTGGTGGAGTACGATCCGAAAGATCCATGGACGGCCGAAACCATCGCCCGTGCCGCCGCAGAGACGTGCGATCTCCTGCTGTTCGCCTCCACCAGCCGTATCGCCCTCTCCCACGGCGAGTGCGAGCTGGGACGCGCGCTGGCCGTGGCCGCCCGAAGCTTCCTGCACGTGGCGCTATGGAACCCCTACGCGGTCGCCGAGCTGCCTGGACCGGCGCTGGTCACCTTCGGCTGGCGCGAACGGTCCGCCAGAGCGGCAGCCGCCGCGCTCACTGGTCAGGCCGTGACGGGCTTGCCGCCACTGCCACTGCGCACCTTCGACGACCTGGAGCGCTAAGGACTTCTGACGCGGCGGGGACTGAAGGTCCTCGGATCGCAAGGAGCAGCTCGCTCCGGTAAAGCGACGCCACGAGCCGGCGAACCGTAAGGCACGGAAGTTTGAAACAGGGTCGGGCACGTTAGCATTGATGCTGGCGGCGAACGCCGGCTGCGTCCTGGGCATTTCCTTGCCTGCGAGCACTTTGCCTGCGAGGTCTCTGCCTGCGAGCGACGGTCGATTTGCCGTTGCGAGATTGGAACACATGTTCGAGCAGTACGAACTTCACGAGGACGTGCTAGGTGCGCTCCGTGATCGAAAGATAACAACGCCCACGCCGGTTCAGTCGGCTACCCTGCCGCACGCGCTGGCCGGGGGCGACGTATTGGGGCAAGCACGCACGGGCACCGGCAAGACCTTGGCCTTCGCGATCCCCATCGCTCAGCGGTTGTCGGCCGACCGTACTCGCGGCCGGGCGCCGCGCGCCTTCATCCTCGCCCCTACGCGTGAGTTGGCGCTGCAGGTATCCGGAGAACTAGCCTGGCTGGCCGCACACCTCGATGTCACCACCGTCTATGGCGGCACCGGTTACGGAACCCAGGCGAGCGATCTTAAGCGTGGCACCGACGTAGTCGTGGCCACGCCCGGGCGCGCAATCGACTACCTCGAGCGCGGAGTGCTCGAGCTCTCGAAGGTAGAGGTTGCCGTTCTTGACGAGGCGGACGAGATGCTGTCGATGGGCTTCGAGGAGGATGTGGAGAAGCTGCTGGGCGCCACGCCTCGGGAGCGGCAGACCATGCTCTTTTCGGCCACGCTGCCCGCCTGGTCCAAACGCCTCTCCGAACATCACTTGCGTGACCCTCTGATGGTCAATGTGGTCCGCGAGGAAGCCGTGGGGTACCACGAGCTGGCGATAGAGTCGTCCCTCGGTAGTCGTCAGACGGTGTTGGCCGACGTGCTGCACGCCCATGGTGGCGCCCGCTCAATAGTCTTCGCAAACACCAAGGCCGAGACCGACAAGATGGCGCAGGCGCTGACGCAGGCCGGGATACCCGCCGAGTCGATCCACGGTGACCTCAATCAGGTGCAACGGGAGCGGGCCGTCGAACGGTTGCGTTCCGGACAGGTCAAGGTGCTGGTCGGTACCGACGTAGCCGCTCGCGGTCTCGATATCCCCGAGGTCGATCTGGTCGTGCACTACCGGCTACCCACCGACCCTTCGAGCTACCAGCACCGCTCGGGACGAACCGGACGGGCAGGCCGCGCCGGTAAGGTCGTCGTTTTTTACGGCCCGCGTGAACGGAGCGCTTTGGGGCGTCTCGAGCGCTCTGTCAACCGCCGCTTCGACCATGTCACGCCGCCTCGACCCGAGGAGGTTCAGGACGCAAAACTCGAATCGCTCCTGTCCCGGATCGAATCCCAACCGGAGGACGACCGCGAGACCTGGCGAGGTGTCGCTCAACGCTGGTTGGCGCAAGGCAACGAACAGGCGATCGCCGGGCTTCTGGCGATAACGCTGGGCGGCAAGCCGGCGCCCCGTAGTTTGCTAACGGGCGAAGAGGGCTGGATTACGCTAGCGATCAAGGGCGGGCCGCTTCGGGTCCCACAGGTGGTGCGGTTCCTCAAGGAGTCCGGCGCGGGAGACGTGGGCAGGATCGTGGAAACGGGTAACACCGGCGCCTTGGCCGATGTACGGCCACAGGACGAAGCCCAACTCGTTGGCGTGCAGACAGCTGGCATGGAGGTCGCGCGCGCCACTTCGGTTCCGCGCTATGCGACCGGCGATGGCGGAGCGGAGCGTAGGCCACAAGGAAACAAGGGACGACGGCGCGAGGGACGGAACTCACGTCCTTCGGGCGGCTCCCGCCGCTAACAGGGAACAGGTCGTCTCCGACGGTGGTATAGAGGATCGATGATCGCGCTGGGTATCGATGCCGGGGGCTCGAGCACTCGCTGGCTGCTCAAGGATGGCGAGTGTGAGCTGGCTCGCGGCCGCACCGCTTCACTCTCCGGACCGCTCTACAACGAGGAATCACGGCGCGAAACATTCGCGCGGTTCGAAGGAATCGCCGCCGCGGCTCTTGACTCGGCACGGCCGCTAGCAGTCCTGGCGGGAGTCACCGGGCTCGACGAAGGCACTCCTGGCGCGAAAGAGCTGCAGGAAGTGTTGGCACGCGCCTTCGACCTGCCCCCGCAATCGGTGCGAGTGGTGAACGACATGCAGATCGCCTACCGGAGCGTCTTCGAACCGGAGAGGGGCGTCCTGGTATACGCCGGCACCGGCTCGATCGCCTGCTGCGAGCTGAAAGATGGCACGTTGCTACGTACGGGCGGGCACGGCTACCTGATCGACGACGCCGGCGGGGGTTTTTGGATCGGTAGCGCCGCGTTGCGAGCGGTGCTGAGAGCGGCCGACAACGGTGACGAATTGGCAGGGCCGCTGGCAGGCGAGATCCGTAAGGCCCTCGACGCGGCCACCTGGCCTGAGATTCGTGCGGCGGTCTATGGGGGCGGACGGAGCAAGGTGGCGTCGCTGGCGCCGGCGGTGGGCGCGGCGGCGGCTGCAGGTGATCGGCAAGCTCTGGACATCCTGGGGCAAGCCGGGATGGAGTTGGCTGACCTGGCGCTTCCGGTTGTTCGGCGCGTGGGACGGCAGTTGCCTGTCGCCTTCGCCGGCGGAGTCGCCCGCCTTGGTCCGGCGCTCACCGATCCCTTCCGCGCGGCCCTTCCCAGAGGAACCGAACTAACTGTGGTCGACATCGAACCTGTCGAAGTTGCGGCGCGCATGGCGCAGGAACTTACCCGCTGACGAGGAGGCTCGCGCCCGTGTTGCTCGTTTCGCATTGACGAACGGTGTCAGTTTTCGCGTTTTAGGCGCTCAAAACCCCCCGTGCTCCTCCACGAAGCGCAGCGCCTCCTCCTCGTAAGCCATGAAGTTCGCGCAGCCGTGGCGAGTAACGACGATAGCGCCGCAGGCGTTGCCCATGCGGGCGCTGCGGTACCAGTCCCAGCCCTGCAAGCGGCCGTAGACGAGCCCACCGGCGAAGGCGTCGCCGGCGCCCAGCACGTTGTGTACCTCCACGGGGAAGCCGGGGACGCGCACCATGGGAGCGCCGCGCTCGTGTACGGTAGCGCCGGTCGAACCGCGTTTCACTACCAGGACCTGCGGGCCGGCCGGCAAGCCCAGGATCGCTTCGATGTTCGCCTCGATGTCCCCGGCGATCTCGGGCGCCGACACCTGCTGGTCCACGACCCGCAACTGCTCGGGATCGGTAAGCATCGCCGCGTTGATCTCCTCCTCGGTCCCGATAGCCACGTCCACCAACCCAAGCAGCGCCCTCACGTTGACGCCGAACGCCCGCGGGTCGTGCCACTGGTCGGCAC
>JBBDRD010000049.1:0-15553 GCA_040905665.1 Trueperaceae bacterium
CCAGGAGCCGTCTTCTTGCTGGCCGAACGACTCTAGCGTGCGGTTGTCCTTGTCAATGATCGTGTGGACGTCGCGGTAGTTGGCGGTCTTGCCGTCCACGACCATGTCCGGGCCGACGCAGTTCAGCGTCATGACCTTGCCGTCTGCGCTCAGCTCGCCTTCGTACTTCCACAGGTGCGAAGACATGTCCGCGAGCCAAAAGCCGCGGTAGCCCTTGAACGACACGTCGTAGCCAAGGCCGGTGCGATACTCCATCTTGGAGCCGTCGGGCATTTCGCCCGTGCCCTCGCCGAGGACCCACAGGCCGCCTAGGTTCTTCTGCGTCTCGGTGCCCTTGCCGGTCACGCTGCTGCCGTCGGGCATCGTCATTGTGTTCTCGGTCTTCCACGTTCCGACGAAGTTATTCAGCCACTCGTGCTCTTTGATGGGCTTGGTGCCCATTTCCATTTGTTCTTGTGTCTCTGTGCTCATTTCTATGTGCCTCTGTGGCCATTGTATCGCAGGTTTTGGGGGCTGCTCGGGCCCTTTTGGGAGTGCGCGGGCTTGACCGCGCTTTTCCATGGCCCCAGGTATTCTTTTGAGCGTGATCGCAGCAGCGCTGGTCATCGTACTTACGCCGCAAGACGTGCGCGTGTCGAACGCCGCCGAGTTCCGTCAAGCCGTGGCGAACGCGAAACCGGGACAACGGATTCTGGTCGCGCCCGGCGAGTATCGCGGGGGCTTCGGATTTTCTGGGCTGAACGGTACTTCGGAGCGCAAGATCGTCATCGCCGGTGCGGAACCGACCAACCGCCCGCGGTTCTCCGGAATCCAGTTCTCGCGCATTTCCCACGTCGAGATTCGTGACATCGTCATAGATGCGACGACCGGTAACGGCATCAACATTGACGATGGCGGAAGCATAGACCAGCCGTCGCACCACGTCTTGCTGGAAAACGTGTTCGTTCTCGAGACGCCAAAGGGCAACATTGACGGCATCAAGCTTTCGGGCGTGGGCGACTTCCAGGTCAAGGGTTGCACGATCGAGAGGTGGGGCGGATCGGGAATTGACATGGTCGGGTGCCACCGCGGCGTGATCGAGGGCTGCACGTTTCAAAACGGCGGCGACAACGGCGTGCAGGGCAAGGGCGGGACAAGCGACGTGGTCGTGCGCCGTTGTTTGTTTGAAAACGCCGGACAGCGCGCCGTCAACCTCGGCGGAAGCACCGGGATGCAGTTCTTCCGACCGGCATTGGCGAAGATGCCTGCGAACGCGAAGTACGAAGCGAAGAACCTCACCGTCGAAGGCTGCATCTTCATCGGCAGCGCGGCGCCGATCGCGTTTGTCGGCGTCAATGGCGCCGTCGTGCGCTTCAACACGATCTACATGCCCGAGCGTTGGGCGGTGCGCATCCTGCAAGAAACGGTCTCGCCCGAGTTCGTTCCAAGCCGCAACGGTGTGTTCACCGACAACATCGTGGTGTTTCGCTCGGACAAGTGGGCGAGCGGCGGCGTGAACGTCGGCCCGAACACCGCACCACAAACGTTCCGGTTCGAGCGCAACTGGTGGTACTGCACCGACCGCCCCGCAAACAGCACACCGCAACTCTCGACCAAAGAAACGAACGGCACCTACGGCACCGACCCGCAGTTCGTGGACGCCGCAAACGGCGATCTCCGCCTCAAACCCACGAGCCCAGCGCAAGGAGCGGGAGCAGGCGCTCTCAACTCCGCATTGGGCGGCTAGTCAATCTTGACGCCGTCGATCCAGGTGCCGAGGTCCTTGATGTCGTCCACTTTGTAGAGTCGCCAGCCATCCGAGGTTCGGCGGAACGTCTCGCGCTGGATCGCCCTTGCTTGCACCTTGTGTACCGTGCCGTCTGCGAGCCGCTGCATGCGTGTCGTGTCTTGCGTGATGTAAGCCCACGCTAGGTCGCCGTCCACCTCGATCGTGCCGATCTCGAATTTGAGCGAGACCCACTCGACGATTCGATCCAGGAACGTGCGCGTGCGCTCCTCCATGAACTTGAAGTCGTTTGTCCGACCGTCCGGCGTGAGGGTGTGGAAGTCGGCCGTGCGCAGCGTCATGACTGCCTTGAGGTCTCTGGCCCGGAACGCCGCTGTGTTCTGCGCGTACCAGTCCTCGATGCCCTTGCGCACGGGCTTGGACTTGTCGGCGACGATAGACCTGCTGCCTTTGTCCTTGACCTTGATTTGGGCAACGACCGGCGTAGCGACGAGCAGGGCGACTGCGAGCAGGACGACGACGCGCATGCCTATTCTTACCGAATCGCCGGTACGCGAGTTCCCTACTTCCAGCTCCCTTCCCCCTAGTTGTCCGTCGTCGCGTGTCCCCAAGAGTGACGAACAGAGATCGCCCAGATGCTTAGCGATAGTAAAACCTACTCCGCACGACGACGCCGTTTCGCGTGTCGATGGCCAAGTTCGGATCGAGCTCTTGCACTATCCACAGCATCGTACGCAGGGACACGAACGGTGCGGTGAGGCCGACAACACTTGAGCGAGCGCCCTCGACGCGGTAGCCGATGCCCTGTTCACTAAGGCACTTCGCCAGCGCGTCGAGCGACCGTTTGCCAAGGTGCGACTCGTCCGGCCCCTCAAGGCCGTAGTCCTGCACCGGGATCGGGCGGGTGATGATGTTATAAATGCCGCCGTCGATGCGGTACGTCATGGCAAACGCCGGCAGAACGCGACGGAGTGCCAAATCGATATCCGTTTCGTTGTCGCGCCGCCTGATTCGCAGTCTGTCCAAGTCTCTGCCCCAATGCACCTCGTAGCGATAGCCGGCATTTCCGTGGATCTCGGAGAGCATGCGCAGGAAGCCTTTCCGGCCGATGATACGGAACTCCCAGTGGTCGCCGTCGAGCACGAGCGTGCTGCCAAACTCGACGTCGTAATACGAGACCGGCCCGGTGAACGACTGCCCACCGACCGAATGCGCCATCACGACGCCTGCAACGACCACGGCAATACTCATAAGTCCTCACCCACACCTACTCCTACTCCTACTCCCTTCCCCCTAATTGTCCGCCGTCGTGTGCCCCAGCAAGTGTCGCACGGAGTACGCCTGGCCGCAGTGGTACGCGACGTGGAACACCCGGTACCGCAGGCACGCGCCCCAGGTCCAGTCGTCGCGCCAGGGCACCTTCGCATCAAGGTCCGTGACGTTGTCGAACACTGCATTCGCCGCCTCGTGTACCTTCTTGAGCTCCTCCAACACCTGTGCGACCGTCAGGTCCTTCGTGACCGGCGAGGCGAGCTGCTCGGGATAGTAGCCGAACGCCTTGTCGTTGAGCGAGCTCTCGACCCCGCCTTGCACGATGACCGCGTCCCAATAGGCGACGTGCCCGGCTAGCTCGCCGACGCTGAGTAGACCCGGGTGCGGCCGCTTCCAAAGGTCTTCGTCGCTCAAACCCTCGAACACGAGCGTGAACTCCCACGCCCCCTCGTCCCACGCCTTCACCAACGCCTCGATCTTCGGATTCATGGTCAGCTCCCAAGCTTGCTGCGCAGGTAGTCGCTGGTCAGGTGCTTGAGCACGTCCATCGGCTCGCACTTCTTGTCGCCGTCGCTAAAGTGGATCGGGCCGATGGCCTTGGCGACCTTGATCGCGGCGGCGTTGAGCTTCTTGTTGCGTTTGCCGATGCTCATGAGCGCGCCGCCCATGCCGACGCGCACCCAGTTCTCTTCCTTCGCGATGGTCTTGCCGATCTTGTCGATGCAGCCGAGGAAGAACTCGTCGGTCAGTCGCTTGTCTTTCGTGTCTTTGGCCAGTTCGTACACGAGTCCGTATCCGCAACTGCGGCGGACTTTGTCTTTGCTCGCCATCCAGTCCTTCGCAATCTCGAACGCGATCGGCGACTTGGGCAACACCGCGCCGCACGCGGTGAACGCATGGCTGAGCATTCCCGGGCCAACGCCGTCCACTTGCTCCTCCATCTGTTCGAGCGTAAGTTTTTTCGGATCGTCGATCAGCAGCCCAACGATCTTCGCGTCGTGGTTCTTCTCGTTCCAGAGCTTGAGCGCGAGGTCGTGGTCGCGCCCGATCTTCTTGGCGATCGCGCGGAGCTTGGTGAGCCCGATGCCGTAGCTGGCCAGCCCGCCGGTGCCGTCGCCCATCTTCTTCCAGTGCGCCTCGCCGCGCGCGTCGCGGCTCTCCTTGAGAATCTCGATGACCTCGGTCTTTGTCATGGGCGGATTGTACAGCGGCACGCTTTGGGAGTGCGCGGACGAATCCGCGCTTTTCATCGCCGAGGCTTGCCTCGGCGCGCGCGGAGCAAGCTCCGAGCCGGATTCAGCGGCGGCAAGCCGCCGCACTCCAAGTCGCTACTCCTTCGCCGCGGCCGGCGCCGCAAGCGACTTGTCGTACATCCCGCTGCGGTCGAAGCAGCAGGGCCTTCTGTTGCCTTTGCTGAGTTTGTCTATCGCGACTTCCTTGCGCTTGGTGCGCGTCTCCTCCTTCTTCGCGCTGACGATCCAGAAGCACCAGTCGCGGCGGGCTTTCGCCGTGATCGCGTTCCAGGTCTCCATCGCCATCGGCGGGGCGGCGGCGAGCGCCTTCTTGAAGTCCGGCGGGACCGTGGGCTCGGGCTCCTTCGCCATCGGCGCGATCTCGAGCTCGACCGTGTCGCCGGGCTTTACCTTCGCCTTCTTGCCCAGCGCACTCTCGACCTTCATCCAGTGCCCCCCCTCCCCATCGGGGAACAACGTGGTCCAGAACGCGACGCCGCCGAACGTGCCCTCGACCGACACCATCGCCCGCGTCGGCAGCCTCTTGCTCGCCTCGGTCGGCAATCGCAGAAACGTCCACTCCCCCTTCTCCGCCGGGCGTTGGAGCTTGGCCTTGAACTTGACCCTAACAATTGCTTTTGGCATGCGCAGCCCTATTCTAGTGCATCACAGATAAGCTCGAGCCATGATCGCGATCGTGACCGGGCGGCCGGGATCGGGAAAGACGACCCTGGCGCCGCTGCTCTCCTCGGAGCTGGCATGGCCCCTCGTCAGCCGCGACAAGATCAAGGAGGCGATGCTGGAGACGCTCGGCATCGGAGTTCCGGTCCCCCTCCCCTTGCACGAAGTGGAGGGACTTGCCGCGTCTGGATCTGGGCACCCAGATCCAGACCCGCGCAAGGGGTTAGGGGTGGGGGTCTTCGTCCAGCAATCACACCCCCATCCCCTGCCCCTTCCCCCTCCCGGGGCGCAGGGGGAAGGGGTGAACGCGCGCGCCACCGACGCGTTCTTCGCGCAGGTCTCCCGCCTGGCCCACCAAGGGTCGAGCCTGGTGGCGGAGGCGGCGTTCCAGCACAAGGTCTGGGCGCCGCGGCTCGCACTGTTGGCGGAGGTGGCGGACGTCAGGGTCGTGGTGTGCGAGGTCCCGCCGGACATCGCCTGGTCGCGGCGGCAGGAGCGCGCGGGCCTCGACCCGCACTTCGCCGCCCGCCACCCCGACCCGCCCGGGCACCTCGGGGAGCGCGAGCCCTACGACCCGCCCTCGCTGCCCCTCCCCACCCTCCGCGTCTCGACTTTGGAAGGGTACGCGCCGGGGTTGGCGGAGATCGTCGCGTTCTTGGGGTGACTCGAGGGGGCCGACGCGCCTCGCCGCCAGCCCCGCTCTCTCCAAATGTCGCCCCTGCGCCAGGCGCAGTGAGAGGGCGGGTAGCCGACTCGGCCTACGTCGCCACTCATCCCCACCGCTGTCTTTGGGAACGGAGCCGGAAGGTTAGACTTGCGCGGCTCCGTGCTTCATCACATTCGCGATCTTGAATGTAACAACGTAACCACACTCAGCGCAAACCGCTTCGTAGTTCTCTGGCTTGACCGGTTCCGTCGGTCCGGTGTAACGCAGCTTCGACTCGTCGTAAATGCGCCCAGTCTCCCAATTGCTCGACTGACAGACCGGACATTTCATATCGCTCTCGCGAATGACGTTTCCAACCTGATCCTGTACTTTGCCCATATCCATGTCCTCAATTATGACATGGCGACGGCGAAGACGATGGCGACGCCCACGTTGAGCAATTTTGGGCTTCTTTTCTATCGCGATGCGCTCGACCGGAGAGCCCCACTGCAGTTCCTTCAGAACAAAAGTGGCACACGCCAGCGATCTGCGGGGCTTTGGTCACGTCATGGACTGGCATCATTCGAATGAGAGCGCTCCTTACGAAGGTTTCGCATGGCTTCAAGGAAGCCCGGAGCATGCTTGTCTAGAAGTGCATGCACACTCGCCCGGGCCAAGTCATATGCAGACTGTTCCATGTGCCAGTAAATCATCTGCGTTCCGAAACAGAACGAGCGCTTGTTGAAGTCGGGCCAGCGTCCCTCTCCTGATTTCCACTTGGCGGCCGCTTCCTCGCCGTCGCTTTCCAGAATCTGCTGGTGCCACCATTGCTCGATGCCAATGAGCCAATTGCTCTTTCGGAGGATCTTAACGACTTCAGGATCTTCGAACGAAAGTTCGTGATCTGCCGAGTGTGCAAACTTATTCCGTACCTGTCGAATAGTCGTGATTGCGTCGAAAGCGAGCGGGGTAATCAGCCCAAAACAATAACAAGCGAGAGTGCGTGATGAAAATCCGGATAGTGGGCCGTAATGTCGAAGCAGTTCGACCTGGCGTTTCCGTGGCACACGATACAAATCGAATCGCTCTTCAAGAATCTCTGTGAGTTTTAGATCGATTAAAGCAGCAGCCAGAATCGCGGCGGCGCGGTCTGACTCGCGCATCATACTGTGAAAACTCTGTAGAGGATTCTCAGATGGCTCTTGTTCGTTCGCAACTTTCTTTGGCTCATCGGACATGTAATCGCCTCTAGTCAACGAAAGGGCCACAACCGGCACCAGGGCAAGGGGAGAGCAAATCCCTGGGCGGTCGCGGCCTGAACTGAGTCTAGCAGATGCTAGACTCCAGCCGTGACTGAACCCGGCATCACCCCGACTCCGAGGCCGCCGAAGAAGACCAACTGGGCTGTGTTGGTCATCTTGACGTTCGTCGGCGTGACCATCGTGTTCGGTGTTGTCGCGGCCATCGCCGGAGGGCCGACAGGAACGACCACGCAGGAAAAGGCGACACCGCCCGAGCCTGAAAAGGCGCCGTTCGACGTGGCTCCAAGGGTCACTATCGAAGGCTTGGCGAGCGGACTTGAGAAGGGTCTGGCGTTTCACCCGACCGGCTACATGCAAAAGTCTCGCTCGCACGGCAATGCCTACTTCGTCGCGCTCCGGATCATCGGTCCGGGCATGGACAACACTTGGGTGTTCTTCTTGGTGAGCGGAACAAACCTGGAAGCAGGCCGACAGACGGGTGGAATGGCAATCGGAGCCATCTCCAAAGAGTTCACGGACTGGCCCGACTCGGCGACGACAGACGCTGGAGCGAGGATCACCGACCCAGAAGTCAAAGAGCTAGAGGATTACGTCACGAAGATCGAGCGTGACGATAAGGAGGCCTCCGAAGGCGTCACGCTGATTCCCGGATCAGCCGAGTAGTCCGCTGAAGTTCGGTTGTAGAACTCGTAACACCACCTTACGAGACCGAAGGCTCGTCATCCTCACGCGGCCTGCCGCCAAAGCGCAAGACCAGAGGCCAAAGCACGGCGACAGGTGCCCAAAGCCGTTCGGTGGGTGGCCAAAGCCGATCAAACGGTGCCCAAAGCACGTCGGCGAGTGCCCAAAGCCACTCGCCAGCAGGGCATCGTCACGCGCCGGGCGAGCATCGCAGACACGCGGCAGAGCATCGCCGTTCGCACACACAAAAAAGCGGGAACCAAGGCGGGAAAAGCCCATTCCCATCGGTAGGGGGTACGCCCCCGGGAGAAAACAGAAAATGGCAATCACATCAGTAGGCTCTTGGCTGCCGACCATTGACGAGTTCCTCGCGCACTGGACCGCCGTCGACGCGGACCTCAACGCCGGAGGGGGGACGGACCTGGAGCTCATCGGCGGATATGTCCGCGCGGACCTGGTCACGGACCGCGCCAGCGTGGACACCGGCGTCGGGGACGTGCAGACCGTGGACAACACGCTGCAAACGGCGAGGGGGACGCGCGACGTGCTGCGCGTTTCGATGCGCGAGCGGTTCTTGCAGTTCGGCCCCGCCGTGCGCGGCAACCTGCCGAACACGCGCTACATCCCCGCGATCCCGAACGTGCCCGTGTTCCAGGCGTCGGCGGGCGTGTACCGCGACTTCATAGACGACATGTCGAGCCTGTGGGCCGACATCAACACGAACACGCCCGCGATCGTGGGCTTCACGCCTCCGCTCTTGCTCGCCGGTGGATATGCGCACGCGACGTTCTTGACGGACGGCACGACGATGAGCAACGCGTTCGCATCGGTCGCTGGCGCGGAGAACCAGGCGACGGTCGCGCGCGAGCAGCGCGACGACGTGTTCGACCCCGTGTACGAACGGCTGAAACAATATCGGCAAGTCGTGCAGGGCCTGTTCCCGAAGGACCACGCGCTGTACGAATCGTTGCCGCGACTGACGCCTCCTGCGGGCTCGACGCCGAAGGCCGTGAACGCTTCGGTCGTGTGGGACGAGGAACTTTCGATGGCGGTGGTGACATACACCGCGTCGGACAACCCGAACCTCGCAGAGTACGAGCTTCGCGCGTGCTTCGGCGACAAGTACCGCACCGACGAGGAGCAGGTGATCGCGTCGAACCCGCCCGGCGTCCTGGTGTTCCAGACGGACGAGGGGCTGGTGGCGTCGGGGTCGCAGGCGTTCTACCGCGTGTACGTCAAGGTGACGACGGGGAACGAGAAGGGGAGCAAGACGGTCAAGGTCGTCCGGCCTTAGCGTTCATCGGGGCGGGGCGCTCCGCGCCCCGCACCGACTCACACGCTACGCGCCCGCCTTTTATAGGTCTCCAGGAACTCGGTGTTTTCCTTTTCGCGCTTCTGCATGTCGCAATCGGCAGGAAGCTTGGCCACGAGTTCCTGGATGACTTGAATCACAGTGTCGATTGCCCAATCGCACGCCGTCAGATTGCTGAGGCGATCCAAAAGTGTGTCAAAGTTGCGACTTGCATCCCTTGTCACAAGTATGCCCTTTGCCGCTGCACGATCATCGATGCGTGTCGGTAGCGGTGTTGTCACTGTGCCGTCCACTTCCTGGGTGATGACGAAGAACTCCACCTTCTTGTGTGCTATCTCATCTCTAATGTCGAATAGCAGCTTCATACTTTCGTATGGTTCTCGGCCCGTGTCCGCCTTTTCGCCGGTGAGGGCAGTAGTCGCCATTCGATAGCGGTCGGAGACGGACAGCCGCTTGCTCTCGGCGATTCCTAATATCTCGAGCATCAAGGGTATTGGGGCCGTCGCGTCCTTTCCTGCCCTGTGGGGCAACTCGTTCATCCAGCATTCGATGGTGAATGCTGAGAAGGCAAGGCATATCCACGCACTGTGCCGATCCTGGCCCGGGAGGTCTGGTAGTTCTGAAAACGTGCGTCTCGCAATCGTAGCTATGTGGTACAGCCTGTTCGATTGGAGGATGCTGCCATCTGGCTTTGGTTTTGCCCTCATAACTATTGCGTCTCCTAAGCCATCACAACCCCAGCTTGGGCCAGAGCGCGTCAATCCGCGACTTGACCTCCGGCGACATCTCGATCAGTCTGACATCACCCTTCCAGTACATCGCTACAAATCCTCTCAATCGCCTCGAGACTGATGTTGTCCACTTGCACCAGCTCGTCAACCGCGCCGACCAGTTCTTCGTTCGTGTGTTTGTTCGAAGTTCCAGCGACCGGGAACTTCGCCGCAAAGCCACCCTGCGCGCGTCCGGCTTTCCAGACCTTGCGAAACGTCGGTGGCTCTTCCCTCATCCGTTGAAGCGCGCGCTCCTTCGATTCCGGATCCTGCGCGTGATCGCCGATCGCCTTTACGACGCGAAGGCAGACCTCGCCACGATCCTTCTCTAGCGCTTGAAGCATCCGCATTCGGAGTTCAGTCGGCATCAACATTGCTAGTTACAACCCCAGCTTCGGCCACAGCGCGTCTATCCGCGCCTTGACCTCCGGCGACATCTCGATCAGCTTGGGGAAGTCGCGACTAAACCCGTTCTCGCCCGGCCACTTGTGCGTGCAGTCGAAGCCGAGCTTGCCGCCGAACCCCTCGGCCAGCGACGCGTGGTCGAGCTGGTCCACGGGGCCGCGCGAGTGCAGCGCGTCGCGCCCGGGGTCGCAGTTCGCGCCAAGCCTGAACAGCACCGCGGACACGTCCTGCACGTCCACGTCCTCGTCAAAAACAAAGACGAACTTCGTGAACGCGAGACCGCCGAGCCCCCACACCGCGTTCATCACCTTGTACGCGTGGCCGGGGTACTTCTTTCTGATGGAGACAAAGGCCACGTTGTGGAAGCACGCCTCGACCGGCAGGTTGATGTCCACGATCTCCGGCACGGTGAGGCGGATCATCGGCATGAAGATGCGCTCGACCGCCTTGCCCATCCATCCGTCCTCCATCGGCGGCTGGCCGACGATCGTCGCGGGGTAGATCGCGCTTTGTCTCATCGTGACGCAGGTGCAGTGGAACACGGGGAACTGGCCCGCGAGCGAATAGTAGCCGGTGTGGTCGCCGAACGGGCCTTCCATTCTTCGCTCTGTCGGGTCCACGTAGCCTTCGAGGACGATCTCCGCGTCGGCGGGGACCTTCATGTCTATCGTCTTGCACTGGACGAGCTCTGCGTTCTTTCTTCTTAGGAATCCGGCGAAGGCCATCTCGTCGAGGCCGGGTGGGAGCGGGGAGATCGCGGAGAACGTGTACGCCGGGTCACCGCCGAGCGCGACCGCGACTTGGATGCAGCCCGGTGGCACGCCGTCCCTCACCCCTAACCCCTCTCCCCCGGAGGGGGGAGGGGTGGCCTCCATGTGGCGCATGCCGGTCTTGTGCATCTGCCAGTGCATGCCGAGCGTGTTGCGGTCGTAGAGCTGCATGCGGTACATACCGACGTTGCGCTTGGCCGTGTTCGGGTCGTAGGTGAACACGAGCGGAAGCGTGATGAACGGGCCGCCGTCCTCCGGCCAGCACGTGAGGATCGGGAGCTCGCGCAGATCAATCTCGTCGCCCTGCATCACGATCTCCTGGCACGGCGCGTCTTTCACAGTGCGAGGGATCGTGTCCTTGACCTCTTTGAACGCGTCGATCACGATCTTCACCGCCTCGACAGGCGACTTCGGGATCTGCGGCGGCAACAGCTTCGCGATCCGCGCCGCGTGCTCTTCATAGTCGTCGCAGCTCAGCGCCATGCTCATGCGCTTGCGCGTCCCCATCGCGTTGATGCAGATCGGGTGCTCGTAGCGCACGGTGCCCAGGGGCACCCACTCTGAACCCCCTCTCCCTTCCGAGGGAGAGGGGGCAGGGGGTGAGGGCGTGCTCGCAGCAGCCTCTCTTTGAGAACTCGCAGCCCTGATCGCGTCCGCGAGACCGGAAGACGTTCGGATATGTTCGGGTCTGTTCGGGTTAGTCCGGGTTTGTTCCTCAGGCGAACCCGGACCAATCCGAACCAATCCGGGCGAACCCGAACCTGCTCCACTCAACAACGACGGCATCCCCATCACCGCGGACCGCGGGTCCGGCGTTCCCAGCCGGTGCGGCGGCCCGACGACGTTCTCGAACAGCAGCGCCTGCCCGCCGGCCTTCATCACCCGGTCCGCGATCTCGGTGACCTCGAGGTAAGGCGACACCGCCTCAGTTATGCGCCGCAGCTCCCCCGCCTTCTCCAGCGCAGACAAAAACTCCCGATAGTCCACCCAGGCCATGCGGTCAGTTTACGCCCTTGACCAATCACAACTCTGGCCCTGCACTCAAAGCGGCGGCAAGCCGCCGCACTCCACTCAACCCGCCGCCGCCTCGACAGTGTTCCAGAGCAGCGACGCCACCGTCATCGGCCCGACCCCGCCCGGCACGGGCGTGATCCAGGACGCCACCTCGGCACAAGAAGCGAACTCGCAGTCGCCGACGTCCTTGTCGCGCCCCTCGACCTTGTTGAATCCGGCGTCCAAGACCACGGCCCCTGGCTTGAGCCAGTCGCCCTTCACCATCTCCGCGCGGCCGACCGCCGCAACCAAGATGTCCGCCTGCCGCACCAACGACGGCAAGTCAACCGTCCGGGAGTGCGCCACCGTCACCGTCGCGTTTTTCTCCAGCAACATCAGCGCCGCAGGCTTGCCCAGGATCACGGACCGACCGATCACGACCGCGTGCTTCCCTTCGCACGGGATCCCGTAGTGGTCGAGCAGCTTCATCATCCCGAGCGGCGTCGCACAACGGAACCCCGGCAGCCCCGCCGTCAGCCGGCCGAGCGACGCAGGGGTGATCCCGTCCACGTCCTTCGCGTCGCCCAGCGCCTGCAGCGCCGCGTTTTCGTCGAGGTGCTTGGGCAGCGGGTGCTGGACCAATACGCCGTGGACCGCCGGGTCCGCGTTCAGTTTCCCGATCTGTGCGATCAGTTCCGCTTGCGTTGTCGTAGGCCCTGCCGGCCACTCGCCGCTGGCCATCCCGCAGAGCTCCGCCCACTTGCGCTTCATCCCGACGTACGCCAAGGACGCCGGGTCCTGCGAAGCCACGATCGCCTCGATCCGGGGCACGACGGACATCCCGGCGACGCGCGACTTCAGCTCCTCACGGACCTGCCGCGCGAGCCCGAGCCCGTCCAAGAGCTTCGCGCTCATCCCTTTCGCGCGACCTCTTTGTTCTTCTTCACCACAGAAGCCGCCTGCCCTTTGGAAAACTCCTCCAGCCTCTTCCCCAGTGCCGCGTTCGAGGCGCCGAGGATCCGCACAGCCAGCAGCCCGGCGTTCGCCGCGTTGTCTATCGCCACGCAGGCGACCGGCACCCCCCGGGGCATCTGCAATATAGAAAGGAGCGAGTCGAACCCCTCCAGCGCCTTCGTCTTCACCGGCACGCCGATCACCGGCAGGGTCGTCCAAGAGGCCACCATCCCTGGCAGGTGCGCGGCCCCGCCTGCCCCCGCGATCACGACCTTCAGGCCACGCTTGCGCGCGGACGAAGCATAAGCCCGCATCCGGTCCGGCGTCCGGTGGGCGCTCACGATCTCCAGTTCGTAAGGCACGCGGAAAGACTTGAGCACGTCCTCCGCCGCCGACATCGTCGGCAGGTCGCTTTCCGAACCCATTACGATCCCAACGACCGGCTTTGCCATCTGCCCGATCATACACCTGTGGAAAACAACGTGACTGCATCCCGTCGGGACTGCGGCTTTTGAGCCCGCGCCCACGTCCCGAAAGATAGCCCGCGCGAACGCGCGGACCAAGCAACACAAATGACAGCCAGGAACCTGTTCGAGTCGAGGGCCGTGATCAAGGTCCTCGGTGTCGGTGGCGGCGGGTGCAACGCCGTCAACCGGATGATCCAGACGTCGGTGGAGGGCGTGCACTTCGTGGCGCTCAACACGGACATGCAGGCCCTGGACGTCAGCTTCGCTTCGACCCGGATCGCACTGGGCAGGGGGACGACCCGTGGCCTGGGGACGGGCGGCGACCCAACGAGGGGCCACGCCGCCGCCAAAGAGTCGGAGCGGGAGATCATGGAGCAGGTCGAGGGCGCCGACATGGTGTTCGTCACCGCCGGGATGGGCGGGGGAACCGGCACCGGTGCCGCGCCGGTCGTCGCCGAGCTCGCCAAGCGCATGGACATCCTGACCGTAGGCGTCGTCACAAGGCCCTTCGGGTTCGAAGGGCCCAAACGGAGGCGGATCGCCGAAGAAGGCATCGAGCGCATCAAGGAGCACGTGGACACGCTCATCGTCATTCCCAACGAGAAGCTGCTGAGCGTCGTCGAACGCCGTACCTCCCTCCAAGACGCGTTCCTTTACGCCGACGACGTCCTGCGGCAGGGGGTCCAGGGCATCAGCGACATCATCATGCGACCCGGAATGATCAATGTGGACTTCGCCGACGTCCGAAGCGTCATGAAGGGCGCGGGAGTCGCGCTCATGGGCCTCGGGCGAGGCACGGGCGAGAAGCGCGCGCGCGTCGCCGCAGAGATGGCCGTCTCATCGCCGTTGCTCGAGACCGACATCCAGGGCGCAAAGCGCCTGCTCGTCAACATCACCTCCGGGCCGGACTTCTCGCTCGGCGAGGCGCAGGACGCGATGGAGTACATCATCCAGTTCGCAGACGCCGACGAGGCCTCGATCTACATGGGCCAGGTCTTCGACGACTCCATGGGCGAACAGGTCTCTATCACGCTGCTGGCCGCCGGGATGCACCACGTACCGACGACCTTCCGAGACCGCGAAGTGTTCGTCGTGGCAGACGCGCCCGACGCGCAGCCAGAGCTCGAACCACTCACGACAACGACCGAGACGTCGCGACGAAACCTCGAGGCCGTCAGCCTCGACGAGATTGACTTCGACATCCCTGCGTTCCTGCGCAGCCAGAAGTCTAGATAACGCATTTACTATCGCAACGTACTGGTCCAACGAATAGCCCCGCCCTTCCAAAAGGCGGGGCATTTTTTCTGTGTGAACCGGCTATTCCTTTGAGAGAATCGCCTCGATCTCGGCCTTGAAGCTCTCTACACCGCCGTATCCGACCGTGCGGCCGATCTCCGTCCCGTCCGCGCGATAGAACACGACGGTCGGCAACGCCAGTTGGCCCTCTCTCTCCAACCATTCGCTGTCCGCGCCTGGCCTGTCAACGTTGATCCCGACCGGAACGACGTCCTCCAACAGCGCGGCGACGGAAGCGTCTGTGAACGCCTCCTTCTTCATCACCTGGCACGGCGCGCACCAGTCGGCGTTGAAGTCAATCATCACGGACTTCCCTTCCTTCTTTGCCTGGTCGAACGCCGCCGACGCGCTGGAGGCGAACTTGATCGCCATCGGCGCGGGACGCATTCTGCGCAGCCCGCCAACGAACGCGAGCCCGAACACGACGATCAAGAGCGTCGGAAAGACCCAAGAATGCCTTTTCATGTCAGTTCGGCGGACCGGAGCCTAGCTCGGTTTGCGGGAGAGGTCTAACAAAATGTCGTACGCGGCGTTGTCCATGAGCACGATTCGTATCCAGTAGTCCAGCTTTTTGTCGTCGGTGAGTTCCTCGAGCTTCATCTGACTCAAGAAGATCGCTGGGTTGAACGCGTTCGCCGCCGCCTTGATCTGTCCGTCGTTCAAGTTCGCCTTCATTGCTTTCATGAGCTGGTCCACAGAGTCGTCTACGAGCGCCTTTCGAAGGATCAAGAACCCGTGGAAGAGGCTCACCCCTCGCTTCATGAGAACCTCGCTCGGCAGCTCTCCCTTCTCTTCTGCCGCTTTGATGGCCGGGTCCAGACTGGTCTCCAGCTTCTTTAGCTCGTCGTGCTCCAGCTTCTCCAGCTTACGGCCTCAGCGCGGTGCTTCTCGAGGATCGGTAGGATCACCTTGAGCTGGGCCGGAGTCATCAGCACGGGCAGAATCTGGTTGTACAGCTCGATCTTGCGTATTTTTGCCAAGACCCGGTCGCTCGCCGCCTTTTCGGCGGCCGGCAACTGGCCGAACGAGAATGCGAAGAGACCGCACACGAGCGCGATGATGAGAGAGATACGGAGTGTCATTTCT
>JBBDRD010000050.1:0-70953 GCA_040905665.1 Trueperaceae bacterium
GAAATCAACAAAACCACGCAAACTAGATTATCAAGGTACCCGCGCCAAGTGGCGCGAACACAAATTATGCCATCACTGGCTCGAGCCTGTCAACCCGACTTGGACCTTCGGCAGCTTACGAAATCATCCCAGCTACTGCCGCCGATGCCATCGTCCGTGGACCACGCTAGCGCGGCCCTTGTCGATAGCGGCGAGAGTCCGCCGGTAGTGAGTCTCCGAAGCGCCGGCGGGCGACCTCTGCGGTAGGCTAGCGCAATGAAACGTGATGCACTCGTCCGCTGGCTGGACGATTATCTGGCCATAGCCGACTACCCCGACCCCTCTCTCAACGGCCTCCAGCTAGAGGGGGCCGAGGAGGTGGGGAAAGTAGCCGTTGCCGTTGATGCAAGCCTCGCAACCTTCGAGAAGGCGGCGGAGTTGGGAGCGGACTTCCTTATCGTCCATCACGGGCTTTTTTGGGGCTCCCCCATTGCGCTCACAGGGATGCACAAGAAACGGGTCGCCTTCCTTCTCGAGCAGGAGATAAGCCTCTATGCAGCTCACATTCCTTTGGACGCCCACCGGGAGGTGGGCAACAACTGGGGATTGGCGGCGATCCTTGGCCTTCAGGAGCTGCAGGATTTCGCTCAGTTCAAGGGCAAACCGGTGGGCGTCAAGGGCACCTTCAAGGAGCCCCGACCGCGTCGACTGCTCGCCAACCTCCTCGAAGAGAAGTTGGGCGAGCCAGTGATGATGCTTGAGGGCGGGCCCGAGCAGGTGGAAACGTTCGGAGTGGTGAGCGGCGGCGCCGCCTGGGACGTGGTGACGGCCGCCAACGAGGGTCTCGACGCCTTCCTTACCGGGGAACCTCGGCACGAGCTGTTTCACGAGGCGTACGAGCGCGGCATCAACGCTCTTTTCGGCGGTCATTACATGACCGAGACAGTAGGCGTGAACCTGCTTGCTGGGAAGATCCGCGATCTGCACGATCTGCCTGTCGAGTTCATCTATTTGCCCACCGGCCTCTGACGTGGCGGGACTTTTCATAGCGTTCGAGGGCCCGGAGGGTGGAGGCAAATCCACCCAGATCGCCCGCCTGGGTAAACGCTTGCGGTCGCAGGGTGTGGACCCGATCCTTACCCGGGAGCCGGGCGGAACGCCAACCGGCGACGCTATCCGCCGTGTGGTGCTCGACCCTGCTCTTGACGTGGCGCCGGTTACCGAGTTCTTGCTCTATAGCGCGAGTCGAGCCCAGCACGTTGCCCAGGTTCTGGCGCCGGCGCTCGACGGGGGCCGGGTCGTAGTAAGTGACCGCTTCGCCGGCGCAAGCTTTGCCTATCAGGGGTACGGACGGGGACTGGAGCTTCAGTTCATCGAGGAGCTCACCGGACGGGTGACAGCTGGCTTGCGTCCTCACCTAACGGTGTTGCTGGACCTGGACCCCGCCGCCGGCCTCGAGCGGATCTCGGCTCGCGCGAACTCCGATCGTCTCGAACAAGCCGATCTGCAGTTCCACCGCCGGGTTCGCCAAGGGTTCCTAAAGCAGGCAGCCGGCAGCGACGATTGGATCGTCCTGGACGCTACCCTTCCCGAGGGCGAGCTGGCCGATTCGATCTGGAACAGGGTGAGCCGGCTGCTTCCGGGGCGCCGTGCCGTGCCGGACGACCGGCGATGAGGTGAGAGATGGCCGCAAACGTTCAGGCTAGGAAACCGTGGCGTCTTAATGCCCTTGCCTCACTCTGGTCGTTGGCGATCATCCTCTCACTCCTTGGCGCCTGTGCGAGCTCGCCGGCCGAGCTGGCGGCAACAGTCCTCGAGCGCTATCCGCACGACACCGACGCGTTCACTCAGGGCCTACTGCTAGAAGGAGGCAAGCTTTACGAGAGTACCGGCCTATACGGTCGCTCTTCGCTCAGAGAGGTCGACCTCCACACCGGAGAGGTCATTCGCGTCCGATACCTCGACAGCTCGCACTTTGGTGAAGGATTGGCTCAGGTGGATGAACGGCTGATCCAGCTCACCTGGCGTGCCGGCCGGGCCCTCGTCTACGACCTCGAGACGTTCGAGCCGGTTGGCAGCTTCAACTATGGTGGGGAGGGTTGGGGACTATGTTTCGATGGCGAGGAGCTGTGGATGTCAGACGGATCGGCTACTCTCTTCGTGCGCGATCCCGACACCTTCGAGATGCGCAGACGAGTGGCGGTAACTCTGCGCGGCGAGCCACTGGCAATGCTAAACGAGCTGGAGTGTGTTGATGATCGGATATACGCCAACGTTTGGCAAACCGACCGCATAGTTGGAATCGACAAGGGGAATGGACGGGTCGACGCGGTAGTCGACGCCTCCTCGCTACTCTCTGCCGAAGAGCTTGCGGCACTCTCGCCCGACGCCGTCCTCAACGGAATCGCCTACGATCCCCAAAACGAGCGGTTCCTCATTACCGGCAAGCTGTGGCCGGCGCTGCTGGCAGTACGTTTCGAGTAGGCTCATCCCTGGTTCTCATCATCGGGCGGCAGATTAGCGCGCCTAGGATTTCGTGCCCTGGTCGCCATCAAATAGCAGTTGCAACCTGTTGCAACCTATTTTCAACCTTTCCCGGAGTAAGGTTCCAACCACGGCCATCGGGAGGAGATGCCGAAACGTCGTGCCCGCACCACGCCCCCCGAAGTGCGGGCCGACTTTTGTAGGCCCAACGCGGTAAGCCGTTCGCCCAACTTTGGATCCTGGTCAACTGCCGCTCAATTCATGCGATCAGTGATCGGCCTTCGCGCTCGAGCCCTTGCTCGATCCCTTGCTCTCCGAGGAAGCAGGCGAACCCGACGACTTCCCTTCGGATTTCGACTCGGACTTCCCTTCGGATTTCAACTCGGACTTCCCTTCGGATTTCGACTCGGACTTACCTTCGGACTTCGACTCGGACTTACCTTCGGCCAATCCGTCGCCCTTCTCACCCGACTTGCCCGCGCCGGGCCCGGAACTTTTCCTCGAGTCAGTCACGTAGAATCCGCTACCTTTGAATGCGATACCTACCGGCTGAATGAGACGCTTGATTGGGTCACCCGACTCCGGATGCTCGGTAAGCGCAGGTTCGGCAATTCGCTGCTCCACCTCGAACGTCTCAGCCGTCCTGAGATTCCTGTAAACGTACACTGGCATGCGTCCTCCACAAAGCGATGGCGTCCTGGTGGTAGAAAACGCCGGTAGCTACTCTACCACCCCTGTTAAGCTGCTGCCATGCATAATGCGTCATCATCAGCCTGTCTCACCGTCGTGGGTGGCGGCGCCTGGGGCACGGTGCTGGCGCTACTGCTGGCGCGCAACGGGCACGACGTCACCTTGTGGACGCGGCGACCCGAACACGCACTGGCGATCGACCGGCTTCGAGAGAACAGTGAGCGCCTTCCGGGAATCCGGCTGCCGGAGTCCATCCAGACGACCTCCGATCTAGCCGGCTGCGCTCGGAATGCCCAAGCCGCCTTCATCGCAGTACCAAGCCTGGGCCTTGCCGAGGTCATGTCGGGCCTGGCGGAGGTGCCTGCACTGGTGTCCTGCAGTAAAGGGCTTGCCGGACCCTACCTCACCCGATTGAGTGAATTGATCTCCCATAAGCAGCCGGAGGCGACCGTGGCGGTCCTGTCGGGACCTAATCTGGCAAAGGAGATAGCCTCGGGCCTGCCGGCCGCGGCGGTTGCTGCCTCTACCGACGCCACTATGGCCGAACGCGTGCAGAACTGGCTCCAGTCCTCCACCTTCCGGATATACAGCAGTCCCGATCCGATTGGAGTCGAAGTTGGGGGAGCTCTCAAGAACGTGATCGCGCTTGCAGCCGGCATGAGTGACGGGCTAGGCCTGGGGGACAACGCCAAAGCCTCGATAGTGACTCGCGGGCTGGCCGAAATCGTACGCCTGGGACTCGAGCTGGGTGCACGGAGAGAGACGCTCTATGGACTGGCCGGCCTTGGAGACATGGTTGCTACATGTGCGAGTCGGAATTCGCGAAATCACATGGCGGGGGAACGGATCGCCCGAGGTGAGACACTAGAGGAGCTCCGCAGGGTCGGGCTAACAGCCGAGGGGATTCCGACCGTAGAGGCGGTCCACGCCTTCGCCGAGGAGCGGCGACTTTCACTGCCTATAGTGAGCGAGGTCTATCGAGTAGCGTTCGAGCAGAAGGATCCAAGGCGTGCGATAGGCGATCTCATGGCAAGGGCGAGTCGTTCGGAATGGTAACGCCCGCCTGCTCCGTCTCAGGCGCATCTTCGCTTACTATGAGGCGCTTGGCGGTGGCGACGGGCGCAGTGGCGACGGGCGCGGTGGCGCCGGGTGCAGTGGCCACGGGCGCGCTGGGCCGCCTCATTTTGGGAGGACGATGAGTACAGCAATTTCGGCGCTTGACCTGAGCAAGAGGTACGGCCGGGTAGCAGCAGTCAACGACATCAGCTTCGACATCGCCGAAGGAGAGATCGTTGGCTTTCTTGGGCCCAATGGCGCAGGCAAGACCACGACCATGCGAATGCTGGCAGGTCTCGTACACCCGAGCACGGGTAGTTGCTCGATTTTAGGCCGTCCGGTGCCCGGGGCCAGCCTTCGTGAGGTGGGCACCATGATCGAGGAACCCTCCTTCTACCCGTACATGAGCGGGCGCGCGAACCTGCGGCACGCCGCCCTGCTGCACGGCGGCGTGAGCACCAGCCGCATCGACGAGGTACTGGAGTTCGTGGGCATGGATCTCGCCTCCCGCAAACGCGTCTCTGCCTACTCGCAGGGGATGCGGCAACGCCTGGGTCTGGCGCGGGCGCTGCTGTGGCGGCCCAAGGTTCTCATTCTCGACGAGCCGACCAACGGGCTCGACCCGGTTGGTATCGCCGAGGTTCGCCAAATGCTGCTTGCGGTCGCGAAGCAGGGTTCCACCGTCCTCATTTCCTCTCACATCCTGGCGGAGATCGAAAAGCTGGTGGAACGGGTGCTCGTGATCGAACGGGGCAACTTGCTTTACAGTGGCTCACTTGGCGGACTGCTGCGGCGAATCGAGGAGCAGCGCGTCGCCTATGTTCTTGAAGCCGGCGACTTCGCGTCACTGGAACGGGCGGTTCGCGAGTTGGGCCTCGAGGTCGAGCGGCGTGACGAGCAGCGACTTCGCGTCGCGGTGGCGGTGGCCGAAAGCGCGACCCTGATCTCTCGCCTGAGCGCACTCGGAGTGCAGCTCGTGGAAGCCCGGCGCGAGGGCGACAACCTCGAAGGCGCCTACCTCAGGCTGCTGCGCGAAGACGGGAGGCCATCGTGAGCGCGCTCGCGGCCGTCATGCAGGCCGAGCTCTTCAAGTCGCTCAGGAAGCGGCGAACCTACGTACTCGCCGGCCTGCTGTGGCTCCTGCTTCCCGCTCTGATGCTGCTCTTGGGGCGACTTATGGAGTCGAACCTCGGCGGGTCGTTTGTGGATGAGGCCGAACTGGTGCGCACGCTGGTACACGAGCTGGCTTCACCGTTCGGAATCGCCCGGGCCGGCCTGATTGGGCCCTCGCTACTGAGCCCCACCTTCTACATCATCGCCATCGCGCTCTTCGCCGGCTTCCTGATGGGTGAAGAGAAGTCTCACAACATGTGGAAGACCGTTCTCGTCGCGCAACCGAAACGCGCGGCGATACTGCTGGGAAAGCTTCTGGTGACCATGATCCTGCTAGGTGCCCTGATGGCCGGGGCGCTCCTCTCCGGGCTACTCTTCGGAACCATCGGCACCCTCTTCCTGGACACTGGGTTCTCGGGGCAGTGGGGTGAACTGGCACAACTCTATCTGCTCCAGTGGCTGTACGCCGGGGCGGCTGTTTCCTTTGCGTTCCTGATGATCTTCATGAGCCGCAACGTTTCGCTGGGAATGGTGCTGGTATTCTTCCTGCCCGCCCTACTAGAGGGCCTCTACGCGATCTACCGGGCTACCGTGGGCATTCAGCCTCTCAACCGCCTCAATGCGGTATTCCAGGCGCTCGAACTGCAGGTTGCGTTGGAGGGACTGCCCCGATACTTTTTCACGGCTAACCTCTACGCTCCCTCGCGGCGACCCCTGATCGACCTCCTCACACCCCTGGGTGCGGACTTCGCCGCCGACGACAACCCTCTCTCATCGCTCCTGCGCGCCGACTTGAGCATGAGTCACTCCGGCCTGGTGATGCTCGGTTACGCTACCCTGTTCCTGCTGTTGCTGGCCTGGCTATTCACGCGCCGTGACATCGATTGATCGTGGTTGACCGGTCGGGTTGCCGGGAGGACAATGGCCGTGGCCGGGCAGGCTTTTCCTACACCGTCGCCCGGCTACCCGCCACCTATGAACACCTTTCCCAGTCGATGCCAGCAGAGCGATGAGGCGCCAGATGCACGATCACCCCTTCGAACAGTGGCTACGCGAGAAGATCCTCGTCCTAGACGGCGCGATGGGAACGATGATCCAGCGTCACGGCCTGGGCGAGGAGGAATTCAGAGGCAGCCGGTTTCGCGATCACCCGAAACCACTGGTCGGAGCCAATGACGTACTCTGCCTCAGCCGTCCGCGAACTGTAGCCGACATTCACGAGGCGTACCTCCGCGCCGGCGCCGACATCATAGAGACGAACACGTTCAATGCCACCAGCATCGGACTGGCCGAGTACGCCCTCGACGACGCCATCCACGAACTCAACGTCAGCGCTGCAAGTATCGCCCGCGCCGCGGCCGACCGCTACTCGACCGAAGAATGGCCGCGCTTCGTGGCGGGCGCCATCGGCCCCACCAACCGCACCGCCAGCATGTCGCCCGACGTCGAGAATCCCGGCTTCCGCGCCACCGACTTCGACGCCCTGGCGGCGTCGTACCGGGTCCAGGTCCGGGGCCTGATCGACGGCGGCGTCGACCTGCTCCTCATCGAGACCGTGTTCGATACACTCAACTGCAAGGCGGCGATCTTCGCTGTGGAGCAGGAGTTCGAAGAGCGCGGCGAGCGTCTGCCGCTCGTCGTGTCGGGAACCATCACCGATGCGAGTGGCCGTACTCTCTCGGGGCAGACCCTGGAGGCGTTCCTCATCTCCATCTCCCATGCGCCGCTCAGCGCGGTCGGCCTGAACTGCGCGCTCGGGCCGGCCGAACTGCGGCCCCACGTGGACGAGTTGTCGCGGCTGACGACCCTGCCCACCATCTGTTTCCCGAACGCAGGCCTGCCGAACGCCTTCGGTGGTTACGACGAGACACCGGAGCGAATGAGCGAGGTGCTCGAGGAGTACCTCAAAGAAGGCTGGGTCAATATCATCGGAGGCTGCTGCGGCACCACCCCGGAGCACATCCGTGAGTTCAGCCGCCTTGCTCAGCTCTACCCGGCACGCGTCGCGCCGCAGATAGAGCCTCTCCCCCGCTTCAGTGGGCTTGAAGCGTTGGTCCTGAGGCCCGAAAGTAACTTCCTTAACGTCGGTGAGCGCACCAACGTAACGGGTTCGCGCCGCTTCGCCCGCCTCATCAGAGATGGCGATCAGGAGACCGCGCTCGAAGTCGCCAGCGATCAAGTCGAGGGCGGCGCGCAGATGATCGACGTCAACATGGACGAGGGGATGCTCGACGGAGTGGCGGTCATGACGAGCTTCCTTGATCTGCTCGCCTCGGAACCGGACATCGCCCGCCTGCCGGTGATGGTCGACTCCTCGCGTTGGGAGGTAATCGAAGCCGGACTCAAGCGCCTACAGGGCAAGGGCGTCGTCAACTCCATCTCGCTTAAGGAGGGGGAAGAGGAGTTCCTGCGGCAGGCACGGTTGGCGCGACGCTATGGCGCCGCCGTGATCGTGATGGCCTTCGACGAGCAGGGTCAGGCGGACACGTTGAAACGACGCCTGGAGATATGCGAACGCGCCTATCGGCTCCTGATCGACGGGCTCGCGTTCCCCGCCCACGACATCATCTTCGACCCGAATATCCTCACGGTGGGGACAGGAATGGTGGAACACTCCCGCTACGCCGTGGATTATCTGGACGCGACACGCTGGATCAAGGAGAACCTACCGGGAGCGTTGGTCTCGGGCGGAGTCTCCAATGTCTCCTTCTCGTTTCGAGGCAACCAGCGGGTGCGCGAGTCGATGAACGCAGCCTTTCTCTATCACGCCGTAAAAGCAGGAATGGACATGGGCATCGTCAATCCGGCTCTGCTCGAGGTCTACGAGGAGATACCGGCCGAGCTACTAGAACTTGTCGAGGACGTTCTTCTCGACCGCCGTCCCGATGCCACGGAGCGCCTCATCACCTACGCCGAGACGACCGCAAGTGACGTTCGCCGTCGTGAAAAGGACGACGCCTGGCGCCAGGGAACGGTGAGCGAGCGATTGCGTCACGCGCTGGTTCGCGGCGTAGCGGACCACGTCGAGGAAGACGCCGAGGAGGCGCGCCAGGAGTTGCAGAGTCCCTTGGCGGTGATAGAGGGACCGCTGATGGACGGTATGAACGTCGTGGGCGACCTCTTTGCAAGCGGCAAGATGTTCCTGCCACAGGTGGTGAAGAGCGCCCGAGTGATGAAGCGAGCGGTTGCCTACCTCACGCCCTACCTCGAAGAGGAGAAGAGCGAGGGCAGCAAGGCGGGCAAGGTATTGCTTGCGACCGTTCGCGGCGACGTGCATGACATTGGCAAGAACATCGTTGGTGTCGTCCTCTCTTGCAACGGCTACGAGGTGCTCGACCTGGGCGTGATGGTTCCTACCGAGAAGATCCTCGACACCGCCCTGAGCGAGAAGGTGGACGTGGTGGGGTTATCGGGCCTCATCACTCCGTCGCTAGAGGAGATGGCGCACGTAGCCGGCGAGATGGAGCGGCGCGGCATGCGCCTACCACTGCTGATAGGCGGTGCAACCACCTCGAGGATTCATACTGCGGTCAAGATTGCCCCCGCTTACGGCGGCTCGACGGTCCACGTGACCGATGCCTCGCGAAGCGTGGGCGTGGTCAGTCGATCGATCGGCGCCGGCCGTGACGCATACGCACGGGAAGTGGCCGAGCAGTACCACGAGCTGCGTGATACCCATGCGCGGCGCGGAGCGCGGGTCTCGCTGCTACCGCTCACCGACGCTCGAGCGAACAGGATGCCGTTCGATTCCACGGCTGCGGGCATCATTACTCCGGCTGCACCGGGCCTGCACGTCTTCGATAGTTACCCCCTTGCCGAACTCGTGGACTTTATCGATTGGGGGCCGTTCTTTCACGCCTGGCAAATGCCCGGACGCTTCCCTCAGATCCTCGACGACCCGCGGATGGGCGAAACTGCCAGAAAGTTGTTCGCCGACGCCCAGGAGATGTTGCGCCGCATCTTGGAGGAGCGGCACCTCACGGCCCAGGCCGTAGTAGGGCTGTTCCCAGCCAACTCAGTGGGAGACGACATCGAGGTATACACCTCGGAGGATCGCGATCAGGTTCTCACCCTGTTCCACACCCTGCGGCAGCAGATCGTCAAGCGCAACGAGCAGCCGAACCTGGCGCTCGCTGATTACATCGCCCCCAAGGAGAGTGGTGTCGCCGATTACCTGGGAGGCTTCGCCGTTACCGCAGGAATTGGCGCCGACGAGCTGGCGAAGCGATTCGCCGATGAGCTCGACGACTTCAGCAGCATTCTGGTGAAAGCGCTGGCGGACCGGTTGGCCGAGGCGATGGCGGAAAGGATCCATGCCCGGGTGCGTAAGGAGTTCTGGGGTTACGCGGCCGATGAGCAGTTGGCCAACGAGGAGCTGCTCCGCGAACGGTACCGGGGGATCCGGCCGGCGGCAGGTTATCCGGCCTCCCCCGATCACACCGAGAAGCAGCAACTCTTCAAGTTGCTAAGGGCCGAGGAGTCGTCAAGGATTCGGTTGACCGAGACCTACGCCATGCACCCGGGAGCATCGGTCAGCGGGCTCTACTTCGCGCACCCGCAGTCGCGCTATTTCGCCGTCGGAAAGATCCTGCCAGACCAGGTCGAGGATTACGCCCGGCGCAAAGAGATGACTTTAGCCGAGGCACGCAGGTGGCTGGCGCCCAACCTGGCCGAGCCGGAGCGGAGCAGCCCACAAGGCGAGACCCAGCGGGTATAACAGCAAGATGGAGTGGATCGCATCCCCAGAAGCCTGGATCGCCCTTGTTACCCTCACTGTTCTCGAGATCGTCTTGGGCATCGACAACATCATCTTTATCTCCATCCTCTCGGGCAAGCTCCCGAAGGAACAACAGGGCCGAGCCCGCACCGTCGGCCTTGCAGCGGCGATGATCATGCGGATCCTGCTCCTGCTCTCGATAGCCTGGATCATCGGACTCACCCGGCCCCTGTTCGAGATCTTCGGATTCGAGGTCTCGGGCCGTGATCTCATCCTCCTTGGCGGGGGCCTGTTCCTACTCGGGAAGGCCACTCACGAGATCCATGACAAGCTCGAGGGGGAGGAAGGCTCGGAAGTGACCCGGGTAATGCCCTCATTTGCCTCGGTCATCGCCCAGATCATGATCCTCGACATGGTGTTCTCGCTCGATTCGGTGATCACGGCGGTGGGAATGGCCGACGACATCGCAGTCATGATCATCGCCGTCGTCATAGCCGTTGGAATAATGATGGTGGCGGCCGGATCGATTTCGCGGTTCGTGGAGCGCCATCCCACCGTCAAGATGTTGGCGCTGGGCTTCCTGCTGCTCATCGGCATGTCTCTGGTGGCCGAGGCGTTTGGTCAGCACATTCCCAAGGGTTACATCTACTTCGCCATGGGCTTCAGTGTATTCATCGAGCTTCTCAACCTGAGATCGCGTGGCAGATCGAAGCCGGTGAAGTTGCGCGGTCCCTACGGCGAGACGCCGGCCGATCACGCGGGCCAGGACTAGGAGCCGGTCGGAGCCCTAGAGGATTCCATGGAGATAATCGGTGATGCTGGCGCGAATCGGCATGAAATAGATATTGCCGCCCTGTTCCTCGACGAACGCGAGGGCGTCGCACGCCAGTCGCCGGTTCCACTCCAGGCTCGGTTCGAAGCTCGCGGGGAAGACCGCCCGGTTGCGGCTCTGCCAGTAGCGTTGTGAGCGCCTGCTGGTAACGCTCGTGACGCCCCAGAAGACCTCTACGCCCGATAGCTGCTCGGCGACTATTTCCATGAGCCGGACGTCGAAGAACGGTTGGGTGAAAAGCCCGGTGGCGCCTGCCTCGAGCTTCTGAGCCGCGTAGGTGCGTTCCGCCTGGAATCCCTGTCGGTATGGGTCGAACGCAGCATAGATCTTCAGTTCCGGGTGCTCGCGCCGCAGTTTACCTATCAGATCGAGGGTACTGGTGGCGTAGACGGGCCGCGACATGTCGGCCGGCGCGTCTCCGGCGACCACCAATACCTCGTCCACGCCATGACTGCTGAATTCCCGTCCGGCTTGCAACGGCCGCGTCAGATCTACATCGACGGCGCGCAGATGCGGGATGGCGTGAGCTACCTGCTTGCGAGCGGCACCGCAACTCTGCCAGCTTCTCAGGGAGAAGCGGGCGATGTCCGGAATGTTGACCGTGTCTACTCGGGGAAATGCGGCTACCTCCGCCAGCTGAGCCCGTAGGTCGGATTCGTTGCGTGGCACAAGTTCGATAGAGATACGCACTCGGGAATGGTACCTCGGGGGTACGGCCGGGGTGCCGCGGATACCGTGGTTTGGCGGCGCTCGGAGGCCCGCTGGTGCCTCGATTAGCCGGTCGCGTACTTGTTTCGCAGGTAATCGAGATAGGGCTCGATGCTCATCTCAACACCGGTGGCTCGGCGCAAGAGTTCATCGGGGGTGAATTTGCGGCCGTGCCGCCAAACGTTCTCTGAAAGCCAGGAGAAGAGCGTCTCGAAGCGGCCCCGTGCGATGTCTTCTCGGATGCCGGGGTGGGCCGCGTTGGCAGCCGCATAGAACTGGCTACACAGGATGTTGCCGATGGTATACCCCTGAAACGCACCGCCCACCAATCCGCTGTACCAATGCATGTCCTGGAGTACCCCGTCGTGATCCCCCTCGCTCTCGATACCCAGATCGCTGCTGTACCGGGCCCGCCAAGCTTCGGGCAGATCGGCGACTTCCAGCTTGCCCTCCAGCAACTCGCATTCCAGGTCGAAGCGAATCAATACGTGGAGATTGTAGGTGAGTTCGTCGGCATCGGTTCGAATGAGGCTCCGCACCACCCGGTTCACCGCCAGGTAGAAAGCATCGAGGCCAACGTGTCCCAACTGATCGGGGAAGCGCTGCTGTAGAGCCGGATAGTAGTGTTGCCAGAACTCGTGCGACCTGCCCACGACGTTTTCCCACAGGCGTGACTGGCTCTCGTGAACTCCACTCGAAGTACCGCCGCCGAGCGGAGTTCCCTGCAACTCATCGTCCACACCCTGTTCGTACATGGCGTGTCCCGCCTCGTGGAGGGTGCTGAACAGCGCTTCGCTCAGGTCGGCATCTTTTACCCGCGTGGTGATCCTGACGTCGCCGGAGCCCAGCGAGATTGCGAAAGGGTGTTCGGACAAGTCCTGGCGACCAGCTGCGAAGTCGTAGCCGAAAGTGCGAATCACCTCCTCACCGAACGCGATCTGCTCCATCCGGGGAAAGCAGTTGAGAAGGGGCGACACGCCAGCGGAAGGGGAAGTAAAGCGGTTCCTCCCCTGCTGCTCCGCCTGTCGTTCTACCGCGGCCTCGACCAAAGGAACAAGCCGCTCTCGCAACTCCTGGAACAAGGGCCGCAAGCGCGCGACTGTCATACCCCGGTCGCTTTCGTCGATCATCGCGTCGGCGACATGACCGTAGCCTGTGAAGAACGACGAATAGCGGCGGCTGAGCTCCACGGTTCGTTCGAGGTGATCGGCAACTATTCCGAAGTCGTCTGCCGCCCTGGCACTGGACCACAGCTGATAACCGCGTGAGGCGTGTCTCTCGCACTCCGCCGGAAAATCTCCGGGAACGCGCGTGGCACGGTCGAAATCGTAGCGGGTAACGGCGATGAGCCGGGCTTCACGGGAGTCGGGATCGATCGAGGGCAGGAACCGTTCCAGCCGGTCAAGTAGTCCTCCCACCGCCCTATCGACGAACTTTTCGTGCGCCAGCCGGCTCACCGCGGCAAGCTGTCGCCCGCGAGTCTCGGCGCCGCCCGCGGGCATGTACGTCGCCTGATCCCAGTTGAGCAGGGCCGCCGCGCCCTGTAGCTGAGCGACTTCATCGAGCCGCCGGAGGAGTTCGTCTAGTTCCTTTTCCATGGCGTCATTCTAAGGTTGAACAGGTCCCATGCGCCGACCACGCTAGGCAATTGTCCCGCTAGACAGCCGCATACTCCGTCTACCGGGACTGCCCTATTGCCGCCTCAGCAGACTAGTGACCGTTGCGAAAAGGCTTGAGCGCCGCGTACACCACCTCGTTGGCCGGCGTCGGCACGCCCAACCGCCGCCCCAGCCTCACCGCATGCCCGTTAAGCACGTCCAACTCGAGTGGCTTACCTCGGTGGAGGTCTACGAGAAGCGAGGAGCGCATCTCGGGATGGAGTCGTTCACGGGTGAAGGCGAGCCGCTCCTCGACGGCGTCGGGCGCCAGTTCGATCGACTCGGCCCGGGCAAGGGCAACCATCTCCTCCAGCAGGGTGCGGTACACGCCTGTGAGGTCGGAGTCGGCCATGATCACGCCGATAGGCTGCCGGGAAAGCGCCGTCATCCCACTGAAGGCGCAGATGAATACCCATTTGCGCCACAGCTCCCGTCTTATGTCCAGGGAGAGCGCCGCATCGATACCCGCTTCCTGGCACGCCTCCAGGAAAGCTACCGCGCGGCGGCTACGCTGCCCGTCCAGCTCGCCAAACGCCAAACGGGCAAACGTGCTGCGGTGCTCGATTACGCCCGGCTCCGCGAGCGAGGCTTCGATGTAAGCCACTCCACCCAATACCCGCTTGGTTCCCAGAGCGGCAGCCAGCTCATCCTCTGCCTGGATTCCGTTCTGTAACCCGATTACCGCAGTGTCGTCATCGATCAGCAGCTGCGCCGTGTTGGCTGCGGCCGCCAGGTCATGCGCCTTTACCGCGATGAGGACAACGTCCACCGGTCCGAGGCCGTGCGGGTCGTCAGTCGCCGGTATTCGGACTCCCGTCAAGTCGCCGAGGGGGCTCTTGATCGTCAAGCCATTCTCCTGCAACGCCCGAAGGTGTTCTCCGCGAGCGAGCAGGTGAACCTCATTACCGGCTATAGCTAACCGACCCCCGAAGTAAGCGCCAACGGCTCCGGCGCCAACCACCGCGATTCTCATTGAAAAAGTCTATCAGCGAATGAACCGAAAGGTCGGCCGAACATCGCCCCTGCCGATGACTTCACGGCTCCTTGCCGGCCGCGCCTCGGACATCATGCTTGTTTGCGTACATCTGCCCGTCCGCCGCGCGAAGCAAGTCGCGAAATGTCGTGCCGTTTTCGGGATAGATAGCGATCCCCAATGCGGCGCGAACTTCCACATGGGCTTCGAGCAGAGTGATCGGCCTGGTGATCGCCTCGCGCAGCCTCTCGGCAACCGCCTCCACCACCTCCCGGTCACCACTGTCGAGCAGCACGGCGAACTCATCACCACCCAAGCGCGCGACCAACTCATTGGGACGGATATTCTTATCGATGCGTTGAGCAATGACCCGCAACACTTCGTCCCCGGTCTCGTGACCGTACTGGTCATTGATCTCCTTGAAGCCGTTCAGGTCGAAGTAAAGCATGCTCACGACGACTTCCTGGCGTCGTTTCATCCAGAAGTGGTTCTTGAGCAGCCGACGATTGCCAACGCCGGTTAGCTCGTCGTGGCTCATCATCTTGACGGCCTCAAAGAGCACCGCTTTGCGCCTCGTGATCGAACTGAGGGTGACGATGAGTCGTTCCCCGGCGGGAACCACCGTGATCGAGTACCAGGTGGGGGCGTCGCGGCTGCCGGGAGCGCCCGGAACAGAATGCTCCAGCTCGGTACCTTCCCCGCTCTCCAGCGCCCGAGCGAGGCGCGAAAAGAGGCCGACCCGCAAGAGGTCCGGTTCGACCTCGCGCAGTCGGCAACCGAGAACCTCTACCTCGGCGCGACCGAGGATGACCAGCGCACGCTCATTGACTCCCAGCACCTCGAAATCGACAATCTGGTCGTCGACGTCACGGACTGCTGCGAGTACGGCCACGCCATAGGGAACCTTATGGAAGTACGCCTCCCAAAGATCGGAATAACGAAGCACGCGACTGCTCATAGTAGTCTCATCACTTTTCATTTTAAGGTATCTGAACGCTTCCTGAATACACCCGGGCCGTTTAAAAAACGCCGATACTCTCGCGAGCAGGATTTCGGCTCAATCAGGCAGCACATGTACCAGCATGAGCAGGTAGTGACAGGCCGACCCGGCAAGTACGAATAGATGCCAGATCTCGTGATAGCCGAACCTTCCCGGGAAGGGGTCGGGTTGCTTGAGTCCGTAGATGATCGCGCCTACCGAGTAGAATGCGCCGCCGAGCGCCAACCACATGAGTCCACCGACCGGCAGCGCCTGCACCAGCGGCACGATCCCAACGATGGCCAGCCAACCCATCAGCAGATAAAGCCCGGTGGAGAACAATCGCGGTGCACCTATCCAGAAGAGTTTGAATACGACCCCAAGAAGGGCCAACCCCCAAGCCATTGCAAAGAGCGACCAGCCCCAGCCCGCGTGACCCTCTCGCAAAGTGACGAGCGTGAGCGGCGTGTAGGAACCGGCGATGAGCAAAAAGATTGCTGCGTGGTCGAGGATTCGCAGGCGCAGCTGAGCGGCACCAGTTACCGGCAGAGCGTGGAGCAGAGTACTTGCGACAAACAGCAGCACCAGGGTCACGCCGTAGATGGCGAACGCCGAGGTCTTCCAGGGATCGCCGACGGAGTGGACTACCAGCACGACCGACCCGGCCAGGGCAAGTAGCGCGCCAACGAAATGGGTGATGCTGTTGACGGGTTCGCGCAACCGGAAACCAGAGCCGCTGGAATCGTTACCGATCATGGACTAAGGGTGGCGCCAACGGTCTCGTTCGCCGGAATCTCACGGTTCTTCTCCAGTCGCCACCGGCGAGTCTTCGTACGAACACCAATCGCTCCAGGAGCCGTGGTACATCCGCACGCCCTCCACGCCAGCCTCCTCCATCGCCAGGACATCGTGGGCGGCACTTACCCCCGAACCGCAGTAGACGATCACCTCATCAGACGCGCCCAGCAGTTCGAAGCGCCGCCTCAACTCTTCGGCCGGCTTGAAGCGCCCGGCCTTCAGATTCTCGGCGGATAGGTTCTCAGAGGCAACGTTCTCGGCGATCAGGTTCTCGGCGAAGGGCAGGTTGACCGCCGAAGGTATGTGGCCGGCGCGAGGGTCGATCGGTTCCACCTCACCACGGTAGCGCTGGGCGCCGCGGGCATCCACCAGGAGCACCTCGGCGTTACCCAGATTGCGCAGGACATACTCCCGATCGACTGCCATCTCCATTCGCACGTTCGGCAAGAAACGCTGCCGGGCGTGCTGAGGGATCTGAGCGGTAACCGGATGGCCCTCCTGCCGCCAAGCGGCGATGCCGCCGTCGAGTACCTTCACCCTGTCGTGCCCCAAGTACCTGAGCAGCCACCACAGGCGACTGGCAAACATCCCGTTGTTGGCGTCGTAGGCTATCACCAGGTGCTCGTTGCCGATTCCCAGACCTCCGAGGCGCCCCGCCAGAACCTCGACACGTGGTAGAGGGTGGCGTCCGCCATGTTGCGCCCTGGGCGCCGAGAGATCGCGGTCGAGGTGCGCGTACACCGCCCCGGGTATGTGCCCCTCGCAATAGGCCATCTCCCCTGCTCCCGTATCACTCAGATCGAAACGAGTGTCGACCAGCCGCACGGTAGGGTCTAACAGACGCGTGCTCAACTCGGAGGATTGAATCAGATTGCTCATGCCCGATTTTAAGGCCGGCAACCCACGCAGACAAAGCGCGGACCTATCTAACCTAGAATGGAGCGCCGTGAATCGCAAACACATCGACAGCTCCAAAAATCCCCTTATCAAGGAGATCGTGCGCCTGCGCGAACGCCGCGAGCGGGACCGGAGCGGCAAATTCGTAATCGAGGGAGTGCGCGAAGTAGAGCGCGCCCTGGCAGCTGGGGTCCCTCTGGACGAGGTGCTCTTGGCCTCTGACTTGGCCAAGCCGGAAGCATTTGCGATTGTCTCCCGCGCGGAGCGCGAGGGCATCCGGGTGACCGAACTGACCACCCAAGCTTTCGACCGGGCGAGCATCCGCGAGCATCCCGACGGCGTCATGGCGCTGGCTCCCACCTGGCGCTCGGACCTCTTCATGCTCGAGCTGCCGCCGACCGCGCTGCTACTCGTGGTCGAGGGCCTCGAAAAGCCGGGTAACCTGGGAGCTCTGCTTCGGACCGCCGATGCAGTCGACGCCTACGCCGTCTTCGTAACCGGAGCGGGCACCGACCCCTTCAACCCCAACGTGATTCGGTCGAGCATGGGCAGCCTTTTTAGCAGACCCCTTGTCATCGCGGGTAGCGATGAAATTCGCGCCTTTCTTCGTGGTCGTGGAGTGCGCATCGTTGCCACCTCGCCGGGTGCGCCGCTACCCTTTTGGGACGCCCACCTCGTTGGACCGGTGGCGCTGGTCCTGGGCGCCGAGCATCAGGGGCTGGGGCAAGAGTGGCTGGACTCGGCCGACGAGCAGGTACACATCCCGATGAGCGGTATGGCGGACAGCCTGAACGTCGCAACCGCCGGCGCGCTGGTCCTCTACGAGGCGTTGCGCCAACGCCGGCTCGCTTGAAGCGATTACCATTGCGTTATGATCGACACCTCACCGTACGACGCCTTCATCCCCTTCTATCCGGTTCACGATCTCGCTGCCACCCGCGACTTTTATGTGCGGGAGCTGGGGCTCGAGCTTGAGCGTGACGAGGGGCGCTGCCTGATCTTCCGGGTCGCCGGCGCGCACCTGGGCTTTTGCCTCTTCGACGGTCCTCTGCCCGACCACGAAGGACTCATCCTCTCCCTGGTCGCGCTCGACGTGGACGAGGTCTACCAGCAGCTGCGGCAATTGGGAGTCGAGACCGAGCAGCCTCCAAGGCGGAACGAACATTACGGCATCTATCACTTCTTCACTCGTGATCCCGACGGCTACCGGATAGAGATGCGTCGCTTCACCGAGCGGTCGCACGACTGAAGCAGTTACCGAGGCAGCATAAGGAGTAGCGCGTGCTCAGAGACTTCCGCGATTTCATCAACCGAGGCAATGTAATCGACCTCGCCGTAGCGGTGATGGTGGGGTCGGCCTTTGGGTCGATTACACAGTCGCTGGTGAACGACGTGATCATGCCGCCCATCGGGCTGCTTCTTGGAGGCGTGGACTTCGTCGACCTGGGGATAATTCTCACCGACGCGCCCAGCTACACCTCCGTTCCGGATGCGATGGCCGCGGGAGCGCCGGTCCTTCGCTACGGTGCCTTCCTAAATACGGTCCTCAACTTTCTACTCATCTCGTTCGTGCTGTTCCTGGTGGTACGCGGCTACAACAACCTGCGTCGGCGTTTCTCTCGACAGGAGGAGAAATCACCCGGCCCACCCCCGGCGCCATCACGTGAAGAGGTGCTGCTGTCCGAGATTCGCGACATCCTGGCGGAGCGAGCTCAGTAGAGGATCACGAACTCGAGGGTCGCCGGTCCGCTCCGCATTATCGAATCGGCAGCCACTACTCCAATGGATACCGGTCCGGTCATCTGTAATAGCTGATTGGTGAAGCTCTCCTCGGAAGTCGTGAACGCAGCCGGCTCCGGCGAGAAGAGGCCTGCGATCGTCAGTCGTCGCTCCGTCTCGCGCACCAAGTCGAGTACGGCAATCCGAAGGTCCGATTGCGAGACACGAAGCTGCTCGCTTCCGACATGCAACCTGCGGCTGGTGATCAGCTGGCCACGCTCGAACACCTGGCCGTTCTCGTAGGCCTCGACGGATACCTCTACCTGACTCGAGGCTCTGAACTGATTGCGAGGCGAGATGAGCACCACCAGGAGCTCGCCCTCGGTCTGCGAGAGCAGTGACACGAGGCTGTCGAACTGGTCGGCGCTCAGCCGAATTTCGCCTGCCCCTCGGCGAGCGGTCGCCACGCTGGCGTTTCGAACGAACTGGGCGATCTCTTCTCGGGCGGCCGCCGGGTCGGGAGCAGTTACCAGGCCGCTGTAAATGAAGTCGCCGCGCCGGAAGGTGACGTCGCCCTGGGCTACTACGTCGAACTCCCTTTGGATGTCTCTGAGGCGGCGGCTCTGCGCCTCCAGTGTGTCCTCGAGTTGACCTAGATCGGTCTGCAGCTTCTCGGCCCTGTCGTTGCTTACCCTCACGTCTTCTCGCAGGGCCTCATTGAGATCGTCGAGTTGGCCGTTGAGCCCTTCCAGTTCACGGTTGCGGTTGTCGAGCTGCTGCGCCCGTAGCTCGAGACCCTGGTTCTGGCTTTGCAGAACCTCGTTCTGTTCTCGCAGTTGGTCGTTCTGGCCGCGCAGCTCCGCGGCTTGCTCACCAAGGTTCCCGATCTGAGTTCCCAGATTTGATACGTCCGCCTCTAGTCCTTGGATCTCCGCTTCCAGATCCAGAGCTTGCTCCAGCGCCTCTTCGCGCTGGGTGAGCGCCGCGTCTCGTGCCTCAACCGCCTCCTCGAGATTGGTCTCGGTCTGCTGCAACTCCTGCCGCACCCGGGCCAACTGTTGTTGCTGCTGTGCCAGGCTCTCATTGCTATCGTTCAGCGCCAGTTGGACCTCGGAGACTTGGTTCTCGAGCTCGGCGACCTGTTCCCTGGCGCTCACCGCCTCCCGCCGCGCCGCGGCCGCCTCGCCCTGTAGTTGCTCCGTAAGCGCCTGGGCCTGCTCGAGCTGAAGGCCCGCACGTTGCAGCCGGTTCTGAGTTTCGGACAGGCTCTCCTCCAGCGAGGCAAGTTGCGAGTTGGCACGGTCGAGACTTTGGCTCAACTCCTCCACATCACTCGTTAACCGTTCGCGCTCGAGCGCCAGCTGCTCGGTCTCCTCACGCGCGACATCGGCGTCGGCTTGGGCACGCCGAGCATCGTCGCGAGCCGACTGTGCGACCCGTTCGGCCTCGAGCCGAGCCTCGTTCGCGTCCGCGAGCTGCTGCTCGACACCCTGAAGTTCTTCCAGAGCTTGGTCGTACTCCTCGCTAACGAGCTCGAACGACTCACCCAGCGAGGCAACCTCCCCACGAAGCGCCTCGGCCTCGTCTCGCAGTTCCTGGAATTCGAGCCGAGCCTGGTCCCGCTCGTCCACCGCCCGATCACGTTGACTTTCGACCTCAAGCCGACGCCGGTTGGCTTCACCCAGCTCGCTCTGCCCCTGAACGATCTGCTCCTGGAGCATCTCGACCTGTTCGGTAAGGGCCTCTTGCTCGGCCTGCAGCCTGTTGAGCTGGCTAGCGGTTCGTTGGGCGTTGAGCAGGGTCGCGGTAGCGTTCTCGAACGCTAGAGCCAGCACCGCGAGCGTGGTCAGCATGATGAGGATGCCGGCCATCACCCCGACTATCTGACCGGTTACGCGCGGCCTCGTCCCAAAAAGACTGAGGCGGCGCCGACCCACGAGCGTCCCGAGCCGGTCCCCTGAGTAAGCGATGATGCCTGCCAGCAGCACCAGCATGACGACGAGGCCGAGTACGTAGATCATCGGCGGCGGACTTCACTCCAGCGGCTCGGGGCCGCGCCCGCGCGCCTCAAAGCTGGAAGTCGCTCCCCAGGTAGTAGGTGCGCACGTCGTCATCCTCGGCGAACTCGGCGGGCGTGCCAGAAAAGCGAACGCGGCCATCGAACATCAGATAGACGCGATCGGCGATGGCCAGCGTCTCGCGCACGCTGTGATCGGTGAGCAGGACACCCAGGCCGCGTCGTTCACGCAACTCGGCAATCAGTAGTTGGATCTCACGGATCGACTTGGGATCGACCCCCGTAAATGGTTCATCGAGAAGTATGAATGAAGGATCGGTCGTGAGCGAACGGGCTATTTCCAGCCTCCGGCGTTCGCCCCCGGAAAGCGTATCGGCACGTTGCAGCGCCAGATGCTCCAGCCCGAACTCTTCGAGCAGCTCCTGCGCCTTGGCTTCCTGCTTGTGGCGCGACATCCCCTGGAACTCGAGTATCGCCAGCAGGTTGTCGCGAACGCTCATTTTTCGGAAGGCGCTGGGCTCTTGCGCCAGGTAACCGAGCCCGTGTCTCGCCCGGCGGTGCATCGGCCAGCCGGTCACGTCCTGATTACCCAGTTTGATGGTGCCCGACTGCGGCCGCACAAAACCCACCATCATGTAGAAGGTCGTGGTCTTGCCCGCACCGTTGGGTCCCAGAAGAGCGACTATCTCGCCAGGCTCGAGCCGCAGATCCACGCCGGCGACCACGGGCCGCCGACCGTAGCGCTTCACCAGGCCCGACGCTTCGAGATGCGCCTCCTGCAATCCTGCACGAGAACGCTCTAAGGGGCCCGTTAGCGCAGACATACCGCGTCATGCTAACACGCGCTTTGAAGCCTCCAACGCGTAGTTCGTGACATCCGAGACGCCCGACAGTGGCTCCTGAATAATCCCGAATCCGCTCGACATCTGCTAGCATCGGTCGTGCTCCTACAGGAGGTCAACCTGCCGCCCGCCGGGCCGGCATTTCCTTTCAGCTTGCCGCTCCTGCGCGGCACTCGCTCGATTGCCCTCGACCGGCCGGTCACGATACTCGTTGGCGAGAACGGCAGCGGCAAGAGCACCCTGCTGGAAGCGATCGCCCTCGCCTGCGAACTGCCGGTCGTGGGCAGCGTCGAGCTCTCCGGCAGCGATCCGTCGCTGGCGCCGGTCACCCCGCTGGCTGATGCTCTCAAGCTTTCGTGGACGCAGCGGACCAGGCGCGGGCTGTTCCTGCGCGCCGAAGACTACTTCGGTTATGTGAAGTCGCAGAACCAGATGAAGTCGGAGATGCGCGCTTCTCTCGAGCGGCTGCGCAGGGAGAACCCCGGTATGCCCGATCTCGAACTGAGGCGCATCAGCTCCCCGTTCGCCGGCTCGCTGGCGGCAACAGAGGACCGCTATGGCGGCGACCTCGACGAGCGAAGTCACGGCGAGAGCTTTCTGGCCCTCTTCAAGGGCAGACTCACCGGTGCGGGTCTCTACCTGCTCGACGAGCCAGAAGCGGCGCTGTCGCCGTTGCGTCAGCTCGCCTTCATGGCGCTCGTTAAGGACGCGCTGGCGCGGGGCGCTCAGTTTCTCATCGCCACGCACGCGCCCATGCTGATGGCCTTCCCCGACGCTCGGCTCTACGAGGTGCGGGGCGATGAGATCAAAGCGGCCCAGTTCGACGAGCTCGAGCACGTGCGCACCATGCGGGACTTCCTGGACGCTCCGGAAGCGTTCGTGAGGTATCTGTAGTGGCTTACAGCGAGGGCCAGGTCTCGGGGAGGAACTAGCAAATATTCTACTACTACGTTAGTATACTAATATGGTAGGATACTAACGTGAAGCTCCTCGCCGCAGATCGCCTAAGCGACCTCATTGACCGCGAGCAGGAGTCGGCCGAGCTATGGTCCCTCGGGGAGTCAGGTGAGCCAAGGCTCGCTATGCTCTACGGTCGCCGGCGCGTTGGAAAGACCTACCTCCTCACCCGCTTGTGGGACCGAGAGACGGCCTTCTACTTCACGGCATCCAACACATCGCCCGAAATCAACCGACGAGTACTGATCGAGGAGGCTGAGCGCTGGTCCGGCACCGAGCTTCGGCCAGGCGACTACCCTACCTGGCGTTCTCTCTTTCGGATGCTCCTTGAGTTGCAACCGGACCGCAACATTGTGATCATTCTCGACGAGTTCCAATATTTGGCCAACGACGAGAAGGGACTTAGCGAAGTCGCCAGCGAACTGAACGCTGTATGGGAGGGAGGCTTTCGCCGTTCCGCCGGCATCCTGGTTGTCCTCTCGGGCTCCGCCGCAAGTACGCTTGAAGAACTGGCTTCAGGTGGCTCACCACTATATGGCAGGTTGGACTGGCGCCGCCAACTGCAACCGTTCGATTACTTCGACGCTGGCCAAATGCTCGCCAAGTACTCACTTCGTGACCGGATCGAGAGCTATGCAGCATTCGGCGGGCTTCCGAAGTACCTGCGCGCCTTGGATCAATCGCGGTCACTCGCCGAGAACATCGTCAGGTTGTTACTTGAACCGCACGGCGAGGTGCGCCTTCAACTCGAGACCATACTGAGCCAGGAAGAAGGAGTGCGCGAAAACGCGACCTACCAGGGCATCCTCGAGTCTGTCGGTATCAAGCGCCGTCCACTGGGGGAGATCGCGGCCATGCTTGCAAGAACGGTGGATACTCCGCTACGTCGAATGGTTGGCCAGCTTGTCGAGCTGGGTCTCCTCCAGCTGGAACGAGATTTCTCGGAAAGGGGAACGCGGGCGTTGCGTTACCGAATTGCCGATCCGGCCCTCCGCTTCTACTACGGAATGGTACTGCCCAACGAGTCAGCAATCGCAAGTTCAGGGGCACGCGCAGTGTGGCGTGAGCGCTTGGCTAAAGAGGCATTTCCTGCGTATGCCGGTCAGCACGTGTTTGAGGACGTAGTAGCCCAGGCTTACCGGCGTTGGCGCGCTCTCAAAGGTCTTCCGGCCGTCGAGGAGTGGGGGCGCTGGTCGGGCAAGGACCGCGACCGCCGGGACATGGAGCTGGACTTCGTGGTGAGGCTGTTGGACGGCAGAATGATGACAGGATCCGCCAAGTTCCGAAAACGGAAAGCAGACGTTTCTGTCCTTTTCGAACATCTCGACGCCCTAAAGCGCCTCTCTGAAAGCGGCCGCGCTTGGGCCCGGGAAGCGCTCGAGCCCGACTCACCGCTATTCTTCGTTTCCGCGCACGGCTTCACCGACTCGTTCTTCCAGGCCGCTGATGACCTGAGCCAACCGTTGATCGCATGGACGCTGGATGACATCTTCAGGCGATAAGCATTTGCCGCTGACAAGCGGCATGAGGCGTTAGTTAGTGAGTTGTAGCGCGCTTTACTCCCCGAAAGTGCCGCTGAAAATGCCAAGCCGCCAGTTGCAGACACTCCGCGACTGTCATTTCCCCAAAGAATGAGTGGACAAGGCAGGTCTCGTCCAGCCTCCCCGATTCGCGGGCGCCTTCCGCCTCACCGATCAGGTGCGCGGCTTCCAGGCCCTGCGCCGCTTCCTCGAATCCGGGATAGCGGCTGGTGAATATCGACTTGGGGTAGTAATTTTCGAGCGGCCTCACGGAGCTTCGCCTCCCAGACCGTGAGGTCCGCCGCCCCGTCACCCCGCCAAATTACCCCGTCACGTTACCCCTCGAGCGTCATCAAGAACGGCTCCTCGATCGCCTCGCACATCCAGCGCAGGAAGCGTGCGGCCGAGGCCCCATCGATTAGCCGGTGGTCGTAGCTGAGCGCCAGCGGCATCATCAGGCGGGGCACGAACTCATCCTTGTCTCGGTCATAGACGGGCTCGTATCCGCCACGCGACACGCCCAGGATGGCTACATCGGGCGGGTTGACGATGGGCGTGAAGCCGGTCCCGCCGATGCCACCCAAGTTGCTCACGCTGAAGTTCCCGCCCTGCATCTCATCCAAGCCCAACTTGCGGTCCCGCGCCTTCTCGGCCAGCTCGCCCAGCTCGACAGCAAGGTCGATCATGCTCTTCTTGTCGGCGTTACGGATAACCGGCACCAGCAGACCGGCTTCGGTATCCACCGCCACTCCCACGTTGATGTAGCGCTTGTAGACGACCTCGTTCGACTCGACGTCGATCGAGGCATTGAAGTCGGGGAAGCGTTTTAGGGCGGCGGCGGCGATCTTGAGGATCATCGCGGTTGGCGTTAGTTTCGCACCCACCGCTTCGGCCCGCTTGCCGTAACGCTTACGCAAGCGCTCGAATTCGGTGATGTCGGTCTTGTCGAAGTGAGTGACCATGGGTACGCTGGCCCAGGCATTCGCCATCGAGCGCACCGTCGCCTTGCGAATGCCCGACATCGGCTTGCGCTCGACGTCGCCCCACTTGCTGAAATCGGGAAGAGGCGTAGCCGGCGCCGCGGAAGTACTCCGCGAAGCAGGTGCGCCACCCTCGCTAAGGTGCATGACGTCGGCAAAAGAGATTCTGCCTAGCAGGCCGCTTCCCTGCACCTCGCGAATCTCGATCCCCTTCTCGCGGGCCAATCGACGGACCGAAGGCGCCGCCGGAATTAGGCCGCCATCGGAGGAGGCATCGGATGAGGAGCGGCCGGACACGTCAGGATGAGGTTTTCGTCCCGAAGCCCGAAGCGGGCCCTTTTCGGCGCCATCGCGGGGCGCGCTTTCGTCACGGCGCTCCTCGACTGATGGTGAGACACGACCATCCTCAGCGGGCTTGGCGTCTGCTTTCGGCTTCGCCTCGGCGTCGGAAGCCTTCTGCTCCTCAGTTCCCGCTTCCGAACTCGCCCCTGATTCGCTCACGGTGAGGACCACCTGCCCCACTCGCGCTTCTTCATTCTCCTTGACGCCGATCGACTCGACTCGCCCAGCTACTGTCGACGGCACTTCAACGACAGCCTTGTCGGTTTCCAACTCGATTACCGGCTGGTCGACGGCGAGATCGTCTCCTACCGAGACCAGCACACGCACGATGGTGCCCGCCTCGATGCCCTCACCGACCTCCGGGAGCTTGAATTCTGTAGCCACGCGCACTCTCCCCTTAGGAAACGAACGGGTCGAGCTTATTCCCGTCGATTCCGAGTTCGTCCATTGCCCGGCTCACGGTATCACGGCCGATCTCGCCTTCGTCGGCCAAGGCTGAGAGGGTAGCGAAGGCAATATGGCGGGCATCCACTTCGAAGAAGTCGCGCAGCTCTTCACGCGCCTCACTGCGTCCAAAGCCGTCGGTCCCCAGCGCCACGACCCGCTTGGGCAGATGACCGGACAGGGCGTCGGGCAGCAGCCGCAGATAGTCTGAAGCGGCCACCAGAACGCCGTCGGCCCCCGCGAGCGTCTCGCCCAGGTACGAACGGCGAGGCTCCTCCTGCGGATGCAGGCGGTTCCAGCGCTCAACCTGCAACGCCTCGAGGTGCAATTCCTTGTAGGAGGTGACGCTCCACACATCGGCAGCGACCTTGTACTTGGCCAACAGCTCCTGCGCTTCGAGCACCTCGTTCATTATCGACCCCGAACCGAAAAGCTGAGCCCGAGTCTTGAAGCGGCGACTAGAGGGACGGAACAAGTAGAGGCCCTTGAGGACGCCTTCCTCGAGCTGCTCGCGGTTCAAATGTTCCGGCGCTGCCGGCTGCGTATAGTTCTCGTTGCCGATTGTCAGGTAGTACTGAAGGTCTTCCTGCTCGCCGTACATCCTCCGCATTCCCTCTCGAATGACTATCGCGAGTTCGAACGCGAACGATGGATCGTAGGCCTTGAGGGTGGGCACGGGGTAGGCCAGTACGTGAGAGTTGCCGTCCTGGTGCTGCAGCCCCTCGCCCGCCAGGGTTGTGCGCCCGGCTGTCGCGCCCAGCATGAAACCACGGGTGCGCATATCCGCCGCTGCCCATACAAGATCACCGATCCGCTGGAAACCGAACATCGAGTAGTAAATGAAGAAGGGGATGGTGTTGACTCCGTGGGTGGCGTAGGCGGTACCGGCTGCGATGAATGAGGACATCGATCCCGCCTCGGTGATCCCCTCCTCGAGTATCTGGCCGTCCTTCGACTCCTTGTAGTAGAGCAGGTTCTCCTTGTCGACCGGCTCGTATAGCTGGCCAACGCTGGAGTAGATGCCAATCTGCCGAAAGAGCGCTTCCATGCCGAATGTGCGGGCCTCGTCGGGGATGATCGGGACCACCAGCCGGCCCCACTCCTCGTCCCGCAGCAGCTTGCGCAGGATGGTGACGAATACCATCGTGGTCGACACTGCCCGCTCCCCTGTTCCCTCGAAGAACTCCTCGAACAGCTCCCGCGCCGGCGGCTCCATAGCCTCTGCGTTCACCCGTCGTTGCGGCACGAACCCGCCAAGTGCCTCGCGCCGCTCATTCAGGTAGCGGTGCTCGGGGCTTCCCTCGTCGGGGCGGTAAAAGGGGAACTTTGCGACCTCGTCGTCGGAAACGGGAATGTCGAAACGGTCGCGAAATGCGCGCATCTCATCTTCGTTGAGCTTCTTCTGCTGGTGGGTGATGTTCTTGCCTTCGCCCGACTCACCCAGCCCGTAACCCTTTACGGTGCGAGCGAGAATCGCGGTGGGAGTGCCGCTGTGCTCGACCGCTCGTTTGTACGCCGCATAGACTTTGATCGGGTCGTGACCGCCTCGATTGAGCTGATCTATGTCGTCATCGCTCCAGCCCTCGATGAGTTTCTTGAGCTCGGGCGTGTTGAAGAACTGCTCGCGCAGTTCGGAGGCGCCGAAGGCCGCATACCGCTGCGATTCGCCGTCTACCAGCTTACCGAAGCGTTCGATTAGCACGCCCTCGCCGTCCTTGGCCAATAGCCGGTCCCAACCCCGCCCCCAGGCCACCTTGATAACGTCCCAGCCGGCGCCACGAAGTATTCCCTCAAGCTCCTGCATGATCTGGCCATTGCCGTATACAGGACCGTCGAGGCGCTGCAGATTGCAGTTGATCACCCAGATGAGGTTGTCGAGCTTCTCGCGGGCGGCGAACTTGATCGCTCCCAGAGTTTCGGGCTCGTCTGTCTCACCGTCGCCCAAGAAAGCCCATACCTTGCCACTGCCGCGTGGCTTGAGGCCGCGATTCTCGAGATAGCGGTTGAAGCGCGCCTGGTAAATCGACATGATCGGGGCGAGGCCCATCGACACCGTCGGAAAGCTCCAGTAGTCGGGCATGAGCCAGGGGTGCGGGTAGGAGGAGAGGCCGGGCTCGTCCTGCAGTTCGCGGCGGAAATTACGCAGCCGCTCGACGTCGAAGCGCCGCTCGAGATAAGAGCGGGCGTAGATGCCGGGCGACGCGTGGCCCTGATAGTAGACCTGATCGACGTCGGAGCCCGCGTCGGGTCCACGGAGAAAATGATTGAAGGCGACTTCGTAGAGGGTTGCAGCCGAGGCGTAGCTCGAGATGTGCCCGCCGATGCCGTCGGACATTTTGTTGGCCCTCACGACAAGCGCCATGGCGTTCCAGCGAATCAGGTTGCGGATGCGCCGCTCCATCTGCAGGTCGCCCGGGTACTCCGGTTCGGCATCTACCGGAATGGTGTTGATATACGGCGTGGTGGAGCTAAAGGGAATCTCCAGCCCGTGCGCCTTGGCATGCGATTCCAGACGCCGGAAAATCTCCATTACCCGCTCCGGTCCACCCGAAGCCAGTACATAGTCGAGCGACTCTAGCCACTCACGCATCTCCACCCGGTCCAATTCGCGCCTCTCGGCCGGTTCGAGTTGAGACCTGTCTACATTCAGCAGTTCATCAAGTACGTCTGCCATCGCAAGCGTTGTCCTCTCACTCTCCAATTGGCATCGACTCCGATAAGCAGCGTTTGGCTTGTCCTGCCTCTTAACCGCTATTTATTCATAACCGCTTCTTGTCGCCATCGTGACTGCGGTTCCTAGCCGCAGCTTCTGGCCGCTGATACCTACGTCGATTCCAATACGATTGATGCCACTATCGCCAATGTGCCCTTTGCCGGGCGTGCTGGCTTCATTCTACACCCTTGTCCCCGGGCCCTCGGAATCGCCCCTCCCTCCATTCTCCTTGCGGCTTTCGTTCCGCAACACGTACGGCGGTACGGTGGGCGACTCGGGGCTAATCCTAGCGGGCGCCGTGCTCTCGGCAGTTCCGACGATAATCCTGTTCATCGTATTTCAGCGCTATTTTCTGGAAGGGGTGTCATTCGGCGGCTCGAAAGGCTGACGTTTTCCCGGTTACGCTACTTGGGGCAGATTTCCGCCCGTGTCGAGGATATCCATGGATTTCAGCAAGAACATCGTTCTCAAGGAGAACTACACCTTCCTGGTCGCCAATGCGGATGCCCAGGTCACCGGCGGCGAACGCGGCCTCTACAACCGCGACACCCGCTTCCTGAGCCGCTACCACTGGCACTTCTCCCCACCCTTACAGGTGTTGCTGTTGCACTCCCCGCAACCGGACCGGCTGAGTGCTCATCACGCGCTGTTGGAGCACCAGCAGCAGCACGTCGCCGTGAACCGCGAGTTGCGCCTGAATGACGGGGGGCTCGTCGACCGGCTGACCATCGAGGCCACAGGCCTTGAGAGGCAGGTGCTGACGCTGGAACTGGAGTTCGACGGTGACTTCGCCGACCTCTTCGAGGTGCGGGGCTGGGGAAGCTTGGAGAGGCAGTTCGAACGTGAGGCGGAAGGCTGCTGGGCCCGGCTGAGTTATAGAGCTGCCGACGGATTCGAGTCTGCAGTCGAGATGCGGTTCTCCGAATCACCCGAGAGGCTCGAGGATAGTCGTGCTCGTTTCACCGTGGCCCTGGAGCCGGGAGATCGCCGGGTGATCGAGGTAGAAGTGCGCCTGACAAGTCCGCCGGAGCAGTCCGCGCCTGCACTGAGCTATGCCGACTGGCGCAAGCAGTTTCAAGGTCTTGCAGTGCCACCTGGACGGCAGGCGTTGATGCAGCGGGCCATCGACGACCTGCGGGCTCTGCTGCTCTTCACGCAAGACGGCCCGTTACCGGCTGCCGGCATCCCCTGGTTCGTAGCCGCGTTCGGGCGCGACGCCCTACTCACTTCGGCAATGCTTCTGCCCTGGGCGCCACAGGTAGCCGAGGGCGCTCTTCGGTACCTGGCGAGGCATCAGGGTACGACCTTTGAAAGCTTTCGCGCCGAGGCGCCCGGCAAAATCATGCACGAGTTGCGCTTCGGCGAGCTGAGCCGAACGCACCGCGCACCGCATAGCCCCTACTACGGCACGGTCGATGCCACTGCGCTGTTCATCGTGTTGCTGAAGCATTACCGGCGGGCCACGGGACGTCTTGGGCTGGTTCGGGATCTGCAGCCGCAGTGGGAAGCAGCGCTCACCTGGATGCAGGGGGACGGTGACCCGGATGGCGACGGGTTCCTGGAGTTCACCGCGGCGGAGCCCGGCAAGGGGCTTATCGTGCAGTCTTGGAAGGACTCGGCGGACTCAATGAGCCATTCCGACGGCACGCTCGCCGAAGGGTCACTGGCGGTTTCCGAGGTCCAAGGTTACGCCTATGAAGCGTATAGCGCCGCCGCCGAATTCTACAAGGCCCTAGGGCAGGAGAGTAGAGCCGAACATTGGCACGTCATTGCGCGCGACTTGCAGTCCCGCTTTCACGAGACCTTCTGGATCGAAGAGCTTGGCACTTACGCAATGGCCCTCGACGGCGCCAAACGCCCCCTCGCCGTCCACAACTCGAATGCCGGACAGCTTTTATGGAGTGGGATAGTGCTTAAGGAAGTTGCGCCGCGACTGGTCGAGACGCTCTTCACCCGCGAGAACTGGAGCGGCTGGGGCTTTCGCACACTGGGAAGCGCAGAGGTTCGCTACAACCCCGTCTCCTATCACAACGGCTCGGTGTGGCCGCATGACAGTGCGCTCATAGCAGGGGGACTGACGCGCTACGGATTCAGGCGGGAGGCGGCACGAGTGCGCGAAGCACTCCTCGACCTAGCCCACAGCCAGCCCGACCTGAGATTACCGGAGCTGGTGGCCGGTTACGAACGCACGGGCTTCTCCGAGTTCCTCAGCGAAGCAGCCCCACCCGTGCCTTATCCGGTCGCCTGCCGGCCGCAAGCCTGGGACGCCGCGGCCGTGATCTATCTGATTGGCCTGTGAACGAATAGGCTCGCTAGGTCAACCGTTCCGAGCGTCATCATCGGCGCACTGACGACACCAGCTGTCCGGATCAACCATCTGCCTCACTCGCCCGAACCGTCTCGCTGCATCATCTGCCCCGTGGGGATGTGCTTGCGCTTCTTGCTCAGCAGAGACGCCCCGATACTGATAGCCAGTACCCCTACGATGACCGCCAGGCTCACCCAGGTGGGCGGGTGCCAGAAGCCACTCAAGAGCATCTTGACGCCAACGTAACTGAGGATCACCGCCAGGCCGTACTCGAGGTAGACGAAGCGGTCGATGATCCCCGCAAGCAGGAAGTAGAGGCTCCTGAGGCCGAGGATCGCGAATATGTTGCTGGTGAAGACGATGAACGGCTCGCGGGTGATGGCGAAGATCGCAGGAATGCTGTCGACCGCGAAGACGACGTCGGTTGCTTCGATCAACACCAGCACCAGCAGCAGCGGGGTGGCCGCTAGCTTGCCTCCATGACGGACGAAGAAGCGCGAGCCGTGATAGCCCTTGGTAATCGGCACGAAACGCCGTACCAGGCGCAGGACCGGGTTTCGCTCAACGTTGATCAGATCTTCACCGTTGTTGAAGAGCAGGCGCAGCCCGGCGAACACCAGGAAGGCTCCGAAAACATAGATGATCCAGTGGAAGTTCTCGATGAGAGTGACGCCCAGGAAGATCATGATGCCGCGCATCACCAGCGCTCCCAGGATCCCCCAGAAGAGCACCCTGTGTTGGTACTGGGCCGGAACCGAGAACGCCGAGAAGAGCAGCACGAACACGAAGATGTTGTCTACCGAGAGCGAGTACTCGATCAGATAGCCGGTGAGGAACTCGATTCCGGCCTGAGGCCCTGCCCATAGGTACAGCACCAGGTTGAAGAGCAGGCCGAGGCTGACCCAGAAGGCGACCCAGCGGCCCGCCTCCGGCACCGAGATGACGTGCTGCTTGCGGTTGAACACGCCCAGGTCGAGCGCCAGCATGAAGAGAACGAACGCTAGGAATCCTATCCAAAAACCGATTGGGACATCCACGAAAAAACCTCCTGACATGCCACGACTCCTGCCAAAGCGTGGCTGTCAGGTCTCGCTTCTGTCCTCGCGCACCGGGCTCCCCGCCGGAAGACCGTGTTGACGGTGCGCGACCCCGATTTTGGCTTCGGGTGGCTACTCCCCTGTTCTGGAACGCATCATAATATGCCTCACGTTCATTTGGCTGTCAGGTAGGCGGCGCGGGCCAGTCAGACGGAACCGGCCGCCGGCAGCCTAAACCTTGCTATTAATTTTCGGAATCCAGCGTCCTAAGCATTGCCCGCACGAGCAGCTTGGCTCGCGCTGCAGCCAGCAGGGTGAATTCGCGAAACGAAAGCTGGGCTTCGTGGTCGGCGCTGTCACTGATGGAGCGGATGATGACGAAGGGAACTGCGGCTCTCGTGCAAACTTGGGCTACGGCCGCACCTTCCATTTCGACGCAGGTTGCGCCAAAGCGCTCGTGGAGGGCGCGTGTGAGCTGCGGATCGGCAACGAACTGATCGCCCGAGGCGACTCTACCGGTCATGACCGTCACGTCATTGGCCAGGATCGTCCCTTCGCCGGCGCCGGAATTCGCTTCTGCGGTCAGTCCAGCCGCCGCTTCGGTCGCCAGCTTCACGAGCCCTGTGTCGCAACTCCAGACGAATGGTTCACCGGGCACCTGGCCCGGTTCATAACCCAGGGCCGTTACGTCGACATCATGCTGAACGGCGTCGGCAGCGATCACGATGTCGCCCGGTCTCAACCTCGGGTCGACAGCTCCGGCAACCCCTGTGAAGATAAGGGCACGCGGTCCCTCCACGATCAACAGCTGTGCAACGGCGGCGGCATTGACCTTACCGATGCCGCTCAGCGCTAGCACCACCCGGTGTCCCTCGAGTCGACCCGTGTGTAACTCAATGCCACTAACGTTGCGGTCGCGGCGATCCTCGAGGAGGTCGAGCAGCGCGGCGATCTCCTCGGGCATCGCCCCAAGTATCGCCAGCGGCCGCTCGAGCTGGGACACAAAGGCGCTGCTATTAACGAGTGAGGACGCCCCGTCGCAGCGAGACGTTCTCACTCCCGCCCGTTTCTACTGGACGCTGTCCTTGAGACCTTTACCCGGCTTGAAGGCCGGGTACTTGCTCGCGGGGATCTCGATCCGGTCGGTTGTGCCGGGCTTCACGCCGCTACGAGCCTTGCGCTCGCGCACCTCGAACGTTCCGAAACCGGTGAGCTGAACCTTCTCCCCGCCTTTGAGACTTGTTGTCACGCGCCCGAGCATGCCGTCGATCACTGCCTTGACATCCTTCTTGCTCATGCCGGTCTCTCCAGCAATCTGGTCGACGAGATCTGCCTTGGAAACAGCCATAGAGTCCCTCCATTTCGAGAACTGCCCTAAGGTACCAGCGCCCGGAGCCGTTTGGCAAGGGGTCGATTGCCGTTTTTGCCGTTTCTCATGCGAATTTCCTGGCTCTTGTGAGATAAGCAGCAGTTGGCCAGAGAAGTGTCGAGGGGCTGCAAAAGCGTGCTGCACGTCAACCGCCCCCCGACTGGCGAGTTTCACCTCGGCGTAGCTCGAAAAACCAGGCGACCGAGCAGCGCACCCAGGATCAGGGCCGGAATGACGAGCGCCAGGGCCAACAGGTCCAGCGGCCTCCCCTGGACCAGCTGGGCGACGGTCACCGATCCAGCTAGCAGCGTCCCGCCGGCGATGGTGTAGAGGGGTGCGGGCGTGGTCTCGCGGCGCATGAACCAGAGGGTTGCGAAATATCCCAGCATCAGATAGAAACCGGCAGCAATCAGGCTGGTTGCTAGACCGGCTTCCTGCTGTTCGGCAGGAGCGACGCTCTGCAGGGTAATGAAAAACACCGTTACGGCAGCGAGTACACCGGCAAAACGACCAGGAACGCGTCCGCGCCGCACCGGGCGCTGTTCGTCGCCTTCAGCCAGTCCACTCTGGCGCTTGACTGATTCGCTGCTCCGCGACTTACGAAGCTGCCGCACCTTTGCTCGTCGCTCCTCGCGCTTCCGCGTCTTCTCCTTCTCCTGTTTCTTGTCCTGCTTGTCCTGGGCTCGACGGAACTGTCTATTCATTCGCTCAGCATAGGCTCTCAGGTGACTCCCGCCAAGTTGACCTTCCCAGCCGGCTCGGGCGATGGAATGGGGCGACGGAATGGTCACGAGATTGTGCAACCGCGCGGTAGCATTGCCGAGGACCGGTCAGTCAGCTGAGCAGAGGCGAGTGGGAGGCTAGCAACATGGTCGAAACGGGCTTTCGTGAGGAGGAGGTGACCCGGCTCAGGGAGCTGATAGTCGATCGGCGCTTCTTCGAGATCCGCCGGCGGCTCGAAACGCTCGACCCTCCCGATCTCGCCGATCTTATTCTTGCCCTGGGGAACGAGAACCAGGCGGTGGTGTTTCGGCTGCTGCCCAAGCGTATGGCGATCGAAGCGTTCGAACACCTTCCCTTCGATGTCCAGGAGGGACTACTCAAGGCCCTGGGCGACCACGACGTGGCCTCGATCCTCGACGACATGTCGCCCGACGACCGCACCGCCCTGCTCGAGGAACTGCCCGGAAAGGTCACCAAGCGGCTTCTGAACCTCCTCTCGCCCGAGGAACGAGTGGTTGCCACCCAGCTCCTGGGATTTCCCGAAGAGAGTATCGGCCGGCTGATGACGCCGGACTGGGTAGCGGTAAAGCCGCAGTGGAAGGTGCGCGAGGCGCTCGAACACGTGCGCCACTTCGGCCGGGACAGCGAAACGCTCAACGTGGTCTACGTGGTGGCCAAGGGCGGGAAGCTGCTCGATGACATTCGCATGCGAGAACTGCTGCTCACCAACCCGGAGGCTCGCATCGAGGAGCTCATGGACCGGCAGTTCGTCGCCTTGAGCGCCAGCGACGACCAGGAGGAGGCGGTGGGCGTCTTCCGGCGCTTCGATCGCACTGCCCTCCCGGTAGTGGATAGCGAAGGGATCCTGGTCGGCATCATCACGGTCGACGACGTGCTCGACGTCGCCGAGGCCGAGGCGACCGAGGACTTCCACAAGTTGGGTGCGTCGGGAGCCCTCGACGAGCCCTATCTGACGATCAGGCTTGGCAAGATGATCCGCAAACGGTCGCCCTGGCTCATCCTGCTCTTCTTCGGGCAGATGCTCACGACGAGCGCGATGGGATATTTCGGGGACGAGATCGAGCAGGCCCTGATACTCACCATCTTCCTGCCGCTGATCATCTCCAGCGGCGGCAACAGCGGCTCGCAGGCGGCGACCCTCACGATCCGAGCAATCGCCGTGGGCGAGGCGAGACTGCAGGACTGGTGGCGGGTGGCGCGCCGCGAGCTGGCGTCGGGATTGGCGATCGGCGCGGTCATGGGTGCTCTCGGATTCCTACGCGTAGCCGTGGGCGAGTGGAGCGGCGGCGATTATGGAGCGGCCTGGCCCTACGTGGGTCTAACCATCTGGCTATCGCTGGTGGGCGTGGTTACCTGGGGGACGCTGATAGGTGGGCTCCTGCCCCTCTTCCTCAAGCGGCTGGGCGTCGACCCTGCCACCTCGTCGACACCTTTCGTCGCCACGCTGGTCGACGTGACGGGGATAGTCATCTACTTCAGTATCGCCGCGAGCGTGTTGCGCGGCGTGCTCCTCTGATCGAGCTCGCTCTGGGTGGATGTGCCTACCCCAGCCCGGCGTGATCGACGCTTTTGCCCAGGCCGCTCCACGGGCATGGGCGAGAGGCCACGAGCTGGGTTATCGCCGGTCGACCATCGCCCACAACTCCGCCGGCGTCAGAACCTCAAACGGAAGGTCGCCGGACATGTCGATTAGGTGCGGGTCACCGGTTATCAGCGCCCCAGCATCAGCCGCAGCGGCCAGCTCTATGAACATCTGATCTTTAGCATCCCGGCACTGGGGTAGCTTCAAGCCTGAGGGGATCTCGATCGTCTCCGTGAAGGGCAGATAGTCGCCCAGCAGCTCTTCCCGGTCCGCTTGCGAGAGCCGGAACTTCGCATATTCCATTACGCGCACCAGTTCAACCGCGGTTGGATGCGAGATAAGCGGCACTTGTCGCTTGCTTCGCCACTCGTCCCGCAACCAGGCGAGACGACCATGCTCGAACAACAACGCCGAAACAACGACGTTCGTATCGAATACCAGCCGCAGCGTCAATCCCCCCGTGTCAATCCCGCCGTGCCCAGCGAATCGCATCGGTTACATCCCGCTCGGTGATTCCCAGTTCGGAGAGTTTGTCGCGAGCCTCACTTGCTCTGCTCGGCCGCAAAGGCTTCAATACGATCGTCCCGCCATCTTCACTCACCTCGAAATAGTCAACGTTCGGAAACCGGCTGACGATTTCCTTTGGAAGTGTGATCTGATTTTTCGAAGTCTTCTTTGCCAGCACATTAGCCTCCGCAATTCAGACAAGTGTAGCATGACAAGGAAGTAAGGAAAGCAGAGTTCCTACCGGGTATCAGTGTGAATAGACGCCGTTCTCCGATTCGGGGCCCCGGGTAACAAGTACGCACACAGCCCCCTAGGCTGTGCTACCGGGGCGTGTCCGCTTGCTAGACTGAACCATGACAACGTTGGCTTCCTTCGAAAGACGGTTCATAACCGACGATTGGCACGAAAGCGAACGCACCTTCACCGTAACGAGTCCAGTGAATCAGGAGCCATTGGCCCAGGTCGCCGATTGCGGCGCCGAGGAGGCCCGGCAGGCCGCCTCCATCGCCTGGGAAGCTTTCAAGAGTTGGAAGTCTACGACAGCATTCGAGCGGAGCGAGCTGCTCATGCGCTGGCACGATCTGTTGATGGAGAACCGCGACGAGCTGGCGCGCACCATGAGCCTCGAGATGGGCAAGCCGGTGCGCGAGGCGCGCGGCGAGGTCACTTACGCAGCAGGCTTCGTGAAGTGGTACGCCGAGGAAGCCAAACGCACATACGGCAGCGTCATTCCCAGCCACGCTCCAGGCAAACGACTACTGGCGTTGCACCAACCGGTGGGCCCGGTCTACGCCATCACTCCCTGGAACTTTCCGGCCGCAATGATCACGCGTAAGGCCGCGCCGGCGCTGGCGGCCGGCTGCACCATGATCGTCAAGCCGGCCGAGCAGACACCGCTATCGGCCCTGATGCTCGCCGAGCTGTGGCAGCAGGCGGGCGGTCCCAGCGGAACGCTGCAGGTGCTGCCGGCGCTCGATCCGGTTCCCGTTTCCGACGCGCTTTTGGAGGACCCGCGGATCCGTAAGGTGACCTTCACCGGCTCGACCGAGGTAGGCAAGATCCTCTACCGGAAGTCGGCGGACACGGTCAAGAAGATCTCGCTGGAGCTGGGCGGGCACGCGCCCTATCTGGTCTTCGCCGATGCCGTTATCGACAAGGTGGTGCGTGAGGTGATCGCCTGCAAATTCCGTAATGCGGGGCAGACCTGCGTATGCACCAATCGGGTGTACGTGCAGGGTCCGATCCTGGAAGAGTTCACTGAACGCTATGTCGAGGCGGTACAAGAGCTGCGCATGGGTGACCCACTCGACGAGAAGACCGACGTTGGCCCGCTGGTCGATCAACAGGGCCTCGATAAGGTGATCGCTCACGTGAAGGATGCGGTGGCGAAGGGTGCGAAGGTTGTCATCGGCGGCGCCGCCGGCGAGGGCCTCTACTTCCAACCCACCGTTCTCACCGGGGTGAACGTTGACATGCGGTTGATGCACGAGGAAACCTTCGGTCCGGTAGCACCGCTGCTCTCGTTCGACACCGAGGAGGAGGCGATTGCCATGGCGAACGACACGCCCTACGGGCTTGCGGCCTACCTCTACACTAACGACCTCTCGCGGGCCTGGCGGGTTTCGGAAGCGCTCGAGTACGGCATCGTCGGGGTGAACGATGGTGTCCCATCGGTTCCCCATACGCCGTTCGGCGGGATGAAGCAGTCTGGCCTGGGTCGGGAGGGTGGCCCCTGGGGAATCGACGAGTACCTGGAGATCAAGTACGTCTCGATGGGCCTCCCCGGCTGAGCCTTGGAAGATCCGGTAACCGAAAGCGTCCTTCAGTCGAACTGACGCCGGATCAGGTGATGGGATCGGTTCTGGACGCCTGCAGGCGCTCGCCCCATCACGCCGCTCGACTGCGCTACTTGTTCGCGCTCAAACGTACTGCCCACGGCGACCTGAGCGGTTGCTGGCTGATCAGCGGGCTCGAGCGGGTGTGGTAGCGGTTCAGGCCTGGTAGATCCCGTAATGGATAAGCCTACCGAACCGCCGGCGCCCTCACTCTCACGGGAATTTCGATTGGCCGGCTCTCGCCGCCTCGCGAGAATAGTTCGGCCCGAACGGTGGACTCACCCAGGTCGGCATCCGCGGGAACCTGCAACCTGAGCACGGGGGAGATCCTCAGCGTGACCGTCCCGGTCTCCTGTCCGTATCTGGTTTCCGTCGTGCGGTGGGCACGAATTTCGGCGAGTTCAAGGTCCCAACCGGCTGGTACACGTGCGTTCCTCAAGTCGAACCGTGTCACCACATTCGCGCTTTCCTGGTCGACTCCCTGGGGAATCCAGAACGTTCCGGATAGGTCGGAGGCGCTGAGCCCGAACTCCTCGAGCGAGTAATCGATCCGCAGATAGGCTTCGCTCCCTTGCTCCGCGGTTACCTGCTCACCGGGTTCGACGACCATGGGAACCCGGACGCCGGAACCTCTGATGGTTGGGGCGCAGGCCGACAGCAGCCACGAAAGGCACAGAAGGCACGCGATTACCGAAAAACGCTTCATCTCTACCTCCTTCACACGAACCCGCAGGGGGCGCACGACTGCACTTCGACCGTGCCGCTCCCACGGATCATCATATGAACCAGGATGACACGAACGCTCGGCAGAATCCGCCGCCTGCTGCCTTGGCTCATACTCCTCTGCAATACGCGCGAGGCGCCAGCACCGAAAAGCTGAGTGGGTCACAATAGCTTTATGAACGACTCCCACCACCGTGAAAAACCTTCTGTCTCCCCGGATGACGCCGCGGCTGCCGAACGACTTGCAGGAATCAGCTTCACGAGCGAGGAGAGATGGCTGCTGCTGGCGAGGGCTCGCGAGCAACTGCTGGGTTACCAAGTGGCCCGCGCTGCCGCCCTCGAAAACCAGGTCGAACCGGCGCTGCGTTTCGATCCGCGTCCAGCGGCGAAGGCTCGGGAGCCGGTACTTCCATCCCTGCCGATGATCGAGCGAACGGCGGCCCTGCCGGATGCGGAGGAGCTTGCATTCTTACCCGTCACGAAGCTGGCCCAGCTCCTGCGCTCGGGACAGACCAGCTCGCTGGAGCTCACCCGTCTGACACTCGACCGGCTCCGACGTTACGGGCCCAAGCTGCGCTGTCTGGTGACTCTCACCGAGGACATGGCGCTGCGGCAGGCGGCGCGTGCCGACGAGGAGCTGGCTTCCGGATTGGACAGAGGAGCGCTGCACGGTATCCCCTATGGAGCCAAGGATCTTCTTGCGGTACCCGGCTACCCCACCACATGGGGGGCCGAACCCTTTCGCGATCAGCACTTCGAGAAGCCCGCGACCGTGGTCGAGCGGCTCGAGCGCGCGGGAGCGGTGTTGGCAGCCAAGCTCTCTCTCGGCGAGCTGGCCATGGGTGACGTGTGGTACGGCGGAATGACCATCAATCCTTGGGATCCCGGCAACGGCTCCTCGGGCTCCTCAGCGGGTTCGGCTGCTGCCGTTGCCGCGGGGCTGGTGCCCTTCGCCATCGGTTCGGAGACGATGGGCTCGATCGTGAGCCCGGCCACCCGTTGTGGGGTAGTTGGACTTCGGCCCAGCGCCAACCGGGTTTCGAAGCATGGAGCCATGGCTCTGGCCTGGAGCCTCGACAAGCTGGGACCGCTGGCGCGCAGTGTCGAGGATTGCGCTTTGGTGCTACAAGCGATCGCAGGTCCCGACGGGAACGACGCCGGCGTCGTGGACTTCGGTTTCGAATGGGACCGGACACAGCGTCCGGAGAAGCTGCGTATCGGCTTCGTGGAGCCGGCGTTCGCAGATGGACCGGCGCGGGAGCGTAATGGCCAGCTTCTCTCGGCATTGCGGGCGCAAGGCATGAATCCGGTGGCGATCACCCTTCCCGAGTTCGCCGCCGAACCGATCATGACGGTGTTGATGGTGGAGGCTGCGGCCGCCTTCGACGAGCTCACCCGCTCCCACCACGATGACGAGCTGGCCCAGCAGGGCCAGGCCGCTTGGCCGAATCTCTTTCGTGCGGCCCGTCTTGTGCCGGCGGTGGAGTACGTTCAGGCGAACCGGCTACGGACCATTGCGGTTCGCCAGATGGAGTCGCTGTTCGGCACGCTGGACGCCTACCTGTGCCCCTCCTCTCACCACACCAACCTCTTCCTGACCAATGCCACAGGAAACCCGTCGGTCGCAGTGCCGGTCGGCTTTGACGAAAACGGCGTGCCGCTCCGGTCAACGATGACAGTGACCGGCAGGCTGTTCGGCGAACAGGAGGCGCTTGCCGTGGCGCGGGCGGTTGAGGAAGCGGTAGTCGAGGTGGCGGGCGCTAGACCGCGGCCAGACCTTACACCGTTCGCTTGAGGTACGAACTCCGCGGTTGAGATTGGGTAGGTTGGAGTGTGCAGGAGCAGCTCGACGTAATCGTCATCGGGGGCGGGCAGGCCGGCTTGGCGCTGGGCTACTACCTCAAACAACTCGGTGTGCGCTTCTCGATACTGGACGGCGCGGACGAAATCGGCGCCGCTTGGCGGTCCCGGTGGGATTCGCTCACGCTCTTCACCCCATCACAGTGGGCTCGACTCCCCGGACTTCCCTTCCCGAAACCGTCAGATTCCTATCCGAGCAAGGACGAGGTGGCGGACTACCTGAAGCGGTATGCCGAGCAGTTCGAGCTGCCCGTCGACTTGAATAGCCGGGTCGTCGGCCTGAAGCGGCGGGATCACACTTTCCTCGTCCAGACTGAAACAGCCGAGCTCGAGGCGACGCAGGTGGTGGTGGCGACGGGGCCGTTTCAGCGACCGCTCGTGCCCGCTCTCGGCCTTGAACTGGACGAAGAGGTGGTCCAACTCCACAGTTCCGGTTACAGGAATCCGCACTCCCTGCCTCCAGGTGAGGTGCTGGTCGTTGGAGCGGGAAACTCGGGAATGCAGATCGCCGAGGAAATAGCAGCTTCGCGGAAGGTGATCCTGTCACAGGGTCGCACCCTGCCCATCGTGCCACGACGTGTCCTGGGACGGAGCCTCTTCTGGTGGCTGGAAATAACCGGCCTGATGAACGTCCCGGCTTGCTCCGCCCTGGGACGCCGCATGAGCAGCAACGACGAGGTGGTCATCGGCGCCAGCCCAGGACGGGTTGACAGCGCGAGGGTCGATGCGCCCACTCCTCGGGCAGCCACTGCGCGTGCGCCTCCAGCAGATCGTCGACCATATCCCTAATTTCGTCGAGTGTGAGCTCGGCGGCCGTGTGCGGGTCGAGCATGGCGGCGTGATAGATGTGCTCGCGCTTGCCACTGATCGCGGCTTCGACCGTGAGTGACTGGACGTTGATGTTGGTCTGCATCAGGGCAGCCAGTTGCGGTGGAAGCGAGCCGATCCTGGTCGGCTGCACGCCGTTGCCATCCACCAGGCAGGGGACCTCCACACAGCAACCCGGCGGCAGGTTGTCGATTATGCCCTCGTTCAAAACATTGCCGTAAATGACTCGCGGCGTACCGGTCTCGACGCTATGAATGATAGCGGCCCCATACTCGTTGCTGCGACTGGGCTCGTCCAGCGCAGCGAAGTCGCGCACCATATGCTCGACCTGTCCGGATGTGACTTCGATCTCGCGGGTACGAAGGTCCTCCCGCAGATCATCCGCGTGCTGCGAGCCGGGCCGGTCCAGCTCATCCTCGAGGTACTCCCAGAACACCTCGTACAGTTGACAACGCCCGGGATACTCGTCGAGCGGAATGTTGAAGCGCTCGAGCAGCTCGGGCCTGTCGCGCTTGATGAACCAGGGAACGTACTCGCTCAGGTGCTCGCTCGACTCTGTAACGAAATAACCGAATTGCCTAAAGAGCTCGTAGCGGGTGCGGTTCCACTCCGGCACCCGCCCTTCGGCCGGTACGCGCTCGATCCGGGGGTAGAGGTCAACGCCGTCCTTCTCGAAACGCAGGAAGAAGGCCATGTGGTTGATTCCGGCCACCAGGTAATCGATATCGCTCAGTGGCACGCCGATGTCTCTCGCCAAAACTGCGGCTGTGTGCGGCACGCTGTGGCATAAACCTATCGTTTGTATTGTTCGATTGCCGACACTACTACCGGCCCTGGCCAGCGCCCAACAGTTCATGGCCATCGGATTGACGTAGTTGAGGTGCAGAACATCGGGGCAGAGGCGCTCCATGTCGCGCTGCATCTCCAGTAGCACCGGAATCGTCCGGAGCCCACGCATGATCCCGCCGATGCCCAGCGTGTCACCAATCGTCTGGCGCAAACCGTACCGTTTGGGGATCTCGAAGTCGATGACAGTGGCCGGGCGATAGCCTCCCACCTGAATCATGTTCACGGCATAGTCGGCGCCGTCCAGAGCCCGCTCGCGGTCGGTGGTAATGCGAATATCTGCGTCCACCCCCAGCCGCTCGGCGGCGCGCCTACCCAGCGCCAGTGAGTGCTCCAGCCGGCGGCCGTCGATATCGAAGAGGCAGATCTGCAAACCCGCCAGCTCGGGGTAGCTGAGGATGTCGCTCATCAGCGTCTTGGCGAACACGGTGCTGCCCGCACCTATGAAGGTGATCTTGGTCATCCGGGTTCCACCCTAGGCGAGAGGCGCAACGAAGCTCGGGGCGTCGTTGCGGGTGCTGTTTACCGCCGAGGACACTGGGTACAGCTCGAGCGATGCGAGGGGAGCCGACCTCAACACTCGCCCAAGCGCCTCGTCCGACTGGGGCTCGGCTAGCCAGGTATTGAACTCGCCCGGCGCAACCACCACCGGCATCCGGTCGTGGAGTTCCGCAAGAACACCTTCCGAAGCCGTTGTGAGAATCGCGCAGGAAACCAACCTCTCGTCACTCCTCTTGTCGCGCCAGATGTCCATCAGCCCAGCAAACGCCAGCGGTGTACCCTCACGCGACCTCACGTGATAGGGCGTCTTCGCGTCGCCTTCGCGTCTCCACTCGTAGAAGCCGCTTGCCGGGATCAACACCCGTCCGCGCTTGAACGCCTGGCGAAAAGTCAGCTTCGAAGCAGCCTCCTCCCTTCTCGCATTGAAGGTCGAAGCGCGCCACTCACTAGGCTTGCCAACCCAGCTCGGAATGAGACCCCAGCGGGCCCTGCCGGTGCTGCGCTTCCCCTCACGGTTCCTGAAAACAATGGGAACCAGCTGGGTGGGGGCGATGTTGTAGCGAGGGTCGCTCGAGAAGTCGTCCGGGTTTACGACGCCGAACAGTAGTTGGAGATCGGCCGCGGTGTGGCTCATCGCGTATCTTCCGCACATGCAGCGAGTATAGGCCGAAAATCGCCCGGTTTCGCCCTCCATTCGCATGGTTTCCGGCGGTCGCACGTGAGTTTGACCCACCCGCCGCCTCTCCCTCTGCAAACTCTTGACGAATTGCGAATACGGGGGTATATTGATCTTTATAAGCGCGCTCGAGGGTGCGTATTTTTATTGCCTCATACCCATTGCCTCATTCAGAAAATCTCCTGCCAAGCCAGAACGCCCCTCCACGGTCGGCACGTTACTATCGCGGCCATGAACCTCGATAATTCCGACTACAGAACCGTTGGCCGCACCGGCGTCAAGGTCTCCCCCCTCTGCTTTGGCACTATGGCGTTTGGTGACACCGCCGACGAAACGGAGGCGGCGGCGATGTACCGGGCGTGCCGAAACCGCGGCATCAACTTCTTCGACACGGCGAATGTGTATTCGGCGGGGCGGTCAGAGGAGATCCTGGGCCGACTCATCGCTTCGGAGCGCGACGAGCTGATCATAACCAGCAAGGTTTTCGGCAAAATGGGATCCGATGTCAACTCCGGAGGTCTCTCCCGTCGGCACATCATCAAGGCAGTGGAGGACAGCCTGCGGCGACTGGGAACCGACCGCCTCGACTTCTACTTCCTTCACCGGTTCGATGCATCTACCGCGATCGAAGAAACGCTGCGGGCGCTCGACGACCTGGTGCGGCGCGGACTAATTCTCTATCCAGCGGTGAGCAATTGGGCGGCCTGGCAGATTGCCAAGGCACTCGGCATCTCGGCCCGCGAGGGGATTTCTCGATTCGAGTTGGTCCAGCCGATGTATAGCCTCGTGAAGCGCCAAGCAGAGGTCGAGATCTTGCCGATGGCGCTCTCCGAAGGGCTGGGAGTGATTGGTTACAGTCCATTGGGAGCCGGGTTGCTCACCGGCCGCTACAAAGCGCCGCCGGCAGGAGATGAGGACAACGGGCGGCTAGTGGAAAACAAGATGTACGCCAGTCGCTACCGGGACCCGGAATATTTCGAGGTAGCCCGTCGCTTCGTCGAGTATGCCGGGCGGCAGGGAGTACACCCAGCTACCTTGGCGGTAGCCTGGGCCGGTTCCCATCCGGCGGTAACCGCACCGATCATCGGAGCGCGCAACCGCGAGCAACTAGAACCGTCACTTGCCGCGCTCGGCTTCTCCATGACTTCGGAAATGCGACAGGAGCTTGCCGGCTTCTCCCCAGCGCCGCCGCCGGCGACCGACCGAAGCGAGCTGCCGGGGGGAAAGCGCTCGGCCGGTCGTTAGCGCATTCATGGCCAACAGCCGACCCGGTTACGTCTCGGGATAGCTTGCCGCCGCTCCGGTTAACGACGAAAAAAGCGGGGACGCGACCCATACTGGTTAGGTCGCGTCCCCGCCTGACCCGCAGCAGACCCTAGGCAGCCTGCTGGTGTAGACGGGACTTGCTATGAAGCGACACGGCGACCTCGAGAAGGCGTTGGGTCTGATATACGATTCCCGCGCGGTCCTCGTCGCTTATGGCTTCACCGTTCGCCGTCACGCTCGCGCCGTAGGGATTACCGCCGCTCGCGAACACGCTCTGATCGGTGTAACCGGGGGTGACGATTATCGTGCCCCAGTGCATGAACGTGGTGTAGAGGCTCAGTAGTGTGCTCTCTTGCCCACCGTGTGGGTTTTGGGCGCTCGTCATGGCGGTGATCGGTTTGTTGGCGAGGGCACCTTTCATCCAGAGCGGTCCGAGGGTGTCGATAAAGGCACGGATCTGGCTTGCCGCAACCCCGAACCGCGTCGGGGAACTGAATAGGTAGGCATCGGCCCACTCCATATCGGCGGGAGTCGCCTCCCGAACGTCGGCCGTGAGGCGCTCCTGGGCGACCCATCCCTCTTGTCCCTCGACGACCTCGCGAGGGGCGGTTTCCGGGACCTTGAGCAGGCGAACCTCCGCTCCTGCTTCACGCGCAGCATCGGCCGCGGTACTCGCCATTTCGAAATTAGTGCCGTAGGTGCTGTAGTAGACGATTGCCAACTTTGTCTTGCTTATGATTATCCTCCTTGGGGTCTGGGCTTGGGTCTCGAGTTTCGAAGGTTAGTCGATAGGATCTCTGGGCTCCGTGTCTCGACCTCAGGCGATCAGTCGATGGGCCGAAGGTTCGCCACTATCTGCTCCCGCTGCGGCTCCAAGAACGGAGGCAACACGACGCTCTCTCCGAGCGTGGCGGAGTCTTCGTCGACGGCGAAACCGGGTCCATCGGTAGCGATCTCGAAAAGCACTCCGTTCGGCTCCCGAAAGTAGAGACTGCGGAAGTAGTAACGGTCGACGATCCCGCTGTTAGGGGAGCCTGCACCGTCGAGACGCTCGAGCCAGGCGACGTGCGAGGCGTCGTCGTCCACTCGGAAGGCTACATGGTGTACGCCTCCCGCTCCCGGTCGCCCTGGCGGCAGTTCCGGCTGCACCGCCACGTGCAACTCGGCTTCGGCGCCCCCCTCGCCCATCTCGTACACGTGGACAAACTGCTCACTCTCCGTCGAATGCTGATAGTCACGCGCCCGCCGCATCTCGAGCAGGCGAGTCAGAACGAGGTCGGTGGACTCCAGGTCAGGCACGGTCATCGTTATAGGACCAAGTCCGCGAATCTGATGTCGGATAGGAACCGTACTCCGCTCCCAGGAATGAAATTCGGCTCCCGAGTCACCCTGGTCGATCAGTGACAGCCTCTGGCCTTCGGGATCTTCAAAGTCGAGGGTCAAGCGACCGTCGCGCTCGACGACGTCTCCCAGCTCGACCTTGCCGGCCAGCCTCTGGGCCCACCAGTCGATGCTGTCGCCACTCGCGACCCGCAGTCCGGTTCGGGTAATGCTGCGGTTGCCTCGACTCTCGCTGGGTACCTTCCAGTCGAAGAAGGTCAGATCGGTCCCTGGTGTTCCGGCACCATCGGCGTAGAACAGGTGGTATGCGCTCACGTCGTCCTGGTTGACGCTACGCTTGACCAGGCGCATTCCCAGCGTTTCGGTATAGAAACGGTAGTTTCCGCGTGCGTCGGCCGTGACTGCCGTGAGGTGATGGATGCCGGTAATCGTCATAGGTGGTTTTGAGCACCCTGTCCCACGAACAGTAGTCCGAAGACTACTCGAATTACGAGTAGCGCGATATCCATTAGAAATCTCCTTCGAGCATTTACACAAGCAAGCGCGCGCTTACTTCCGGGCGCTTACTTCCGATAAGTGACTATACTAGGTGTACTTCCTTTTGTCAAGTGCCTATATTTGTGATAGCTGTATTTGTGATACCATCATCGCATGAAGGAGTCGCTGCACGTTTGTCCCCGTTACCACCACGCCGTCGAGTTGCTCGGCCGGCGCTGGACCGGGGCCATTGTCGTCTTGCTACTCGAAGGGAAGACACGGTTTAACGAGCTCTCGGCGAGCATTCCGCAGATGAGCGACAGGATGCTCTCGGAGCGACTCAAGGAACTCGAAGCCGAGAAAATCGTAAAGAGAACAGTAATTCCCGAAACCCCGGTGCGCGTCGAGTACCGCCTTACCGAGAAGGGCAGGGCGTTGCAAGCTGCGGTAGCAGCGATCTCGGAATGGGCCGAGTCGTGGCTGCCAGAGGCTGCGACTCCAGAAGCTGCGACGCCGAAGCTGTGACTCCAGAAGCCGCCATTAGGGAGTCTGGCACAGAGAATCACGCGACCTGATATCATTCGAACCAACCCCTAACCGGATCGAGTGACGTTGCCCTATTCCCCTGCCCACCCGCTACTGAGATACCAGAATTCAACAGGTGTCCGTTTGCTCGTAATTCTGGCGCTGCTGGCAACTCTCCTACTGGCGACTATGGCGCTCGTATACGCGATGGGCGGTGCGGGCAGTAGCTATCACTTAGCCTACCTACCGATAATCCTCGCCGGCTTTCTTTTCTACCGGGTCGGCGGGCTGGTCATGGGTGCCGCAGCAGGACTTCTGCTTGGCCCTCTGATGCCCTTCAACGCGCTCGTAGCAGCCCCGCAGGAACCAGCGAGCTGGCTTTCTAGGCTCGTCTTTTTCGTGCTTGCGGGACTTCTGACGGGTCAACTGGCGCTCCTCCTTCGGCAGCACATGGAGCAATTGAACGATGCCTACGTGTACACGCTCTACTCGTTCGCATCGCTCGTGGCGGTTCGCGATGAACAGGTAAACGGTCACTGCGAACGCACTGCAGATAACTCACGTACAGTCGGCGCCGCCCTGGGACTCACCGGACGTGAGCTCCAAGCGCTTTACCAGGCAGGCTTTCTGCACGACGTGGGTAAGGTGGCGATTCCCGACCGAATCCTCCTTAAAGCGGGGCCGCTCACCGAACAGGAGTTCCAGACCGTGAGATCGCACACCGCCCTGGGCGCCGATCTTGTCTCCCGTGGTGGTGAGGAGTTCACCCCTGTCGCTCAAGGCATCCGTACCCATCACGAGCGGTGGGACGGCACCGGTTACCCCGCTTCTCTACAGGGGAGCGATATACCCCTCTTCGGCCGTATTCTGGGTGTCATCGAAGTGTTCGAGGCCCTTACCAGCGAGAGGCCGTATCGAAAGCCGGTCGGTATCGCCCAGGCCTCCGAGCTTCTACGGCGCGAAGCGGGAGGACACTTCGATCCCGACGTTGTCGAACAGTTCCTCGAACTTCTCGCCCAGGGCAAGATAGCGGTCGCCGACGAGCTTCCCGACGCAGCGCTTATGGAAAAGACAAAAGACGTACCTCCGTCCCTGCGATAATTCTTCGTGCTTTCGGTAAGCTGGCTCGGCGCTGCTGCGAAACTGCGCAGGAGTACGGGACGCCGGGCAACTATTTACTTGGAGCGAACATCAGCGGCATGCAAAAGGTAGCCAGCGCAATGGCCGCGATGGGTCTCGTCTAGATGGACCGCGACGATACTGCTCCCGTAGAAGAGTCCGGGAATCTATAGTGGTGCCATGGCCAAGGTTTCGGAGTACGTTCCAAATACTTCTGCCGAGGCGGTCCACAGCGCCACCGGCAAGGACTGGACCGAGTGGTTCCGGCTGCTGGACGAGGCAGGCGCCGCGCAGATGGGACACAAGGAAATCGTCAGCTGGCTTCGAGATGAAGCGCAGTTGGCGAACGCCTGGTGGCAGCAGACCGTAACTGTCGAGTACGAGAAAGCGCGTGGCAAACGTGCACTCGTGGGCCAAACTGCCGACGCCGGTTTCCAGGTGGGGGCGCAACGGACGATCGATTCGCCCGCCGAACGAGTATGGGAGTGGCTTACCACGGCGCCCGGCCGAGACGTTTGGCTGGGCAAAGTTGACGAGTTGCCACTCGAGAAGGGGCGGAGGTACGAAACAGTGAGCGGCACTTCCGGCGAAATCCGCGCAATTCGCCCAAACCAGCGCGTCCGGCTCACTTGGCAGCCGAACGGCTGGCCGCGGCCGTCTACCATGCAAGTATCCGTGACACCCAAAGAAGGACGTTGCACTGTCGGCTTCCATCACGAGAAGCTGCCGGACGCAAATGCGAGACAGGCGATGCGCGCTCACTGGACGGAAGTCCTAGACCAGCTGCAGAAGGCAATGCGCTAGCCTACATCGTCTTGGCATGTGCAACGAGCTGATCGAGGGCCACGCCCCAGCCTTCGTGGAACCCCATCTCCGCGTGCTTCTTGGCGCTCTCCAGGTCTCCGTGAATCGCTCGAGCCGTGTACTGCGTCCCCCCACCGCGAGCTTCCATCGAAATAACGGCAGTGAAATCCAAGTCACCAGGATTCGCCTTGGGACGGAAACCGGGCAGAAGGACGGATGTCCAGACGAGCTTTTCGAGGTGGACGATCTCAAGGTAGCAGCCGGGGTCGTCGTCGAACTCCTGACCTTCAGGAGAACGCATGACGGCCTTGAAGATACCTCCGGGTCGGAGGTCGATCTCACATCTCACCGTGCTCCAGGGCCGCGGGGCGAACCATTGCTTCAGGTGCTCCGGCTCGGTCCAGGCCCGCCACACGAGTTCTCGCGGGACGTCGACGAAACGCTCAAGGACGAGGTCCAGTTTCGGGTTGATCTCTTCGGCTGCGACAGTCACGATAGTTGCTCCTTACGGTTGAGTTCTTCCAGATAGTCGTCCAGTTGATCGAGGCGGCGATCCCAGTGCGAACGCTGCTCTACCATCCAGTGTTCGGCGAGCTTCAGCGGCTGTGGCGCGATTCGATAGGTACGTACCCTCCCCTCCTTTCGAGAGCGGACCAGGCCGCTCTCTTCGAGGACCTTGAGGTGCTGGGTGAACGAAGGCAAGGCCATGTCGAACGGTCGCGCCAGTTCGCCAACCGCCGCAGGGCCGCTGCTGAGCCTCGCCAAAACCGCTCTTCGAGTCGGGTTCGACAGTGCCCTGAAAACAGTGTCGAGCTGTGCGGCTTGGTTAGGCATGAACCTAACTATAGACGAGGAGGACGATTAGGTCAATGCCTAAGTTTGAGGTGATGCAGAAGATAGGATAAGTGCTGCGCCTCTAGGACGACTTATGCGGGCGGGAAGTAATTGGGGGCATCACCACCGATAATGCCGAATGTGCTCCCCACGATCAGCGATCTGACTCATCGCCTGCAGACCTATCTCGATATGCAGGTCGGTGAACTGCCGGAATACCTTGCGCGCCGACTCCCTCGTCTTGATCCCCCCCTTTCGTACCGGCAGGTCGGAGACCAGCAGCAGGGCGCCGATGGGAACCTTCGACGCGAAGCCCACGGAGAAGAGAGTCGACGATTCCATGTCGATCGCCAGCGCCCGCTCCTCGTAGAGCTGAGACTTGAACTTCTCGTTAAACTCCCAGAACCGGTAATCGGTCGTATGGACCACCCCGGTCCGGTAGTCGAGTCCTTTTTCGACGATGATCTGCGAGACGAACTTCTGGACCTTGAAAGTCGGCAGCGCCGGAACCTGCGGAGGCATGAAGTGCCGGGACGCTCCCTCATCTCGAATGGCAGCCGTGGGAACGATGAAGTCTCCCACCTGTAGCGAGCGGTGCAACCCGCCGCAGATGCCCAGGAACAGCGTCGCTTTTGGATCGGCGGTCGCGAGGACCTCGATAATCAGCGCCGCCACCGGTGAGCCGATCGAGAAGTTGATGATGGAGACTCCCTGCTTCTCACTGTGAGCAGCGGTCATGGCCGAGCCTTCGGTGACCTGGGCGTCATCACAGAGGATCTGGAACCGCTCCATGTAGTAGTGAAAGTTCGTCAAGATAATCTGCTTCTGGAAGCGCTCGGGTGCGGTGCCGGTGTATCGCTCGAGGAACTCACGCCCGATCTTCCACTTCTCCGGATTTGCATAGATCAGGTTGTCGCTGCCGGGCCTCCGCAAATCGCCGTCATCGGTCTCTGACGCACTGTCCTGCACCGTTAAGGTGTTCGGGTCGGCGGCGACCTCATTCGCAGGCGAGTTGCTCTCTTCTTGATCGTCCTTTGATCGCATGCGTCACCCTAACCAATGCGCCGGGGTACAGCAACGACGGCAGGCACGAAAGCAGCCACCGCCCGCTCCTTCACTTTGCCCTCGAGAGCACAGCCCGCGGGTGCAATTCGCCCACTTTCACATGCCACACGTACAGGTGATACTTCACAACGGCCGTCGGAATAAGCGTGGAATCATTGGCCAAGCGCGGGAAATACCGATCTTGCCGCAGTTGCGAGGTGTTTAGCATGGCCGATGAGTATGTTGTCTACGTAGAATCTCCCCAAGGAGAACCCTCTGCCGAGGCGCGGGGGCGATTGGCGGAGTTACTCGGACTCGACATCCCCAAGCTCGATGCACTTCTACGGCGCCTGCCGGCCGCGGTGACGAAGCCGGTGCCGGAGGGCACGGCGGTGGCAGTTGCCCGCCGCTTCCGGGAGGCGGGAATGGAAGCGTCCCTACGCGCCCATGACGCTGATGAACTCGCCGCGGACGGTGCGACGAAGCCTCTTTCGCAGTCCGACGGTTATAACGAAGCCACCCCTATACCGGAGCCCAGCGGAAGCTACGGCCCCGGCTACGGCGCCGCTTACGGTGCCAGTGAGGATGCCGCCGGAGCGGCTGATGACGAGCCGAGCGAGTCGTGGAAAACGCAATTCGGAACACGCGAGACGGTCGAGGACGAAGAGGAAGCGGACGAACTGTTTCCGCCGGCCGCATTCGCGCAACCGCAGGGCCCCAAGGCACCCTCCCGGCCTCTGCTAATTGCGTTTCTCGTTGTGCTAGCCGTACTGGCGGCGCTCTGGTTCCTCTTCTAGCTGCCGGTTGAAGTCACTGTCCGAGCAGGCGTTCGATGCGCACCAACGCCTCACGCACGTTGTCGAGGCTGGTGGCGTATGAGAGCCGGGCCTGGCCAGGCGCAAGAAAATCGGTACCCGGCACCACACCGACACGCGCTTCCTCTAAAAGCCGAGTGGCGGCCACGGTCTCGTCGGCGTGAATCGGAGTGAGATCGGTCATCACATAGAACGCGCCTTGGGGATTGGGCGTGGCAAGTCCCAAACGGTTGAGCCCTTCGACGAGAACGTCGCGCCGCTCCTTGTATGCAAGTCGCGTCATCTCGATAAACGCCGCCGTCTTCTCCACCTCGTTGAGCGCCACCGTCACAGCATGCTGCGCTAACGAGTTGGTGCCGCTTGTCGACTGGCCCTGGAGCCGGTTCATCGCCGCGATTAGCGGCGCCGGTCCCACCCCGTAGCCGATTCTCCAGCCGGTCAAAGCATAGGCCTTGGATGCGCCATGGATTATCAGCGTCTTATCGGGAGCGAACTTCGCAGCCGAAGTGAATTCTCCCTCGTAGACGAGGTGCTCGTAGATGTCGTCCGAAAACACCCAAATGTCACGTTCAGCCGCGATCTCCACGATCTCACGGATCACCTCGGACGGATATACGGCGCCGGTGGGGTTGCTGGGTGAGTTGATGAGAATTACCCGCGTCCGTTCGGTCAGCGCATCGAGAATCGCCTGAGGGTTGGGAACGAATCCTTCCGCAGCGGTTGTTGGCACCGCGACGATGACTCCACCGGCAAGCTCGATCTGCGCCGGATACGAGACCCAGTAAGGTGATGGCACGATCACCTCATCCCCCGGGTTCAGGACCGCCATGAAGGCGTTGTAGAGCACTTGCTTGCCGCCGGTCGAGACGATCACCTGCCCCGGCGAGTAGTTCAGACCGTTCTCTCGCTCGAACTTGTTACATACCGCCTGGCGAAGATCGAGCGTGCCCTCCGAGGCGGTGTATTTGGTGAGTCCCAGCTCGAGCCCCTCGCGAATCGCGTCAAAGACATGCTGCGGCGGTTGGAAGTCGGGCTCCCCTGCCGTCATCGCAATAACGTCAACGCCGCTGCGTGCGAGCTCCTTGGCTTTCGTGTTGAAGGCGACGGTAGCCGACGCCTTGAGTCGCTGGATACTCTGGGACAGTTGGGGCATGCCTCTCCTCGGCTTTGTGAGTGTTGGACGTGCGCAAATACTACTGGAGCTTTTCGCCGCCGAAGAAGATCTCGATCTCCCGCTTGGCGGTCGCCGGGGCATCGGAGCCGTGCGCCACGTTCTCGTCGATGCTTGTAGCGAAGTCACCCCGGATGGTGCCGGGGGAAGCGTCGGCCGGGTTGGTGGCGCCCATCATCTTGCGCCATTCGGCAATCGCGTTCTCGCCCTCCACCACCATGGCAACGACCGGACCTCCCGTGATGAACGAGACGAGACCTTCGAAGAAAGGCTTGCCTTCATGCTCGCCATAGTGGCGCTCGGCCATCTCGCGGGAGATGCGCATCATCTTGAGGGCGACGATGCAAAAACCCTTCGCCTCGAGCCGGCGGATTACCTCGCCTACCAGCGCGCGCTTCACGCCGTCGGGCTTGACCATTGCAAATGTGCGTTCAGAAGCCATAACCCGGAAAGGATATCACGGGCGCGGGCGCACAAACGGCCTAGATATCCTTGGAAATAATCTCGAGCTGCTCCAGGTGATTCAGGTCGTGCCCCGCCACTGTTCGTACCATCAGATCCATCGACATCATTCCGCGCTGAGGATGGTACGCCTCCTTGAGCCAGCCATCCAGGTCGAGCGTTGCCAACAACGCCAGATTCCACGAACGAACCGAGGTAAAGCCGGCCACGGCAAGCGACGGGTCGGCTCGCCTGTAACGCTGCGCCCAACGATCCTGATCGAACGGTTGCAGGACCGGTTCACTCTCTGCCAGCGTTTGCCGGAAGCGGAATGCATGGGCCAATTCGACGTCGGCCAGATGAGCGAGAATCTCCCGCGCGTTCCACTTACCCGGGGCGTAGGACCGGGCGAAATCTTGCGGCACGAAGCCCTGGACGAGCTCCTCGATCCGCAGCGGGGTGACCTGCAGGACCTCGATCGGATCCCTCTCACCCAGGGTGGCGAGGATGCGTTCTAGGTAGTTCTGCATGCGTCACACTCTACAGGAGGAGGGCCGCGCAGATGGCTATAGTGGGCCCATGAGTGATCAGCTACCGCAGATAGATGTCGACGAAGCCAATCGCCGTCGCGGTCGCGGCGCGCCGCTGATCGATGTGCGCGAACCCGCCGAGTACAGCGAGGTCCGAATTCCCGGAGCCCAGCTTCTCCCCATGTCGGAGTTTTTGGAGCGTTACCGTGAGGAGCTGCCTCAAGACCAGGAGCTGATGATCCAGTGCCGCAGCGGCGGACGGAGCGGCGAGGTAACCAGGGTCCTGCTGGAGCGCGGTTACCGGGCCGTAAACGTCGCCGGTGGGATACTGGCGTGGGAGAGCGCCGGTCTGCCGGTCGATCGAGACGAGGAACAGCAGGAGTAAACCCTAGAGACCGGCGAAGAGCTGCACGCCGACCTCTAGCAGGCCATACCACCAGCCGGGGAAGAGTCCCAACAACACGGTTCCGGCGGCGGCCACAGCTACCGCCGCGCCCGTAGAGGCGCTGTGGAAGCCTTGCGCCGTGAAGGCGGGCTCGCGGAAGTACATGAAAGCGATCACCCGGAAGTAGTAGGCTGCCGCCACCACGCTGGTGAGGATTCCGATAACGGCCAAGGTGAAGTGGCCCGCCTCGAGCACCGCGCCGAAAACCATCACCTTTCCCGCGAAGCCCGCCAACGGCGGTATACCGGCGAGACTTAGCATGAAGACCGCCATCGCCGCGGCCAGCATCGGCCGAGTACGTGAAAGGCCGGCGAACCGCTCGAGATCGTCACCATGATCCAAGCGGTCGCTCATGAGGGTGAGAACCGCAAACGCACCGGCGGTCATGAGGGTGTATGCCAGCAGGTACCACATACCCGCGCGCATACCACCGGCATCGACAGCCAGTACCGCCAGTCCCAGGTAACCTGCGTGCGCAACCGCCGAGTAGGCCAGCATGCGCTTTACCCCGCGCTGCACATAGGCGGCCAAGTTACCCACTATCATCGTGAGGCCCACGATCCATACGAAGGCCTGCAACACAATGGGAGACAGTTCCGGAAAAACGGTGGCGGCGACCCGCAGCAGCGCTGCGAACGCAGCCGTCTTCACCGCTACGCTCATGTAGGAGGTAACCGCGGTAGGAGCACCGGTGTAGGCGTCGGGCGCCCACTGATGGAAGGGAACCAGCGAAGCCTTGAACGCCAGGCCGGCGAGTACCAGCAGGCCACCCAGTGTCGCCAACATCAGCGACGGAAAGTCCACGGCACCAACCGCGGCCGCGATCCCCGCATAACTGAAGGTGCCCGAGGCACCGTAGGTGAGTGCGATCCCGTAGATGAGGACGGCGGAGGCGAAGGCGCCCAACAGGAAGTACTTCATCCCCGCCTCTTCACTTTCACGGGCTCCCTGGCGCCAGGCCGACAGCACGTATACCGCCAGCGAGGTGATCTCCAAGCCTAGTAGCAAGGTGATGAGGTCCCCGGCAGAGGCCATTACCATCGCGCCGGTGGCCGAAAGCAGCATCAGCGGGTAGTACTCGGGTTGATCGAGGCCGGTTCGTTCCAGGTAATCGTAGGAGATGAGGACCGCGAGTGTCGTGCCCAGGATGATCACGAAGTGGAAAGCGGTCGCCGGCAGATCGGCCAGATAATGCAGGCCGAACGCGGCCGCCTCGATTCCGTGGCGTTCATTCTGGAACAGCGCCAGGGTAATCACGCCGGCGGTCACGAGACCAACCAGGCTGAGGATCGCCGTTGGTCTGCTGTCCCTCTGGTAGAGCGCGAAAAAGACGCCGACGGACGCGGTCAATAGCAGGAGGAGTGGTGGCGTAATGGCCAGCCACTGGATGTCGAGGGCGGGCGGAAGCATCTAACGGACCTCCCGTTGGCCTGATACGTTATCGGCCTGCGTACCGTCGGGCGTGCGTGCCGGTGCTGGTGTGGCGAGCGGGCCTTCGATCGCCAGCCGTGACTGCGCCTCGATTCGCTCGAGCTGCGGTGCAGGAGCGAGTCCCAGCCAGAGTATTCCGGCCAGGATCGGAATCAGCACCAGCACCTCGACAGAGCCGAGGTCGGCGACGGCCCGCGTCGGCTTGCCCTGGTAGATTCTCTGGTAGAGGTTCACGCCGTAAACACCGGCCGCGATGACGGCCGCAACCGTCACCACTCCAGCGGCGACGCTCGCCTGGAAGGCGCCCAGCAGGCTCAGAAACTCACCGGGGAAGTTAGCCAAGCCCGGCACCCCGATGCTCGCGAAAAGTACGAATAGGCTTACTCCGGCGAACGCAGGAGCGCTCTTGGCGAGACCCCCATAGGCGTCGAGGTCGAAACTCCCACTGCGGGCGTGGAGCATGCCGGCCAGGAGGAAGAGCCCGCCGGTGGAGATCATCTGCGCGGCCAACAGATACATCGCCCCATTGGCGCCCGCTACTTCGAGGGCGAACACGCCCGCACCGGCGACACCCATGTGCGAAAGCGAAGCGTAGGCCAGCAGGCGTTTGAGGTCGGTCTGCCGCGTTGCGATTATCGCTGCGTAGAGGGCGGTCACGGCCGACAGCGCCAGTAGTAGTGGGCTCCAACGCTCGGCCGCAGCTGGTAGAAGCGGCAGCGCCCAGGCGAAGAAGCCGAACGCCCCCACCTTGTATAGGCTTCCGGCGACGTCGGCCGAGCCGGAGGGGTGATTTTGCACGTGGAAGTCGATGAGCCATGAATGAAGCGGCAGTATGGGCAGCTTCACTGCGAAAGCGATCACGAATGCCGCGAAGAGCCACGACTGGGTCGTCACCGGTAGCGCCGGGGTGGCCAACAGCAGGTCGGAGAGGAGGTACGACTCGGCGCCCGAGAGCGGTTTGAGCGCCAGGATCGCCACCAGCATCAGGAAGGAGCCGGTGAGCGCGTAGAGCAGGTACTTCATTGTCGCCTCGCGGCGCCGCTCCCCGCCCCAACCGCCCAGCATCAGCAGGCTGGGGATGAGGGCAGCTTCCCAGAACACGTAGAACAGAACCAGGTCCTTTGCCAGGAAGAGTCCGTTGATGGAGGCCTGCATGACGAGCAGCAGTGCCAGGAAGCCGTGAGTACGCCTGCTTACTCGCACTCCGGCCCAGATGACGGTGGGGATCATGGTTAGTGCAGCCGCCATTACCAGGACCGAGGCCGCGCCGGCCGGATCGAGCGTGAAGGTGACTCCCAAACCGGGGATCCAGGGCACACTCACTCCGGAAGTTCCCGACAGGAGGACCGCCGCGACGAAGGTGGCGATGGTGGCGAACAGCGCGACCGCGCGCGCTGGGCCGGTAGCCCGCAGGAAAGAGAGCAGTAACCCTGCGATCAGGGGGACGAGCACAGCAGCAACGCTCATCACAGCGCCCCTCCCAGGAGCACCCTCAGAAGGACAACCATTACCAGCGCCAGCACCCCAAGGAGCATCGTCATGGCGTAAATCCGTACGAAGCCCGACTGCAAGCCGGTCGAGGCGCGAGCAAACAGGCCGGTTACTCCGGCCGCGCCACTCATGCCTCGATCGATCAGGTCGCGATCGACTGCGCTAAGGCCACCCGCCGTTCCTGCAGCCGGGGTCACGAAGATGTTTCGGTAGAGAGCGTCGAAACCCCCGCCGTCGCGTGAGAGATTGCCTAGTGGCCCGTTGCCGAGTCGTTGCAGCGACCGGCCGGAGCGAAGGTGATAAACCCAGTAGCCCGTTCCCAGACCTACGGCGGCAGCCAGGATCGAAAGACCCACCAGCAGCCATTCCACTGCCGGCGAAGGGTGGAGGAAGGGGACTTCGGCAGCGATGACCGGCGCAAGCCAGCCATTCAACCAGTGCGGGAACGCGAACGCCGGAAGTCCCAGGTAGCCGGCCGCCACACTAAAAAGTGCAAGCACCAGCAGCGGCGTCGTCATCGTGGCCGGCGATTCGTGAACGCCGCCCGCGGACTCCTTGCCGTAGCGGGGCCGGCCGGCGAAGACCAGGTAGTACCAACGGAACATGTAGAAGGCGGTCATGACGGCGGTGAGCAGCAGCACCAGATAGAGGGCGACGCCCCCGTAATCACGCAGCCACTCACTGGTATAGACTCCGGCCACCACGGCGTCCTTGGAAAAGAAGCCCGACAGCAGCGGTACCCCCGCGATCGCCAGAGTGCCGATAAGGGCCGTGAATCCGGTGATCGGCATGAGTCTTCCCAGCCCGCCCATCTTGCGCACGTCCTGCTCCCCGCCTAGCGCGTGAATGGCGGAACCGGCGCCCAGGAACAGGAGCGCCTTGAAAAAGGCGTGGGTGAACAGGTGAAAGACCGCGGCGGAGTAGGCTCCTGCCCCTGCGGCAGCGAACATGAAGCCCAGCTGCGAAATAGTGGAGTAGGCGAGGATCTTCTTGATATCGGTCTGGCCGAGTGCCGCGAAGGCGGCGACCAGGGCTGTGAGCCCGCCAACCCAGGCGACCGTGGCGGATGCATCGGGCGCCTGGGCAAAGAGTGGCGCCGAGCGCGCGACGAGGTAGACGCCCGCGGTCACCATAGTCGCCGCGTGGATGAGCGCCGAGACTGGGGTGGGACCTGCCATGGCGTCGGGCAACCACACCTGTAGCGGCAACTGGGCCGATTTGCCTGCGGCCGCCAACAAAAAGAGCAGGCCGATGATAGTGAGGACGCTCGAGCCGTAGACGAGCGTTCCGGCCGCGTCGTTCACCGCCGCGATCTCGAGCGTGCCAAAGGTCCGGTAGATCAGGAACATCGCCAGCAGGAAGCCAACGTCGCCGATGCGGTTGACGATGAAGGCCTTGCGGGCGGCGTCGGCATTGGGCCGGTGTGCATACCAGAAACCGATGAGTAGGTAGGAGCAAACGCCAACGCCTTCCCAACCCACGAACATCAGCAGGTAGGAGTCGGCCATTACCAGCACCAACATGGCCGCAACGAACAGATTGAGCGCCGAGAAATAGCGGCTGAATCCATCGTCGGCATGCATGTACCCCACCGAGTAGAGGTGGATAAGAAAGCCCACGCCTGTGATTACCAGCATGAGCAGCACGCTCAACCGGTCGATCACGAAGCCCAGCGAGAGCTGCAGCTCCCCCGCCGAGAGGTAGGGCCACAGTTCTAGCGAGAAGCTGCTTTCGGACGAGGCGAGCAGGGCCACGAAGGCAGCCAGTGAAAGCAGGAAGGCAACGCCTACCGCCGCACTGCCGATCATCCCGGGCAGGGGTTCGCGCAGTCGCGCTCCGAACAGGCCGTTCACCAGGGAGCCGAGCAGCGCCACCAGCGGCGCCAACGCCGCCCAGCCGATGGGGTTCGAGAACAGGCTCGTTGATAGTGACGGGTCGGGCATCAGTAGCGCACCTCAGAGAGAGCATCGACGTCGGTACTGGCTCGCTGGCGGAAGATCGCGACCAGGATCCCCAAGCCCACCGCGACTTCGGCGGCGGCAACGGCCAGGATTATGAACACGGCGCTCTGACCGCTCATCGCTACCGCCTGGCCAGCCGCGCTCCACTGCCGAGAGTAGGCGACCAGCGCGAGATTGGCTGCATTGAGCATCAGCTCTACCGACAGGAACACCAGGATCGCGCTGCGACGGGTGAGGACTCCCACTGCGCCGATGGCGAACAGCAGAGCGCTAAGCGCAACGTAATATTCGGTCTCTACCACGCCTGCTCCCGGTGAAGCGTCCCGGCGTCAAACATTCCGATACCAAACTGACAGGCATCAATAAGCCAGGCATCAATAAGCCAGGCGTCAAACAGCCGGGCGTCAAACACCGGTCAGCTCCCGGTCGCGCCGCTCGACGCTTGCGGCTTGGCCGCCCGATTCACTCACGGCTCGCCGCTGCACCAGTGCGACGGCGCCGATGATGCCGGTGAGCAGGAGGATGCCCACCAGATGAAAGGCAAGAAGGAACTCACTAAAGAGCGCTTCGCCGACCCGCTCGGCCCCGCCGCCCCCGAGCGCCGCTTCGATAAGCTCCGCCGAGGGCAGCCGGCGCGGATCGAGGAAAGCGGTAGCAGCGATGCCTGCGGCAGCCAACAGACCCACAAAGTACGCCGCCGGACGAAGCCCCGGAAACCGCACCCGCTCCTGCTCCCCGCCCACATTGAGCAGCATTATCACGAACAGGAACAGCACCATGATGGCGCCGGCATAGACGATCACCTGGATGGCGGCGAGGAAATGGGCCTGCAGGGTGATGTAGGTGACCGCCAGCGTGAGCAGTGTTCCCACCAACGCCAACGCCGCATGTACCGGTTCGCGCAGGGTTATTACCCCGATCGCGCCGGCGAGCATGACGACAGCCAGGACGATGAAGCCGATCATCAGTAGTCGACCCCCTCGAGTTCGGCACGGTGCCCGGCCTCGAAGCCCAGATGCACGGCCTTGCCCTTCTTCTCGGCCTCACGCCGCTGCCACTTAGAGCCCTTGACCCCCACCATCATGTCTTCCTTGCCGTAGACCAGGTCGTCATAACGGAAGTCGGCCAATTCGAACTCATGACCAAGGACTACCGCCCCGGTCGGGCAGGCCTCCTCGCACATCCCGCAGAAGATGCAGCGCAGCATGTTGATCTCGTAGATAGAGGCGTAGCGTTCTCCAGCCGAAACAGGGTTCGCCGGATCGTTCTCGGCGGCCTCGACGTAGATGGCGTAGGAGGGGCAGGCGGCGGCGCACAACGAGCAGCCGATGCACTTCTCCAGGCCGGTGTCGGGGTGGCGCAGTAGGTGGTGCCGGCCGCGGAAACGCGGTTTGACATCTGCCGGTTGCTCGGGATAGCTAACGGTTACGGGCCGCTTGAACAGATGGCCCAACGTCACACCCATCCCTTTGGCGATACTGAGGACACTCATCACGCACCTCCAACGCACGGACGAAATGGGGAGCAGGACTGGGAAGTACTCATCTGCGCACGACTCATTCTCGGCAGCTCCAACCGCTACAGAACCTATTACTACAGCACCTATTACTACAGCACAAACGCGATCACCGCCCCGGTGAGTAGCGCCGCGCCCAGCGCGATCTCAAACAGGTATAGCCAACCGAAGCGCATCAACTGGTCGTAACGAAGCCTGGGCAAGGTGGCCCGCAGCCAGATGAACAGGAACATGAAAATGGCCATCTTGGCCACCAGCCAGATTATCGGCCACTGGGAAATGCCTGGAATCACCGCGTCGAGGATCGCCGGCCCCTTCCAGCCACCCAGGAACAGGGTGCTGATGAAGGCGGCGGCAGTCATCATGTTGACGTACTCGGCCATCTGATAGAGCGCCCATTTGATGCTTGAGTACTCGGTGAGGTACCCGGCAACGATCTCCTGCTCCGCTTCGGGCAGGTCGAAGGGAGTGCGGTTGACCTCTGCTATCGCCGAAATCAGGAAGGTCCCGAAGGCCACTACCAAGCCGGGCCACAACCAGGGGCTAACCGCCCAGATGTTCAGTTCGACGATTTCGCGCAGATTCAACGTACCGGCGATCATGATCACGCTGAGGACGCTCAAGCCGAGTCCCAACTCATAGGAAATCATCTGGGCCGAGGAGCGCAAGCTACCCAATAGTGAGTACTTGCTGTTCGACGCCCAGCCGCCCAGGAAGATCCCGTAGATGCCGATGCTGGTTACCGCCAACACGTAGAGCAGTCCGATGTCGAGATCTATCACCCAGGGGTCGAAGCCGAAGATGCTGCCGGCCGGTCCGGCGGGGATTATCCCGAAGGCGGAGAGCGCGAAGGTGATGCTGATGAACGGCGCCAGGTAGTAGACGAAGCGATCGGCGGCGCTAACCGTTATGTCTTCCTTGAATACCGACTTTAGGGCGTCGGCGATCGGCTGAAGCAGGCCAAAGGGGCCGACCCGGCTGGGGCCGATCCGATGCTGCATTCGGGCGAGTATCCGGCGCTCGACGAGCGTCATGTAAGCGAACGCTCCCAACAGCACTCCGCAGAGCGCCAGCGCCTTGGCGGCGACGACCCACCACGCGTCCATCTGCGGATCCATCAGGCAACCTCCAAGGCAAGGCGCTCCTTGCGCAATACCTCGAACTGAGCAACCGCCGGGCCTGCCGGTTGATCGGGGAGGGCCGGGAGCAACGGTAGGCCCGCCGGGACGGCCTCGCTAATGCACACGCCGGCACGCCGGTCTACCCCGTCAACAGGAACGACCACCACGTCGCCCTCGCTTAGCTTCAAGCGAGCGGCATCGAAAGGGTTGAGTCGCAATGGCGTCTCGCCGTGCGCGGCCAGCAGGTGAGGGTTTCTCGAAAGGTACTCGTGACGGATCATGCTGGGCACCAGAAGCAAGTTGCCTTGAGCGCGCTCCGCTGCTCTCACACTGACGCGTGAGGAACCACGCGTACGCGGCCCCAGCAACTCGCCCTCGGGCGGCAACGACGCCGGATCGATGTCCAGCAGGCGCTTGAGCACGCGGCGGGCGCTGCGCACGCTGCGACCCTCGAGCCGATTGCCCAGCGCTACGCCCAGGCGCTTTACCAGTCCAGTGAAGTCCTCGCTCCCGCCGCCGTCGACCGGCGCCGAGAACAGCGGAAGAGCGCGACCCTCGAGATTCACGACCGTGCCCTCTTTCTCGTAGCCTGTTTTGGCCGGCAGGACGACGTGCGCCAGGTCGGTGGTTTCGTCGGGGAAGGAGGAATGCACGACGAGCAGCTCCAGTTCGCGAAGCTTCTCGGCATAGTGCGAATTGGCGCCTGGATTGAGGTTGGAGAGGATGAGCGCTCGCGCCTCGCCGTCGAGCAGGCCGGGGTAGCCGTAGCGTGCGTGCGAGGGCAGGACGTCGATAGCTTCCAAGCCGTAGGAGTTGGCCATTGCCGGGAGCGCCATGGTTTTCGCCCCCACCGCGCGGGCAAAGGCGAGAACGGCTTCGCTTGCTTCGCGGGAGGCGATCACATTCGCGCCGTAAACCACCACGGCCTTCTTGCCGCCGCGTAGTCGCTCCACGAGGCCGCGGGCCTGCTGAGCGGTGAGGCCGGTCTCCTCGCCCACTTTCTCCTCTGGCCGCCCCTCGGCGACCTGCTGCAAAGCGCCGATGAGGCGAGCCTCGGCCCCAAGCGGGTAGAGCATGCTACTGCCGGCATGCTTCATCAGGTCGACGCGGTATGGAGCAGCCACGGTGAGCATCTCACCATTGCGGGACATCCGCTCCTTGAGCCGGAGGTCGGCGATCGGCACACCATGAGGCATCAGTTCGGGTGAGGGAACCCCCTTGAGGGCGTCCTTGATCCGCAGATCCACGATCGGTACCTCTTCGGTTGGATCGCCGATCACGAAGATGGCGTCGGCCGTAGCGAGCTCCTCGAGAGTTGCAGGGTTGCTGCCGGCCAGCAACGAGGCAGGCGAGCGCGGGAAGTGGTCGCACTTGCCGGTGCCCAGATGCTCGGCCAGCGCCTTGGCGGCGATTCCCTCTTCGAGAGTGGCGTCGGCTCGCAGGACGATTCCCACCTGCTTGGAGTCGACCGCGGCGAGTCGCTCGGCAATGAAGCCGGCGGCCTCCTCCCAGGTGGTGGGAACCAGGCGGTCGCCCCGGCGCACCAGCGGCTCGCGCAGGCGGTCGGGAGCATCGACGTACTCGTGGCCAAAGCGAGTACCGTCGTCGATCCAGATCTTGTTCACCTGAGCATTGAGACCGGCCTTGATCCGCTCGATGCGCCCCGTACGTGCGTCGACTACGATCGCGCTGCCCGAGGCGTCGTCGAGCGAGGTGGTGCGGGTATGGTCGTACTCCCAGTTGCGGCCCCTAAAGCGGCTGGTGGTGTCGAGCAGGGCGCCGACCGGGCAGATATCGGTGATGTTGCCGGTGAAGTTGCTGGGCAAACCATCCTCGACGGAATCGATATAGGTGTGCCCACCGCGGTCGATGAAGTCGAGTACCTCGTCGCCCGGAACCTCTTCGAAGTAGCGCACGCAACGCTTGCAGTGAATGCAGCGCTCCTGGTCGAGGGTGATGAGCTCCGAAAGAGCAGCGTGCTTTTCCAGGTGGCGCTTGTCGAACTGGAAGCGTGACAGGCCGGTGCCGTACTCGTAGGCGCGATCCTGCAGTTCGCAGGCGCCCCCCTTGTCGCATACAGGGCAGTCGAGCGGATGGTTGATGAGCGTGAATTCGACCATCCCGTTCTGGGCGCTCACCACGTCCTCGGCCAGGGTATCGACGACCATGCCCTCCATCACCATGGTCGTGCAGGTCGCCATCAGATTGGGAAAGTAGAAGACCTTCGGCTCCCCGGTCTCCTCGTCCGCTATCCATTCGCCGTCGGGGCCTTTTCGCGGCGCGCCGACCCTCGCCAGGCACATGCGGCAGGCGCCGATGGGTGACATGTACTCCTGAGAGCAGAAGTAGGGCACGTCGAAGCCGGCGGCGAACAGTGCGTCGATGACGCTGGTCCCAGGCTTCAGCTCGAGCGTCGTGTCGTTTACGGTGACCTTCATACGCGAGCCTTCATTCTTGCCACCAGTCCGACTTGGGGTACTGGGAGTGTCCGTGCTCCACCAGGTACTCGTATTCGGGCCGGAAGAACTTGAAAGAGGCCTGTACCGGCATCGCGCAGGCGTCGGCCAAGGGGCAGAAGGCCGTGCCCCGCATGTTGCGCACCATCTCCTCCATCAGTTTCAGGTCGGCGGGCGTTCCCAGGCCCTCGAGTAGCTTTCGGTACATCTGCGGGAGCCAGGTGGCGACGCCCTCGCGGCATGGGGTGCACTTGCCGCACGATTCGTGGGCGTAGAAGCGGACGATGTTGTACATCGCGTCGACCATGCACTTCTCCTGAGGGATGAGGATGAGACCGCCGGTACCCAGCATCGATCCCTTCTTGGCGACCGAGGCGTACTCCATGAGCGTATCTAGGTACTCATCCGTGAACGGGAACATCGGGCAACTGGTGCCGCCTGGAATGAAGGCCTTCGCCGGCATGGTCGGTCCGCCCCCGACTTCAAAGATTATCTCTCGGTAACTGATCCCCATCGGAACTTCGTAGATGCCGGGCTTGGCGACGGGACCGGAGAGCTGAACGTGATGGAAGCCCTTCGAGTCGTCAGTGCCCATGGCCGAGAACCAGGCGGCGCCGCGCTCCATGATGTGGACCGCCGAGGCGAGGCTGGTGACGTTATTGATGGTTGTGGGCAGGCCGTAGACGCCCGCCTGAGCAGGGAAGGGTGGTTTGAGCCGCGGAGTTGCGCGGAGGCCCTCGTAGGAGTTCATCAGCGCAGTTTCCTCGCCGCATATGTAGGCCCCGGCGCCCCGGTGCAGGATCAGGTCGAAATCAAAGCCGCTACCAAAGAGGTTCTTGCCAAGGTAACCGTTGGCGCGGGCCTCTTCAATGGCTCGTTCCAGCCGCTCGTAAGCCAGGTAGTACTCGCCGCGAACGTAGAGAACGCCGAGGGTCGCTCCGATGGCGTAGCCGCCGATGATCATTCCCTCGATGAGCTGATGCGGATCGTCTTCCATGATGTAGCGGTCTTTGCATGAGCCCGGTTCGGATTCATCCGCATTGCACACGATGAAGCGCTGGCGACCATCGGCCTTGGGCATGAACGACCACTTGACGCCGGTGGGGAAACCGGCGCCGCCGCGACCTCGCAAGCCCGAGGCCTTGACCTCGTTGACTACTTCGCTTGCGGTCATGGTGGTCAACGATCTGCGCGCCGCAGCGTATCCGCTGTGTCCCAGGTAGTAGTCGAGGGTCCAGGCGTCCTCGATGCCCACATGCCGGTAAAGGGTTACTTCGAAACGTGGATCGCTGCGGGAAACGATCGGCGTGGGCCGCTCAGCGACGGCGTCGCTCATTCCGTTCCCCTCTGCTGCTCGTCTTGGGCGGGGCCACTGTGTCCGCTAGCTGAGCCTGCAGCGTCGCCGCCTCGCTCACGCCACGGTTCCGGCGGCGCGCCCTTGCGCAGCGCCTCGATGAGCGAGGCGCAACGAGAACGACCGAGCCGCTCGTAGAACGTGTCGTTCACTTGCAAAACGGGCGCGGTAGTGCAGGAGCCCAGGCACTCGACCTTCTGAATGCTGAACCGGCCCTGAGCATCAGTTTCGCCATTGACGATTCCCAACTCCTCGGCCAGATAGTCGTAGAGCTCGTCCGAGCCGGCCAACGAGCAGGACAGCGTGGAGCAAATCTTCAGATGATAGCGGCCCACCGGATGATCGTGATAGGTGGAGTAGAAGCTCATCACACCGCGCACCTCGGTAGCGTGCAGGCCGAGGATCTCGGCGATCTCCCCTACCCTGGCCTCGCTCACGAACCGTTCGGCCCGCTGGACCTCCCAGAGAAGCGGCATGAGCGCACTTCGCCGCCCGTACTCCGGGTAGCGCCCCAGGATCTCGGCAAGTAGCTCCTGCCTATCTGCGAAAAACGGTGCGACCGTCTCGAGCTCAACCATTTCGTTCCCTGCCGCTAGGTTCTGTCATCTGACAGCCGGCGAGTCACTACCGCCCCTCCTCTTGCTCTTTTTCGTGCTCTACTTCTTGCTCGTCGAGGGCAGCGCTCTTCTTGGCGAGACTTTCTGGGCCGGCACGCCGGGTGAGTCCCAGGGCGATGCCGGCGCCACCACCAAGTACCAGGGCGAACGCGGGCTCGCTACCAGTAGCTTGAGTGCCGAAGATCAGAATGGCGCCGATGATTATTCCGACACCGAATGTGGGCCGCAGGGCGGCGAATTTTGGGGGCTTCACTTATCAACATCTCCCATCACAGGATCGAGGCTTGCGATATTGGCGACCATGTCGGCGAACAGACCACCGATACAGGCGGGCTCGAGCGCTTGCAGGTTGATTAAGCTCGGAACGCGTACCTTCACACGGTACGGCATCGAGCCACCGTCGCTCACCAGGTAGTAACCGACCTCGCCGCGGGCGCTCTCGGTTGGAACGTACACCTCGCCGCGGGGCGGGTGGAATCCTTCGGTAACCAGCTTGAAGTGGAAGATCACAGCTTCCATCGAGTTCTCGAGTTCGCTACGGGGCGGCAGGCTAATGCGCCTGTCGGGATCCTGCACAGGACCGGGCTCGAGCATGTCCAGAGCCTGAGAGACGATCTTCATGCTCTCATCCAGTTCGAGGAAGCGCATCATGAAGCGTGCCCGGACGTCACCGGCATCGGAGGTGGGCACGTTGAAGTCGTACTCCTCGTAACCGCCGTACGGCTGCGCCTTACGGAAGTCGAGTCCCACTCCCGAGGCGCGCAGGCTGGGGCCGGTCAGTCCGACATTGAGGGCGTCATCGCGGCCGATCACACCAACGCCCTTGGTTCGGTCGACGAAGATCTTGTTCCCCACGAACACGTCCTCGTACTGGCGCATCATCCGCGGGAAGTGGGCCAGGAAGGCGCGCACCATCGGCTCGAACTCCTCGGGGACGTCACGGTAGAGCCCGCCCACCCTGAAGTAACCGTAGTTCATTCGTACACCCGACACGAGTTCGAAGATATCGAGGATTTTCTCCCGCTCCCGCATCGTGTAGAAGAAGGGCGTGAGCGCACCCAGGTCCAGGACTCCGGTGCCGAAAAAAACCAGATGGCTGGCGATCCGGTTGAGTTCGTTGAGGATCACCCTTATGCGCCGCGCCCGCACCGGCACTCGCGCATCGACGAGCTTCTCGGCGGCGAGCACGTACGCCAGGTCATGGCCAAAGCCGTGTAGGTAATCCATCCGATTCGAGTAGGTGACGCACTGCTGGTAGGTGCGGTTCTCCATCGTCTTCTCGAATCCGGTATGGAGGTAGCCGATCTGTGGCTTTATGGCGGCGATTCGCTCCCCGTCGAGGTCGACCACCAGCCGCAGTACCCCGTGGGTCGACGGGTGCTGCGGGCCCACATTGACGCGCATATGGCGCGTCTCGAACTCACCCTGCCGCTCACCCGCGTCGCCTTCGACGGTAGTAACGGACTTCTGAAGAGTCACTTCGCCAGGCCTCCGGGCTGCCCTGTCACTTCCTGGTCCACCAGCTCGAGTTCCTGGTCGCTGCGCACACCCTTGCGTGCGCCCCCTTTCCAGCCGGTGAGACCGCTGTCGCTACCGATGATCGAGGCGCGGAAGGACGCCGGGTCGAGGTAGCGCCCGTCGTTGAATAGGGTGGGCGTCTCGCCTATCGGGAAGTCCTTGCGGTGGGGATGCCCGTCGAGGTCCTCGGGCGTAAGGAGCTTGCGAAGGTCGGGGTGGCCGTCGAACTCGACGCCAAACATGTCGAACACCTCGCGCTCCATGAAGTTCGCGCAGCGCCACAAGCCTGTTGCCGTGGGCAGCCTTTCGCCCTCATCGAGCTCGACACGTACGAACAACCTATGGGCATCAGCGAGGTGGTAGAGGTTGTAGGCGACGGTGAAGCGTTTGCCACCGCTTTGCGAGGAGGGGTGCCCGGGGTAGGTGAGCCAGTCGACGCCGAAGATATCCGACAGCATCTCGTAGCCGGCGGACTTCAAAGCGTACAGAACCTCGACGAGTCGTTTAGAAGGGAGAGTGTAGGCAAGCAATCCCTTGATTTCGCTTTTGCGTCCGCCCATCTCTTCGAACAGGCTTTCGAGCGTCGCTCGATTACGCGTCGCATGATCTCTCATCACCCCGCCCACCCCTCGACCATCGGCAGTTTTACACCGTGCTCGTCGAACGCCTCGCCACGAATCTTCTTCTGCAGCTGCATCACGGCGAAGACGAGCGCTTCGGGGCGCGGAGGGCAACCGGGAACGAAGATATCCACCGGCACGACCGAGTCGACGTTCTGGACCAGCGCGTAGTTATTGAACATGCCGCCCGAAGAGGCGCAGGCGCCCATCGAGATGACCCATTTAGGATCGGGCATCTGTTCATATACCCGCCGCATGACCGGCGCCATTTTCTTCGAGAGTCTGCCCGCTACGATCATTACGTCCGCCTGACGGGGACTTGCCCTAAAGACCTCCGAGCCGAAGCGAGCCAGATCGTTGCGGCTGTTGGTCGACTGCATCATCTCGATTGCACAGCACGCCAGTCCGAACGTCGCCGGCCAGAGGCTATTCGACCTTCCCCAGGCAACAAGCTTGGCGAGACTGGTCATCAGGATGCCCTCGTTTTCGAGTTCCTGAACGTCCTTCTCGAACAGATCTTGAATAGCCATTTACCCTACTTCCAGTCCAGGACACCCTTTTTTAGGATGTACAGGTACCCGACGGCGAGGATGAACACGAAGATCACCGCCTGCACGAACAGAAACTCCGGCGCGGCGTTGAACTTCACCGCCAGAGGAAAAAAGAACGCCGTTTCGATATCGAAGATGATGAAGAGCATCGCCACCAGGTAGAAATGCACAGGAAATCGTTCGCGCGCCGAGCCGGTCGCGGGTACGCCCGATTCGTAGGCGGCAAGCTTTTGCTCGCTGGCCTTCTTTGGCCCAAGGAGCGCGCCCACCAGCAAGGCGGCGGCACCGATGAACCCGGCGGCCAGGAACATGATCAAGACACCTGTGTACATCTGGGGTTCGCCCCTCTCCAACTACTGAACCGTCCGCAACTACTAAACCGTCCGCTTGTGCCGATTTTCACAACCGCCAAACGTCCGTATTCTAGCACCCGTTCAAGAGTGGCGACAATAACGGGCGTGCGGAATAGCTAACAGCGCAACGAGGACGAGTGACACGCACACCGGCCGGCATACTCGCCACCTCTCGCCTCGGCCCTGCTCCCCATGCGACAATCGAAAAATAGGCAGCCCACCAAGTGCGTCACCAGACGACACAACTCGCAAATTTGTAGCTGGAAAACGGGAGAAGCGCGTTTGACGATTTTCATCGACGAGATACTAGTCGCCGTTGGCGTCCTCCTTCTTATTGCGATCGTGGCAAGCAAGGCGTCCGGCCGGCTCGGCCTGCCCTCCCTCTTGCTGTTCCTGATAGTGGGGATCCTCGCGGGCTCCGAGGGAATCGGCCGCATCGAATTTGCCGACGTCGGGATCGCGCAGGCACTGGGCGTCGTCGCCCTGGCATTCATTCTTTTCTCCGGTGGGTTGGATACCAGTTGGCGTTCCGTTAGGCCGGTGCTGTGGCCGGCGCTCAGCCTTTCCACGGTCGCCGTTCTGTTTACCGCGGTGAGCCTGGGCCTTGTCGCCTCCTGGTGGCTGGGACTCCCGCTGCTGGATGGCCTCCTGTTGGGAGCAATCGTATCGAGCACCGACGCCGCCGCGGTATTCAGCGTCATGCGCTCGCAGGGCATCGGCCTCAAGGAGCATGTCAGGCGGCTGCTCGAGCTCGAGTCGGGCAGCAACGATCCGATGGCGATCTTCCTGACGGTGGGAATCATCGGCCTGATCCTTCGGCCCGAAGCCACCATCCTCAGCCTCATCCCCATGTTCGTGATCCAGATGGTGGTGGGGGCGGCGATAGGCGTTGGAACCGGCTGGCTGATGGTATGGGTCATCAACCGGATAAACCTGGCCTACGACGGTCTCTACTCGGTCCTGTCGCTAGCCATCGTGATGCTGGTCTACGGCCTGGCGGCCGTCACCGGGGGAAATGGCTTCCTTGCCGTCTACCTGGCAGGACTCGTGATGGGGAACCAGGACTTCATTCACAAACGGAGTATCCGGCGATTCCACGACGGTCTTGCCTGGCTAATGCAGATCGCCATGTTCATCACCCTTGGCCTGCTGGTCTTTCCGTCACAGCTCGAGCCGGTGATCTGGTCGGGGCTCGCGCTTGCGCTCGTTCTGATCCTGATCGCGAGACCGCTGGGCGTGTTCCTCGCCCTGATACCGTTCGGCATGCCCGCCCGCGAGAAGGGCATCATCTCCTGGGTGGGCCTGCGCGGAGCCGTGCCCATCATCCTGGCGACCTACCCGCTGGTGATGGGCGTACCCAACGCCGATGCCCTCTTCCACCTGGTCTTCTTCATCGTGCTTACCTCGGTTATCCTGCAGGGTCCGCTCATCCCCGTGATGGCTCGCTGGTTGGGCGCAGACGAACCTCTGGCCGTAGCCTCTCCGCGCTACCCGCTGGAGTTCGAACAAACGGCCGATCTCGACAGCAACCTGGTAGAGGTGCCCGTTCCCGCGGACTCCCCAGCAGTGGGCAAAACGATAGTCGAGCTTCACCTGCCCGAGGCTGCCCTGGTAGTGCTGATCAGCCGCGCGGACAAATTCATCGTGCCCCGTGGGAGTACGCTCGTTCACGAGGGCGACCGGCTATTAGTGCTGGCCAACGAGGAGAGCCTCAAGGAGGTGCGGGAAACGTTGGCGAACCCCGTTTGACCGATCCAAGCGCTTGCACTACCGCGACGCTTCGTGCCCGAAGTAGGTCGCAGCGCGGGCACGCCCAGCACGGTCCTTCGTGCTGCCAAACCCCTTGACGCTCTTCCGACGGCACCTATATACTGCGCAGGCTGCTGGGTCGTTAGCTCAGTCGGTAGAGCAGCTGACT
>JBBDRD010000051.1:0-15143 GCA_040905665.1 Trueperaceae bacterium
AGCTCAGCGAAGCCTACCGGGCGCCACCCGAGATCATCGCGCGAGATGTTCGTTCGCTGCTAGAAGAACTGCGCCGAGCCGGCCTGCTCAGCCGGGATCAACTCAGCGGGGATCGACATAGTTGGGATGAACCCAGTCGGGAGAGGCGATGAGCTTCTACCTGGCACTCGTGAGAGCCGATCTGGAGCTTGCGTTGTTTGGCGTGCAGGGCGTGATCGACACTCTTCCGGTCGTCCCACTGCGGCAGGTGACCGAAGAGGAGCAGGGGGACATGCGGGACCTCGCACAACGGGTGCAGACTGCCGCCCTCTACTACCGGCCCGGAGCCCGCTGCCTGCCGCAGGCGGTAGCTATCACCCGGCTCCTGCGCTGCCAGCAACACCCGGTCACGATGGTCGTCGCAGTGCGGCGCTTCCCGTTCGCCGCTCACGCCTGGGTCGAGTGCGAAGGGCAAGTACTCACCGACCGGCAGGACGTAAAGCTGGAGTTCAACCCGATACTCTCGAACACACCAACCAGCGAAGCGGTCGTGCCGGCATGAGCGGCATAGCAGCGGTACTGCATCGTGACGGTTCAGTGGTGGCGCACGAGGAACTTGCCGGCATGCTGCCCTCCCTGAAACTCCAGGGGCCGGACGGCACCACCGGCAAACACCTCGGTCCGGCAGCACTGGCTTGCGCCCGCTTCGACACCCTCCCCGAGGACGGCCCGCAACCGGTAACAGTCGAGGACGTGACAGTGGTGGCCGACGCAAGAATCGACAACCGTTCCGAACTCATCACCGAACTACGGATGACAAGAACAGCATCCGACGCCGCCGTCGTTGCCGCCGCGCTCGCCCGCTGGCACGAGCAGGCACCCGAGCACCTCGAAGGCGACTTCGCTGCCATCGCCTGGATAGCGCAACAGCAGAAACTACTCGCCTTCCGCGATCGCTTCGGCGTACGACCCCTGTTCCTCGCCGAGGCTGCCGGATCCCTTCTACTGGCCTCGAACATAGACGCCCTGCTATCGCACCCCTCCATCCCCCCAGACTTCAACCCGGACTACTTCATCTCCTACTTCGCTACCCGCCGCGTAGTCACCGAGCTCACCCCGTACAAAGGGGTGAAGCGGCTGGAGCGCGCCACCATTCTCAGCGTCACGCCCGCCCGAAGCATGAGGATGTCGACGTACTACACCCTGGAGCCCACGCCCGCGTCCACCAGCTTGGCGGAAGCAGCCGAGAAGGTGCGAAGCCTGCTGGAGCAGGCAGTCAAGGATCGGGTCAGAGCAAAGCGGCTCAGCTGCGAGGTATCGGGCGGGATGGACTCCACCAGCGTGTTCGCCCTTGCCCGCAGGCACATCCCCGAGCTCGAAGCACGCTCGATGGTTTCGGACCGCCTCCCGACCATGGACGAGCGCAGATACAGCCGCGGCTTGATAGGCAGCTCACCATGGAAGCAGATCCGTGTCGACGATCTCCTCTCCCTTGAGGAGTTCAACGCCGCCCACCTGTTCAACGAACCGGTTCAGGAGCTGCTGCTGGGACGCGTCCGCCATGCACTCTACGAACCTTTCAGTCACGTGCAGCTGTCAGGACATGGTGGGGATGCCTTAATGACAGCCCGCTACGGCCTCATTCGATCGCAAGTCCGTAGGGGACGGTTAGCTCAGGCATGGCGCGATGCTCGCGCGTGGGGGGACAGCAGGGACAGAGCCATATCTCGCATCCTCCGCTACGCCCTCCAGCGTTCTATGATCCCCAGGGCGCACTTCGACTGGGCTACGCGCAGCGCCGGCCGGTTGGCTCACGCCCTTGGATCCCAGATGCGCGCCGGAGATCGTGGCACTGCATCAACGCCAGAGGTAAGTATTTTCAACCTTTACAACGAGACGGGTCTGGTCGCCCCGATCCTGCCGGTTGAGATCCGCCGCCCGTTCCTCGACCGGTCGTTGGTCGAATACTCACTCGGCCTCCCACCACAACTGAAGTCACAGGGAACGATGGACAAGGTTGTCTTACGCAAAGCAATGAGCGACCTGCTCCCTACCGAAATCATCAATCGCATACAGAAGACGGGCTTCGACGGAGTCTACGCACTGAGTGTCACCCGCAACTGGCCCACCTTTGAGCGGTGGCTGCAGAGGCCTATCTTGACCGACTTGGAAGTGCTGTCTGCGCAAGGGATGCGGAAGCTGGCGCACGGTCTGCGAGACGGAAGAACGAAGAGGTTCGTCGAAGCGATGATCGCTGTCAGCGCGGAAGCGTGGCTCCAAGGTCGAGCCGCCAATACTCCGGCTCATCGTCAGCGCCAGCTGGCTAGAGAGAACTTCTCGCTGGTGATGGGAGGGGAGGAGGTGAAGACATGAGCTACAGAGCTCCGAGACTCATCCGCTTCGGCAACGCGCTTCGCATTACCTTGGGCAGTAGCGGCGATGGCCCAGACGCCGAGAACAGCCTGCAGCCGTAGCGAAGATGAGGGGCGGCGAAGAGATCGCCGCCCCTCACCCCTGTTATTCGAAGTTGAGAAGTTGTAGAAGCGGTCCTTGCCCGTACGGCTCCTTGTAGTCCTCGGAGACTTGGTCGAAAGTGTTTCGCAGGTTACCGGCATAGGCTTGGTACCGGTTCTTTACGACGATCGGAATCATCGGCAACTCCTGAGCGAAGATCACCGTGGCTTCGGCCGCCGCCGCAACTTGCATGGCAAGCGGTTGGTCAGACTCCATCACCGCGGCCAACTCGCTTAGCCGGACTTCCCAAGGCTGCAGGTCGGCAGGGGGAACACCGACTTCTGGACCGATCCCCCAGTAGCGAAAGTCGGCGGCGACATCGAACACCAGCCGGTAGAACTCGCGGCCGTCAATCGCCGCCCCACGGAAGGCGAAGAAGAGGTCGAACTCCCTGAATACTTCGGTATCCCGATAGTAAACGCGGTCAACGGCTTCATCGACGGACAAGGGGAGATCCTCGATCTCCAGGCCTCCTTCGCGCAACGCCGCCGCGACAAAGGCTCCTCCCTGGTTCTGCCCTTCCCGGTCGAAGTGCATCAGTTCCAGCACGAGCGGCGTGCCGTCTGCGAAGGCGTAACAGCCGCCTGGGCAAGCCGACCGAGTCGAGTCGCGCTCAAGGCCGATTCCTTCGAGCAACTCATGGGCCGCCGCGGAATCGTAGCCGAAGATCGGATACGGAAGGTAACGATACCCCTCTCGGTCGTTCCAGTTGTAGACCGGCTCCGCGCGTAACCCGTAAAGCTCCTCGGCGTAACGCTCCCGGGGGACCAGCATCGAAAGCGCGCGGCGGAAGTCACGAGTCTGCATCAGCTCCCGCATTCGAGGATCGGGATGCACGAAGTTGGGAATCACCATGTCCATCTGGGAGGAGTTCCGCTGAAGCGGCACGACCTCGTTTCCGGCCTCCCGCAGATCATCAATCAAGCTTCCGGAGGTGACATCGACGACGATGTCGGCTTTACCAGCAAGCAGCAGTTCCGAGGCGTTGCTCTCCCCCAGTCCGAACCGGTGGAACTCGTCGAGGTAGGGGAGCTTGTTGCCGTAGGCATCCGTCACCCAGTTCCCCTCCCTGTTCTCTAAGAGGACGAGGCCGCCCACCTCGCTGTAGCTGCCGAAGCGCCAAGCGCCGGCCGAAACTATATCGGTGCTATCCAAGGGGTAGAGCTCCTCGACCGCGGCGATACCGCCCTCATCGTAGGGGGGGCCGAAGATGTGCGCGGGAAGCGCCGGCAAGCGAGTCAGGTTCTTCCAGGTCGACTCCGGAAGGGGCTCCGGAAGGTGCATGGCCAGAGTGTGATCATCCTGGGCGGTGTAGGTGATAGTACCTTCGCCTACGCGCATCCTTGCGCCATAGTTGGTCTCGCTCTCAGGATCGGAAACTATACGTGCGGTAACCGCTATATCGTGCGCCGTAAGCGGAGAGCCATCGGTCCACTCGATACCCTCGCGAATTGTGAAGATGACATCCATACCATCCTCGGACACCTCATACGAGGTGCAGAGCCAGCAGTTAGACAGCCCGCTGAAAGGGTCGTAAACCATCAGTGTAGGATAGAGACTTACCAGTAGTGACGAAGCGGTGAGGTTCCCGATGATGTTCAACGATTCAAACGGCTCGTAGTAGCCCAGCGGAATTCGCAGCGCGCCGCCAAACTCGCCTTCGTCTACGTTCTCGGCACTGTAAGCGGGCCACATCGTCGAAATATCCAGCGGCTGCGCCAACGCCAGGGCGCCCAGCAGGGGGACCACGGCAAGCAGGCCGGTGAGTAGTAGTCGGGCTAGAAAAGAGGGCACGATCAACCTCCCTAGGAGGCTTGGAGCGCCGGCAAACCCTTTCTGAAGTAGACTCAAGTCGACCCAACGCGGGCGCTCGACCCGATGGCCTCGTCATCACAAGGGGACGGTCCCGGCCTACCAGAGCAAGGAACCGAAAGATGCCCGTGTTGGGCACTTGCGTAGCGAGAGGCGGCACGCAGGGATAACGAACCAACCAGGAGACGAGGCTACATCACCATCACCTCATATCTTGAAAGACGAGTAAGACGATACCATAGTATCGTTCCATCTGTCCCGGTCTCGCCGCGATGATGGCACGGTGTCGGACGAAGACTACCTTTCCGTCGTGCGGAACCGGATACAGACGGCGCGAATCTCCAAAGAGCTCAGGCAGGAAGACATGGCCGATTTGCTGGGAATGTCCGTACGCTCCTATCAGCGCTACGAGGGCGCATCGACACTCAAACTGTTCAATCCATATCTGACTACGTTGCGAAGGATCGCGGTCGCACTCGAAGTGGACATAGCCAGGCTCGTGGGCGAGCCCAGCCCACGCGAGCTCGAAGACTTGCGCACGAAGCCACAAAGGCAGCGGGTGCGGCGGAGCTGGAGCCGGTAGACCGTAAACCATCTGCCTCGACCTGTGACTCCGTCCGCTGGGCCGCTTCCGTAGCGTGGGTTAGAATCACCGCGTTCTGAGGCTGCTTCGAGTCTGCGATTCTCTCCCTACGAGGGATTTTCATTACCGACGGCAGAGGCAATCCGTGGCGACAACTGTTCGAGGCAACCAGTGGAGGCAACAATGAACATCGGCATCAACGGTTTCGGGCGTATCGGGCGCCAGATCTTCCGCATCCTTCACGAGCGCGGCCTGAGCGAAAGCGTCGTCCTCATCAACGATCTCATGCCAAACGACGTGATGGCCCAACTGCTGCGATTCGACTCGAACTACGGTCGCTTCCCGGGAACCGTCGAGTACGACGCTCAGAACCTCATCGTCGACGGCCACCGCATAAAGGTAACCGAGCTGCGGAATCCGGCCGAGTTGCCCTGGCGCGAGTTGGACGTCGACATCGTGGTCGAGTCGACCGGCTTCTTCACCAAGCGGGACAAGGCCGCTGCCCACCTCGAAGCGGGCGCCAAGAAGGTGCTCATCAGCGCTCCCTCCCCCGACAGCGATTTCGACATCATGCTGGGCGTGAATACCGACAAGTACGATCCGGCGCAGCATCACGTCGTCTCCAACGCCTCCTGCACCACCAACTCGCTGGCCGCGGTGATGCGGGTGCTCGACGAGGAGTTCGGGGTGGAGCAAGCGATGATGACCACCATCCACTCCTACACCAACGATCAGAACATCCTCGACGCTCCCCACAGCGACCTGCGCCGGGCCCGCAACGCCGCTACCAACATCATTCCCACCACCACTGGCGCCGCCAAAGCCGTCGGCAAGGTCATGCCGCAGTTGCAAGGGAAGTTCGATGGCGTTGCGGTACGCGTTCCCACCCCCACCGGCTCCCTCTCGGACGTGACTGCCATCCTGGGGCGCGAGGCCAGCGCAAATGAAGTCAACGAAGCTCTCCAGAAGCGTGCCGGCAGCGACCTGAAGGATGTTATCGAGTACAGCGACGATCCTCTCGTTTCTCGTGACATCGTGGGCAACCCGCACTCCGCCATCGTGGATTCGCAGATGACCAAGACAATGGGCAAGATGGCGAAGCTGTTCGTTTGGTACGACAACGAGTGGGGTTACAGCAACCGCATGGTAGACGTGCTCGAGTTAATGGGGAAACGCCTCTGAACCTGCCGGCCATGGACGATCTCAAGGTCGACGGACGCAGGGTGCTGGTGCGCGTCGACTTCAACGTGCCGCTAGCGAAGGGCCGGGTGGGCGACGACACCCGTATTCATGCGGCGCTCCCCACAGTGCAAGCTCTGCTCGACCGTGGCGCCACGCTGATTCTCATGACCCATCTGGGCCGGCCAAAGGGCCCTAGCGAATCCGAGCGCCTGGAGCCGGTGGCCGACCGGCTCGCCGAGCTGCTCCACCGTGAGGTGCGCTACCTGGCAAGCGACGGTCCGGCGAGCGAGGCGCAGCGCGAGTTCGTTGCTGCCGCAGCGGCGGGCAGCGTGACGCTGCTGGAGAACACCCGCTTCGACCCCGGCGAGACGCGCAACGAACCTGAACTCGCCCGCACGCTGGCCTCCTACGCAGACGTCTTCGTCAACGATGCGTTCGGCGCCGCCCACCGATCCCACGCCAGTACCGAAGGCGTCGCGCGGCTGCTTCCCGGGGCTGCCGGTTACCTGATGGCGCGCGAGCTGGAGGTGCTGGGCCGGCTAAAGACCGATCCAGAAAAGCCGTTCACCGTGATCGTGGGAGGCGCCAAGGTCTCCGACAAGATCGGCGTCATAACCCGGCTACTCAAGGTAACCGACCGTATCCTGGTGGCCGGCGCCATGGCCTACACCTTCTTCCGCGCTCAGGGAGGTCAGGTAGGCCGGTCGCTGGTCGAGGAGGACAAGATCGCCACCGCGTCCGACCTGCTGGCCAAGGCGGAAGAGCGGGGCGTCGAACTACTGCTGCCGGTCGACTCGGTGTGCGCCAGTGAGATCGAGTCGGGCGTTTCGACCGAGGTGTACCCCTCCGGCGCGATTCCCGAGGAGTTGATAGGGCTCGACGCCGGCCCAAAGGCAGTACAGCAGTTCGTGGCCGCTCTCCGGGATTGCCGCACCCTCTTCTGGAACGGACCGCTGGGAGTCTTCGAAGTTCCGCCCTTCGACGCGGGCACTCGTGCCATCGCCCAAGCCGTGGCGGACCTCGACGCCTTCACCGTGGTGGGCGGCGGCGATTCGGTGGCCGCTCTCAACGTAATGGGTCTGCAGGATCGCGTCGACCACGTTTCGACCGGCGGGGGGGCCTCCCTCGAGTTCCTCGAAGGAGCCGAATTGCCCGGCGTAACTGCGCTGACCCTAGATCCGCGAGCCGGTTAACACGACCATGGCGGCAACCAGACTATTCCGGCTCGAACCGGCGTTAGGAATCGACGCCGACTTCGCCCATATGGGGGGCGATTACAACTACATGTCGACCGCCTACTACGAGGTGCTCGACGCCGAGACGGCCGGGCAACGAGTTATCCCAACCACTCGCGACTCTCTCGACGCCTATGTAGCGCCCATAGCGATCGAACGGGCGCGTCTCGCCGGCCTGCTGGTGCCCGAGGTTGAACTGGTAACCGAGCGCTTTCCCGCCACACCCTTCATGGCCTACCCGGTCAACCCATTCTCCAGCGCCGCCGAACTGATCGTCGACACGCAGATGCTCGAGGAGCGTCGCAACGGCCTCACCTATACCGGCAAGTACGCGACACTCTGTCAGAAGCTGCCGGATGACTACCGAATCGACGTGGTGCGCACGGTCTTGGGGCGCTGCCTGGTCGAGGAGTACCGTGATTTCGCGCTGGAGGTATTCGAGGTATTCCGCATTCCACTGGCGCGAGTACGGGTGATCGTGGCGCCGGCAGGGTATCTGCTATCGGGCCTCGAGCCTCTCCCATTCGAGTCGCTCACACTCAATGAGAAGAGCCTACTCGCCGGACTGGGCACATGGCCAAGCTAGCGATCTTCACCGAGCGCTACACTATCCGCTCCTCAGTCGAACTAACGGCGCTCACCAACTTCCGCCAGGCAGCGTTCGAGCTGGGACATCAACTCGACTTCCTGTTCAAGAGCGAGCTCAAGTACCTTCGCAACTACGATGGAGTGCTGATAAGAGCGCTCACCGATCCGCTCAACGCAACCTACGTCGTGGCCCGGATCGCCGAGATGAATGGGCTGAGGGTCCTCGATACCAGCGAGAGCATCCGTATCTGCTGTGACAAGGTGAACATGTACTCCCGACTCATGGCCGAGCACGTGCCCATGCCCGAAACGCGCTTTCTGGATCGCCACGAAGTCAATGCCGAGAACGCGGCCGAACTGTTTGAGGCTCTGGGAATGCCGCTGGTGTTGAAGGCGCCCAACTCCTCCTTCTCCGCCTATGTCGACCGGGCAACAAACGTCGAGTCGTTCGTAAAGATCGGCCGCAAGTTCCTGCGCCGAGCCGACCGGGTGGTCGTGCAGCAGTACATGCCCAGCGAGTTCGACTGGCGCGTTATCACCCTGGACGGGCGAATTCTGGCCGTTGTGAAGTATCAGTTCGTGCAGGACAAGTGGAAGGCCATGGAGCGGGGGCCTGCAGGCGAGTGGTCCAGGGTAGTTCCGGTGCCCCTCGACGCAGCTGATCCACGTCTCCTGGAAGTCGCGCTCAGGGCGGCCAATTCCATCGGCGGATCGCTGCACGGCGTCGATGTCAAGGAGATAGACGGTCAGTATTTCGTGATCGAGGTGAACGACAACCCCAACATCGACGCCGGCGGCGAGGACCAAGCTAACGCCGAGATCTACGCCGAGATAGTTCGCTATATCGCCGGCGAAGAGTAAAGGATTTAGCCGCCTACTGTCGGGTATCGAGCCCGCGCAGTCGGCGTGCTCACGCACGCTCACGTCGCTCTATTGGGAACTTTTTGACCATCGTCAACGCATCACAGCCGTCGGCGTAGTAGGCGGGCCGTCCGCCAACTTTTGAGTAGCCGCTCGCCCGGTAGAGCCTGATGGCGGCCTCGTTGTCGCTCCTCACTTCGAGCTGCATCCTGCCAAGCCCCTTCGCTACCGCGAGCTCTTCGGCCAGGACCAACAGCAGCCTGCCGATGCCCCGATTACGGTGAGCAGGATCGACGGTAAGGGAGTAGAGGTGGGCCGCGTCGATGCCGCGTCTGAAGAGAACGATGATGTTCCCCAGAATCAGGTCGCGGCCCGGGCCGTAATCCACCCCGTCTTCCACCGCCTGTTCCACCACCTGTTCCTCTGTGGCCACCAGAGTCACGCCGTTGGCCCTCGAAAGCAGGTAGCGGAGCTGCGGCCGGGTGAAGCGGTCGCTGGCGTGACTCTCCTCCAGCTCCACCAGCCGGTCCAGGTCGGCCGGGGTGGCCGAACGAACGACGACGCTCAGCTACCCTCCTCCTCCAGGGCCTCTGTGAGTTCCGGGACGATCTTGTGAACGTCGCCCACTATCCCGTAGTCCGCGACCTTGAAGATCGGAGCATCGCCGTCCTTGTTGATCGCCACTACCACCTTCGAGCGGTTCATGCCCGAGAGGTGCTGCACGGCGCCGGAAACGCCAAGCGCCAGGTACAGGTCCGGTGCTACCGTCTTGCCCGTCTGCCCCACCTGCTCCGCATAGGGTCTCCAGCCTGCGTCCACCACCGCACGGGTTGCTGCGATCCCGGCGCCCAACCGGGCCGCTAGTGGTTCGACCAGGCTCTCGAAGCCTGATGCGCCGCCTACGCCTCGCCCGCCGGTAACGACCACAGTCGCTTCGTCGAGAGAAACGCGCTCCCCCGACGGCTTGCGCTTCTCCCCCACGCTTACCCGCTTGTCGCGTTCGCTTAAGGAGACGTACACCGCTTCCATGCTTCCCTCACCCTGTTCGCTGGGAAGCGGATAGACGTTCGGTTTCACCGAGGCCACCACCGGCAGCGATCGGGCACGCACCCGCTCGGTCACGCGGGAGAGGTAGGCGAGGCGGGTGGCGACGAGCATCCCGTCCTCGACCCCCAGTGAGGTGACGTCTTCGAGAAGGGGCGCTTCCAGGCGCACGGCAACGCGGGGGGCAACCGAAAGGCCGGTACGGCCCGAGGAGAACAACACGGCCTTGGCGTCCAGCGACTTTGCCACTTCGCTCACCGCGCTCGTCCACGCTTCGGCCCGCACGTTGGCAAGGTCGGTGTCGTCCACCAACTTCACGGTGGGCAGGTAACGCGCCAGCTCGCGCGCCACCCCCTCGACGCCAGAACCGAGAACCAACCCCACCGGCTCTACACCCAGAGCCTCCGCCAACTCGCGGCCGGCCTGAGCCAGCTCCAGGGAGCTCTTGCGCAGCTTGCCGTCCGAATGTTCGGCGACTATCAGAACCATTTTCAACACTCCTAGCTAGTCGAAGGCCTACTTCGAGAGAACCTTGGCCTCATCACGGAGGCGCCGCACCAGCTCTCTAGCGGCCTCTTTGGGATCGCCATCGAGCATCACGTTGCGGCGCTCGCGGCTCTCCAACGACTGCTCCAGCAGTTCTGTGAGTGGCTGTGCCCCACCAGCCTCCTCGAGAGTACATTTGCGCAGCTCCTTGCGCTTGGCCTTCATGATGTTGGGCAAGGTGGGGTAGCGGGGTTCGTTGAGACCCTGCTGGGTGGTGATGACCGCGGGTAGCGGCAGTTCCAACTGCTCGCTGCCTTCATCGGCGTCGTGAACGACCGTTACTCGGCCGTCGCTCAGCTCCATGCTGATCGTCCAATCGCTGTGCGGCCAGCCCAGCACCTCAGCCACGGCGGGTCCCAACGCCGAGCTGTCCCAGTCGGCCTGCTTGCCTCCGACGAAAACAAGGTCGGCCTCCTCCCCGGCGATCACCTTGCCGAGGACCCTGGCTTGGCTTATCGGATCGAGTCCAGCGTCGGTCTCGATATGTATCGCCCGATCGACTCCCATCGCCAGGGCGGTGCGGATAGCTTCCTCATAGCGCGCCGGGCCCAGGGCCAGGGCAACGATCTCGGACTCGGTTCCCTCTTCACGGATACGGAGTGCCTGCTCCACACCGTACTCGTCCATTCCGTCGATAACGAAGGTGACTCCACTAAAATCAACGCCGTTTGGTCCGGGCCGAAGCCGAGCCTCGGCATCCGGGACCTGTTTGAGGATGGTCACGATCTTCATGCGGTTCCCCATCGCTTGCTGCGGTGCAATCCAGTCTCGATCACGGGGCAGTCTACCTCATCACTTTCGCAGCCCCCGGGCGATCACCACCCGCTGGATCTCGTTGGTGCCCTCGTAGATCTGATTGAGTTTCACGTCACGCAGCAGCTTCGCCACCGGAAACTCGTCGACGTAGCCGTAACCGCCATGGACATGAAGGGCTTCGTTAGCAGCAGCGAATGCGACGTCCGAGGCGTAGCACTTGGCGATGGCCGAGGCCTCGGTGTGGGGCATGCCCGAGTCGACCAGCCAAGCGGCGTAGTAGGTCTGCCAGCGAGCGGTCTCCAGGCCGATCTTCATGTCCGCGAGCTTGAACTGGATAGCCTGGAAGTCGACTATCGGCTGCCCGAACGCGTGGCGTTCCCGGGCGTAACTTGCCGCTTCGTCGAGCGCCCGCCGCGCCACGCCTACCGAGCCGGCCGCCACCGGAATTCGGGTGCGGTCGAGGGTGCGCATCGCGATCCGGAAGCCGTCTCCCGGCTCACCGAGGACGTTCCCGCGAGGGACCCGCACATTGTCGAATACCAGCTCGGCGGTATGGGCGGCGCGTTGGCCCAGCTTGCCGTGGATCTTCTGAAACGACAGTCCCTCCACCCCCTTCTCCACGACCACCGCCGCTACCCCGCGGTGGCGCGCCTCGGGATCGAAACTCGCGAACACCACGGTGACGTCGGCGATCCCACCATTGGTTATCCACATCTTGCTTCCGTTGAGAACCACCTCATCGCCACCGAAGACCGCCCGCGTCTTCATGGCGGCCGCGTCGGATCCGTTGTCCGGCTCCGAGAGGGCGAAGGCGGCCAGGCCACCTCGTTCGACAAGCGGCCGCAGGAAACGTTCCTGCTGCTCGCTGCTTCCGCCCAGAACTATCGGGGTGATGCCCAGCTCGGAAGCCATGAGGATGCTGTAGATGCCCATGCAGCCCCAGGCAAGCTCCTCACCGATGACGACCTCGTCGAGCATCGATAGACCCAACCCGCCGGTTTCGACCGGCGCGCCCACATTGAGCAGGCCCAACTCGGCCGCACGCTCAACAATCTCCCGCGGGAAACTCTCTTCGCGATCGAAGTGGGCCGCCCTGGGGGCGATCACCTCGCGGGCGAACTGACGAGCGAGCGACTGGATCTGCTTCTGCTCGTCACCAAGGCTGAAATCGATCACTCGTTCCTCCTACTCGCTACCGCCCGGCCGGCTCGCGCCTGCATGCTCGTTCAGCGCCCCTTCTCGCGGTAGAGTTGCCGGCCGATCACCATCCGCTGGATCTCGCTGGTGCCTTCGTAGATCTCGGTGACTCTCGCGTCGCGAAAGTAGCGCTCGACCGGATAATCACGCGAGTAGCCGTAACCGCCAAAGATCTGGATGGCGGCATTGGTAACGAAATTGGCCGACTCACTGGCGAAAAGTTTGGCCATCGACGCCTCCCGGGTAACCCGGTAGCCGCGGTCCTTGAGCCAAGCCGCCTGCAAGGTGAGGAGCCGGGCAGCCTCGAGACGTGTCGCCATATCGGCAAGCTTGAACTGCACGCCCTGGAACTCGCGAATGGCCTGACCGAACGCCTGCCTCTCAGCGGCGTAATCCCTCGCTGCGTGTAGGGCGGCTCGGGCGATGCCCACGGCCTGCGCGGCGATACCGATGCGGCCGCCGTCGAGGGACGCCATCGCCAGTATGAAGCCCTGTCCCTCGGGTCCCAACCGCGCCTCCCTTGGCACCTCACAGCCGTCGAAGGTAACGCTGGTGGTGGTTGCCGCGTGCTGCCCGAGCTTCTCCTCGGGCCGACCAAACTCCATGCCGGGGGTATCCTTCTCGACCAGGAAACAACTCACTCCGCGAGCGCCTCCCTTGGGATCGGTCTTGGCCATCACCAGATAGAGTTGTGCCTCGCCGCCGGAGGTGATCCACGCCTTGGTGCCGTCCAGGCGATAGCCCGACTCGGTACGCTCTGCCCGGGTGCGCATGGCTACTGCATCAGAGCCGCAATGAGGCTCGGACAAACAGAAAGAACCGACCCACTCGCCGCTCGCGAGCCTGGGAAGGTAGCGCTGCATCTGCTCGTCGCTGCCGTACTCGAGCAGCATTGCTTGAGGCAGGCCGTTGGTGACCGCCATGATCGTGCCGTGCGACGCGTCGGCGGCCGAAATCTCCTCCAGCAGCACCACATAGGAGAGAGTGTCCAGGCCAGCGCCACCGTATCGCTCGGGAGTTAGTACCCCTAGCAGACCAAGCTCGCCCATCTTCCGCAGCGTCTCCCAGGGGAAACGCGGGTTGCGGTCCAACTCTGGGGCGACAGTAGCGATCTCGCGCTGAGCGAACTCGCGCACGCTCGTCTGCATAAGCAACAGCTCATCGGGAAGGTCGAAGTTCACAGGCCTCCCTTGATTCCACACAGACCCCGTGCCTAGCTCTTCCACCGAACCGTCGACCCAAGCTCAAGCTACAGGCTGTTGGCATGGGCCAAGCCTATAACGGCCCGACGCTCTAATTCGCGACAACCGTCGCCAACGGCCGTACAACCGTGCTGCCCTGCTAAACAGGAAATGCGCCGCTACTGTCGCTGCGGCGCGCTCTAGTTACACTGCAAGCAGGAGGATAAATGACTGCCCAAGAGCTATTGCGATGGATGCCGGAGGCACTCGATCCGGAAGCTGCCGCCGGGACCGAAGCGACCATTCAGTACGAGATCTCGGAACCCACCTACCAAGTGCTTCATGACGGTAAGCTCACCGTGCATGAGGGGCGGGCCGAGAACCCTGACCTCACGGTTGCAACCAGTGACGAGAACCTGGTCAAGCTGTTTCGTGGTGAGCTGAATCCGATGTCTGCGTTCATGAGCGGAAAGTTGAAGGTGAAAGGCGACATGGGGCTTGCGCAGAGGCTCGTGGGCCTGGTTGACCGCGACAAGGTTACGGCCAAGAGCTAACCGCCGCTCAACGTAAGGCCGCTTTGGCGCGGCGAAGGTACGCGAGAGTGGTGAGCATCAGCGGCCCAACTCCTCGAGGAATAGGCGGAGGAGTTCACCGTCGTCACGCAACTCGTCGCCGCGGCCCACTCGCAGTCTCACCTTCCGCGCCGGCTTGATACCGCGATAAGTGAGCTGCCGGGCGACCTGGCGAATAGCCGCTTTGAGATCGTTCAGAGGCAACGGCAGGTGCTCGCGAGTGCGTCCGCCGGCCTCATCCTCGAGCACCAGCAACACCTCGATCCCGCCCCCTTTCGGCTCCAGGAACACCTGTTCGACGGCCCGCGGCGTCACGGCGACACCAAAGTAGACGAGTCCTTTCCGCCAGCTGCCGGAGCGCTCAACCCGACTCGGCCCGTCGCGGCGTCCCCAACTCGAACGCCTCGTGGACCGACGCCAGCGCCTCCTTTGCATACCGTTCGGCGATTACGACCGATATGCGAACCTCGCTGGTGGCGATCATCTCGATGTTGGCGCCCGCGGCCGACACGGCATCGAACATCCGTCCTGCGATACCCGGCGTGGAGCCGATGGCAATACCTACTATCGACACCTTGGCTATGTCGTTGTCGGCGGTCGCCTCGCCGCCCGTTTCTTCAAGCACCGGAGCCACCGCTTCGAGCGCCTCTAGTGCCTGATCACGCGGAACCGTGAACGCCATCTGCTGGCGGCTGTCGCCGGCGCCGGGCACCCCCTGGATGATCATGTCGGCGCTGATTCCTGCTTTGCCGAGCGCCGCGAAGAGGCGAGCCGCGACTCCAGGTTCGTCGCGCACGCCCCGTATGTTGATTCGGGCGTGGCCGAGATCGAGAGCGGCGCCGCTCACGGGTCTATCGGTCTTCATTGCACTCTCCTCATGGGCCAGACGACACACCTTGGTGCCGGGATTGAAGCTGAACGACGACCGCACATGAATGCTCACCCCATAGCGGCGGGCATACCAGACGCTGCGCGGATGCAGCACTTTGGCCCCCAGCGCAGCGAGCTCCAGCATCTCCTCGTAGTCGATCCTCTCCAGCTTGCGGGCGCTGGGCACAAGGTGCGGATCGGTGGTGTAGACCCCCTCGGTATC
>JBBDRD010000052.1:0-68078 GCA_040905665.1 Trueperaceae bacterium
AGCATCACCAGATCCTCGAGCAACGCCAGAGCGTACTCGATCAAGCCCAGACCGCGCACCCCGAAAGATTCAACCGCCGGCCCCGCCCAGAAACCCCACCATCGAAAGCCTGGATCAACAGGCCCTCCATCCAAACCAACTAAATGACCGGCAACCAGCTATTGACACATTCCGAAAGCCAACGCTTACAGCGCGATGCGCGCACTTCGTGCCTTTGCGAGTGCATTCAAGATCTCCGTAGGCGACATCTCACTTTCTGTTGATCCCGAACCAGGTACGGCAGACAGTGGGATTCTCGAGTACGATTTAGGCGATCTTTTCGTCCGCGTCGGTGAGGCCGCGCGGTCGGCGGACAGAGCTTGGACGCTCTTGATCGCCGAGGTGCAATATCTTTCTGGCGAAGAACTTTCTGCACTGATCGTTGCCATCCATCGCGTGAATCAAAAGACCCTGCCGGTCATGTTCTTTGGCGCTGGTCTGCCACAAGTCGCTGCCTTATCCGGTGATGCAAAATCGTACGCCGAGAGGCTTTTCAACTATCCGTCAGTCGGTGCACTCGATGGCCGATCGGCCTTCGCCGCCATCAGGCAGCCGATCGAAGATGAAGGCGAATCTATTACCGACGGCGCACTCGAGATCGTCTTCTCCCAAACAAAAGGCTATCCCTATTTTCCACAGGAATGGGGGTATCAGGCCTGGAATATTGCCGACGCCTCACCGATCAGTGAAAGCGACGTCGAGCGTGCATCGGCTCGTGCATCGAGCCGGTTAGATGAAGGCTTCTATCGAGTCCGGTTCGATCGACTGACGCCCAAGGAGCGCGAGTACGTCATAGCGATGGCGAGACTTGGCAAGGGCCCCTACCGATCCTCCGACGTCGCCGATATGCTCGGCGAAAGCGTCCAGACTCTCGGGCCACGCCGGGCAAAGATCATCAGCAAGGGCATGATCTACAGCCCGGCACGCGGCGATATCGACTTTACGGTACCGATGTTCGAGGACTACCTAAAGCGCGCAGTAATGTTGCCCCCGGTATGAAACAAAGGTTCTAGGCTAATCCCAGCCTACGTAGAGCAGCTCCTCCGCCCACTCCTCGGACGGATTCCAGTTGACGTGCATGACGATATTGGCGATCTCGTCCGAGATTGCGAACGAGCCCGAATTGTGACCAGCGCTAAGAGAACTCCAGTGCCTCACGCTTGACCCAGCAGTCTCCGGCCGGCTGCTCGGCGGAGATGATCGGTAGCTACGCCTCCGAAATACGCCAACGAAACTCCCTGTGTACTTGTATACCCAGTAGCAACCCGCGCGTCCGCGCATTTAGAACTAGTATCGATAGCATCGCGATTTCGGAACTCGGTTCCTCATAGCAGAACTACCGAAGGCGGCTTGAATGTCGGGTGCAAGTGATATCAAATCCATCCATAAGGCCAGGGACATACTTCTGTTCCTGGCCTCGAGCCATGAAGGTCGGACTTTCACCGAGATCCGGCAGGCGCTTGACATCGGCAAGTCCACCGCACACAGGTTTCTTACTACCCTGGAAAACACAGGGTTGGTTCGGCGGACCGCGGACGATGGCCGGTATTACCTCGGGTTGGTGGCGCTTCGAATTGGAGTGGCGGCAAGCAATCAGCTCGAACTGCGCAAGAGCGTTCGCCCCTTCCTTACCAGCCTCGCCCAACGTACTGGCGAAACGAGCAACTTGGTAGTTCTCGACGGCACGCGGCCAGTTTTCATCGACAATATCGAAAGTTCCAACAACCTCCGCATCTACTCTCGAATCGGTCGACACACTTCCCCGTACGCAACCTCTTCCGGCAAGGCGCTGCTGGCGTACCAGGCTCCTGCTTACCTGGAACAAGTACTAGTCAGTGAAGGGTTCGAGCGGCGAACCGAAAATTCCATTGTCTTACGAGACGACTTCCTTGCTGAGTTGGAGACCGTGAGGAAACAGGGATATGCCGTAGATGACGAAGAGGGCGAGTTGGGTGCGCGTTGCGTCGGCGCACCGATCCTCAACGGCTCAGGTGTAGCTCTTGCCGCGATCAGCATTTCCGGTCCAAGCGCTCGCGTGAGCAAGGAGAGGGTGCCGGAACTCGCACAAATCGTTATGGAAGTAGCCCAGCAAGTCCAGAGGGCCCTTGGCGTTCACCTCACGGCGCATGCCTTGTCGCCGGAACGGCAAGTCGGAACGTCGGCGCAAGAGTCTTGATTCCCCTGGGTACGACCCTCGAAAAGCCAGGCTCGCACTGGCCCCGAACCTGTGCCTGGACATTGGAGGACCACCATGAGCTGAAGCCTTGCCCAAATCAAAGTTCGCCGATCTCAATTGTCAAGGGAGCAGAGATATGTTGAACGTAGCAGCCATTAGAGCAGCCGTCGCGTCATTAGCCGTCAGTCTTCTACTCGGTTCCGGTTTCGCCCAGAGGACGCAACTCGAACTGTGGACATTCATCGATCCAAGCGGGGACAATGTCCGATCCGAAACTCTGGCCCATGTGATCGATACCTTTGAAGTCGCGAACCCGTCGATCGATGTAGTCGCAAACGTCATCCAGTGGCAGGAACTCGACCCCTCTTTGTTGCGCGCCTCCCGTGCCAACCGAGTACCGGACGTGGCCATGCTCTACTCGCCTTCGGTACCACCGCACATAGCGGCCGGTACACTGATGCCCCTTACCGACTACCTTGCCGAGTGGTCACAAGCGGACCTCGAGGACACCGTAATCCTGCCTCAATCAGTGGGCAACGACGGAACGGTCTACGGCCTACCGTGGGAGATGCGCGTCTCGGGAATCATGTACCGAGCCGATCAGTTCGAGGCCGCGGGCCGCGAGCTGCCGCGATCACTGCAGGAGTTGCGCGAAGCAGCGGTGGACTTGAGCCGGAACGACCTCGTCGGAGTTTCCCTCGGCTTCAGTCCGAAGGCTCCGTCGATTTCCGCAGGCTGGTTCTTGGCGACCCTGCTGGGTATGGGCGCGGAGGTCATCAACGCCGACGGAACAGCAGCCTTCGCCACACCTGAGGCAGAAGAACTCGTTGAATGGGTCCACGAGCTCGTCACCGAAAATGAAGACGCACTCCCGCAGGATGTCGCGCTGCTGGGCAATGAGGAGGCGCAGCAGATCTTCGTCGCCGGCAACGCGCTCATGCTGCCCTCTTCGAGCCAGCGCCTCGAATTCGTTCGCGAAAACTCCGCCAACGGTGATCAGATCCAGATGATGTCGTACCCGACGTTCGAGCTGGATCAGCCGGCGCCGGCGCTGGTTCAAAGCTGGAGTGCCGTGATTCCCCGCGGTGCCGAGAACCCCGACGAAGCCTGGGCGTTCATCGAGCATTGGACATCGACCGAGATGCAGGTCATGCAAGCGACACAGGCAGGGTACATACCGGTGAGAAGAAGTGCCCTGGAGGACCCCTGGTTCGAAAGCGACGCCGCGGCCGCGATCATCTGGGCTGTTGAATACGCTGCCGAGCACCCGATGGACTTCGACTTTCCGGAGGACACGAACGCCTTGTACGACGTGTGGGCGCGGATGTTCGAGCGAGTACTTACCGGCCAGATGACTGCCGAGGAGGGCTTGGCCTGGGCCGAGTCACAGTACAACCAGAGAATTGGCGACTGAACCACGTTGAGCCGTAACCGTCCAAAGGGAGAGTAGTGGAGATCGTAGTAGTGCTTCTCGGAGCAGCAGCCTCGAAGGCACTTCCGGACTTGAAGCGGAAGGTGGAGACTGGCGTCACTTTCGTGTCACTGCCAACCGAGTCGAGTCGCCCCGGGCCGGAGGCGATGCATCAAATCGAACGGGCTCAAGTGGTGGTTACCCGTCGATGGCCGTTCGACGCCTCGGCTGCGCCGGGCGTCCGCTTGATCCAGAGCATCGGGGCGGGCACGGATTCATACGTGCGTGAGAACATCCCGCCGAACGCTTACCTATGCAACGTGTACGAGCACGAGGAAAGCATTGCCGAGCATGTCTTCATGACGGCGCTTGCCCTCCTTCGCGACTTGTTCGAGATGGACCGTGAACTTCGTGAAGGGAATTGGGCGAAGAGTGCGATGGGCAGCGACCCGCCAAGAAGAGCCCTGCGCGGGCTCACACTGGGGGTCGTTGGATTCGGAAGAATCGGCAAGGCCTTGGTCGCTTTGGCAAACGCGTTCGGTATGAAGGTAGTCGCCACACGCGGACGCAGTTCGCACTCTCCGAAGCCGCCGGGAGTCAGTTTCCTCGGCGGTCCCGAGGACAAGGAAACAGTTCTTGCGGAGTCCGACGTAATCGTCGTTTCTACTCCCCTGAACAGACACACTGCCGGACTCATAGCCGCCCGCGAACTTTCGCTGATGAAGACGTCAGCGGTACTGATCAATGTCAGCAGGGGCGCTGTCGTTGACGAAGCGGCACTGTTCGAAGCCCTCCGTTCACGGCAGATCGCCGGCGCAGCCATCGACGTCTGGTACCAATACCCGGCCGGAGGTGAGCAGCAGCTTCCCAGCCGCCTCCCGTTCCACGAGCTCGACAACGTCGTCATGACCCCGCATAGCGCCGGGTGGACGAACGACACCGTAAGTCGTCGCTGGAGCGAAATTGCTTTCAACATCGATCGCATTGCTCGAAACCAGACGCCCAACAATGTTGTCTTTGGTCCTACCCCAACTCGCTGACCGGCAGACCGCTCGTCCACGAGAGAAAGAAAGAAGGGAAAAACATGCGAACCCAAACCAGACCCAAGAACACCCTGCCGAGGCTTGCCTGCCTTGCGCCTCTCCTGCTGGCCTTCTCGCTGGCCCTCGCCCAAACCGAGCTCGAGCTATGGACGTTCATCGATCCCTCCGGGGACAACGTTCGCTCCCAGGCGCTGGCCCATGTAATAGATACGTTCGAGGCCGAGAACCCGGGCGTAACTGTTGTTTCCAACGTCATCCAGTGGCAGGAGATCAGCCCTAGTCTGCTTCGTGCAGCCCAGGCTCGCAGGGTGCCCGACGTGGTGATGTTGTTCGCGCCACTCCTGCCCACGCACATCGACGCCGGCACGATCCTTCCGCTCAACGACTTCCTTTCCGAGGAAATCAGGTCGGACCTCGTTATCTTCCCAGAGGCTCTGACAGCGGACGGCACTATCCACGCCATCCCCTACGAGATGCGTGTAGGTGGAATTATCTACCGGGCGGACTTGTTCGAAGCCGCTGGACTCGAGATCCCCAGGACACTGGACGAACTCGCGGCAGCCGCTGCCCAGCTCACAGAGGGTGACCAGATCGGCATGGCAATGCCGTTCAGCTCCAAGAACGCCTCCGGGGCGATGGAGTGGCTCTTCCCTACCCTGGTTGGAATGGGCGCGGAGATCCTCAACGAGGACGGAAGTGCCGACTTCGCCTCACCAGAGGCAGAGCAACTCGTGCAGTGGGTCTACGATCTGGTTCACGTTCATGAAGCGATGCCCCTCGACGTTGCGCTCCTGGGATCGGAAGAAACCCAACAGCTCGTCATTTCGGGCCTGGCGGCAATGCGCCCGCTGCCGACCCACCGCCTCGAGTTCATTCGCGAAGAGTCGGGGCTGGGGGATGCGATCCAGATCATGGAACTCGTGACCTTCGACCCGGAGCAACCCGGCCCCGCCTTGACACAAGGGTGGACGGCAGCGATACCCGCCGCATCCGACAATCCGGACCTCGCCTGGCAGCTGATCGAACACTGGGTGTCCCCCGAGATGCAGATCGCCCAGACCAAAACGGCCGGCTACATCCCAATTCGAGCGAGCATCCTGTCCGACCCATTTTTCGATACCGAAGAGGCGAAGGACATCCGCTGGGCGCTCAGCTACGCTTCCGAGCATCCCATGACATTTGCCGGGCTTTCTCAACACACGAACGTTTTGTACGACGTCTGGGCCCGGATGTTCGAACAGGTCCTCACCGATCAGATGAGTCCAAGCGAGGGGCTCGAATGGGCCGAACGTGAATACGACAGCCTGACGGACCGATAAGTAGCTGCAGGGGGCGGCGCCGCCGTACGCCGCCCCTTTCCCCACCTCTAGTCCCGCATCCAACACCGGTCTTGAAATCGAGGGAGCCACGCTGCAGTGAGGAATGAACTGACACACTCTGGAACGGTCTTCGCTCCGGGGCGATGGAAACCAGGACGGCACTTCCGGAAGCACTTCATGACTTATCTATTCTTCCTGCCGGCGTTCTTGCTGGTTGCTGCCGTGTCCTTTCTGCCGCTGTTCTACGCCGTGAGGCAAAGCTTCTTCTCTGCCGAGTATCTTCAGCTTGGGAATTTTGTCGGCTTTCAGAACTACACGAGGCTTCTCTTCGACAGTGGCGGTCTAGGTAACCTCCGCGTATCACTGGTCTTTGTCGCAGGCACGGTAGCGGTCACCGTGCCGATTGGATTCGGGCTGGCACTCCTGCTCAACCGGCCGCTACGCTTTCGAGGCGCATACCGTACGATCCTCATATTGCCTTGGGTCGTATCCCAGCTGGTAACCGCACTTCTTTGGATGTGGCTTCTCAACAATCGATTTGGCCCCATCGCCTATAGCGCCAGTCAGATCGGCCTGTCGTTCCCGAACCCGATAACCAGTGTCGACTTTGCCATGCCCAGCGTCATCCTCGCTAACGCCTGGCGGTCGTACCCGCTGGTGATGCTCTTTGTGTTGGCGGCCCTCCAAACCATACCCACTGAACTGACCGACGCTGCGAAGATCGACGGAGCCACCAAATGGCAGAACTTCTGGCACGTCACCATGCCGCTGATCAGAAACACGACGCTGGTAGCGCTTGTCCTCACGACCCTTCACGCCTTCAACATGGTCACGATGATCCTCCTCATGACCGGTGGGGGCCCAGCCGGCAGTACCGATGTTCTCGCGCTTCGAGTCTTCAAGGAGGGATTCCTGTTCTACCGAATGGGTATTGCATCAGCCGCAGCCGTCGTAATCTTTCTACTCAATATCGCGTTCACGCTCGTATACATACGTGTGCTGCGCTCCGACAACAGATGAGATGAGGGGCGCCATGGAAATTACGGGCAGAATGGCGAGACAGGATCAGAATGCTCAGAAGCGGGTTACCTTCCTACGCCGGCTGAGCGGAGCACTCTTCACCAACGGCATCTTGATAATTGCGTGTCTCTTCGCCCTAACGCCGATTCTCTGGGGTCTTTCAACCTCACTGAAGTCCCCCGTCAACGTGACTGCCTTTCCGCCCCGCTGGATTCCCTCGGAGCTGTACCTGGACAATTACCTGACAGGCTTCCTGAATGCCAAGTTCTTGCGCTATCTCCTCAACAGCCTGATCGTCGTAGGTGGCGCGATGCTGATCAGTATCCTTCTTGCCGCCCACGCGGCTTACATCGTTTCCCGGAGACACTTTGCCGGCAAGAATGTTCTCCTTTTCCTGGTCTGGGCGACCATCATGATTCCAGGTGTATCCGTCATCGTGCCCCTCTACCTACTCTCGGTAGACGTCGGGCTCTACGACACCTACACGATTCTCGTGCTGGTCTACGCCGCTTGGCTCGTGCCCACGCTCATCTGGCTGCTGAAGGGCTTCATCGACAGCATCCCGGCCGACTTGGAGGAAGCCGCACTCATCGACGGGGCGACACAGCTTGGAGCGTTCTACCGAGTGGTCCTTCCTTTGCTCAGGCCCGGCCTCGCGGCAGGTGCCGTCCTCGTATTCGTCACCATATGGAACGACTTCCTGCTCGGGTACTCCTTGACATTGTCCGACGACCACCGGCTGGTTCAGGTCGGACTCTACTTCTTCGTGACCGAGGTAGGAATCTCCTGGGGACCGCTGATGGCTGCAACCATGGGTTCGCTGATTCCCGTCATCGTCGCCTTCGCATTCCTACAGCGCTCCCTGATTCAGGGTCTCACCGGGGGAGCAGTGAAGGGTTGAGCGCGCTCCTGTCCATGCAATTCCCCTGCCTGCAAGTCCACCCCGCGCAAATCTTCGAAGCAGATCTTCTCCCTGCAGATCTTCCCGATCCTCACCGCTCATGAAAGGAGCCAGATCAGTGACAGAATCAACAGCCGACCGCTGGCGCGGAGTCTTCGCAATTCCCCCAACCCCCTTCGACGAAACCGGGACGATGGACGAAGCGAGCCTGCGTGAATGTGTGCGCTTCAGTCTGGCCGCCGGCGTACACGGCTTGGTTGCCCCGGTCAACGCCAGCGAGTCAGCCTATCTGTCGGAGAAAGAGCGCCGGCGCGTCACTGAAGTCATTGTCGCAGAGACGCAAGGCCGTGTTCCCGTGGTCGTGGGCGTCACAGCCTCATGTGCCGAACTGGCCGTACCGCTGGCAGTGCATGCACAGGAGTGCGGTGCAGACGCCATTATCGCCATGCCACCATTCGTGCAGAAAGGTTCGCAAGAAGAAATAGAGGGGTACTACGCGGCTCTGGACCGAGCGGTTGGGATTCCCATCTTTTTGCAGAACTACGGCGGACCAGGAGGCACACCAATGTCCGCCGCCTTGATGGCGAAAATGCTTCGGACCCTGGACAACGTCCGGTTCGTGAAGGAAGAGACGGAGTTCTCGAGCCAGCTGATCACTGAGATCCAGGCCGTAGCCGGGGCTCACGTGGAAGGCATCATGGGCGGCAAGGCCGGCCGCCACCTGCTTGATGAGTTTCGTCGTGGAGCCTGCGGAACCATGCCCGCCTGTGAGGTGGCCGATATCCATGTGAGGCTATGGAACAGCCTGGAGGCCGGGGACATGAAAACGGCCAGGCAGACCTTCGCCCAACTGCTCCCTCTTCTCCTCTTCGAGACCACGTATGGGGTTGCCGTTTACAAAGAGGTGTTGAAGAGACGCGGCGTAATCCGCCATTCCGGACATCGTCAGGTTGGCGGCAAGTACCTCGACGAGTTCGCGCTGGCCGAACTGGAGAATATCCTGGAGGACATCATGCCTCTGATGACGGTCTACGGGGAGTTGGCGTAACCATGAAGATCACCGAGATACGTCCGATAATCGTGGGCAATCCGTGGAAGAACTGGATATTCGTAGTGGTCGAAACGGACGAAGGCATTACCGGCTACGGCGAAGCCACGGTGGGCCTCAACTCATTGCCCGTCGAAGCCGCAATCAGGGAGATTGCGCACCTCTGCCTGGGCAAGGATCCGCGCAACATACACGCTCTGTGGGACCTCCTCTACAAGGCCATGAATCTGACGGAGGGCCAGGTTCAGAAGGCGGCCATGGCGGGGATCGAAATCGCCTGTTGGGACATTCTGGGCAAGAGCCTGAACACGCCCGTCTACCAGCTGCTGGGCGGACGAATGAGAACCGAGATAAGGGCTTACGCGAACGGCTGGTACCGTGGGGAAAGAGATCCGGCTGCGTTCGCCGAGATGGCGGCGGAGGTGGTGAGCCGGGGCTATACGGCCCTCAAATTCGACCCCTTCGGTGCCTCCTTCCAGACGATATCTGCTCGTGAAGAGAAATTGAGCATCGATATCGTGCGAGCGGTGAAAGAAGCAGTTGGAGAGGGCGTGGACATAATCATCGAAGCCCACGACCGCTTCACGGTTCAGAGCGCAATTCGCATCGGCCATCAGCTTGCCGAGTTCAGTCCTCTCTGGTATGAAGCTCCCGTGCTGTCGACCGACATCGAGGATCTCGTAGCCGTTGCCCGAGCCGTTCCGGTGCCAGTTGGCGTAGGCGAGCGCTTCACGAGCCAGCGCGAGTTCACCCGACTTCTGGCGCACAACGTTATCGACATCATCAACCCAGAGACCATTGACATCGGTGGCTTGTGGCCAACCAGGGAGGTCGCCGCGATTGCCAATGCCAACAACGCCGTCGTGGCGATTCACAACGCGCGCGGGCCCATCTGCAGTGCCGCGAACTGCCATCTGGACCTCACGCTTCCCAACCTCCTGATCCAGGAAACGTTTCAGGACTTCAACGACCCATGGACGCGCGATGTAGTGGTGGGGACTCCGGAGCTGCAAGACGGCTATCTTCGGGTGAGCGACAGGCCCGGCTTGGGGATCGAGCTCAACGAGGACGTCGCCAAGGAGCATCCCTACAGCCCGGGCAACTTCATGCGACTTTTCGAGTCCGGCTGGGAAACGCGCTTCGGTAGCAACAAAGCACCGGCGGCATAGGAAAAGCGATGAAGATCACCGCTGTGAAGGCACTCAGTTTGGCAGCGCCGTTCAGCAAGACCTTCAGCACGAGCGCTCAAACTTTCACGGAGGGGAAATCCGCCCTCGTCAGGATTTCTACCAGCGACGGCGTGGAAGGGGTGGGTGAATGCCTGGCACGGTACTCCCCCGGCGTATGGTCCGAGTTGATACAGGAGGTCTTGGCCCCGATGATCGTGGGGGCCGACCCGTTCGATGTCGAGTGGATCTGGAACCGGATGTATCGCGGCCTCGGCTCGTTCAGTGGTCACTCCAGAGGAATACTCCTCGAAGCAATGAGCGGTATCGACATTGCCATTTGGGACGTGATGGGCAAGGCAACGGGCAAGCCGATCCACAAGCTGCTCGGCGGAGCTGGTCGATCCACGATCGCGGCATACGCTTCTTCGGTTGGGGTGGCGGAGCTGCCCGCGATGATTGCGGACGCAACCTCACTCGTCGATCGCGGATTTAGAGCGATGAAGGTCAAGATCGGTTTGGGAGCAGAACGGGACGCCGCCACTATATGGACGCTGCGTGAAGCCGTGGGGGCAGACATAGATATCATGGTGGACGCCAATTGCGCCTACCGGTACCCTGAAGCTGCTCGCCTGGCACGACGCCTGGAAGAAGTGCCCGTCGCCTGGTTCGAAGAGCCCTTTCCCACCGAGGATCTCGCCTCCTACACGGCACTGCGCCAGAATTCGATCGTGCCGTTGGCGGCGGGCGAGGGCGAGTTCACCCGCTTCGGAATCAAAGCCCTGTTGGATAGTGGAGCGGTGAACGTGGTACAGCCGGACGTAGCTCGAGCCGGCGGGATCAGCGAATGCCGCAAGATCGCCATTACCGCCAGTCTCTACAACGCGACCTTCTCTCCACACGTAGGCAATTGCGGCGGGGTGGCCGCGGCGGCATCGGTACAACTGGCAGCTGCGACGGTGAACTTTAGCACCTACGAGTGTTCGTACTATCCGCATCCCCTGCGGGACGAACTCGTACTCGAGCCGGTGGGACACGCCTCACAGATCAAGAATGGAGTGCTACCGGTCCCCGATCGCCCAGGGTTGGGCGTCGAGTTGAATGAGGAGATCGTCGAGCGCTATACCATCAGATAAGCCGAGTCCCCAACGGTTCACGGCGAGTTCGCACCCCAACCTGTGCCCCTCCTGGAGCTAGGAGTACTGCATGAGTGCGACGCCGCCAACGACAGGCAGTAGGAAGGGAGCCGACGTGAGTACCCGGGCGGCAACAAGCCTCGAAAAGATAAGGAACAGCGGAATCATCGCCATCGTTCGCGGTGACTTCGAAGGTTCGGAGCTGGTACGTATTGCTCAGGCACTCTTGAGCAACGGCATCGTGGCGATGGAGGTGACGTTAAATAGCGCTGCGGCCGAGAAGCACATACGGTTGCTGCAACGAGAGCTGCCGACCGAGGCTCTGATAGGCGCCGGTACGGTGCGAACCGCGTCCGATGTGGGTAGGGCCCTGGAGGCCGGTGCGGCCTTTCTCGTTTCTCCCAATCTGGACAGTGCCAGCGTGGGCCTTGCCCGCCAGGAGGACGTCCTTCACTTGCCTGGCGTGATGACACCCACCGAGGTGCAGAACGCCGTCGCTCTTGGTGCCCTCGCCGTCAAACTCTTTCCTGCTTCCACCCTGGGTCCGGCCTACCTCAAGACTCTCGCTGCGCCGCTCGATGACGTGGCATTCGTGCCGGTCGGCGGTATAGATCCGAATAGCGTCGGCGACTATGTGCGTGCCGGGGCCGTGGCGGTTGGCGCCGGAAGCACGCTGGTAAGCCAGGATGTGGGCCTCGACGAGATCTCGAGTAGAGCCGCGCGATTTTCTGACGCTTGGCTTGCTGCAACCAGGAAGTCGTAGAGATGGGTCTTCCCCTGGAGCGACCTCGGTTCGACGTAACCTCGCTTGGTGAGGCCATGGTGCGGTTGAGCGTGCCGAAGGGGCGCCGACTAGCGAGTACCTACACCCTGGACGTTCACGTTGGCGGCGCGGAAAGCAACGTGTGCGCCGCCCTCTCCGGACTGGGTAGGCGCTGCGGCTGGGTAAGCCGGGTTCCCGATAACCCGCCGGGAGAGCTCGTGCTTCGTGCGCTACGCGAGGCAGGCGTCGACCTCTCGGCGGTGAAGCGGGACGGCGGCGCCCGGCAGGCACTCTACTTCGTCGAATTCTCCGGCCCTCCTCGCCCCACCGAGGTAACGTACGACCGGACACCGTCCGCGGCCGCAAGCATGTCGGCGGACAGCATCGACTGGAACTACCTACTCGACACACGCCTGCTCCATCTGACCGGTATCACTCCCGCTCTTAGCGAGAGTTGCGCGAGCCTCATCACAGAAGCCGTTGCTCGTGCCACAAGCGCTGGAATCCCCGTGAGCTTCGACGTCAATTACCGCGGGCGCTTGTGGAGCGCCTCGGAAGCCGGTAACCTGCTCCGGCCAATCGTGCGGAGCGTCGAGCTGCTCTTCTGTGGCATCGCGGACGCAAAAGTGCTGTTCGACCTCAAGGGGGAACCCCGGGACATCCTGCTGGCATTAGCCACCGAACGCTCGGGACGACCGACGGTCCTTACACTAGGGTCGCGAGGAGCAATGGCGCTCTACACGGGCAAGGTTCTGGTGCAAAACGGCGTGACCACGGAAGTTCTGGACAAGCTCGGGGCCGGTGACGCCTTTGCCGCAGGCGTCATCGACGGCTGGCTCGAAGGATCGATGGAGAAGGGGCTGGAACAGGGTGTCGCTCTCGCCTCCCTTGCCGCAAGCCAAGACGGAGACATGGTGGTCAGCAGCCGCAAGGAACTTGAAGCGATACTCTCTCGCGATCAGGCAGTGATACAACGCTGAACCGAAAACGACGGCAGGCCGCGCAGGAGCGGCGCGGCAACGTGCGAACGGATCGTGTACCGGGGCCGCCTTGGCACTCGCCATGTCGCTGCGATCCCGGTAGGCTTCGATCCGCTGCTCCACCAGCGCGGCGGTGACTCTGCCTGCCGGCGACGAGAGTGCACGAAGGGACCGGCAAAAGGCCAGATCGAGTGGCGCCTCGTGGACGTTCGCCACCGGCTCAATCCGTTCGGTACCTATCGATCACCTCGGCGTCGTAGCTGAGCCCGAAACCATGCCCGATAGGTACCTGCATCGTGCCGCCGCTCACCTGCTTGACGGTGTCCGGCCCGCTGATGCACTCGGTGATAAACGACTGAATGGGACTGTTGGAGGGGAAAAACTCGAGCATCGGTACAGCGCTACTCGCTGCGGCAAGCTGGACGTGTAGTTCATGAACGCCGTGGGGAATTACCGGGATCCCCACAGCCGAGGCCAGGTTGGCCACCTTCATCCACTCGCTCACACCACCCACTCGCGTCACGTCCACTTGGCACACCAGGATTCCGCCCTGATGGATGAGCTGGTAGAAGCCGTAGCGGGTGTACTCGTTCTCCCCGGCCGCTAAGGGCGTGGCAGTGCTCTCCGCGATGCGCCGGTAGCCCTCCAGGTTGTCGTTGGCAACGGGTTCCTCGATCCACGCGAGGTGCAGCGGCTCTGCCAGTTTCGCGAACTGGATTGCCTGGTGGACGGTCCAGCCCTCATTGGCGTCGACCATCAGGTCAACTCCGGGACCGATCGCCTCCCGCATCGCGGCAGTACGTTCGAAGTCTTCATAGGGGCTACGCCCGCCCACCTTCATCTTGATCCCGCGGAAGCCGACATCGAGGAGCTCCTGGACCTCTGCCCTCAACTTCTCGTGCCCCTTCTCCCCTGCCTGGTAGTGACCGCCACTCCCGTAGACGGGCACCTCCCGCTTGTGCCCGCCCAACAGTTCCCACAGCGGCGCCTCGTACACGTGGCCCTTGAGGTCCCAAAGCGCGATGTCGACGAGGCTTATCGCCCGCAGCACCGCACCCTTCCTGCCAAAGCGAATCGTTCCCCGGAACATCTTGTCCCAAATCCACTCCGTGAACGCCGGATCCTCGCCCATAACGAGATGCTTGAGGGCGGTGTCGACTATTTGCCGGATCACCCGAATCTCGCTGCCGTCTACGAATCCCAGCCCGGTGATGAAGCCGGTGCCGGAGACGCCGGCATCCGTATCTACGCGTAGGAAGAGGATGTCGCGAGCGGTCGGGGGGTAAAGGTGCCCCGAGCCCACGTACTCCGCGAGCGGCCTCGAAACCAGTGTGGTCTGCATGTCGACGATCTTCATGGCTCTCCTCACGTCCCGGCCATCACATGCGCAGCCGCTGATCGAGCACATCGCGCAAACCGTCGCCCAGGAAGTTGATGCACAGCACGGCGGTCAACAAGGCAAGACCGGGAATCGCGGAGACCCACCAGGCATACTCGATCACTACGCGCCCGTCCGCGATCATGCTTCCCCAGGTGGGTATGTCCGGAGGAACGCCGATGCCCAGGAAGCTGAGTGTCGACTCGCGCAATATCATCAGCGCCATTTGCTGGCTGGCGATAACGGTCAACGGGACCAAAATGTTCGGTACCAGATGTTTCACGATCACGCGAAAGTGGCTGGCGCCCAAGGCTCTGGCCCCCTGAATGAAGTCGTTCTCCTTGAGGCTCAGAACCAGGCCCCGTGCCGTGCGCGCGTAAATCACCCAGCCCGAGATGGCGAGAATGATGATGACATTGCGCAGCGAGGGACCAAGGATGCCAGCTACTGCAATTACCAGCAGCAGCGGCGGAATGCCCAGTTGCACGTCTGCGATTCGCATGATGATCGTACCGGCAAGGCCCGAAAAGTAGCCGGCGATGACGCCCAGGGCTACCCCCACCAAGCCGGAAATGAGAACGGAGCTCAATCCCACCGTAATGGAGACACGGGACGCATACAGCGTACGGCTCCACAAGTCTCTTCCAAGTCGATCCGTGCCCAGCGGATTGCCCGCCGTACCTTCCTCGAGCCACACGGGTGGCTGGAAACGAGCGCGCAAGTTTTGCGTGGCGGGATTCTGTGAAGTGAACGCCCCTGGCGCAATCGCCACGATGAGGAAGATCAGCAGACCGATCGCTCCAACCGCAAGCCGTGGACTACGCAGCGACCGCCGGAGGAAACGAGGCATCCGGACTGTGCGGAACACCGTCACGAGTAGGCGATCCTCGGATCGATGAAGGCATAGAGGACATCTACAACGATATTCACTAAAACGACGAGCACCGAAATGAGAAGTACGCCAGCCTGGATGACCGGATAGTCACGCGAGCTTATGGCCAGTATGAGCAGGCGGCCTACGCCCGGCCAAGCGAACACCGTTTCCACCACGATCGCTCCGGCGATAAGCGCCCCAAGCTGAATGCCCATCACAGTGATCAGTGGGATCAAGGTATTGCGCATCGCATGCTTCCACACGACCCGCAGTTGGTGCAGACCCTTGCTGTGAGCGGTGCGCACATAGTCCTGTCCCAGGACTTCGAGTAACCCGGAGCGAACTAGCCGGGTGAAGAGCGCTGTTTGGTAGGCACTCAGAGTGACCGCAGGCAGTATCAGGTGGCTGAAGGTACCGGAACCGGAGGTGGGGAACCAACCGAGCCGTACCGCGAAAACGAAGATCAAAACGATTCCCAACCAGAACGGTGGCATCGCCTGGCCCAACACTGCAAACGTTGTCCCCAGAAGGTCCCAAACCGAATCCCGCCTGAGAGCGGATAGGATCCCGAGCGGCAGAGAAACAATGATCGATAAAACCAGCGCTGCCAGTGACAAATAGAGCGTCTCGGGCAGGAAGTCAATTACCACCTCGATCGCCGACTGGCGGTAGTGGAACGAGGCGCCTAGGTCGCCCTGTAACGCTCGCCACACGAACGTTCCGTACTGCTCCGGTAAGGGGCGATCGAGGCCCAAATTGGTGCGTACCCGCGCGACCTCCTCGGCACTGGCACCTTCGCGAAGCATCAGCTGAGCCGGATCCCCAGGCGACAGGTGAAGCAGCAGGAAGACAACGACCGAAACGCCGACGATGACGAACACCCCTTCTAGCAGCCGGCGCAGCGTATACGAAAACACAAGACCCCCGAATCAGCATGGGAGAAGGAGGTTAGCGGGCGCACAGAACAGGCGACTCCGGGGATGGAGCCGGATTTGCCCACTCCATCCCCGGAGTCAGTGGAGTTCTACTCCGTTTTGTTTACGTTCCAGAGCCGCAGTGAGCGGTCCGGACCACCGACGAAATTCTCAACCTCGCTACGCACCGCGTAGATGTGCGGGGGATAGTAGAGGTAGATGTGAGGCGCGGCGCCGTAAAGCAACTCCTGAACCTCCTCGAACAGCTCCTGCTGCCGCTCAGGCTCGATGGTCGTGAGCAGTTCCTCCATCAAAGCCGTGAACTCTTCGTTCTCATAGCCGGTGTTGTACACATCCTCGAGGATCCGCTCCTGTAGGAAGCGCATTCCCTCGTGCGTCACGGCAATGCTGGAAACGTACAACAGCTCGTAGTTACCGGCGTTGCGGTTCTCCACGTATGCCGCGCTTTCGAGAATGTTCAGGTTGATATCGAATCCGGCCTCAGCAGCTTGTGCCTGGATTGCCTCCATCACTTGCCGACTCTGCGGCCACAGACCCGCCGGTCCGAGCAGCTCGATCTCGATGCCGTCTGGGTAGCCGGCCTCGGCGAGAAGTTGGCGAGAACGCTCTGGGTCGTAGGGAAACGGTTCCAGACCTTCGTGGTGTCCGACCAAGCCGGGAGGTACGTACGCGCCGGCGGGTATGGCTTCGCCTAACCAAAGTCCTTCGGTAATTGCCTCGCGATCTATCGCGTAGTTGAGTGCTTCAACGATCAGCGGGTCATTGAACGGCCCGTTCGTAAGGCTCACCTGCAGGTGGGTCGTTTCGATGCTGGGCGTGTAGATGACTTCGACGTCATCCGCACCTTCCAATACCATGGCCAAGTCTGGCGAAACGGCCGAGAGGACATCTATCTCTCCGGTTTGCAAGGCAGCTTGGGCAGTCGCTTCCTCGAAGATCGGCCGGAACTCCAGACGGTCGAGTTGCGGCACGCCCTCACGCCAGTAGTTCTCGTTTCGCTCCATGGCCAGCAGGACATCCTGCTGAAACTCGACGAACTCGAAGGGGCCAGTTCCGTAGCGCTCGTCGAAGTAAGCGTCCCCCATCTCCTGCACGGTTTCAGACGGGAGGATCGAAATGAAGGCGAGGTTGTTGAGGAAGCTTCCCTGTGGCTGCCCGGTCCGGATTACAACCGTCTGATCGTCAACCGCCTGAACACTTTCGAAGCTGGGGACCAGGAAGGCCTGGCGCAGCTCCTCGTCGAAGATCCGTTGGAACGTGAATGCCACATCCTGCGCGTCGAACGCCTCGCCGTTGTGGAACTCCACGCCCTCGCGCAGATGGAAGGTCCACTCGGTACCGTCGTCGGTGACCTCCCACGAGTCGGCCAGCATTGGCCCGATCTCCCCGCCGGGCAGGATCTCGACGAGCGGGTCGTAGATGTGCCGATAGACGTACAGATCGGTCAGGTCGAACTGGTTGTTCGGGTCGGCCGAGCGGATGAAGTTCGCTTCCGAGAAGACCAGCGTTTGTGCGCTGGTCGACAGGACGAGCCCCATCAGCAGCGACAGTACGAGCCCGAGCGAGAGTCTTGTCCACTTTCGTTTCGATTCCAACATCAGTCCTCCTTTGGGCCGGCTTCCACGGCCATCGGGTCTCCGCCGCGCCGGATGCACTCCGGGACCCTGAAAGATCGGAACCACTCTGGTCCGGGCACGATGACCCGAACACTGGGGGGCGAAAAGCCTGTGGTCTGACCAGCTTAAGCAGGGTTTTCGGGTTTGTCAACGAGCTTGGTTCTGGCCGTCTTCATCGTTTCTGTTGGAGACGCCGCCTTGACCGCAACTACTTGCGCTCGGTAAGCTGGTCTTACCAAGAAGCCTAAGGCGTGGATTTGGGCACGGAAGCTTAACCGCCTCATCAGTAGTCGCGCGACCAGAAGTCAGGGGAGATGAGCGAACAGAGTTTGGCCGCAATGGAGGATCTCGCACCGCTGCCCAAAGAGGCGATCGCCGAGAAGGTGGTCAAGCACGTGTTGGGGCTGGTGAGGGAGGGCGTGCTGGCGCCCGGCCAAAAGCTCCCGTCGGAACGCGACCTGGCTGCCAGCATGGGGGTGAGCAGGCCCAGTTTGCGCGAGGCCCTGCGAGCACTCTCACTGCTGGGCATCCTCGAGATACGCCAGGGCGAGGGAGTGTTCGTTTCCGAACTCACGCCAGACGCTCTACTGGAACCACTGCAGTTCTTCCTCAGCTTGAACGGACAGTCGCTCGACACGTTGTTCGAGGCACGGATAGCGGTAGAAGCGGGTATCGCCGAAATCGCAGCCCGGAAGATCGACGAGACGGCACTGGGACATTTGAGGGCGTGCATGGCCCGGGGAAACCGGGCGCAGCGCCGGCATGAGGAGTTCCTGGCGGTGGACGAAGAGTTCCACGGCATCATCGTGGCCGCAACCGGTAATCCCTTCCTCTCGCGTGTCGCCAACAGCTTTCAGGAGCTGGGCAAGGCCAGCCGCAAGATCACCGTCACCCTACCGGGTGTCACGCAGCAGAGCCACGCCGACCACGCGCAGATAATGGAGGCGCTGGAAGGACACGATCCCCAGGCTGCCCGTGAATCGATGACAAGCCACCTGCGTAACGTGCAGGCGGCACTCCACCTGTCGAGGTTAAGTAAATGAATCAGATCGATCTGAACGAGCGGAGCGCGATCGTGACCGGTGCTGCTAGAGGAATAGGTCTCGCGGTCGCAACGCGATTGGCGGCCTCTGGAGCAAGGGTAGCCATCTGGGACGTGGACGGGGATGAAGCTGCCAAAGCGGCCGAGCGAATAGGTGATGCTCTGCCTATCCAGGTGGACCTTACCGATCTGGCGGCCGTCGAACGAGCACTCGAGGAGACCAAGCGACGCTTCGAGAGGGTCGACATCCTGGTGAACAATGCCGGAATCGCGGGGCCCACCATGCCCACCTGGGAGTACCCGGTGGGTCAGTGGCGGCGAGTGATCGACGTCGACCTCAACTCCGTCTTCTATTGCTGCAGAACGGTAGTGCCAGTGATGAGGCAGCAGAACTACGGGAGAATCGTCAACGTCGCCTCCATCGCCGGCAAAGACGGCAATCCGAACGCTCCCGCCTACAGTGCAGCCAAGGCCGGCGTCATCGCACTCACCAAGTCCCTGGGCAAAGAGCTCGCGGAAAACGACATCGCCGTCAACTGCATAACGCCCGCCGCTGCCAGAACCGGCATCTTCGACCAGATGAGCCAGGAGCACATCGACTACATGCTGTCCAAGATCCCCCGGAAGCGGTTCCTGGAAGTCGACGAGGTCGCGAACATGGTGGCCTGGTTAGTCTCACAGGAGAACTCCTTTACCACTGGTGCCGTTTTCGATCTCAGCGGCGGCCGTGCCACTTACTAGGGCAGCAACGGGAGAGTACTTTCGATGAAGCTATTACGTTACGGTCCGGTTGGCCAAGAGGTACCCGCGCTGGTGGACGATAGAGGCGACCTCCGGGACCTCTCAGGGGTAGTCGAGGACATCGCGGGTGAATCCCTTCTTCCGGAATCCCTAGAGAACTTTCGCACGGCCTCTCGGAGTGAGCTCCCGTTGTTACCCGGGGACGGGCGCATCGGCCCCTGCGTAGGAAGGGTTGGTAAGTTCATCTGCATCGGCCTCAACTACACGGACCATGCCGCCGAGACGGGTATGCAGCTCCCCAACGAGCCGGTGGTGTTCTTCAAGGCGACCAGCGCGATCGTTGGACCCAACGACGACGTCATAATTCCGCGTGGCTCGACGAAGACCGACTGGGAAGTGGAGTTGGGCATCGTAATCGGCAAACGAGCCTCGTACGTCGACGAAGCGGACGCCCTCGGCCACGTCGCCGGTTACTGCGTCGTCAACGACGTCTCGGAGCGCGCTTTTCAGCTGGAAGGTACCGGCCAGTGGGTAAAAGGCAAGAGCGCAGACACCTTCGGACCAATCGGTCCCTATCTGGTGACTGCCGATGAGGTGACGGACCCTCAGAATCTGCGGTTGTGGCTCGAGGTGGACGGCGAGCGAGTTCAGGACGGTACGACGCGCAACATGGTCTTCGGAGTTGCCCAAATCGTCTCGTACCTCAGCACCTACATGAGCCTTCAGCCAGGGGACATCATCTCGACCGGTACACCGGCCGGGGTAGGGATGGGACTCAAACCGCAGCGGTACCTGAAGCCCGGAAACCGCATGCGGCTGGCAATCGACGGGCTGGGGGAGCAACAGCAACTGGTTCGTGCTTACGGCGAGTCGAATTCAGGATGATCCTCTATGTCGACGGCGTCCTACTCGACGCCGTGCTGCGCTGATGCAAGTCTCCCTATTCGTTCCCTGTTACGTCGATACCCTCTTTCCCGAAACGGCGATCGCGATGACGCGCCTGTTGGAACGACTCGGTCTGGAGGTCGCCTTCCCCCAAGCTCAAACCTGCTGCGGCCAAATGCACTTCAACACCGGCTATCAACGAGAAGCACTCGATCTCGCGAGGCGGTTCGTCGATGTTTTCGCGGGTAGCGAGACGATCGTGGTTCCTTCGGCATCCTGTTGCGGCATGGTGCGCGAGTTCTATCCATACTTAGCCCATCAGCACGATGATGTGGCACTGGCGACAGCGGTCGAGGAGGTGGCGGTGCGCACCTTCGAGCTGTCCGAGTTCCTCGTCCAACAACTGGACATCGAGGACGTTGGCGCCTACTATCCCCACCGCGTGACCTACCATCCCACCTGCCACAGCCTGCGTGGAATCAGCGTCGGCGACGCCCCACTCAAACTCCTGCGGGCCGTTCGGGGCCTGGAGCTGGTTCCGCTGGGTGACGCCGAGAGCTGCTGCGGTTTCGGCGGGACGTTTGCGGTAAAGAACACCGACACCAGCACGGCCATGCTGACCGACAAGGTAGCGAATGTCGTGGCGACCCGGGCGGAAGTGTGCGTTGCTGTCGACAACTCATGTCTCATGCAGATAGGGGGCGGCCTCAGTCGCGGCAGGACCTCCATCAGGACGGTCCACCTCGCCCAGATACTGGCGAGCACCGCAGAAGCCGCATTTGGGACGACTCATGTCTCGGTTTGAGCTGCCGGTGGTCCCCTTTCCCCAGGCGGCCAAAGTCGCCCTTGCCGACTCCCAACTTCGTCGCAATCTCAACAAGGCGACCAGCACGATTCGCGCGAAGCGAAAGGCGGTGACCGAGGAACTTCCCTACTGGGAGGAACTCCGAGAAGCCGGCAGGAGGATCAAGCAGGAGACAATGCGAAACCTGGACCGCTACCTTCTGCAGCTCGAGGAGCAGGTGACAGCGGCGGGGGGAACGGTCCATTGGGCACAGAATGCGGACGAAGCCAACGAGTTGGTAACCAAGCTGGTGCGGGATGCCGGCGCAACCCGAGCGATGAAGGTCAAGTCACTCACGACCGACGAGATTTGCCTCAACGACGCACTCCAGGCTGCTGGTGTGGAGGCAATCGAAACGGACCTAGCGGAACTCATCATTCAGTTGGCAGGCGAAACGTCGAGCCACATCTTGGTGCCTGCGATCCACAAGAACCGGGCGGAGATACGCGAGCTCTTCATCCGAACGCTAGGCGAGCCCGATCTCACCGATGACCCGAGCGATCTGACTGACGCCGCCCGCCGTTATTTGCGCAAGACGTTCATGGACACGACGGTTGGTATCAGCGGCGCCAACTTCGCGGTCGCGGAAACGGGAACGATTTGTGTGGTCGAGTCCGAGGGGAACGGGCGGATGTGCCTGACCCTCCCCAAGACCCTCATTACTGTCATGGGCATCGAAAAGGTCGTGCCCCGGTGGCAGCACATGGAGGTCTTCCTGCAACTCCTGCCGCGCTCATCCACCGGCGAGCGAATGAACCCGTACACTTCGTTCTGGACAGGCGTACATAACGGGGACGGCCCGCGCGAGTTCCACCTGGTGCTTCTCGACAACGGCCGCACCAAAGTCCTCGAGGACGAGGTGGGCCGGGATGCCCTTCACTGCATCCGTTGCAGCGCATGTCTGAACGTGTGTCCCGTATACGAACGCACGGGCGGTCACGCCTACGGCTCGGTCTACCCCGGCCCAATAGGGGCCGTCCTCACCCCGCAACTTCGAGAACTGGCGGCCTACGATTCCCTCCCCTACGCGTCCACCTTGTGCGGTGCTTGCTACGACGCCTGCCCGGTGAAGATCGACATTCCCCGGCTGCTCGTTCACCTGCGCGGCAAGGTCGTGGTCGGGCGGCAACGCAAGGGGCTCCGCTTCGACGGGGAGGCGCTCGCGATGCGACTCGCCGCCAGAGCATTCGCTAGCCCGAAGAGATATGAACTGGCGCAGGCTCTGGCCCGGGTTGGGCAACTCCCATTCGTTCACGACGGGGTCATCGAGGCCCTGCCTGCCTATCTGCGGTCCTGGACGGTTTCGCGCAATCTCGAGGCCGTGCCCAAGCAGTCCTTCCGACAGTGGTGGAGGAGCAAAAAGTGAGCTCGCGGGAAGCGATATTGGGGCGTATTAGGGCTGCGATCTCGCGGGAGGAGGCAGCTACCGAAGCTACCGAAGCTGCCGAAGCGTGCTCGGGGGCCGGGGAGCATTCCAGTCTCGGGGAGCGTTCCTATCTTGCCGCTGAAGTCCTGCCGCACGAGCGGCATGATCGGCTAGTCGAGATGCTCCGCGACTGTCGTGCCCAGGTGGGAAGGGTGTCGGAATCTGGGCTAGCGGCAGCGGTCCACCGGGCCTGCCAGGCCCGCGGGATCGAACGAGTGCTGTTGCCTCCGGGCTTTCCGGAGAACTGGCTTCCGACCGGACTCTCCCTGGTTATCGACGACGGAAGCACGGCGTCCTTGACGCCCGCAGACGGCGTTATATCGACGTGTTCGCTGGCGATAGCGCAAACGGGAACGATCGTGTTGGACGGCGGCATCGGCCAAGGTAGGCGAGCACTGACACTGATACCCGACTACCACCTCTGCATCGTCGAGGCCGCGCGGGTCGTGAACTCGGTACCGGATGCCATCGAAAAGCTCGAGTCGGCGGTAGCTGCCGGCTCGCCGCTAACTTTCATCAGCGGCCCATCCGCGACCTCGGATATCGAGCTTGTACGCGTCGAAGGCGTTCACGGTCCTAGGCACCTCGAAGTTCTGATCGTCGAGTAAGGGCTACTTCTCGAAGGCGCGTTTCAGTCCTAGTAACTGAGCCCCGTCCGTCGCCACGAACACCCGTTCCAGCGGTATCTGACTGTCGCGGTCCCCAAAGCGCTGATCTCCTTGCCGGTGGCATTCTCCGTCACGCTGCCCTCGTAGCGAATAAGTGCATCCGCCCTGTCTGCGTCTATCTGCGTGTCCTCTATCCGGTAGGAGTACTCCAGGTTGCTGTAGAGGCTTCCGTAGGTCGCTTGGGCGTCCTGCAGGAACTCGCTTTAGCCGGAAGCCGGCCCCCCGCTTCCCCTTCTGCCCAATGCTTCTCGTCTCGAACGCCGATGCGCTGGGTTTCATAGCCAGTAATCCATGCAGTACCTTATCAACTCTTCCCGTTTACCCAATCGCGAGTGCGATCCTCTACTCAATTACATTTCGCCTTCGGCGGTATGCCGCAAGATGATGCGAGACCGATAGTCTCGATCCGGGAGGAAGCGGGACCGGAGCTGACGTTGGGGAAGACCTGACTTGGGGGCGCGATGAAGAAGCATCTTTTACCGACAGGCACGACAGTGGCACTTATGTTGGTGTTGGCCGCCTGCAGTTGGCTGCCGTTGCCGGCCACCATCGACCTAAAGGCACGACTCGGATCTCAGGCGAGCGGCACCGTTCACGAGGAGATCGGCCAGGGTGAGGCCGGAAGCGTCAACTTCAATCACCCGACCGATGAGGGTGAATGCATCGACCTCTCCGATGCTGACATTCCGGTGACGGTTGAGAGCGCGCGCTTGCACTACAACGCCGAGCTCAACTACGACGGCCCCGAACTTTCCGGCCGGCTCACTGCGCAGCTCTACGCCTCCCCCTCTGCCGACGATCTGTGGCTCGCCAAGAACCGTGTTGGACCGGCCGTCAACTTGAACCTGGGGAATACCGAGACGAAGCTCGTGGGGAACGCCGTGCTCAATACTGATCAGGTCAGTGCGATCAACGAACGGTGGCTCTGTTGGGGACTCAAAGTAAACGGAAAGGACGTCACCGCCCCGGAGAGTGGCGAAGCGCGGATCGATTACACGGTGAACGACCTGAGGTTGAGCATTCGGTTCAGCGTTATCTGAGGTGATTGGGGAAAGCAAGGCGCTAACTGGACGTTCCCGAGAGAGGCGCTCCTCGTCGGACTGGCCGGCCTCGAGGAATGCATCCCGTAGCCATGTTCAGTAAAGGAACCCGAACAGCCACAGGGGAACGCTTTTCCCCAGCCCATACTCCATATCGTCTAGCGCCAGGAACCCGGCCTCTACCTCGTTCAACTGCTTTCGCGCCTTCCCTTTGCCGCCTACCTCGAACACATACGGCGTTTTGCCGCCAACCGTAAAGTCGGCTGTCGGGTGTGCCGTGGCGCGATGTTGCACCCCTATTTGGCTCAGGAAGAAGCTTTCACGCATTGTGCCCTCCTTGACCTCGAGCCCCTTTACCTGCCCGAGTGCAAAGTACAAGTTGGGGTTGGACAAATAGATCTTCGCAGGTTTGCGGACGGCCTTACTACCCGCGCGACTTTGCGGCAGGTATGCGATGAGCGACGACCGTTCGAGATGGTCGAGGTAGTTGTACGTGGTTTCTTTGGCTATACCCAAGGTCCGCGCGAGGCGTTCCACATTAGGCTGATACGGCTCGCTGGTCGTGAGCAGGTTGAGGAGCCGTTGGAGAGTAACCGGAGTTTGTGGGGAGACATCGAAGGTCGACGGGATGTCCTCGTAGAGGACTTTGGTGATGGAGTTAACGACTTGGCGGTGGTAGTCAAAGGACTCTTTGCCCTGGGAGTATGGGTAAGCGCCCACCGCGAGGTATCGCCGAAAGCGTTCAAGAATAGCGGTCCCGTTATCCTTCAGGACGGAGATTATTTCTGGAACCAGTGTCTCGTGCCCACGGAGAACCTCCGGGAGACCAATCGGCTCCAACTGGAGTCCGTGCTCCAGATTAAGGAACTCGCGCAAGGACAACTGCGGTAGGTGATAGACGAGGCTGCGGCGTGACAGGTCGTACTGGCCTGTAACAATGCTCAGACTGGAGGAGCCGGACGCGATCACTTGAAGGTCCGGCTGAAGATCGAAGATGTTCTTGAGCTCCTGACTCCAGTTGGGGTACTTGTGAACCTCGTCTATGACGAGCGTCTTGCCCGCGTAGCGCGCTACGAACTCTTCGGCCACGTCGACGAGCCTTACCCCGCCCAAGTTGACGTCGTCGGCCGTCAAGTACAGCGCCCGGCTCGGCTGCGCCCCGAAAGCATGCTTGAGATGCTGGAGGAGCAGGGTAGTCTTTCCAACCCCTCGCATCCCCACCAGAAATATCAACGGCTGGCGCCAGTCGATATGGGGGTATAGAAAGCGCTGGAAGCGGCTCTCGACCCGCTGAATGAGCCGCTGGGAAGTGGCGAAGTGGCTCTCGATGAAACTCATAACGTAAGACGCATCTTACGGATTTCGCAACCGACCGTCAATTGAATCTTACGGTCTGATGGGCGCCGGGGCCGGTGGCTTGCCGGGCGCGCCTTGCTGCCGCTGCTGTCGCCGTCCTAATCATGAGGTTCCCGGGCAAATCTTGCACTGGGATTGCTGGGCGGGCTTTTGGTTGTTGCGGATTTTATTGGGCTGAAGTTGTCGTAGGAACACCAAGTCCTCACCTTTGCCATCAAAAACTTTCATTCCTGTGCGAGGACGACGATTTCCTCGGCGGTTGGCCTAGCGCATTCGCCTTGGATGGTCACTCGGTAGTCGAGCTTGTGCAGCAGTTGCATGAGGCGCTCGACGGAGTAGTCCTTGAGGATGCCGCGGGTTACGCGGGATACGTCTTGCTGGCTGATTCCGAGTGCGGGAGCAGCTCGAGCCTGGTTCCATCCTCGTGCCTCGATAGCATCCAGGACCTTGCTGGCGAGTCGTGCATTGACGTTGCGCTCCTCAGCTTTCGGGAGGTTGAGGTCGGCGAACACGTTACCGCTGCCCTGCGTGATCGCGTCATCGTCTCCTTTCATTCGAGGCTTCCTGCGCCTTCTTCAGTCGTGTCCGGATTACATCCATGTCCCTCATTGAGGCTGCACTCCCTTTCTTGGACTGCCGTCTCTGCCCGGCACGGGCGGTCTCGCTGCTCATATGGCGACGCGGCAGCCTTGCCTTTGGACTCCTGGCGGGTTGGGAACGTTCTGGTTGGGTGTTCCGAAATGAGGAACAGGCGCCTCAGCCCTAGTTCGAACTCCAGTCCGGCTTCGCGGCGTTCTCGACCAGCATTCGCAGGTTGCCCCCATCCCGCCCTACGATCCACAGCTCGGAATCGATGAAGTCCCAGCCCAGGTCGGTCTCCGTCCCGCGTTCGAAGACGATCTCGTTGCCATCGGGCGAGACGCTCAGGTCGCCAGCAAACCCTTCGGTGAAGCTCGTGATGCGCGTGGCCGTTTCAGTGTCGAAGGAGTACCGCCACAGATTGGATATCTCGCCGAACTCCTCGAGGACCGAGAAGACGAAGCCGTTTCCGTCGGGCAACCAGGCCAAGCCGAGCACCTCCTCGTACGAAGCGAAGTCCAGCAGCGGGGTCCCGGGGGTGTCAGTGGTGCCCTCCTGGACCCAGTAGATGCTGTTGGTTGAGTAATTCCAGCCTACGTAGATGAGTTCGTCTGCCCACTCCTCCGCGGGATTCCAGTTGAGGTGCATGATTATGTTCGGCATATCTTCCGCAGTAACGAGTTGGTCGCCCAGTTCCAGAAGATCGGGGAACTCCTGAATCCCATAGATGGTGTTGAAGCTGAAGAGGTAGCCCACGCGAGTGCCGTCGCTGTGCCAGGTAGGGGAGCGCGACTCCCAACCGGGTGAGCCGGGGTGGTAGACGGACTGCTCGGCCGTCGTGTGGTTGCCGTTTGGCTGAACGTCGACCGCGGTGCTCGCCGCCAGTTCGCGGTTGCTGCCCTCGATCATCATTCCGTACTGGTCCACGCCAGCGCCCAAGTCGGCGACGTCATCGAAGGTGATCATGCCGCTGCCGAACGCGGGCAAGGAGATCTGCTGTACGCTGGGCGCCCCCAGGAAGTACATGAAGATGACCAGCGAGTCACTGCCGTAATTTCGGACCGGAACGTTGACCGTTGCCTTGGGGTAATCCGCGAGTTCGCCACAGGCAGGCGGCGCCGACATCCGCCGGTAATTGCCGCCGCTGGTACCGACTGCGTATATATCGCTGTAGAACAGCGAGCAGTAGTTTTCATGGCTGCTGGCGAAGGCGATCTCGCGCGCGTCCGGGCTCCAGTCCAGGTCCCAGATCCCGTACACCTCGAACGGATCGTCCTCCCCGTGCGACCATAACTGGCGATCGTTGCTGCCATCCGGATCGATTACCCGGATCTCGTCACCGGTATCGGCCGGAACGTAAGCGATGGTGTTGTGCATTGCCGGCCCGGCGGGATCGGGGTTGTTGTTCCCGTTTCCAGGCAAATCGCCATCGCCGTCCCCGTTTCCGTTGCCTGGCCCGGTCGTTGCCCCGCAACCGGTGAGAGCCACCAGTACGATCAGTAAGGCGTAAAGCATTCTCCGGAATTGCATTGTTCTGCACCCCTTTTCGGCCTGAGCTTCTGCTCAGAGAGTCTGGTCGCAGCCGTCGTTGAGCGGAAGCAGCTTGAACTTCTGCTCCTTGTCGCCCGGCCGCACCCGCGTTCAGGAGCGCAGTCTTGCCGAGCAGGCGCGAACGAAGCATTACCAAGGCATTGCCATTCGGGAGGTCCGACGCGTCCACCCGCGATGGAACCGTCCTATAATCGAGTTGTGCATCTGAGAACCCTGGGCGGGGCAGCGCTGGTGGGCTCCTCCTTCAGTCGGCCCAAGCCACTCCTCTTGCTGGCCTATCTGGCGCTCGAGGGAGCCAAGAGCCGCCGCTTCGTAAGCGAGCTCTTCTGGGGAGAGGCAGCCAGGCCGATGAACAGCCTGAGGGTGGCCCTTAGCCAGTTGCGGCATGGCGCGCCCGGAGCCTTGATCGAAGAGGAGCAGCGGCTCCGTTGCGTGGTTCCCTGCGACGCCCTGCAGATACTCCAGGCACTCGAGGCGGGCGACGTCGTTACCGCCGCCGGCAATTACCACGGTCCCTTCCTCGAAGGGTTCGACCTCTCATACGCGAACGCTTCCGGAGCAGCCGTCGAGCTGGAGGAGTGGGTCTTCGCCACCCGCGAATATCTCGCGGAGCGCTTGCGGTCGGGGCTGATCGGCCTGGCAGAGGCGGAAGCAGCGCTGAGCGACTTCGCTTCGGTGGCAAGGGGAGCCCAGGTGGCGCTCACTCTGGCCGGCGCGCCACCGCTGGAACCGCTGGAGCTCGAGCGACTTCACCGGCTGCTCGTCGCGGCCGGCAGCGACAGGGCGTTGGAGTTGGAACGGAGTGCGCACGAATACGGTCTAGTGTTGGACTCGAACCGCGAGGCGGCACGAGCAAAGCTGGCGCCTGACGCCACTTCCCGTCCCTCTGCACCCAACAACCTTCCCTTCCCCTTGACCGAGTTCGTCGGCCGCGATCCTGAGCAGCTCGAGCTGACCCGCTTGCTCGACGATCCCGGTACCAGGCTCGTCACCCTCACAGGCCTTGGCGGTGTGGGCAAGTCGCGCTTGGCGCTACAACTGGCGCACTCAAAGTCGCGCGACGGCAGCTTTCCCGACGGCGTATACTTCGTCGCCCTCGAGTCCTTGACCGATGCTGCGCTGGTTCCGGCCGCGGTGGGTGCCCTGCTCCCGGGCCAGCCGAAGTCGCTCGAAGAGCTGGCGGAACTGCTGCGCGAGAAGAGTGTTCTCCTGGTGGTGGACAACTGCGAACATCTGCCGGGCATCGACCGGATGGCGGCAACGCTCTTGGCTAAGTGCCGCTACCTGAAGCTCCTCGCGACTTCCCGGGACCGCTTACTCTTGCCGGCAGAGCAACTCTTCCCCCTGGAGGGCCTTGCCGGAGTGGAGACGGGGGGCGAGCGTTCGGAAGACGCCCAGGTAGCGCGGATGGCTCCACCTCGTGCCGCTTCGCTCCCTGAATCGCATAGGCAAAACGCGCCTCATCAGGACGCGATCCGGCTCTTCGTGCAGCAGGGGAAGCGTGCGCGTCCGCAATTCGAACCGAGCAGCGAGGAGATCGCCCACGTTCGGGTGATTTGCCGCCTTGTACACGGCTTTCCACTGGGTATCGAGCTCGCCGCCGCCCGTTTGCGGCTAATGTCGACGGAAGAGATCGCCAGGGAGATGGAGGTGGGTCTGGACTTCCTCGAAGGCGCCTCGGGCGCCATTGCCAAGCGTCACGGCGGAATGCGCTCGACATTCGAACACTCCTGGAGGTTGCTGGAGCCGCCGGAGCAGGTGGTTCTCAGAAAACTATCGATTTTCACCGGAGGCTTCAGCCGCGAGGCGGCCTCGAGGGTGGTGGGAGCGACGATCCCGCTGCTCGCCACGCTGGTGGACAAGTCGCTCCTGCGCACCACGGAGTTGGGCCGCTTCGACCGTCATCCGCTCATCCATCAGTACACCGCTGAGAAGCTGGCGGAGCATCCCGCTGAGCTGGCCGAGGCGCGAGACGCTCACGCCCGCTGGTTCGTGGCGCTTGCGGAGGAAGCCGATGCCCACTCGAGCGGGGAGGCGCAGGGCGTCTGGCTGGAGCGGTTGCAGAGCGAGCAATACAATCTGCGCGCAGCTCTGGAATGGACGCTGGCCCATGAGGTCGAGCACCACCGGTCGATGTTGGGCCTGCGGCTCGCAGTGGCTCTCTACCGGTTCTGGTACTACCGAAGCCATCTGGCGGAAGGCCGACACTGGCTTCGTTTGGCGATCGAGAGATCGGAGTCGCTGGGATCCGAGTCTCTGGGATCCGAGTCTCTGGGAGAGGAGGCCATCCCGCTGCGGTCGAAGGCGCTCCACGCCGCGGGCGTCCTCGCCGACGAGCAGGGAGACGTTCAGGCAGCATCGGAGCTATTCGAGGCGCGCCTGACTCTGGCAAGGGAGTTGGGTGACGTGTTCGGCCAGGCGGCGACCCTCAATAGCCTGGGCGTGGTAGCCCTCGCGAAGCGGGAGTACAGTCGGGCCCGAGATTACCTGGAACAGAGTCTCGAGTTACGCGAGCGCTTGGGCCGCAAGGAGTTGCTCGATACGCCGCGCGTCAACCTGGGGCTCGTTGCGCTCGCCCAGGAGGACTACCCGCGAGCTCAATCGGAGTTCGAGTACAGCCTCGCCCTCTCTCGGGAGTTCGGCAGCGACATGGGATGCGCGATCGCACTCACCAACCTGGGTGCCGTTTGGGTGGACCGCGAAATGCCCGAATCCGCGCAGAAGGCCCTTGCGGAAGCATCGGAACTATACCGGTCGCTGGGCAACAAGGATGGACTGGGGCACTGCCTCGACGGCTTCGCCGCAGTAGCGACGTTACAGGGACGTCATGAATTCGGAGCACGACTTGCTGGGGCCGCCGCCTCCCTGCTCGAGTCGATCGGTGCGGCAAGTGGCGCCGTGGACAAGACAAGGGTCGAGAGGCGCTTGGCTGCCGCTCGCGAAGCGCTGGGTACGCAGGGCTTCGAGGCCAGCTGGCGAAAGGGCTACGAGCAGGGCTATGAAGAGCTGCTAAACGAGGCGTTGGGCGCGCGCGAATATCGCGGGCCCCAAGTTTGACTCGGGTCACTTTCCTGCCTCAACCCACCTCCAGCGGTCGAAAAATGGGGTTGTTCCGTGGCGCACGCAGTGGTCGCCGTAGAGGAACATTGCCGCCGACCATGCCTGCAATGGATGTCCCATCGGTCGTCCGCTAAGCCCGTGCAGCCATTCGTTGAACTCCCATGGCTCGGCCTTGCCTGCCTCGTTGGCTTTAGCCAAGAGCTCAAGGGTTTTGGCCGCGCGCTCATGGTGACCGGCATGCTGCAAGGACGCCACGTAGAAGCCGCCCAGGAATGGCCAAATACCGCCGTTGTGATATTGAAACGGCAGGTTCAAGTTGCGGCTACGAAAATACTCCCGCCAGTCACGGTCGCCAGGGAAGATCGGCGGATAGAAGGCCTTTATGGGGTACGGATCATCCGCGCCAACGCCATGAGCATGCATCAAGATACTGTCCCGCTTTGGCTGATCGGCAACTCCACTCAAAATGGCAAGGCAGTTGCCGAATGCATCGAACGCGTCGCCGAACTCACGGAAACCCGCCCACGGCAGGTAGTACGGCTTCTCCGTGAGGATCGCCGTGTTCTGGTACAGCAGAAACCACTCGAGCCGCAGCGCCTTCAGTTGCTCGAGCTGATCCCCGTAAGCGTGTCCATCCCAAGGCCGGTCGAGCCACAGCAGGAGGTTGATCTTCCATCGCACGTCATTGGCGACACTAAGGTACGGCGCCGGATCTCTTCCGATTGCTTCCGCCATGAGCGACATGGCGCGCATTGCGACCACGTACAGCACATTGTCGTATAGGACGTTGTAGCGAACGCTGTACAGATCGGCCCAGTCGCCGGCTTCGGGCACCTCCAGCAGTCCGCAGCCGTTCATGTCCTGATAGCGCAGCCACTGGGCAGCACTTTCCAGGCGCGGCCATGCCTGAGCAATGAAATCGGTGTCCTCGGTCGCATGCAGATAAGCGTCATGAGCGAGCAGGAACCAGAGGTTCGCGTCCACCGCGCCGGCGTTCTCGGTCGTTACATCGCCGGTGCGAGTATCGACGTTCAGGTGCACCATCCCCAGTTCGCTCTGATGACGTCCCAACGTGTCCAGGGAGGCTCGAACACAACCGATCAGCTCGTTGTCCCCCGTCAGTAGCGCTCCCAAGCTGGTGATTGCCGAATCGCGCGCCCACACCTGAGGGTAGCCGCCGGCAAGGGCGCTGGCCTTGAACCCCATGGGCGTCGCACAGCCTCTTAGCACTTCCAGCGCTCGTTCACGAGCTTGCGCGACAAGCGACACTAGCGGCCTCCGAGCCCCGTCATGGTTATTCCTTTGATGAAGTACCGCTGTGCGAAGATGAAGACTACCAAAACCGGTAGCAGCGCGATGACGCTCCCCGCCATCAGGAGTGTCCAGGCGGTGTTGTACTGACCCTGCAGCGTGTTCAGTCCCACGGTGAGCGTGCTCATTTCGGTACTACTAGTCACAATCAACGGATACAGGAACGAGTTCCAGTTGAACAGGAAGGTGAAAATCGCCAGGGCCGAGAGCGCCGGCCCGGAAAGCGGCAAGATGACCCTGAGGAAGATCTGGAAGTGGTTGGCGCCGTCCACCACCGCCGCGTCCTCGAGCTCGTAGGGAATCGTCAAAAAATACTGCCTTAGCAGAAACGTCCCGAACGCGTTGAACGCGGCGGGGAGAATCAATGCCTGATACGTGTCGATCCAACCGAGGTAGCGCAACAGGATGAAATTGGGGATTATCACGACCTGGGCAGGGATCATCAGCGTAGCTAAGTACCCGAGGAATAGTGCGTCGCGGCCCGGAAAGTGCATGCGCGCAAAGGCATATGCCGCTAAAGCGCTGCTGGTTATGTGTAGTCCGGTGACCGCCGTGGCGACGATCAAACTGTTCAAGAAGAATCGGGCGAACGGAAGCACTTCGAACAGGCGACGATAGTTGTCCCAGTGGACGGGGTTGGGAATGAAGGTCGGCGGAAATTCGAACACCGCGCCCACCGACTTGAGGGACGTCGACAACATCCAGATGAAAGGCATCAGCATGATAAGGGCCGTTGGGAGCAGGACGACGGCCAAGAGAATGTCGCCCACTCGCTCGCGTCGGTTTTTGCTCACACGGGTCGCCGGTTCGAGCCGGGCGTCTCCATCAGTCATAAGTCACCCATTGACGCTGCATCCGGAATTGAACCAGCGTAATCGCGAAAATGATGGCGAAAAGCACCCACGCCATGGCGGCGGCATAGCCCATTTGGAAGAACTGAAAGGCGTAGCGATAGATGTTGAAGACAAGGGTATTGGTCGCGTTGGCCGGCCCACCCTGAGTCATTACGAACGCCTGCTCGAACACCTGAAATGAGTTGATGATGCTGATCACCAACACGAAAAACGTCGTGGAGGAGAGCATCGGTACGGTAATGAAGCGAAAGCGGTGCCACCCGTTCGCCCCGTCGATCTTGGCCGCCTCATATAGGTGACTGGGAACCGCCTGGAGACCCGCCAGGAACAACACCATCGAAAACCCGATCTGCTGCCAGATGCTCATGATGATGATCGCACTGAGCGCCCACCTCGTGCTGGACAGCCACATCGGTGGGTTGTCTACTCCGATCAGATACAAGAAGCTGTTCAACAAACCGAAGTCTGCGTGAAAAATCCAACGCCACACCAGCGCCACGGCGACGGTCGAGGCGACCACGGGCATGAAATAGACGGTCCGGAAGAAAAGCAGACCGGGCAGGCGGCGGCTGAGCGCCATCGCCACGAGAAGGGAAATCGCCATCTGGACAGGTACTGTTCCGAGGACGTATACCACTGTGTTCCACAAAACCGTATGGAAGAGCGGGTCGGTAGCCAACCGTCGGTAGTTGGCGAACCCGACCCACTCCGCTGCTTGCAACAAGTCCCAATTCGTGAAACTTATCAGCAGCGCGGCCAATACGGGCAGAAACGTGAAAATTAGGAATCCCAGCAGGTTAGGGAGGAGAAAACCGTAGGCCGTCAGCAAGGTTCGCACCTTACTCAAACGGCGTCCACGCGCCCGTACGTCTCGGCTCGTTGCCGTCTTGTACGTGGTCATGGCCTCCTCCCCCACCTCACTCCTCGAAACCAAAGATGCGCGCCGCGTTTCGGTAGAAGATCAACTCCTGTTGATCATCGTCAAGACCCATTGCCGAGAACGCTTGTTGCCACGCCGCGATGTCCCCTTTCATGCGACGCATGTCGGAGTCGGAGCCGTAGACGAGTTTTTCGGGACGTATCTCGTTCATGACGTACTTGCCGTCGATGATGTGGTTTCGCACCACGTCACCACCCGATACATCGAAGAACAGTCGTGGACGCCAGCGTGCGACGGCGCAGGCGGTGCGGTAGTCGGGCCAACCCAGGTGGGCGCCGATAATGAACATTTCCGGAAAGTGGAAGGCGATGGTGTCGAGATATATCGGTTGCATTCGGGCCGAGGAGAAGCCGTAGCGGCGTCCCCGCGCCTCGCGTCCCAGGCGAGCTACCAGGTCGGCCTCCTCCTTGCCCGTGGGTGGCGCCTTCCAGGCATCTTCACCTCCGCCCATCAGGTAGTCGTTTGGCCCGCCCAGAATGCCGGTATGGAAGAGGATCCGCATACCGTTGGCCTGTGCCTTCTCATAGTGACGGTAGTAGGCCTCGTCGTCGTAATCGCGGCTCGGCCCCAGGATCTTGATGCCATGGAAGCCGCGCTCCTTGAACTCGTCGATCAGGCTTGGCGGATCCTCGTCGAGTCGGAGCCAGCCCATCCCAACGTACAGGTCGGGATAGTGGCCGATGGCTTCCTCGAGGGCGTCGTGCCCTACGCGGCCCGGTGTGCCCAGGAGGGCAATCTTTTCGACTCCGATCTCCTGGGCCTGGTCGTGAAGTGCCTCCGCGAAACCGCTGGTCTCGCGGCTGTCCCACCAGAAATGATGAACGTGGGAGTCGAAAACTCGCATCAATTAGCGGCCATGAAGTCGCGAACCCGTTCCGCCATGCGTGAGAGGGCCGTTTCGGCATCGAGCTCTCCCGTGAACACCAGGTCGAGATGGGGAATGACTATCGTGTTCTCGATCTCGCGCCAACCGGGGAAGACCGGGGCGGCGATGCCATTGCCGGTTTCGTCTATGAAAACTTGGCAATCTATGCCGTCGGGGCAAGCGTTCCGGAAGGTCCGGCTAACAGCGGGATCGCGGAAAGAAGCGGGGACGGCGACACCCGTTTTCGCGAAGATCGATTGCCCTTCGGGGCCGGCAAGGAATTTGAGGAAAGTCCAAGCCTCCTCGGGATGATCGGTGGTCGAAGACATAACGTAGCCGGCCCCGCCCAAACTATTCGCTCGCAAGCCGTTCGGTCCCGCTGGCAGCGGAGCAATGTTCCAGTCAAACGACGCGTCCATGAACGTCGGCATGCGAGCGGCGTTGGTCATTACCATGGCCACCCGACCGGTGCTGAACAGCTCGGTAGTGCTGCCCAACTCCTGCATCGCATCGAAGCTCGGGACCGAGCCGTCCTCGAGGATGAGGTCGGCGATGTACTGGATAGCCTCGGTCGCCTCGTCGGAATCCATGTAGAACTCACTGGCGTCGAGCGGATCATCGACGATCCTGCCGCCGTTCTGGTAGATCCACGCCGGATAGCGATTCTTTTCCAGGGCCAGGCCGTACTGAATTGCGCGGCCACGAGCGTCCTTTACGGTTAATGCCGCAGCGGCCTCACGCATATCGTCCCATTGCCAGTCTTCGTTCGGGTAGTCGAGACCTGCCGCGTCGAAGAGGTCGGCGTTGTAGTACAGCACGTTGGTGTCGTTGTCACGAGCGAAGCCGTAAATCTGTCCGTCATGGCTGAATACGTCCAGGAGGCCTTCGAGATAACTGGAGGTGTCGAAGTCGTCCGCTGCGATGCGCTCATTTAGCGGCATCAAGACGCCGCGCGAAGCGTAAGAGGGGATGTTGTTCAAGAACATTACGTCCGGAGCGGTTCCACCGGCCATCTGCGTCTGTAGCCGGTCGAAGTAGCTGCCCCAGGGTGCGTGTTGCACCTCGATGTCTATCTCGGGATATTGCGCCTCGAAGGCTTCGACTACCTCATCGTTCGGTGGAAGCTCGCCGGGATCGCCCCAGTACGACCAGACGATCGTCGTCTGCCCCAGGGCTAGGAGGGTTGTGTTTAGCAGAACTATTAGGCTCAGGGTGCGGAAGTGGCGGTGGGTCATGGTTAAAATCCTCCTCGTGAAAAAGGGATTTAGGGTACGGCTCAAGAGCGCACCTACGGTCACATTCTGCTCATTTCGCCTCCTCCCTTAGCCTCTCCATGGGCCTACAGTCGTCCAGCGCCTGATACACGGCGCCCACCAACCCGGCAAGACCACCTAATTTCGAGGTGGAGAGTTGGGGTCGGATAGGAGAGAATTGCGCGAGGGCGTCGTTCAGGCGGGGCAGATAGGGTCCACAGCGAACGCCTACCCCTCCTCCAAGGACGATCTCGTGAGGGTCGAGCAGCGTGCTAAGAATTGCGAGGAGCCAAGCCAGGTCGGACAGGAAGCGCTCTATCGTTTCACGGCCCGGCGTCCCTTGGTTGTGAGCCTCATCGAATGCATCCTGAGCTTGCCCGCTACCGCCCAGGTTCCGATGAATGCTACTGATACCGGGGCCCGAGACGAAGGTCTCGATGGTCGTCGAACATCCGGGTGGGTATGGCAAATAGCCGAGCTCACCGGCACGTCCGCCGCTCCCTTCGTACACGATCCCGTCTCGCACCAACCCGAAGCCCAGGCCGGTACCGATGCTCACGAACACGAAATCGCGAATGACGTTTTTATGCTCGAAACGCGCCTCACCGAGTGCCGCGAGGTTCACATCGTTCGCCATTCTGATCGGCACGGGCCAGAACTTGGAGAGTCGATCGAGAAAATGCGGCTGTTCCAACGCTGGCAGATTAGGCGCGTAGCAAACGCGGTGCGTTTTGGGATCCACGACACCGGGAGTACCCATAACGACTGCCCTTAGCCGGTTCCTCGCGCGACCGTGTTGTTCGAAGAGCCGATCCCTCAGACGCGTTATCTGGCTGATGATTTCGTCCGAGCTGCCAGCGGTGGTCGGTTCCTGCACCTCCACCAGCGCCGTTCCATTAAGGTCCGCCAACCGTGCCCGGGTGTTCGTACCACCGATATCCATGCCGACCACGTAGCCGGATCGCGGTTCGAACTCGAGGAGTTGTCCGGGACGACCCCGACGCGCCTGGGACGCATGCCCGTTTTCCCGTATAAGCCCGGCCGCCAGTAGTCCTTCGACGACGGCTGAGGCCGTGGGTTTGCTGATGTTGCAGCAGCGAGCGATTCGGGCCCTAGTTAGAGGACCTTCGCTTCGGAGGAGGTCTAGGACGTCCTGCTCGCTCACAACCGTCCCTTCCGGGGAAATAGTTAAGACATCTAACAATATCGTTTGACTAACACTACACGAGGAGCAATACGCCGCGCAAGAGGGGTTCCCTTCATGTAATCCTGCCGCTTCCATGGGTCACTGAGGTGCCCTGGGTCAATGAAGATCAGGCGGTTTCTCGGTACCGCTCGGGTTATGGTTCGCGAGGTAGTATTCCGTCAATTCCTTCGACGAGCAGCTCGATCGCCGAAATCGCGAGCAGGAGTAGTTACCCCATGGTTGGCCCCCGCGACGTTCATTACACGTCGAGAGAACTACCGTTCCTCTTCGATGGCGACGCGGTGGTCCTCGGCGGCTCCTTCGCCGGGATTTCCGCCGCATTGAAGTTGGCAACTGCCGGGCTATCGGTCGCGCTGGTCGAGCCGCGAACGTATCTTGGTCGCGAGGTGACCGCTACCCTACGTCCCTGGTTGAATGTCGGTTCGCAAGATTGTCTTCCCGAGCCGGTTGAATCTTTCGTGGAGCGCCTGCGAGACGCTCCTGCTTCGGAAGTTTCGTTTGCAGAGGAAATCCCTTTCGCGATGGACGCAATCAAGCTACACCTCGAGGATTGCCTGCTGTGAGCAGGGATCAAATTCATCTACGCGAGCTTGCCGGTGGCGGTCTGCTTCGGTGACCTCGGCGTCGAAGGGGTTGCGATCCGCAACAAGTCGGACAGGCAATTCCTGGGGTGCGGGTTTTTGATCGACACGAGCGAGACAGCTATTACGGCTCGGTTGACAGGAGAGGAGTTCGCCGAGGATCGCTGCGACCGACCGGTTTCCCAGGGGCTCCCTACGACTCAGGGTGGACCGCCCCCACCGATCCCGTGGCGAGTTGGGGTCTGGAGATTCTCGTCGCCGCCGTCGGCGATTGAGGCTCTGCCGGCGATCGTCAGCCTCAGCAAACTCTCGCCAGCTGGCGGTGTTATAATGCCACTTGACATGACCGAGGTTTCTCTTAATCGATATCACGTTCCCGCGTCTCGCCCACCCACATATGGTGAGAATATCGGCCTTCATGAGGCCGATGCGGATGAACTGATTGAAACTCTGAAACGTGGCCTGCCCGTTACGGCATTCGATAACCTGCGCGATGCCCTTGACGTGACCAAGTTGGAACTAGCAGGGGTGCTCGGCATTAGCGAACGCACGTTGGCGCGTCGGCTGAAGAGTTCGCGATTCAACTCGGAGGAGAGTGAGCGTATCTACCGAATCGCTCGACTTCTGGCCAAGGCAACAGTTGTACTCGAGTCGGACGGCGAAGCTGCGATCTGGCTAAAGACTCCTAAACGCTACCTCAAGGGGAAGATTCCTCTGCAATATGCCGGCACTGAAGTGGGTGCGCAGACGGTCGAGCGACTTCTGGGCCGGATAGAGCATGGCGTCTTCAGTTGAGCACCACTTAAGTTGAGCACCATTTAGTTTGAGCGCTATTTAGTTGAGCGCTATTTAGTTGAGCACCAAGGCCTACAGGCTGACCAAGTCGAAGCATGCCGACACGGCATTCAGCGGTGAAGGCGCCAGACTTTACGGTGGCCGATGGAGTCCACCCGGAATTTCGGTCGTCTATCTCGCCGACTCCCTTCCGCTGGCCGTCCTCGAAACGCTGGTTCATCTGGAGAGGCCGCAGGTGCTGGACTCCTACGTGTACTTCGAAGTCAGCTTCGAGAGCGATCTCGTACTGGCCCTCGATGCTGCAGACCTACCCGAGGATTGGCGATCGAACCCAGAACCCGTGTCCGCGGCAGTCGTTGGCGCTGCCTGGGCCCGTGACCAGGCGTCACTGCTTTTGCAAGTACCGAGCGCTGTGATACCCCAGAACCACAACTATCTGCTGAATCCTGCACACCCCGATAGAGAAAAGCTGACGCTCAAAGGTCCCATGCTGTTCGACTTTGATTCCCGGCTTGTGTAGATGCTCCACTCCAGACAACACCCACAACATGCACTCATGACCGCGCGACGCCACACCTGCTAAAGTAGTCCCAACGACAAATTGGTAATACCATCTGTCCGCCCGGCCAACGGGCAGCGGGCCGACGTAGGGAGTGCGAACGTGACAATCATCCCCCGGGTCGTCACCCAGACGAAAAGCGAAGCGATCATCGAAATCCTCGCGCAGTTCGTCAGCGACTCGAGACTTCAAGTAAACGACCGCCTGCCGGCCGAGCGCGACCTCGCCGCCTCCCTGGGCGTGAGTAGACCCGTGCTGCGCGAGGCGCTCAAGCAGCTGGAGGCGCTCGGCGTGATCGAGCCGAGACCGGGCAGCGGCACCTACCTCCGCTCCCCACTGTCGCCCAACGACCTGCACCTGGTCATGCGAGTGGAGATGGAACGCGAGTCGCTCATGAAACTGCTCGAACTTCGTCGCGCCCTGGAGAGCGAGGCGGCCGCGTTGGCCGCGCTGCGGGCAACACCGGAAGGGATCCGCGAACTAGAGGCCCTGGTCGACATCCTCGAAACGGAATTCCACACCAAAGGCGACAATCCGCAGTCGGATAAGGCGTTCCATGTCGCACTCTTCCACCTCTCCGACAACCGCCTCCTATGGGACGTGATGCGGTCGGTTTGGGACCAGATAGAGAAGTTCTGGGACTATCCCCTGGGCAAACAGGACTTCGCCAAGCGCACCCTGCCGCTGCACCGCGCGACCTTCGAGCGCATCCGGGCCGGTGACCCCAACGGAGCCCGCGCCGCGGTACACGCGATGTTCGCGATCGTCGAGGAGGATCTGCGTGAGTAGGAACGGCGAGTTCGGCGACGACGGACCGATCGACACCCGTAGCGCCTCCCCGGACCGCCACGAAGACTCACTCTCAACGCTCCTCCTCCAGGACGACGGCCACGACGCCTTCCGGCAACCCATCCATGGCGCCGCGCCCGCCCTCTACCAAACCTCCCTCTTCACATTCGGCTCCTTCGAAGAGATGCGCCAGGCGATCGAATCCAAAGACGACGCGTACATCTACACTCGCGGACGCAACCCCACCGTGCGGGCATTCGAAGAGAAGATCGCTCTGCTCGAGGGCGCACAAGACGCCTGCGCCTTCGCCAGCGGCATGGGCGCTATCGCCGCGGTAGTGCTGGGGAACGTCAGGGCCGGCGACAAGATCCTCTGCATCCGCAACGTCTACCCCGATGCCTACAAGCTGATGACCCGGTTCCTGCCAAAGTTCGGCGTGGAGACCGAGTTCGTCGATGGCACCAGCTCCCAAGCCGTGCAAGACCGCCTCGACGACGACCAAATTAAGCTCCTTTATCTGGAGAGTCCCACGACGCTGCTTTTCGAGCTACAAGACTTGGAGGCGCTCTGCCGGGCTGCCCGGCAACGAGGTGTCGTCACCGTGGTGGACAACTCGTGGGCCACGCCGCTGGGGCAGAGGCCCCTCGACCACGGCGCCGACCTGGTGCTCCACTCCGCCTCGAAATACCTCTCGGGCCACTCCGACGTCGTCGCAGGCGTGGTCGCCGGGAGCAGCGAGGCGATCGGCCGGCTTCGCGATCTGGAGCTGATGGTACTCGGCGGAAAACTCTCCCCCTTCGACGCCTGGCTGCTGCTGCGCGGACTGCGAACGCTTCCGCTTCGCCTCGAGCGTCACGAGAGTTCCGCCCGCAAGATCGCCGACTTCCTCGCTCAGCAAGCGCAGATAACCAAGGTCCACTACCCAGGCGACGCCGGCCATCCGCAAGGCGACCTCTACCACAAGTACTTCAGCTGCGGAGGAGGCCTCCTGAGCTTCGAACTGGCCGACGAGGCTCAAGTCGAACCATTCGTCGACGCCTTGCGCGTCTTCAGCCTGGGCGTGAGCTGGGGCGGCTTCGAAAGCCTCGTCTACCCCGTGCTGATGAGCCACCTCACCGCCGGCGAGCACAGCGCCAGCCGAGCGTTCGGAGTTCCCCGCAGCCTCGTTCGGCTCCATGTGGGCCTGGAGGATCCCGCCGACCTGATCACCGACCTCGCACGAGCTCTCGGGGCCGTGGAGACCAACGCGACGAAAGGGGAGAAAGCCATGGAGGTGTAATTGACCAGAACCCCTGAATTTCTACCCGGCAACCCCACACCCCTACTCGATGAGGAGTAAAGAATGAAATCAGCCATGTTACGCACCGCACTGTTACTCGCGTTCGTGCTGGCCTTCGTCGCGGGAGCACAAGAGTTCCCCTACGACCAGCAGCAGGACATGAACGGGGAGCCCGACACCATCGTCGTGATGGGTTCCAGCGACTTCGATCCCTCCACTCCGGCCGGCGCCTATCTTCAGGAGGTAGCGCGTCTCTATATGGAGCAGAATCCCCACATCACGGTCCAGATGGACTACGGCTCCTGGGGTGACCTGTGGCAGAAGGTAGGCGTAATGCTGGGTAACCGGCAGGGACCCGACCTGCTGGTGGGCCCCCGCGACTACCTCATGGCCAACGGTCGTGGTGGCGGTCAGTGGGAAGACATCATCACTGTTCCGGAGGATCAGTTCCTTAGCGCCGAAGCACAGCGCGGCATGGGCCCAACGCTGCTCGAGGCTTCCCGCTTCCCGGGCCGTGAAGGCTTCATGGTGTGGCCATGGACCATCTACATCGACGGCACCATGGTCGTGAATGGCGACATGCTGCGTGAGGCCGGCTACGACCCTCTCGAGATCCAGCAGAACGGCTGGACCATGGAAGAGTTCATGGACGTCGCCAAGCAGGTCACCAACGGCGACCAGTACGCGGCGTTCTTTGGACCGATGGGCGGACATAACGGCGAGCGCATCTTCCTCACCGGGCTCCTTTCGCACGAGCAGCCCTACCGCCTTCAGTCGCATGGTGGTGGCAATCCTCCGTTCGTCGACATCGAAACCGGCGAGCTCACCTGGGATCAGGAAGGTTTCACCGCCGGCTGCCAGGCCATCCGCACCTTCATCGACGAAGGTTGGATCCCCGAGAACACCGTGGGTATCGCCTTCGATGAGTCGCGTGACGCCTTCGTCACCGGCCAGACTGCCTTCTCGTTCGATGGCCCCGACCTCTTGAACCTGGTCGAAGAGCGCAACCGCGCCATCGCCAACGGCGAAGAGCAGGGCGAGCCGGTCGAAGGCTTCGTCGTACCACGCCCCCATTTCAGCGGCGAGGGCTTCCAGCCGGTGCCCGTCACCGCTCTCTCCTACGGCTACTACTCCTTCAAGCAGGAGCCGTACAAGGGCGACGCCCACACCCGCAACGTCTTCGACTTCGCCCGTTTCCTCACCGACCCCGTCTTCCAGATCCGCAAGGCCGCCGACGACAGCATCCCACCCGACGCCCGCGTCTACATGGGCGAGCAGAGCTGGTTTCCCGGCATTCTCGGCACCGGCCCCAACGCCCAGTACCTCCAGTCGGTTCGTGAAGTGTGGCAGCCCAGCATGGGCATCTACATCACCATGGCCACCACGCCCGAGCTGCAGGCCGCCCTCACCAGCTTCCGCAACGAGGTCTACGCGACCACCAAGGAAGAGGTCTTCCTTGGCCGCATCAGCTGCGACGATGCCGTGACGCAGATCCAGACCGAGCTGGAGCGCGTTGGCGAGCAGGTTCCGATGGACCAGCGTCTCACTGCCGAGGCCCCGGCAATCGCCGAGGACATGGCCGCCTTCGCTCGCGAGATCGGTCAGCCTGAGTAATTTGCCCTGAGCAGTCTACTTAACCGTCGGGTTGGCCTCGAATCGGCCCGCCCGGCGGTTTGGGAGACGCACAAGACGGGTTGGGTTGGCCCCGAATCGGCCTGCCCAACCACCTCCCTCCCAAGGAGATGATGACGAAACGCGGGTTTTTCAGACGCTATTTTGAGGACAGCCGCTACAGCCAGTGGCGCTGGGCATATATCTTTATGAGCGTGGACCTGGCCTGGGCCGGGCTATTCCTGTTCTTCCCACTCGCCCTTGCGATCGTATTCAGCTTTCAGGACTTCAGCCTTGCCAACATCGGCGACGTGCGCTTCATCGGTTTCGAGAACTACCGAGAGATCCTCACCGATACCCGCGGCTGGTGGCACTCGGTGAAAGTCACCGCCATCTGGACCCTGTTCACCGTGCCGGTCAACGTGGCGATCGCCATGGGGCTGTCGCTCCTCATCGCACCTCTTCGTGATGGACCCGCCAACTTCTTCAAGGGCGCCTTCTATCTGCCTGCCGTGGTGAGCCAGGTGGTCGTCTCGGTAATCATGGTGTGGATCTTCAGCCCCCGCAGCGGCCTCGCCAACATGCTGCTCCAGTCGGTCGGGCTGCCGTCGCAGCGCTGGTACGCCTCGCCCGAGCTGGCGCTCTTCACCCTCATGCTCATGGCCTGGCTCACCGGCCACGGCTTTGGCGTGCTGCTCTACACCGCCGCGCTCAAGCGCATCCCCACCAGCCTCTACGAGGCGGCCGACATCGACGCGACCAGCGGCTGGAAGAAATTCTGGAAGATCACCTGGCCGCTCATCAAGCCCACCACCCTATACGTGACCATCATCCAGCTCATCGCCTCTTTCCAGACTTTCGCCGGCGCCTTCTTCATCACTAAGGGCGGGCCGCTCCGCTCCACCGAGTTCGTCAACTGGCGCATCTATACCGCCTTCTATACCGACGGGAACTTCGGGATGGCGTCGGCCATGGCGGTGGTGCTGATGGTGGTCATCATGATGATCTCGATTGCCAGCTTCAGACTGCTGGGCACGGACGTGGAGTACTGATGGCAACGCGAGCGAGATCGGTCCGTGAGCGGCAGCAGGCCGACACCTTCGAGCGTAGCGAGCAGGCGCGGCGAGCGGGCACTATTTTCGCCTACGGCATGCTCAGCTTCTGGGCGATCCTCTCCTTGGTTCCGATCTACTTCCTGTTCATAATGTCGTTCCAGGATCTGGGCGTGAGCTTCACGGTCAGGGACATCCAGTGGTTCCCCATCAACCCCAACCTGGAAAACTACGTCACCCTGTTCCAGCTCGATGCGCCCTACTGGATCGAGCGGCGGCCCATCTGGCGCTGGGCGTTCAACAGCGGCCTGGTGGCCCTCATCCCCACCATCTCGAACCTCGTCTTCGATTCGGCGGCCGGCTACGCCCTGGCCAAGATGCGCTTCCCGGGGCGCGGCCTCATCTTTGGCATGGTGATCGCCACGATGGCAATCCCCGAGTTCATCACCTTCATTCCCCTCTACCGGATGATGTCGGACTTCCACTGGATGAACACCTACTGGGCCCTGCTCTTCCCCGGTTTCGCCGGCGTGGCGGGAATCTTTCTGATGAAGCAGAGCATCCAGAGTTTGCCTTCGTCGCTCATGGACGCGGCGCGGATCGACGCCTGCTCGGAGTGGGGAATCTTCTGGAAGATCGTCCTTCCTCTTTCCAAACCGGTGCTGGCCATCGTGGGCATCACCTCGTTCATGGCCGGCTGGAACTCCTACTTCTGGCCCTACCTGGTGGCTCAGTCGCGGGACATGCTCACCCTGCAAGCCGGCCTCTCCTCGATGATGGGCGCCGGCGCGACCGGCCTGCCGCCGTCGAGCAACGACCTGGGCGTGGTGATGGCCGGGGCCGCCCTGGCGGCGATTCCCATGATCGTCGTCTTCTTCATTTTCCAGAAGTACATCGTCCAGGGAATAACCGTGGGCGGGATGAAGGGTTAGGGGTTCAATGCCGCTCTACCCGTTCATCCTGCTGGTCGTGATCTTCCTGGCCGTCATGATCCTGCCGCCCATGGTGGCGGCGTATATCGACCATCGGCGTGAGCTTTCTCGCGCGTCGCAGCATTCCGGAAAGAGAGAAGACTGAAGTGGGTAGCGTCCGATTCCAGAACATCACCAAAGAGTTCGGCGACAAGGCGAAGATAACCGCCGTCGACAACTCGAACCTGGAGATTCGCGACGGCGAGTTCACCGTGCTGGTGGGCCCATCGGGCTGCGGCAAGAGCACCTCTCTGCGGATGATCGCCGGGCTGGAGCGTCCCACCAGCGGCGAGATTTTCATTGGCGACCGCGAGGTAACCCGACTCCATCCTCGCGCCCGCAATATCGCCATGGTCTTCCAGGACTACGCCCTCTACCCGCATATGACGGTGAAGGAGAACCTCTCCTTCGGCCTGCGCAACCTGGGGTTCAAGCGCCGCGAGTGGGAGCCGCGCGTGATTGACGCGGCGAAGGTCCTGGGCATCGAACCGCTATTGGGCCGACGGCCGCGTGAGCTCTCCGGCGGCCAAAGGCAACGCGTCGCCCTGGGACGGGCCATCGTCCGGGAGCCCGAGGTGTTCCTGCTCGACGAGCCGCTCTCCAACCTCGACGCCAAGTTGCGGGTGCAGATGCGCGTCGAACTGGCCGAGCTGCAACGGCGCCTGGGCACGACCATGGTCTACGTGACGCACGATCAGGAAGAGGCGATGACGCTGGGCCACCGGATCGTGGTCATGCGCGACGGCCTGATTCAGCAGATGGACACGCCCGAAACGATTTACAACCTGCCCACCAACGCCTTCGTTGCCCGCTTCATCGGCTCTCCGCCCATGAACCTGTTCGCCGGCGCGCTGCACGAGCGCCAGGGCAAGGTGGTCTTCTCTGGCGTGGACGGCGACTTCGACATCACGCTGCCGCCGGCCTGGCAACGACCACTGCGCGCCTACGTCGGACGGGAGATCTTCCTGGGGATCCGCCCCGAGAACATCTCCTCTGCTGCCGGCTCAACTGGTGGAAAGGATTCGCGTCGCGATGCGCACTCAGGCGCGCGCGGAGATTCTCTGAGTGCCGATGATCCCTCTAACCTGTTGGTGAAAGTCAAGGCGACGGCTGTCGAGATGCTGGGCCCGCAAAAGCTGGCCTATTTCAAGGTGGGTAAGGAGTTGGCGGTCGCCTCGCTTGCGCCCGACCACCCCGCCCGCGCCACCGACGAGATCGAAACGGTGTGGAACGGCCACAAGCTGCATGTCTTCGACGGCGAGACCGAAGAGCGGCTCGACCTGCAGCCGGAAACGGTGAGCGTTCATTAGTGGTTGTGTTGTCGAGCCGGTCAAGGAGACCGTGTGAGTAGCATCATCCTCTCCGAAGCCGAATTGGCACGGGTTCGTTCGCAACTAGAGCGTTTCGAGTGGTACCGGGGGATCCTGGAGGGGTATCGGTCGAGGATCGAGGAGCTGATTGCACGTGCCCCGGATATTCCGGTCGTCAAGGGCCGGGCCTTCTACGAGTCGTGCCCCGATGACAACGCAAGGCTCTCATTCGATCCTTACGCTCCCAGGGATCACATCTGCGAAAGGTGCGGCCGCAACTGGCAGGGGGAGGTCTACGACCTGGCCTGGGTGCGGCAGTTCCAGGACTGGTTGGGGAAACGGTTGGTGGAGGCGGGAATCCTCTACCGCTTGGAGGGGGATGAACGGTTCGCCCGGTTGGTTCGTGACTCGCTCGATCACTTCGTGCGGCGTTACCCTGATTATCCTCTGGCCAATAATCTTCTCGGCCCTACCCGCTTGTTTCAGAGTACCTACCTGGAGGCGTTCTGGCTGGTTGACGTTGTGGCGGCGTACGACCTCACCAGAAATTCCGGGGCTTTTGGCGCGGCCGATCACGCCGGCGTTCGGGATCTTTTCTACGAGTCATGCTCGGTAATCAGGAGTTACGACGAGGGGCGCAGCAACCGCCAGGCGTTCAACAACGCCGGCATGGGCGCGGTCGCACTGTTGTACGAGGATGAAGACCTGGTGCAATACGTGCTCGACGTTCCGCACGGTTTCTCGTTTCACATGCGCGAGTCGCTCCTCGAGGACGGCATTTGGTACGAGGGGGAGAACTACCATTTCGCTACCCTCGATCATTCGCTCAACCTGGCCGAGTTGGCGCGACACCGTGGAATCGACTTGTACGAGGGGACCAGCGGTTACGGTTCGCTGCGTCCGATGTTCGACGGGCCGTTGAAGGTGATGCTGCCCGACCTGACCTTTCCCTCGCGCAAGGACTCCTGGTTCGGCCGGGGCGTCGGGTACCACAAGGATATTTACGAACTGGGTTTCGCCCGCTACGGCGACGAGCGGTTCGGGGGGCTGCTGGCCCACGCTTACTCTCACGGGACGGATCGCCGCGAGTTGGGCTGGCGTTCGTTTTTGTATCTGGAACCGAAGTTGCCGCAGTTGGACGAGGAAGTGGCCGAGGAGCTGGGCCCAGGTGAGGCGAGCGGCGCGGAGCATGGGCGGCTGCTGAGCGTGAGCGACTTGCGGGCGACCTCATGCGAGCGCATGCCCGGTACCGGCGTGGCGGTCCTACGCCGAGACTCCGGCGGCGCCTACGCCAGCCTCGAGTACGGTCACTACGGTGGCGGTCACGGGCACCCCGACCGGCTGCACCTGACGCTGTTCGCCGATGGCGTCCAGTGGCTCCTCGACCCCGGCACCGGCTGGTATCACGTGCCCGAACTGGGCTGGTACCGCTCCACCATCGCGCACAACACGATTTCCGTCGATGGCCGACTGCAAGTTCCGCAAGAGGGCGAGCTGGTCGCATTCGGTGACGCGGGCGATTTTCAGGTTGCGCAGGCGCGGGTCAAGGGGCTGGCGGATGGCGTTACAGCGCGGCGGACGCTCTGCCTGGGCGACGGATTCCTGACGGATGTGCTCGATGTAAGTGCGGAGGCGGATCATCAGTTCGATCTGGCGCTGCATACACCGGCGGCAGTAAGCGTTGGGCCACCGGGAGCTGCCGCTGTCGCGAGTCGGGGCGCTCAGAGCCGGGACGGTCAGACTTGGGCCGGCAGTTCTCGGGAGCCGGCTCACACCGGTTCTCACACGCCTGGCCCCGCCGGTTCTCCACAGCACGATCTGGGCAACCGCGACGGATACGAGTTCCTATCGCGTGTCGAGGCTTTGCCGGCCGGTTCGGTCGACCTGACCGCTTCAGCAGACGGCAGGACCATGCGCATCGTCCAGCTCACCGCTGCCGCGACCGTGACTGCAACCGACACCTCACCTTCAACCTCAAACATCGAGGTGTTCACAGCACGAGCTCCCGGCATTCCCTTGCGGGAAGATTCTCCACTCTCCTCTCTCGTATCCCGCAGTCGGGGCCGCCGAGTTCGCTTCGTTACGGCTTATCTATGGGGCGCGAGGCAACAGCAGGCGTCGCTTGGCATTGAGGGTGACGGAGTGTTGCTTCAAGACTCGCCACTGCAAGAGTCGTCGCTTCAGGACTCGTCACTGCAAGGCGATGGCGACCGCTCCTATCGGTTCCTGATCGACGACTCCGATGGTGTGGCTGTTAGCGCTTCCGATGCGGTTGGGGTTGAACGACTTGCCTGGTTCGGCCGACGCAATGCTGAGTTGGGCGGCGTTACTCTTCGTGCCGATCGGCCTCTCGCCGCCGCCTCTTTCGTGCGTGCTGACGGTGGAGCCACGTTCGAGGTATCGCTCCCTCGGGAGTTTGGCGCTCTTTCGATCAGCGGTCTCGAGGCCTCCGAAATAATCGGCCTCCCTGACGGGAGCGACTTTCAACGGGACCAGCAGGGGATGAGGTTTACGCAGGCGAGCGGGACAGCCTCATGGCTCGACTCGCAGGAGACCCTCACTCTCTTCGCCGGCTGCACGAACACCTTCACTTTCAACTCGAGAACGTACGGCGGAGCGGCCGCCGAGCAGGAGGTCGAGCCAAAGAATGCGCCGAAGGTCGAGCCGGCGGTCGATCTTCCCTCGGCATGGAAGGTGACCTCACTCGAGGAGTACGAGCCGGGACGTTGGCAGATGACGATCGACCTGCCAGCGGTACCGGCCGACATCTCCGGAACTTTTGTCCTGGACGCGAGCGCCCACCGCACCTCGGTCCCCTACCGTATCGTTCCGCCGATCACCACGGTCTGGCGCATCGACTCCGTGGACGGCGTCCCCTGCCTGACGCTCGAGGTGAGCGACAAGCGCGGGCAGGGTGGGGCCGTAGGCGTGGAGATCGAGGCGCCGTGGCTCGAGCCGGGTGTTCACACACGTAGGATCGAGCTCCCACCCGGTGGACGGGCCGGCATTCGGTTGCCCTTGCCGCTAGAGGGGCCCGGCGATGTGTCAGCCCGTCCGGTTGGGATAGCGGCTGACGGCGGGTCGCGTGACGGCTCTTCGTCCGCCAATGCCGACGACCTGACGACCGCGGGCGAGACAAGGCTTCCTCACAGCGCCGCCGATGGTGCTTGGCAACTGCCTGGCGCCGTTGACCTCTTCGGCGAGTATGCCGTTTCGGCAAAACTGACACTGTTCGACTTCGTCGGAATCACGAAATCAAAGCTCCCTCTCTATTGGTGTTTGCCTACCACGGCCGCCGAACAGAACCTCCTCCGCCTCTCCGACGCCAAACAGGCCCTCTGGTCCGACCGAAGCTGGCGTGACGAAGCCGACGCCTCGGCACAAGCCTCACTCACCTGGTGCGAAGAGGGCCTCCAACTCACCTGCCTCGTTCGTGACGACGTGCATGTGAGCGACGCCAACAAGGACGACCTCTACGAAAACGACTCGCTGCAGATCTATTTTGACTTCCGGAAGAACCACCACGGCGACCGGAGCTTCTCAGCGGGAGTGGCCGCCTACATCTTGGCGCCGTCGGCCGACAAGCGCTCGCTAAAGGTAGTGCCCATCGCGGGCAACCGCGAGATCTCGAATCGCGGGGCACGTGCCGCCTGGTTCTCGGCAGATGACGTCGAGACGAGCTGCGAACCAACGAGCGACGGCTATCGGGTTGACGTGTTCTTCCCCTATTCCAGCCTCGCTGTCGCTCCCCTGAAACGGGGCGACGTCATCGGCTTCGACTTAGCGCTATCGGACAACGACGGCACCTGGTACCGCAGCACGATGCTCCTGTGGAGCGGTTCGCGTGGCCGGCGCTGCTATATCCGTGGGTCCTACCATGACCCACAAGAGTTCGGCTGGCTCATCGTGAGCGGGTAGGACCGATTACCGGCTCAGTTCTGCGCTTGGATCTCCCAACACCCTGACATCGGAGAGATCAACGCTTTGGCTGGCATGCCAAACATCGTAGTTCTGCTGCATATCGAGCCACAATCCTACGGATGTCCCCAGCGCCTTGGAAAGACGGAGAGCCATCTCGGCTGTCACCCGTGCATGCCCGTTAACCACGATTGAGAGGTGTTTGCGTGATACCCCTAACGCCTTCGCCGCGGCTGTCACCGAGAGACCAAGCGGCTCCAGATGAAGTTCTTTCAGAACTTCCCCGGGGTGTGCGGGATTGTGCATCGGCTTGAGGTTATTCATGACCCGCCTCCGTCAGTGATAATCGAGATAGCCAACATCAAAGACATCCTCGTTAGCAAAGCGGAAGATTATCCGCCAATTCCCAGTAACTCTTACGGCCCAAAACCCCTCTTGCACGCCTATAAGCGGGTGTAGTCGTAAGCCCGGGAAGTCCATGTCGTGCGGTCCGCGAGCGACCTCGAGCAGCGTAAGAATCGCCTGCAAACGCTTTACTTGGTCCGGGGGCACTTTGGACGTGTCACCCAACTGATGGAACCGCCGCAAGCCCTTGTGCCGAATCGACCTGATCACCGTGTGAGGATACAGAGCACCGCCCTCAATATTGTAACCATCTTGGTAACACTAGTCAATCTTCAGGCTATCGCCTATAGAATCGAGCGCCCGCCCTACCCCATCTCCCTCGGCAACTGCTCTCCCCGGACGCAGGTTATTCTCGATCCTGGAACTCCCGTGTAGGCGGCTCCCGTGCCCAATTGGCATGGATCGTAGATCGTTCTGGACGAAAAGCCGCACCCAGTCGGGCAGTATTCGCGAGGAGACATTCAAGGCATGACCCTCTACGAAAATTCCTTTCCGAAAAGCGACGAGGACAGGCACGCTATCTGGACGCTGATGGTGGAGCGCGACATCGAAGCATTTGTGTCACGGGACTGGAGCATGGTGAAGGCGGACTTCCTTGCCGACGGGTTCTTCGGAATAGATGCCGGCCAACGGGACCAGCTCGATTCCTGGCGCCTCTCTTTCCCACGGCTTGCCGATTATCGCGCGGCCTGGTTGGAGCAGGCTTCGCTAACGTTCGCCATTGCTGACCGGGAAGAAATTCGCTCCGGCTTGATCGGCGCCATGACAATGCGCGACATCGAGGTGAGTGGCGAGAGTGCCTTGGCCCACAAGAAGCTCGACGGAGAGATCTTGCTGCGAGACGGCACCCGCAAACAACTTCGTTGGCAGTCCCTCTTCCACTGCAGAAAGGCGGCCGGCCAGTGGAAGATCACCAGCTTCATCGGCTATCTACCCAACCCGGTAGGCGGTGCAATTGGCGGTGCAGACGGCGACACTCGGCCGGATGCGCCGGGGAGGACCCCATGACTGTAGGGACAACGTGAACGTCGGGATAATCGGCATCTGTGGTTTCGGACGGTTTCATGCCGAAGCGTTTGAAAAACTCGGCTGGAACGTGATTGCCGCCGCCGACCGCTCCGAGGAGCTCCTGACGGTGGCCGAGCGTTTCGGGGCCACGCCCTACCGGCACTATCAGGAACTCCTCGAGCGTAGCGACCTCGACGCACTCTCGGTCAGCCTACCGCCGCAGTTCCACCCCGAGGTGGTTCGGGCGGCGACGGCAAAGGGTCTGCCGGTCTTCTGCGAGAAGCCAGTTGCGCCGTCGGCCCATGAAGCGGAGGCGCTCGTCGAGTCGGTGGGTCTCGACGCCCGGGTCGCCGTGGGTTTCTCGTTCCGCCATGACGCCGGCTATCAGAGGCTGCGCGAGTTGATTCGCGACGGCCAGCTGGGCCGAGTGCGGTCGGTGCTCGCGCGCAAGTGCTGGGCCACGAGGACGCCGTGGCGGCTAAAGCAGGGCGGCGGGGCAGTCTTCGTTAAGGATATCCACTACTTTGACCTAATCCCCTGGCTGCTGGACGCTCAGCCCCGTGCGCTGTGCGCCTACGGCGGAAGCTTCTACCATCAGGGGGAGGTCGAGGACAGCTACCAGCTGCTGCTGGACTTCCCCAGCGGCGCCACCTTTCACCTCGATAGCGCCTGGTGGACCTTACCGCTCTCGGTGAGCCACTTCGAGGTGGTTGGTGACCGGGCTCGAGCCGTGATGGAGGAAGGCGCCATCCGCATCGAGGGGGAGAACGCGAGGGTCGAACGCCCACAGGGGGAACCGATGGTATTGGCTGAGATACGCGCCTTCGTCGACTGGCTAGCTGGAACCGGGGAGCAGCCCCCCGGCCTCACCGAGTCGCTGCAAGCGAACCGTCTGGCGCAGCGGGTGAGCGACGCGTTGCGCGCGAAGGAGATTACCGATGGATAGGCCGGCGCTGCTGGGCGGAGGGGCCGTGACCCGGGAGGACTCCTGGCCGCGCTGGCCGCAGTGGGACGATTGCGAGGCCAGTGCTTTGCAGGAGGTCCTGGAGAGCGGCCGTTGGCAGTCCGGGCCGCAGGTCGAGGCGTTCGAGCGGGAGTTTGCCGGCAGCCACGGTGCGGCGGAGGCGATCTGCGTCACCAACGGAACTGCTTCACTCGAGATTGCCCTTAGGGCCCTCGGGGTAGGGCCGGGCGACGAGGTGATCGTCCCCAGCTACACCTTCGCCGCCACTGCGCTGGCGGTGATGACGGTGGGCGCCCAGCCGGTGTTCGTCGACGCCGAGCCCGAGACGCTCAACATCGATCCGTCGGCGGTCTGGCAGGGAGTTTCCGAAAGAACCCGCGCTGTCATCCCCGTGCATCTGGGCGGTCATCCGGTCGACCTCGACCGGCTTCTCGAGGTGGCACGCTCTCATTCGCTGGCCGTAATAGAGGATGCAGCCCACGCCCACGGCGCGGAGTGGCGCGGCACTCGCATTGGAGCGGCAGGGGAGTGTGCCTCTTTTTCCTTCCAGACGGGCAAGAGCATGACATCGGGCGACGGCGGATGCATAACGACTGACAGTGCTGAACTTGCTGAGGTTATCCGCTCGCTCAGCAACTTCGGACGTTCGAGAACGGGCGAGCTCGAGCGGGTAGGCAGCAATAACCGCATGACCGAGTTTCAGGCGGCCATCCTGCGCTGTTCGCTGCGCCGTCTCGATGAGCAGATCGCGGTGCGTCAGAGCCGGGTGGCGCGGCTCCGTGCCGCTCTGCGGGATATCCCCGGCGTGCGGGTTGCCGAAACCGACCCGCGTGTAACACGCCATCCGCACTATCAGGTGCTGCTGCACTTCGACCCGCAGCTTTTCGGCCTGAGCAAAGCTGCCGTTCTGAAGGGGTTGGCGGCCGAGGGGGTGCCGCTCGAAGGCGGCTACGAACCTCTGCACCTCATGCCCCTGTTCCGGCGGGCAATCGACGAGGGCCACGCTCGGATGCTCCCCTGCACTGTGAGCGAGAGAGCTGCGGCGCAAGGCGTGCTGTGGCTGAGTTTCCGGATGGCGTTGGCGAGCGAGGATCAGATCGACACGGTGGCACAGGCGCTCAAGAAGCTGCACCATCACGCAGCGGCTCTGGCTGCATATGCCACGACAGCTGCCGATGCAGCCGCCAAGGCCGACGGCAAAGCGGGCGCCAAAGCAGGCGCCAAAGCCGACGCCTCGTGAGCTCCCCTCTCGGCGTGGTTGTCGACGTTCAGGACCGCCTGCGCGACTGGGAACGCTCCCAGAACCATTACGGCCACTACGCACTTGAGCTGCTCGAGCATGCCGGAGTTCCCCACACGCAGCTCGCCCGTGGCGACCTCTTGGCTGCTTCTCTACCGGCGATCGTGTTACTTCCCTACGCGCTGCGTTTGGGTCCCGCCGAGGTTGCCGCACTCGAGTCACACGTCCGCAGCGGCGGCGCCGTCGTTTGCTGCGGTGGCGTCGAGGGTGCAGATGAGCTGTTCGGCGTGAGGACGTCGCGGCGCTATCTAAAGGAGGCGGTACTGAAGTGGCCCGAAGGCGCGCTCGGCTTGTCCGCGAGTCGGATTCCCGTATGGGGCGTCCAACTCGCCGAGCCTCCGGACGATTCGGGGAGTGCCGGGGAGGGCGCCTTTGGCGAGGTTCATGAAGTTACGGCTCAGTGGGGCGAGTCGGCCGAGGGACAATCGACCGGGGGACAACCGGCTGTGCGACAACCGGCCGAGGAACGACCGGATGCCGACCCTGTGGCGCGGCAATGCGCTCATGGCCTTGCCGCTAGGTTCCGCGGGTTGGGCGACGGCTTCACCTGCTACCTGGCCTTCGACGTCCCCCGCTCGGTCGTTACCATGCAGCAGGGCGCGCCGGTCATGGGCGACGGCCCTAGCTCTGCGGACGGCACCGCACCCATCCAGGACCGCCTGCTCAAGGCCGACGACGGGGCGGTGATCGATTGGAGCCTACGCCAGGAAACACCTGAGGGGCCGGCCTTCGCGACCGCGTACGCCGACCTACTGCGTGAGCTGCTACTGGGGGCAGTTGCCGAGTGTTCTCAAAGGCTACGCGTACCGCTGCCGCTCGCCTGGTACTGGCCCCACGCTCTGCCGGCGATCGCCACCCTTTCGTTCGATACCGACTCGAACGAAGGGCCCGACGGCTGGGCCTTCCTCGAGCATCTCGAGGAGCTCGACGTCGCAGGAACCTGGTGTGTGATGTATCCGGGCGGTTACCCCCGCGAACTGTACGAGGCAATAGAGGCCCGCGGAGACGAAATCGCCCTGCATTACGACGGCCTAACCAGCGACCTCGCGTCACTATCCGGGGGTGAGGTCGAGCACTGCGGCTGGGCCTGGGAGGATTTCCATCATCAGTTCGCCTGGCTCGTGCGGGAGACAGGCGTGGAACGGGTGGTGAGCCAGAAGAACCACGTCACCCGCTGGGAGGGCTGGGTCGAGCTGTTCCGTTGGGTCGAGCGGGCTGGTATCGCGGTAGAGCAGAGCAAGGGGCCTTCGAAAATCGGCAACATGGGCTTTACCTTCGGAACCTGTCATCTGTGGCGCCCCATCGATGACCTGCGAAATGAGAACCGCGTCATGGATCTGCTCGAGCTGCCGTTTTTGTCGCACGACATGCACCATTCGCAAAAGCGTGTCGAGATGCGCCGCTTCCTCGTCGATGCGGTGAAAGAACGGGCAGGAGTGGCGCACTTTGTCTTCCACCCTCAACGGATTCACGAGGAGGGCATGCGCGAGGCCCTGGCCGACGTGGTTAGCTATGCCCGCGAGCAGGGCTTGGAGTGGTGGACAAGCGAACGATTGGCCGAGTGGGAGATGGCGAGGCGGGCGGCAACCGTGAGCGTGAAGCCCGAGGAACGGGGCACTCTGGTTGTCGAGCTCGAGAACGCTCCCGAGGGCCTAACCCTGCATTTGCCAGGCATCGCAGTCGGCACTTATGGAGCAGATATTGGCGTGCAACCGGAGTGGGTCGACCTGTACGGGCAGCGGGTACTGCGGCTCACTCTCCCGGCCGGTACTTCTCGTGTTCGGCTCGCCCGAGAACAGATCGAGACCGGCGAGACCTAGTTCAAGCTAGTGCTGCGGCTCCCAGTTGACTCATCCTGCCTCCTCCTCGTTCCTCTGGAACAACGCCTGGACCGGGGCCGAACTCTTCCTTCGCCCCAGCGGCCGGTTCATCCCGTCGTAGCGGTCGAAGAGTATGAGCGGCTGGACAAGCCCGCTGGCACGCTCCTCCAAGGCGCGCGGCTCGAGCCCGTCACCCACATGCAGCTCGAAGTCGAACACGTGTACCCCCTGGTCGGCGAACCAGTCGCGGCCGGCGTAGGGCTTAGGGTTTCCCCCGCCCCAAGCCATCCTTGGCGAGCGCAAGAGGGTCCACTGCCAGCCGTCTTCTCGGCAGCTCAGGCTGTAGGCGTCTTGGGTTAGCAGGGCGAGCCGCACACCCAACGTCTCGCCGCTCGCACCATTAGATGGGTCATCTGCGAAGTCGGCCCGTGACCACCCCTGCACCGGCCATTCGGTCTCCCCGAATTCTCGCTCCACCCATCCTCCGGCTAACCCCGACAGCCACCGTGACGGGCGCTGGGCGAAACGAATCGGCACCTGAAGCAAGCGGAACCGTTCGTCGTAATTGACTTCGACGCGCATCGCCACTCGAGGCTCGCCGCGGTACAGATCGACAGTCCAGCGCAACCGTGAGGTGCCTATCCGCCCCTCGTTGCGCAGTCTGGCACGTATCGGGCCCCTCTCCTCCACCTCCCAGCCCGCCCCCTCGAACACTTCGCCCACCGGTTCGGTGAAGCGGTCGGTATGGAAGGTCCAGGTGTCGGTGTGATCCTCGCGCAGATGCAGGCTAATGCCACCTTCGCCCAGCAGGTCCCGTCCGCCGGCGCGCAGCTCGCTAATACCGCCACTATTGACGCGTAGCTCGAGCTGTTCGTTGGCCAGCCCGTTCTCATCCACTCGCAGGTCGCTGACTACGGGCAGCAATTCCGGCGAAGGATCGTCTCTAACCAGTATCTGGAGGGCTCCCTTGGCCGCAACAGTCACCGGAATGAGCAACCTGGTGGTTATCTGCGGAGCTTCCGGCTGTAGTAGCTGGTAGTCCAGCGGTTGCCCCTCCGAGTCGCTCAACCAGCGAGTGCCCCAGCTGTCCATGTCGAGCCACGGCTCCGCTTCGACCAGCTCCGGGCGGGAGGCGTCGTTGGGGTTGAGGACGATCAGCTGCTGGTGGTCCACCGGCGGAACGCCAAGACGAGCCCAAGCGCGGCTGCTCTCGACGATGATCTCCTCGGCCATGATCCGCGCGCGGCCCTGCATGGCGCGTACCGAGGGCCACGCCGATGGGATCGAGGTGCCGGCGAGAATGTCGTGGAAGGCTGTGAACAGCAGATCCTCCCACGCGCTGTCCAGCTTGGCGGTAAGCTTCGCGGACCGCTCGCCGCCGAATGCTTCGATCGACCGCTGCGCCTGGTCGCAAAGGTGTTCGCCGCACCTCTGCGCCTGCTTGACATCGTGCATCACGCTGTAACAGCCAGGGAACGTGCGTTGCAGCTCCTCGCTGACAACCGGCAACAACCCACGCTTGCCTTCGAGTTCATCGAAGAATGTTTCGGGCGTGCTGAAGCGCAACTCGACCCCATCGAACGCGTCTCGGTGCTCGAGGATGAATTCGATATCGGACTTGGTGGGGCCGCCGCCATGGTTTCCTACCCCGAAGAAGCACATGGCGTGCCCAACCTTGGGATCGGCCAGCTCGGCCGCCTTCATGATGTGGTCGGTTAGGTCCTCCCCGAGGGTGGTGTATCCCGGGACGATGCGAAACGCCATCACCTCGCCACCTCCGGCTCCCCGCCATATGAAAGCGGGGGCGGGAAGAGGCACCTGGTCGGGCTTCGGCCGGTGGAACACGTATCCACGATAATCCTGTTGCTGGAGCAGGTCGGGGAGTGTTGCAGGATGGCCGAAAGAGTCTAGGTTATAGCCGATAGCGGGCCGCAACCCGAATCGGCTTTCGAAGTATCGTCGGCCATGTTCGATCTGGCGGCGCAGCCCCATGACGGTTGGAGCGTTCACGTCCGGCTGCAGGAACTGTCCGCCGGCCACGTGCCATTGGCCACGCCCGACGAGCTTCCCGATTCGCGCAAACAGTTCGGTGTCGAGGTTCTCGATCTGCCGGTAGAGCCAGGCCTCGCCGCGGGTGTAGATGAAATCTGGGTACTCATCGCACCTGTCCGCCGCCGAGCGGAACGAGGCGAGCGCCTCATCCACGCCGGCCTGCCACCCCCACAACCACACCGGGTCGATGTGGGCATTGCCAATCATGTGGACGACGATTCGCGAGTTAGAGACGCTCAAGAGTCACCATCCGGCAAGCGCCGAATCGCCGGGTCGCTAAAGATGTCCGATTCATCCCTGCTACGCGTGGAAAACTCACTCACCACGGCGCCTTCATCGCCCCCCTGGAACCAGTGAAGTGTGTTGGGATAGATCGTATACTGCTCGCCCGGCCGCAGCACGATCTCGTGCCAAACGGTGTAGGTTCCCTCGCGACCGGCCGGCGGCCTGGCCCTGGCGGCGAGCGGATCGACCGGCTCGCCTTCGACGTACAGGTACACCTCACCCCAGCGGCAGCGGAAGGTCTCCTCCTTGCCAGCCTCACCTGCGACCGGCGGATGGAGATGCTCCGGACACGTCTGGCGCGGGAACAGCACCAGCTCCTTGGCGCAAACTCGCTCGGTATTGACGTAGGTGACCAGTTCCAGGCCGGTTCGATCGAGCTCACCCAGACCGAAATCGGCGACCTCGATGTGGCGCGCTTCATTGGGGGTCAGGGTGATCCCGGCTCGTCCGAGGAAGTCGCGCGCGAGCATCCTTGCTTCACTCACCGTCATCTTCACCCACCGTCATTCTCCTCCTCCTTGGTCATGCGGCCCCATCCAAACCCCGGTTCGGGGCTCGAGCAGCCAGCCTTGATCTCCGTCGCCGAGGTCAGCCGCTCGGGTCGGGGCACTGAGCCTGCCGTCCTCCTGGTCGCCGGTCTGGCCGACTATTCGGGTGGGGGCGATCAGCCCGTCGTCCGGCTGCGTGCCGGGCTCGCCAACTACTCGCGACTGCTCGCGCTGCCAGCCGCCACTCACACGCGACATCGTTTCCCGCCAACTGCGAACGCCGCCGCTGGCGTCGACGCCTTCGACGGAACAAGCGCCCGCCGCCGCCGCCATGCCGGCGGCCTTCTCGATAGGTAACCGGTGGGCAAGAGAGGCGAGTAGCCCGGCAATAGTCGCGTCGCCGGCGCCGGTAGTCCCACGAGCCTCTACCTTGTAGTTAGGCGAGAGGAGTTCTCGCTGGGCCCAACTCGAAGGTGGGGCTGCTCGGCCGGCGCACTCGATCCGGCCGAGGTCGGCGGTGCGCAAGTAGAGGCCGTCCTCACCTAGCTTGAGGCCCACGACGGCTGCGCCGGCCTCGACGAACCTCTCGGCAAAGAGCGCCAGGCGCTTGGCGGTGGGTGCCGAGCGCGGCACGCCGGGCTCGAGCATGAAGCAAGTTTCGTCCCACGAGGGGAGGAACAGGTCGACATGGGGCAAGACTCGTCCCAGAAAGGAGGTCCAATCAACTCTTCCCGATGGCCCACTCGGATCGGGCATGGCCATGTCGAGCGAGATGGTGACTCCTCGCTTGCGCAGGCTTTCGAACGCCGTGGCCAGTGCCTCGCCACCGTCTTCATAGACGCCCCGCATCAAGGGAGGGTAGCCAAAGTGGAGGATCCGCGCGTCGCTCCAACGCTCGAGCCGAAAATCGCTCACCGAGGCGGTGTCGTTGCAACCGGGGTGGTGCAAGAACGTCCGGTCCCGGTTACGGGGACTTATCACGATCGTGTAGGAGGTGCTTTCGCCGACCGCCGCGCCGATTGCGAGAGTTGGTTGGGGGGTGCTTCGACCGCTCGCGCCACCCGATACGTTCGTCAACAATTCGCGCAGGATCTCACCGAACGGGTCGTCTCCTATCCTGCCCACCAGCGTGGGTTCGAGGCCAAGGCGGGCCAAGCTAAGACCAACGTTGGCGACCGCACCCCCGGTTGCGAAGGAGGCGCTCCCCACCTCGACCAACGCCCCCGGCTCCAACACGGCTTCGTGGCCAATGGCGGGAATGACGTCGAGGCACAGGTGGCCGGCAACGACGATCACCGCGAGGTGTCCCGGCTAATGCGCGCCATGCGACTCGAGCGCCTCACTAAACACTCGATGGCTCTCGGCCGCCTCCTCCGGCGTCACGCAGGTGAATGTCTGCTGCATCCCCTCGCGGCCGTGGGCCAGCTCATCGCAGAACGCCGCCCACATCTGGAGGATCGCGTCGGGAAAACCGAACTCGAAGATGGCGCCGGTAATAGTCGGGTAGGCGCTCTCGTAGCCGAGATCCAGGTGCTGCCAAACCTGCTCTTCTCCGGCCCGATACTCCAGGCGGCGAAGTGTCTTGGGCTGCTTGGTGCTGTACTCCATCGAGAGCTCGGCGCCGTACACCTTCAGGAACCAAGTATTCGTCTCACCCGGCGCGATCCGTTTGGTGTGCAGGAGGATGGGAAACGGCCCCTCTGCCACGTCGGCCCTACCCAGCAAGGTGGCGTTGTCCCAGGTATCGCAACGCGCCATGCCGCCATGGCCGTCGGGCCTCTGCGGGACTATGTCGGAGAGTTGCGCCGAGATATCCTTCGGGTTCCAGCCAAAACGGAGGGGGATGTGGAGCACGTGCATCCCCAGATCGCCCATGCAGCCGTAGGCACCGTTGGTCTCGACCCGCCGCTTCCAGTTGATAGCCTTTTGCGGATTGAGGTCCGACGAGTGCAGGAAACCGGCCTCCACCCCGATAATTCGCCCAAAGCGACCCTCGGCGGCCGCCTGCACGATGCGGTAAGCGCCCGGGTAGAAGGGCAGCTCCGACGAGCAGCGCACCATTACTTCCGGGTTTTCCGCCAGAACCTCATTGATGCGGTCGTTCGCCGCCCGGTCTATTCCGAACGGCTTCTCACCCAGCAGGTGCTTGCCCGCCCGGACGATATCGTTGTAGATCGTGTCATGCAGGTGATGGGGCACCGCGCAGTAGACAGCGTCCACATCGGAGCGCTCGAGCAGCTCACGGTAGTCGGCGTAGTCGGCCTCCACCGTTGGAACTTTCTCCCTGAACCAGGCTCGAGCCTCCTCGTTGGGATCGCAAACGGCGGTAATCACCGGTCGCACGCCCAGGTCGGCCAGGTGGAGCCAGCGCGCCGCCGCCGAGGCGAACTCGCGGCCCATCAGACCCAGACCGATGATTCCGAAACGAATCTCTTTCACCCTGCCCCCTCGAGCATGCGCGCGGCCGTCGTCACGTCGGTGCCCTCGTGTACTACGGACATTAGCGCGCGAGTCATTGCCGGAGGATTCTCGTGCTGAATGATGTTCCGCCCGTAGACGATGCCGCTGGCCCCCTGCTGCAGCACCATGTGGGTGCGTCGCAGCACCTCTTCGTCCGTCACCTTGCCGCCACCACGAACCAGTACCGGAATCCCGCCGGCGATCTCCACGACCTCGTGGTAGTCCTCCAGTCGATCGGTCGGATCGGCCTTGATGACGTCGGCGCCCAGTTCGACGGCCTGCCTCACCAGGCTGCGGATTGCGTCCTTGTCGCCGTTGACGCCGTACCCGCCGCCACCGCGGCGCATCACCAGCGGCTCGATCATGAGCGGAACGCCGTAGCGGTCGGCCTCCGGTTTGAGTCGCACAATGTTGCGCACGCAGGCCTCGTGGACCTCGGGGGCATCCTCGAGCTGGAAGAGGTTTACGCACAAGCAGGCGGCGTCGAGCCGGAGCGCCTGCTCCACCGCGTCATCGATGATGATGCTAAAGAGCCGCTCGGGCAGCTCCTTACCGTAGACGTTCGCGATATCGGTTCGCAATACCAGACCAGGTTTACGGGGGCCGGGGATCCGTTGCAGCAGACGTGCCTGACCAAGACTCAACTGGACGGCGTCCGGCGCCGCTTCCACCACGGCCAGCACGGCCGCCGGCATGTCCTCAATACCCGAGAGGAAGCCAAGCTCACCAAAGAAACCGTGATCGATGGCTACGTCGAGGCACCGTCCATCGGCGGCCAGAAAACGGTTTAAACGGTACTTTTCCACGGAACCCTCCAGTTTGGGTCTAAAGTATGCAGCTCTGACGGAGCCGATCAGGGGAATTGCAAGGCGGTAATCGCAAGGCGTCAAGGAGTAAATTAAACACTTTGATTTAATCTAGCGTGGTCCCGGCCCGCTGTCAACGTAGAATGCCAGTCGATGTACGGCGCTTCCAACGCAACCACCGTTCGGGACCGCAACCGCCTCCTGGTACTCGAGCGCATCCGGCTCCACGCCCCCGTCACCCGGAGCGAGATCGCCCGGGACACCGGCCTTACCGCTGCATCGGTGACGAATATCGTCGGGCAATTGGTAGCAGACGGGCTGGTGCTTGAAACCGGCCGCAGGGCACACAACCGGGGCCAGCCGCCGGTCGAACTCGATCTCGCCGCCCACGCCGCCTACAGCGTAGGCCTCCACCTCGACCGCGACCTGCTCTCGGGCGTGCTCGTCGACCTCAAGGGTTCGGTCGTGACGATCACCAGTAGCGAGCTCGCACCGCCCTCCCCCGATGAAGCCCTCCGTCTGCTCGAGGAGTGCTACCGCAAACTGGTTCGCGACGCTGCCGTTCCGCTGGAGAGAATCCTGGGAACCGGCGTCGTCACCGTGGGCCCGCTCGATCCGCGACGCGGCGACGTGCGCGGGCCGCCCAACTTCCCGGGCTGGGATGATGTGCCGTTGCGCGAGCGGCTGGCGTCGCTCATCGGTGCGCCGGTCATCCTCGAGAACAACGCCACCGCAGCAGCGATCGGCGAGCACTGGTACGGCGCGGGCCGCCACCACGACAACTTTCTCTACGTCTATATCGGGCTGGGGGTGGGAGGCGGGCTCTTCCTCAACAACCGCGTCTACCGCGGAAGCGGCCTCAATGCTGGCGAGTTCGGCCACCTGCAAGTACGCTTCCCCGGCGGCCTTGCTCCATTGGAAAGCCGCACCTCGATCCTGGCGCTCGAGCGCGACCTGGGCAGGCGTTTCCACGGCCTCCCCGCGATAAACGGTGCCTTCCAGCGGCGCGACGAGGCGCTTCTCGCCTGGTTGGACGCCGCCGCACAGTACCTGGCCGAAGCGGTAGCCGGAATCGATAACTTGCTCGACCTGGACGCAATCATCTTTGGCGGCAGGCATTCGCCGGAGGTGCTGCGCTATCTGGTGGAGCGCGTGCGCGAGAGGGCAATTGACCTGCGGATGCCCAATCGACCACGCTACGCCGAGATCATCACCGGGCGCGCGGGCGACGAGACGGCGGCACTGGGAGCCGCGACTCTGCCGCTCTACGACGCATTCGTATCGCTGATGAGCGCAAACGCGACGACAGCCTAGGCTGGCCTGTGGGGATAGGCGCGGGGATAAGGCGCGGGGGATAGCTGTGAAGGCTAGGCGTGGTGGAAAGGCCGGGAATTGGCGTGAGGCAAAGGCGGGAGGTAGGGTGACGACGACCGCAAAGACATGGCATCTCGGCAACGGACTCGTCGAGTTCGGCGTTCTCGAGATCGGCGGCCAACTCGGACCGGTGAGGTTCGTCCACAACGGTGGCATCATCGAACCGATGCACCGGGCACCCTGGGCAGACGAGCCGGGCTCGGCTAACATCCCGATGATGCAGCATCTGCGCGGCGACTTCTTTTGCGCTCCATTCGGCGCAAACGACCTTCTACAAGAGGAGCTGCGCGACCACGGCCGAACAGCGAACGGCGTGTGGCGGGAAGTCGAGCGCACCTCGATGCGGCTGGAGCTCGAGCTCGATGGCAAGGTAGCCGGCGCCCGCGTACGCAAGGAGCTGTGGCTGGAACCGGGCCGGCCGCTGATCTATCAACGCCATACTTTTGAGGGCGGAGAGGGGGCGTTGCCACTGGGGCACCATGCGATGCTGCGCGCTCCAGCAGGGGAGCAGCTTCGGATCTCCTTCTCGCCGTGGGTTTGGGCCGGCACACCTCCGGCGCCCGTAGAGAGCGACCCCGAGAATGGGAGTTCGCTCCTGCGCTATCCGCAGCGTTTCGAAAGCCTGAACCGGGTCACGACCTCGAACGGAACCACCGTTGATCTCTCACGCTATCCCGAGCTCGATGCGAGCGAAGACATTCTGATGCTGGTGACGGACCCCGATGAAGAGGTGGCTTGGTCGGCCGCTGTTGCTCCTCGTTCCGGCTGGGTCTGGTTCGCGGTGCGCCCCAATCGCATCTTGCGCAACACCTTGCTCTGGTTCAGCAACGGCGGCAGGGCATACTCGCCCTTCCTCGGTCGCCACAGAAGGGTTCTGGGTATCGAAGAGGTCACGAGCTATTTCCATCTGGGCCACCGGACGTCGGTCGAGCCGAACGACCTGAACGAACTCGGCTACCCGACCGCCGTGACCTTGGACAGGAACGAAGCAACCGTTATCAACTACGCCTTCGGGGCGGTACCCACGCCGCCGGGCTTCGGTCGGGTCGCGTCGCTGCAGGTGGAACCCTCCCACATCCTCCTGCGGAACGACCAAGGAGAAGAGCTTCGAGTACCTTTCCGTGGCGACTTCATCCGAGGAAGTCAGTAAGCTGTCCAATTTCAGACTCCTCCTGGGCTAAACGCCTTATGAAAGACCAGAACCAAACGGCAAAATGCCTGATGGACGTGTCCATACTGGTGGAAGGTGGATATACTTCCACCAAGGAGGAGAAGCGTGGCGCTAAATATCAAGAATCCCGAGGCTCATCGGTTGGCACAGGAACTGGCGGAGGCCACGGGCGGTAGCATTACAAAGGCCGTCACCGACGCCCTTCGCGATGCGGTCGATAAGTCTCGTAAGCAGCAGGGGCCAAGGCGGGCAGCACTCGCGGCCGAGCTCGACGCAATCGCAGAACATTGCGCAGCACTTCCGGTGAAGGACGCGCGTACCGCAGAGGAGATCCTGGGCTACGACGACCAGGGGCTGCCAGGCTAGTGGTTATCGATACCTCGGCTATATTGGCGATCCTGGCAGGTGAACCGGAGAGGAAAGCGTTCAACGCCAGTATCGCCTCGGCAGCTTCCTGCTCGATGTCTACCGGTTCGTACCTGGAAACCGCGATAGTCGTCGAGTCCAGGTACGGTTTCGAAGGTATCCGTGATCTACAGCTACTGCTAAGCACGGCTATGGTTCAGCTTGTCCCCTTCGATTCCGAGCAGGCTCTCATCGCAAGGCAGGCTTACGCGCGCTACGGAAAGGGGATGCATCGTGTTGCTCTCGACTTCGGCGATTGTTTCGCTTATGCACTGTGCAAAAAGATCGGCGAACCCCTGCTATACAAAGGCGATGACTTCTCCGAAACCGACATCTCGCCGGCCTAACCTGCCACCCTCCCGCTGAGGGTCGTGCGCGAACCTTCGACCCCCATTGCGTAGGATGTAGGCATGTTGATCGCTCTTCCTCCGGCGAACCGGCAAACGGTCCACTCGCGTAGCAAGCTCGACTCCTGATGGAGAACTTGGACAACAAGCAGGCGGCGGCGGGCAAGCAAAAGGCGGCACGCGGCGCCCATTTTGGCGAGAAGCTTACGGCTTACCTCTTCATCCTACCGTCGGTATTTTTGATCGCCATCTTCGGCCTCTTCCCGATCGGCTACGCCTTCTACATGAGCCTCTACCGCTGGCGCATCCGCAAGGGCGGCTTCATCGGCCTGGATCACTACAGCGAACTGGTAGGCAACTGGGGCGCGGCGTTGGCGTTCCTCGCCGGCCTGGCCGCACTGCTGGTGGCGCACTGGCTCTGGTCCACCGCCTTCGACCGCGAGGGCTTGCGGCGTTGGAGGCGACTCGTCGTTGCGGTCACGCTGATGGGCGCCGGCGTGGCGATCGCCCTGGGATGGAACACGATGATGCGGGTCGGCAGCGGGGATTTCCTGGGATCGCTGGTGATCACGCTCTACTACGCCCTTGGCACGGTTCCCGTGCAGATCGCCCTGGCGCTGGTGCTAGCCACCATGTTGTTCCAGAAGATACGCGGCAAGGAGGGGTTCAGAATGATCTACTTCCTCCCATACGTAACGCCGCAGGTCGCCGCCGCAGTGGTTTTTGCCCAGCTATTCAGCCCGCGCGGCAGCACCCTCGCCCCCGGTAGCAACAGCGTCGCCAATCAGGTGCTTGCCGGCGTCGGAATCGAACCGCAACGGTGGCTGTTCGAACCGCGCCCGCTACTCGAACTTCTCTTTGGCAACCAGATAGTCGCCATAAATAACTGGCTCACCAGCTCGGGCGTGGCCTGGCAACTCGACGGGCTATGGCTGGGCCCCAGTTTGGCGCTGGTCAGCATCATCATTTTTGGGATTTGGACCTATACCGGTCTCAATGTCGTGATCTTCCTGGCCGGCCTGGGCGGAATCCCCGTCGAGCTCTACGAAGCTGCCGAGATCGATGGGGCCAACGCACGTCAGCGCTTCTGGAGCATCACCGTGCCGCTGCTCTCCCCCGTCACCTACTATCTGACCCTGCTCGGGTTCATCGGCACCCTGCAAGCCTTTAGTCAGATCTACGTGATGCGAACGCCGTTCGCTCGCGACACGGTGGACACCGCCAGCATCCTCATCTTCGATACCTTCTACAAGTCGAACAACTTCAGCCTGGCGGCGGCGCAGTCGTTCCTCCTCTTCTTCGTCATCTTGTTCGTCACCATCACTCAGCAACGGGTGCTGGGCAAGCAGGTGTTTTATGGCTGAGAGTCGTAGCGCGGGCGAATGGAGAAGCGGCCTGGGCTTTCGCCTGCGTTACCTGCCGGTGTACGTCGTGCTTCTGCTGGGCGCGATCATCGCCATCACGCCCTTCTTCTACATGGTCTCCACCTCGTTCATGACCCTTGGCGAAGCGATCAACCGAGAGTGGCTGCCTTCTCGCCCGCAGTTCGGGAACTATGAGCGGGCCTGGAACGACGCCGACTTCGCCGGCTACTTCATGAACAGCGTGATCATCACCGGAACCACGATCGCAGGTTTGCTCGTTACCTCGACGCTCGCCGCCTACGCCTTCGCTCGCATCCGCTTCCCGGCGCGCGACCTGATCTTCACCATCCTGCTCGCCACGCTGATGATCCCCGAGACGGTCACCTTCATCCCCCAGTTCCTCATAATCCGCGGTGACATCTTCCCGCTGCCCGGCGGCTCCTGGATCAATACCCTCCAGGCATTGACTGTTCCCTTCATGGCGAATGCCGTGAGCATCTTCCTGCTAAGGCAGTTCTTTGCCCGCATTCCCTTCGACCTGTGGGACGCGGCGCGGATGGATGGCGCCGGCCATCTTCGCTTTCTGGTCTCAGTCGTCATCCCGATGAGCAAGCCGGTCATGCTCACCGTCACCCTGCTGGCCTTCATCACCTCCTGGAACGCCTTCCTCTGGCCGATCCTGGTGACAACAAACCCTGATTGGCGTCCGCTGATGGTGGGCCTCTACAACTTCATGGGTGAGGCCGGACCGGAAACTCACTTGCTGATGGCGGGCGCGATGATCACGATCCTGCCGGTGCTGGTCCTCTACTTCATCGCCCAGAAGCAGTTCACCGAAGGGATAGCTACCTCGGGACTGAAGGGGTGACGGGCGAAGATTGAGCGAATAGCTAGCCTGTGAGAAAGCGTCCGAAGACCTTGCGCAGATAAGCCGACACGGTTCCGAGCTCCAAAGCCGCGACTATGAACCAAACAGGTACGCCGCCGATACGTCCTCGTATCTTTCAAAGACGTCGGCTAGCTCGGCCACATCGATTGGCAAGTCAACAGTCATCCGATTCACTTTCGCGCACGAGGCCCAGGCAGCGTGAAGCGACCATGAATCGCTTCGGGCCCGCACCTGACAGTTTCTTGACTTCCAACCGGTAAAGTGTGGAGAAAGTCTTGGTTTGGGCGAAGGGAGAAAGAATGAAGCGTTCCATCTTGGTGCTGGGTTTGCTGGCAGCGCTAACCGCGACAGCCGTAACGGCTCAGGAGAATCCGTATGCAGGCGTCGATCCGACCGGTCAGGAAGTAGTTTTCTGGCACGTCCATGAGGGCGCCAACGGCGAGGCGCTGGAGGCGATCGTCGAGGAGTTCAACCAGACGAACGAGTACGGCATCACGGTAGTAGCGGAAACGCAGGGACACTACGGCGATCTGTTCCAGAAGATGCTGCCGCTCCTGGGCACCCAGGACGTTCCCGATTTGGTACTCGCCTATCAGAACCAGGCAGCGACCTACCAGCTCGCCGACGCGCTCGTAGACATGCGTCCGC